>JALHLK010000011.1:0-57032 GCA_022844565.1 Saprospiraceae bacterium
TTACCATTGGGTGCTAAAACATTAAGGAGATTTGTATGTCAAGAGCCGTGTGAGGGGAGACTTTCAAGCACGGTTCTGTGAGAGGCTTAGTCTGAAATGGCTTTGCCTACTCGACTTTGACCCCAAAACCAACCAAAAACTGCTGATTTAAGTTTTTAACTTAAATCAAATATTAGCCTATCTGCTTAGCCAATTTGTACTAAAAAAGCTAATCAGATAGGCTATTTTTAAAACTATCAAACACATAATAAGACACTAATAAAAGATGGCACTAAATCGCTAAGAAAAAACAGAGGCCTCAGTAATGATTAAATAAATTGGCAGTAAAACCAATGCATGATTGAAGTTGCTTTACTGACATAAACTGCAAACAGTAGGCTTGGAGCTTTTATAACTCCTCTATGGCCGAAATCTTTTATTGATAATGTCCGTAAAGTGAAATGACAACAATTCGGTTGTCTGTAACTTTGTAAATAAGCCTATGTTCGAGATTAATTCTACGGGACCAATATCCTGAATAATTAGTTTTAGGTTGTTCAGGTTGTCCAAGTCCTTCAAAAGGCATTTTGCTGGTGTTTTCTAGTAAACTGTAGATTTTCTTAACATTCTTTATATCATTTTTCATCCACCATCCTAAGTCTTGCCATGCTTTTGGTGTAAAATGAAGCTCAAACATCAATCATTGCTTTTAGTTCAGCAAGATTAAAAGGTGTCGGTTTTGATATGGCTTTCTCATAATCTTCTATACTTTTTAAAATATCGGGATTAGTAATTTCATTACTATCGATAATCCTTACATTTTTAATAAAAGATATTGATTTAAAAAATTCTTCTACAAAGGATTTTTTATTTTTATCAATATCTATTTGTAATATGTATTTCATACTTTGACTAAAATTTTTCTAATATTATTTAACGCGATACGATCCTAATAAGTTCCAAATTAATAAATCCCCAATTACGGGAGGCACCTATTTGTCTGCATTTTGACCGGAAGAGGCATTGAAGTTTATTTCGGTAACTCAATACAAGTGCATCTTCAAATCTTTTTTCAGCCTACAAAATTAACAAGTTGATTATGCAAATGCCAATCTAAAAGATATTTTTTAAATTTAACATACGCTTTCCACCGAGCTCCTTCACTCCTTACTACCCTTTACTCACATACCCCTCCAACTCATCCGCAATCTTCCGATCATTACTCAATCTCGGTACTTTATTTTGCCCACCTAATTTGCCTTGATCTTTCATGTAGTTTCTAAAAGCATCTTTTTGCATCACTGTTACTACAAGTGGTCTTAATATTCCTCCAGAAATAAGATCTTCATAATAGATGTTTTTATTAACCATAGCTAGATCCAAGTCAAATGCAAATTGTTTCATATCTTTTGGGGCTATGGCAAATTCTACAAACCACTCATGATAAGGTAAGCCGCCTTTGATTGGATTGACTTGTGGTGCCACAGTAAATTCTACTATGCTGGCACCATGTTGACCAATTACATTGAGCATAGCTTCTTCTACTTCTTTTCCAATCACATGCTCACCAAATGCAGAAATGAAGTGTTTTATCCTACCTGTCACTAAAATTCTATATGGGTCTTTAGATACAAAACGCACCAAATCACCGATGTTGTAACCCCACAAACCAGCATTATTGTTGATAATGATGGCATAATCAACTCCAAGTTCTACGTCTTTAAGCATAATCCGCGTCGGATTTTCATTAAAAACTTCTGAGTTGGGTATGAATTCGTAAAATATTCCTGCCCTTGTATTCAGCAACAAGCCCTTTTCTTTTTGATCATCTTGAAAGGCAATGAAGCCCTCACTAGCTGGATAGAGCTCTATGCTATTGATTTTTCCACCTACCAACTCTTCTAATTTTGCTCGATAGGGTTCGAAATTTACACCTCCATAAATAAAAAGCGACAAATTTGGGAATACTTCTAATACATTCTTTTTACCTGTTCTTGCTAATAGTCGCTCATAATACATTTGTACCCATGGTGGTATCCCAGATATCAATCGCATATCTTCTTTGACCGTCTCGTCAATGACTTTTTCTAATTTATGTTCCCACTCTTCGATACAATTTGTTTCGTAAGAAGGTAATTGGTTGCCCCTTATCCATGCGGGAACTTCATGATTGACAATGCCTGAAAGCCTACCTGTTGGAATTCCACCCTTTGATTCCAACTCGGGAGATCCACTTAAGAAGATCATTTTACCGTCAAAAATTGAGGAATCGTTTGTCTGATTGATATAGTTCATCAAAGCCATCATAGTAGATTGGATATGATTTGGCATACTTTCCTTCGTTATGGGAATATATTTTATACCTGAAGTAGTACCACTTGTCTTTGCTAAATATTTAGGTTTTGCTGGCCAAAGGATATTTGGTTCACCCTTAGTAATTCGATCTATGTAGGGTCGTAAGTCTTCATAATCAGCAATGGGAATATGTTTTTTAAAATCAGAATAGGACTCAATTTTACTAAAGTTGTGATCTTTGCCAAATAAAGTGTCTTTAGCTTTAAAAGTAAGGCTCAACATCAACTTTTCTTGATCTTTTATAGCCGTCTTCTTTGAGCTTTTAACAGATTTTGTAATAAAAGAGGCAAATGGCTTAACAAACGCTGATTTTAATCCCATAGAAATCAATAATTTTGATGCAAAAGTAAGTAAAATATTAGGAAACTTCAATATCGAAGATATTTGATAATTTTGATTGTGGTTTCTTCCCCTTTTACAGCATTTAAAATATGGGTTATCAATGAGCGATATGCTAATTCTGTGGTGCTTGAATTACTCCCTAAATTTGAAACCTCGTAATTTCCTTTTTTGTAAACTCTTTATAAAATCTAGCATTTATCGCCGTTTCCCAACCATTCATCTATAAATTTAATCATTTATCTTCTTTACGAAACTTTAAAATAAGTAATATGGTTTTATCTTATGTTTTTTGTATTTTTGAATCACAAATTTAATTAAAAGTAAAATTTAGAAAAAAATGGGAATTGGTGCAATTGTTTTAGGTTTGATAGCTTTATACCTTGTTTTTAGTTATAATAGCTTAGTATCTTTAAGAAACAAAGTAGAAGAGAGTTGGAGTAGTATCGATGTGCAACTCAAAAGAAGGTATGAATTAATACCAAATTTAGTAAGTACTGTAAAAGGTTATGCTTCACATGAAAGTGGTACTTTAGAAAGAGTTATCCAAGCACGTAATGCAGCAATGTCTGCAAGTTCGAGCAAGGATGTTGGTGGCCAAGTAGCTGCAGAACAGGGATTGGCAGGTGCCCTAAAATCTGTTTTTGCGTTGGCAGAAAGTTATCCTGACCTTAAGGCTAACACGAGTTTTATCGAATTGCAAAGATCACTAAGCGATATCGAGGAGACTGTTGCGAATGCTAGAAGGTATTACAATGCAATCGTGAGAGACAACAATACGAAAGTAGAGAGTTTTCCTACCAACATTATTGCACAATCTTTTAATTTCAACAAAGCTGAGTTTTTTGAATTGGACAGTGCTGAAGAGCGAGTAGCTCCAAAGGTTCAGTTTTAAGTATAAACTATCTTAAATAAACAAGTAAGGTTAGTCAATCGATTTGACTGCCTTACTTGTTTCATAATATTTTCTTTAAAAATCTTACTAATAAGTTAACATCATGTTTTTAAGAAGTATACATATTGTTGTTTTTTCACTTCTGTGTTTGTCCGCATTTAGTCAGGGATATTATATTAAAGATTTTTTTATTGATGTCAAAATCAATAGTAATGGATATGTAGATGTGGAAGAAACAATAAAAGTTGAGTTTGAAGAAGAAAGAAGGGGAATAATAAGAAGAATTCCTTATAAATTTATGGTTGATGGTAAAAAGAAAGTGACCAAAATTTCAAACGTCAAGGTAGAGGACCACAAAAATTTAGTGTCTAATGAAGGGAATGATATTTCGATAAGAATTGGTGACAAGGATATTTATTTGACTGGAGGTCAGATTTATAAGATAAGTTATCAAGTCAAAAACCCCTTCCTATTTCACAAAGATTATACAGAATTTTATTGGAACCTTACTGGAAATGAGTGGGATACTAGAATTGATAATGTAAGCTTTAGTGTTGCTTTTGATCAGAAATTATCTCTATCAACTGATGATTTAAAAGGGTATAGTGGCGGTTATGAATCGAGAGATTCTATTAATTATCTTCAATTGGAAGGAGAAGTCATAAGGGGTAATCATCAAAAGTTAGGACCAAATGAAGGGGTGACATTAGCCGTCAAATTACCATTGGCATTTGTCAAAGAATCGCTTGTTGATAAGTATGGAGGGATGGTATTGGCATTTATTTATTCTGTATTTTTTGGAGGTTTATTTTTTAGTTTATGGAAAAAATATGGAAAAGACTATCATACAGTAGTGGCAGCTAGATTTATGCCTCCAGATGGACTTAACCCAGCAGAGGTAGGATCAATCGTGGATGAAAAAGTTGACAACATTGACGTAATAAGTTTAATACCATTTTGGGCTCATAAAGGTCATCTAAGGATCAAGCATATACCCGTGAAATGGGGCAAAGATGACTATGAATTAGAGCGATTGAGTCCTTTGACTGATGCCCATATGTATGAACATAATTTATTCAATAACTTATTTGCCATGGGTGACAAGGTACTTCTAAGTTCGTTAAAAGAGAGCTTTTACGTCCACATGAACGCAGCTAAGGAAGGTTTAAAAGGTAGAATTAAAGAATTGGGCGTTTATTACCAAGTATCAGATAATGTGCAGATTTTAACAGGAATAGTTACTGTCTTACAATTAGTATTAGGCCTTTTCATCGGACTAACGACGGAAAATATTTTACTCATAGTTGGTGTAATAATTACATCAGTAATTGGTTTGATTGCTACGATATACATGCGTAAAAAGACTAAGGCAGGTGTGGATTTTTACCAAGAAGTAATCGGATTTAAGGAGTTTGTCAAAACAGCTGATAAACCTAGGATTGAAAGATTGCTTCATGACGATCCAATGTATTTTGAGAAAACGTTACCTTTTGCGATGGTGTTTGGGTATGCAAAAAAATGGGGAGACAAATTTGATGGATTAATGACAGAACCACCGACATGGTATGTGGGATCTGGTCCATATATGCACGGACATATGTTTAATTCTGGCGGTTTTGCTAGAGACCTTGAAGGAGGTATGAGAGAAGTACAGAGTGCTTTTACAAGTATGCCAGAATCTTCAGGCGGAGGTAGCTTCGGTGGAGGTGGAGGTGGATTTTCAGGAGGTGGCTTCGGTGGAGGAGGTGGATCAAGTTGGTAAGGTATGTAAAAAAAATAAAATGTATATGTTATTTGATTACAGCTCCTAAACTTTATTCAAATATCTTGCCTACAATAAGGCCACTCCTTATTTTTGGCTCAAACCATGTTGATTTTGCAGGTAACATTCTACCAGATAGCGTCTCTTGTATTACCATGTCCGTCGAAATAGGATACAATAAGAAAATCATTTCAAATGGTGAATCTGTAATGTCAAGATTTTCAATTTTTTTTGTAAAAAATGGTTCGAATGGAATCAAGTTTTGTGTTAAAAGATTATCAAATATCTCTGTGGTTAAGACATTTTTATCTGAATCTGATTCCATTTTAAAAGCAAAACATCCTTCATTGGTTAAGGTTACGATCTCATCAAACGAGTTTGGTAATCTAAATTCAGAAAGTTTTACTACACCACTTTTTCCTTGCAATACCTTAATGACTTCTGTGGGGTTTATTCCAACGTTTTTCTTAATTGCTCTATGATAACCATGTACTAATAGGTCATTTTTAGAAAAAATAGCTAGTAGAAGTTTGGTGTTTGGGTTTATTTCTTTCTGAATTTTTAGTAAGGTATGTAATCTGTGATGGCCATCAGCTACAAAACAATGAGATATATTTGAGAAGAATTTTATTAGGTTATTTTGTTTTAATTCATCACTAACATTATATACTTCATGAATTCCATCACTTTCTAAATTCATTCGGATGATGGGCTCGATGTTAACTGTTATTTCGTAAAGCATGTTATGAAGGTTAGTCTCATCGGTAAAAACCATAATAGGTTTTGTTAATACCTTTTCATTTAAAATGGTATCAAAAAGAAAATCCCTTTTATTTCCTAGGGTTGCTTCATGGGGTATGATAAATTTTGCATTAATTTGGTCTGCGGGAGTTGTAGTAACTAAGCCATATGATTCTAGTCCATTAACTTTTATTTTGTACACATAATAGTTTGGAATTTGGTTTTCTTGGTACATTTTTTCTTCCAAGAATTTAATGAAAAAGTCCTTAACGTTATTAATAAATGCACTAACATTTTCAATCTTATTGGTTATTGGGAAATATGATTTAAATGGTAGAATTTCCATATCCTAGATTTGTGGTACGGACTTTTTCCTTTTAACTAGATATGCCAAGAGTTGACTTAGTACTAAAGCAAGTACCATGACCACAATGATTAGGTTTAAATTACCAAAACCTTGAAGCTGTACAGCTATAAAAATGAAAATTATATTTACTAAAACGAGAATTCCTGTAGCTTTCATATGTGAGAAACCCAAATCAATTAGCAAATGATGTATGTGACGCCTATCGGGGTGAAAAGGGGATTTTCCATCTATGATTCTCACGGTAAAAACTCTTAAAGTGTCAAAAAGTGGCAAAATTAAGATTGCAACTACGAATGAAGGAGCTGATGGAAAATAATAGTCATTGGGTGGGATATTCTTGTGCAATTCAATAAATAAAATTGCGAGTATAGATGAAACAAGTCCAATTAGTAACGCCCCTGTGTCTCCCATGAATATCTGAGCTGGAGTGATATTAAATCTTAAAAATGCCAATGTGGCTCCTACCAATGCCGCAGCAATTGTAGCTATCTCTAATCGATCAACTTGAAAAAACCAAAAACCAAGTACCAAAGAAATAAGAATACCAATACTTGCAGACAAACCATTTATGCCATCGATCAAGTTGAATGCATTAATAATTACGATGATGGTAAATATCGAAAGAACGATACTCACATACTCTGGTATATCGTATATGCCAAGAATTCCATATAATGATGTAAGCCGGATATTGGCTTTAAATACTAAAATTGAAGCTGCTAATAATTCACCTAAAAATTTCTTTCCTGGACTTAATGGATCGATATCATCTTTTGCTCCAATTAAAAAAATAATAATAAAGGCACATAAGATATATTGTAGGTCACCAAAGTATTCAAAAGGAGTCCACATAAGTATTGAGAATATCATACCAGCAAAAATGCCGATGCCACCTAGGGACGGTGTAATTTCCTCATGACTTCTTCTGTCGTCAGGTACATCTACCAAGTTTTTCTTTTTTGCAATATGGATGATAGAGGGTATAGCAATAAAAGTTAGGCAAAAGGCAGTAATAAACGCTAAAATGATTTCATACATGCTTTTCTGAATGTTTTCTTTCGTATGCTAAGGTAATAAATATTTATTGATAGAAAATTTTTTAAAAACTTGTTTTGATATATATTTTATAATTATTTATATATCAATTAGAATATTAGTATGTTATAAATAAAGTAAAAACAAAGTTGAAAATTTAATTGGGTCAATTATAAGTCTTCCCCTTTCATTTTTTCTGCATTTTCAGCCATTTGAAGAGACTGAATAATCTCATGTATTTCTCCACTCATCACCCTATCTAAGCTATAAAGTGTTAGATTTATTCTATGATCGGTCATCCTATTTTGAGGAAAATTATAGGTACGGATCTTGTCTGATCTGTCACCTGTACCTACAAGTGATCGTCTTTGCGATTTTTGTTCTTGGTAAATTTTTTCTTTTTGAATGTCTGTAATCCTTTGATACAATTTTGCTAAAGCAATTTCTCTGTTCTTATGTTGAGATCTCGCTTCAGTACTTTCTGCTACAACACCTGTAGGTAAGTGTGTAAACCTTACCCCTGTTTCTACTTTGTTTACATTTTGACCTCCTGCACCACTTGATCTAAAGGTATCTACTTTCAAATCCTCTTTTCTGATATCAATTTCTTCTTCTTCGAATTTAGGAAGGACAGCTACTGTTGCGGCTGAGGTATGGACACGACCTTTTGCTTCAGTCTCGGGTACCCTTTGTACTCTATGCGCACCGGATTCAAACTTAAGAGATCCATATACATCTTCTCCATATACTTCCAAGACTATTTTATTATACCCACCGATGGATCCTTCATTGATGTCCACGATTTCTGTTTTCCAGCCACGAGTTTCAAAGTATCTGGTGTACATTTTATATAAGTCACCTGCAAAAATACTTGCCTCATCACCACCTGTACCTGACCTAATTTCAAATACTACATCTTTACTATCTTCGGGATCCTTTGGTATTAAAAGCACTTTTACATGCTCGTTTAAATCTTCTAAGGCTTTATTTAAACTACCTATTTCTAACTCAGCCATTTCCTTCATTTCAGGATCAGGGTCCTTAGACATTAGTTTAGCATTCTCTAAATTTTCTGTAAAAGTTTTGTAATCTAGGTAAGCGTTTGCTATGGGTTGTAAATCTTTGTACTCCTTATTTACTTTTTTAAAGGCATTCATATCAGAAGACAATTGAGGATCTGATAATTTTTCTTCAAGGTCTTTATACCTTTGGTAAATAACTTCTAGTTTACTAATCATTGGATAGTTGTGTTGTAAAGAATTTTAAAAATAACTAAAATGTTACTATTTAGGAGTTTTGTTTTACAAAGAAAATATGAAAATTTTCTGTCAAAGTCGTAATTGCCTAAATAGTAACATTAATACAAAATCAAAATGATTATGCTTTTTCTTCCTTTATTTCACCTTCTTCATCTTCTTTTGGAAGATCGTCTTGTACTAAATCACTGTCGACAGGAGCATCACTTTTGTCAAAACTTCCCTTAATGTCTTCGATCACTTCTTTGGCTTTTTCGACAAACGATTCCACAAAATCTTCAATCTTGTCTTCCACCTTTTCGAATGTATTTTCAAGATTTTCAGAAACACTTTCTGCTTTATTTTCAAGATCTTCTTTTATTATTTCTGCTCGATCTTCCAATTTTTCTTTGATGATTTCAGCTTTATCTTCCACCTCATCAGCTTTATTTTCGAGCACTTCGGCATATTCCTCTATCTTTTGTTCTGCCACTTCCATCACTGCCTTTGCTGATTGCACCATATCTTCAGCGATATCTTTTACGTCCGATACGATGTCGCCAATCGCAGTTTTTATCTTTTTACCCTTAGACTTTGATATTTCTGCTGCTGCGTGCTCTAATTTTTCACTTTGATCGTCAAATTTCTCTTTTTGCGCCTCTATATCAACAGCTATTTTTTCTTTTACTTTTTGTTCAGCTTCTTTCTTAAGCTTTTTGCTCTCAAAAGTTTTTAGTTTTTCTTCAAGACTTGCCTTCGTTTTAAGCATATCATCCAGTTTTTCTTTTTTCGAAAAAAGACTGGTTTCTACCATCTTCATTTTAGCTTCTCTCAATTGAAGTTCGAGCTTACCTTCAGACAAGTGAATTCTTTTGCTTTGGAATTCTATTTCTTTTTGATCATAATCAACAGATTTCTGCATCCTTTTGATAGCATCAGTCAATCCGGTGATCCTAGAAAGGATATGATTTTCTTCTGAATTTCTATGTTCTTTTTCAGGTCTGTTTCCAGATTTATTTTCTTTTAGCTCTTTAAAAGCGACATTGATTTCATCCCATACAGAATTTTTATCTTTTTTATTCATTGGAGCATCATAGTACTTTTTCTGAATTTCCTTTAATTCATCGAAAAGGGGACCTTTACTAAGGCCCTCAGAAATTTTGCTACTTACTTTTTTGATAGCGTCCATAAGGTCATCTGCGATTTCCTTACTTTTTTGATCAGCTTGTTTATAGTAGCTTTTTTTGTGCTCTTTAAGCTTGTCAAACAAAATATTTGTTCGCTCTTTTAATGTAGCACCGTGGTCTTTGAATAAGGTGTGTTCTTTCAAATGCCCTGATACTTTATTCCAAAACTCAACAATTTCTTGCCATTGAGCTTCACTATATTCTTCGAGTTTATCAACTTTTGCTTTTAGTTCATCAACTTCTTCTTTATACAGTTCGTAAAGTTTTGTGGATAAAACTACAAAATGCCATTCTGCTTGCGCCCTGTTGATCACATCTGTTCTTTCTACTTTTATATCATCAGGTAGAAGATTGTCAGAAATACTCAAGGGCCTTTCGATGGTTTCCTTTTCTTCTGGCCAATTTATATCTTGGCTTTCTCGCCATTTGTTGACCATGTTTTGGTACAATTCTTCTGTTGCTACTCGTTGTGGTATCGTATGAATCAGTATTTTATTATCTTTTTCAAGTAATTCTATACCGATCAGAATTTTTTCATTAGCACCGTTTTCTCCCCAAAGGACTACCTTTGTCTTCATTTCTTTGTTTAATTATATTAATAATTCGCTATTTTCTTCTATATAAAACCATATTTTTGACTTTATATTTCATGTAAATCATAAGTAATACAATAGTAACGAATGATTCTCATTTAGAAAATGTGCGCAAATGTAATACTTATATCATATGTTATTACTTCTAACATGTTTTTTTAAATAAAAATAGTGTTTTTTCTTTTACTCATATATCCAATTATGATTTCAATCTTATATCTATAACGATTGATTAATCAATAGTAATTTATGTTGGAAGAAGAAATTTAATGATGCTTTAAAGTTTTACTTTGCTTTGTGTTGAGTCTTTATTAGTGTATTGCATCTTTTGATAATTGTTTTTATAAATATCAATAGAAACTTTAAACCCAGAATACGCATTGGACTTTATTCGAAAGGAAATTAGGCAAAATAGTAGTGAAGCACATGAGCAACGTTAAAAATTGATATCCGAAATATCAATTTAGTTGCGAACTGGAACCAACTGGATTTCAGCTATTTCTATTCTTATCGTTCATAATTCATAGAGGACGGAAAATTGAGTACTGAAACTAATATGAAGCATAATTTCCTTGCAGTTAATTTCTAATGCGTAATCTGGGTTAAATCATTACTTCATGAATAAATATGCAAAAAATACTTTATCAATAAATAATCGCAACTAGTTTCATTAACTTTCATTAAAGCTGACAGATTTATATATCCTATTTGTAAGGTAATGTCTTTTGAAGGTGTGATTCTAATTACTACCAATATAATTAAAGTCTTTATTTTTACTGAGCACTAGGTAATTGTCTTGGATTCAACATTATGCGTTATGAATTTTCTCAAATAAAATGCTACTCTTCAGTAATAATCTAAAATAAAAATACAAAATCAAATTTTTCTTTTGACCTTGTATTTGTTATTCAAAGAAATAGACTCAGGCTTTTAATTAAGTTTTCTGTAGTTATGTACCAATTGTATCGATTATTATTTTGTGAAATGAGAATTATCAATACAATTGGTTTGAATTTGGAATAGATCAATCAACTTATGCCGACGATGAGTTCAATATAGTCTAATCTTCGCTCGCTCAAATTGCACTATTTTCAATCTATACCGATTATGCTTTGAATATCGTCCAATTATCGCTCACTCAAATTGTACTATTTTGAATCTATCTCTCTGTATACATGGTTTGATCTCGGTATGATATCATTTCTGTATTAACCAAACTAAAATTATTAAATAGTTTGGACCATTTTATAATAAGTTTTCGTATTATTTCTTTGTCAAATAGGCATATTTTCGACCTTGTTCTAATATTGTTGTCGGATCTGTATTTGTTTTTCTATCTGCTTGTTTTGAAGGCAATATTTCACCACCACTCACAATAAAGGTATAGTTTTTGGTTTCAAAGGTACTTTTCTCAAGGTCCTTTACAGTGAGCTCTACTTCATATGATCCATCTACTAAATTTGATTTGTTAAAGTTCTTTTTATTTCCATCTAATGGCATTTTGAATAGAGGAAAATCTTCAAGGTTCCATTTGCCATTAAAACTAGTGAAAGGTCTGGCTTCGATTTTTTTGCCAGGTATGTCAACCGCAGATACAGCCACTACTGCACCACCTTTTTTAACTTTGACTGTAGATTCCATTAGTTTTTTTGTTTCATATTGAGCTGCGTTCACTATACTAGTTGTATTGTGCGTATTATAAAATCCAAACATCAAATTTCCATCAGTACCATACTCGATACGTGCTGCATCTCGCCACGGTCCATCCATGAACACTAAATTTTTAACAGGAGCATATGGGTCTGGATTAGATAATTTGCTGATCGATATAGGAAAAGTGTAAAAATGTTTTCCCCCTAACATAAATTTACACTCATAATTTCCTTCCTCAATTATAGTGATAGACATTGGGAAGCCTGACCGATTGTGGAGTTCTAATGTAGAAAATGGAGCCGAAGCTGCATTAGCATGGTAGTAAAGTGTTCCTATGGTTTTACCACTAGTTTTATTTACAAGATCCATCCATATTGGAGGATGAGTATTGTTATATGATTCATATTTCATAGCATCACCATTTGCCTTTTTAGTAGGTAAAAATGCAACATCCATTCTATCAAAATAAAACTGACCATTAGTAGGATTGAAGTACACATTACTTTTGTTTAGAAGATCGTAATATGTAATCGCTGGTAGAAATGGTTGACTGCTGTAATCTAAATCAACCGTTAAACCTTTGACTTCGATACCACCTCGAGATCTACCTCTAGAATCACTACTTCCTGTTCCTTGGGATGTTGCGTTTGAAGAAGGAACTTGTTGTTGTACCTCCGTTTTTTTCTCTTCTACCTTATCTTTTAGTTTGTTTTTAAGACCACCCAATTGTGCCTGAGAAATTTGGACAATACTTAAACAACATACTAGTAAAATCGCCTTCTTATTCATCATAAATTTTTATTTGTTATTAAAGAAAAATCAATAATTTATAGCTCCACAAATACAAATAATAATCCTAATTGTATGGAACCATATAAATTTCAAGACAAAAGTATGTTAGCTAGAGCAAAGAGAATTTTGAAATTGATATGTGCAATTATATGTTTGACAAATGATCAGCTATCAAAGATTAAGGTGCAAATTTTTACGCATTTAGAAATACTTCTTGAGATAAATATCGCTGTATGGCATTCATCTATTCCCGTGGCTAGTCCAGAGATGATTAGAAATGAAAAATTAATAATGTTTCATGATAGTATCAATTCTGAAACAAATTTTCAGAATGTCCAAATATGATTATTGTCAACAATTTAGAATTGAAACTTAATCTATCATCATTACTAAATCAGATGATTGTCTTTTAGATATTGTACGATCTGCACTGCATTTGTAGCAGCGCCTTTTCTTAAATTGTCAGCCACGACCCATAAGTTTAATGCATTTGCTTTTGACTCGTCTCTTCTAATTCTACCGACAAATACCTCATTTTTATTTTTAGCATATAAAGGCATAGGGTATTCAAACTCCGCTATGTTGTTTTTTACTACCACACCTTCTGTATTACTCAGTAGAGCTACTACTTCATCCAATTCAAATGGTGATTTGAATTCTATATTTATAGACTCTGAATGACCTCCATTGACAGGTACTCTTACTGCGGTAGCTGTAATATTGATCGTTTGGTCATTTAAGATTTTTTTTGTCTCATTAACTAATTTCATTTCTTCTTTGGTGTACCCGTTGTCAAGGAATACATCACATTGAGGAATACAATTTTCAAAAATTTGGTAATGATATGCCATTTGCTCTTTTTCAAGAATGACACCATCGCGTTCGGCTTCATATTGAGCAACTGCTTTAGCACCCGTGCCTGTAAAGCTTTGATAGGTAGAAATAACGAGTCTTTCAATCCCATATTTTTTGTGCAATGGTGCAAGAGCTACTACCATTTGAATAGTAGAACAATTTGGATTGGCAATAATTTTAGTTTCATTGGTAAGTGAAGAAGCATTTATTTCTGGCACGCATAAGATTTTATCGGGGTCCATTCTCCACGCTGATGAATTATCTACAACAAAAGTTCCTTTAGCTGCAAATTTTGGAGCCCATTCTAGTGATACATTACCACCTGCAGAAAAAATTGCAACATCAGGTGCCAATTCTACCGCTTCATTTAATCCTATAATCGTGTATTCGGCACCCTTAAAATCAATCTTTTTACCAACAGATTTTTCACTTGCTACGGGTATATATTCACTTATGTGTATGTTCATTTCGGTTAAAACCTCATTCATCACGGTACCAACCAATCCTGTTACTCCTACTACGGCTAATCTCATTTTTATAAATTTTGTGCAAATATAAAAACTATAATTGGTTCTTTAGTCGAATCTGAGGTGGTTTGCGTTATAAAAATGGGATTTTTACTAATTTGACAAATTTTGTTATATGGTCTATTTTAATTAGGGGTTCTGAAGAGATGCATTAAAACAGTTATTCTTTGATTTTCATATAAATAACAAAGATTTTATGTATGAAAATGAGTTCATTAGAAATATTCTCATAACTTTACCCTATCATTTAAAATTAAAATAAATTTTTACAATCATGGGTATATTCAGTTCTATAAAAAAATTATTTTTTGCGACCGAGTCAGTTGCTAAATCTTCAATCGAAAAATCTACAGAATATGTGAAGGAACAAACTTCAGATTTTGTAGAAAGAGCTAAAGAAGTAGTTCAAGAAAAATCAGAAGACCTCGCAGATTCCACTTCAGGATTACGAGAAGCTATCAGTAAAAAGGCAGAAGAAGGATTTTCTTCAGTTAAAGACATGGCTGCAGATTTGGGTGCAAAGGTAAAAGATGTGGCTTCGACGATCGATGAAAAATTTGATGCAACGGTGGAAAGTCTGTCTCAAAATGAAATGGTTCAAAAAGCAGCGGACTTTACTGAAAAAGTTGGTGCTAAAGTTATGGATGAAGGTGCGAAGATGGTTGATAAAGTGCAAGACTTTACAGAGAATGTTGGAGGTAAAGTCATGGAAAAAGTGGATCAGGTCTCTGAGTCTTCTGGTGAACTAGGCGAAAAATTATCTGCTGGATTTACTAAAGCTAAAGAAGAGTTGGTAGAAAAAGCTAAAATTGCCGCAGACGTCGTAACTAATAAATATGAAGAATTGACAGAAAAAGCGATGAAGGCAGCTGAAGAAGAAGCAAAGATTCCAAAAAAAGATTTTGCTGATGAAACCTTGAACACTGGCAAAGGGTTAATGGAAGATAAAGATGACTTTTTCTCCAAAGCTGCAGACTATGCTAAAGGTAAATACGACGCATTCTCTGAAAAAGCTGCTGATATCGTTGAGCCATTAAAATCAAAAGTTGAAGACTTTATGGCACCTATAGATTTGCCTTCAGAAGGAGATATTGAAGAAGCAGTATCTGAAGCAACAGTTACTGAAACAATCGCTGATGTAGTGCCGGAAGCAGTTCCTTCACCTGTGGAAGAAACCACTGTTGAAACTGTCGTGGATGCTGTGGTTGAATCTACCACAACCGAAGATGTTGCACCAATAGATACTGAAGTATTACCGGAAGACACTACTCCTAAAGAATAATTAAATAGGCGATACTGCTCATTTTTAGTGAATAAAAATGAGCAGTATTTATATTTTCCTTTTGACAAGGTTGGGTCTTTGCCTCACATGTTTCGACTCCCGCTTTGGTAGGACTTAGCTTCACTCGTTTCCACTTTTAACTTTCAAACTCTGATAACTTGGATTTTTTCGATGTAAATGCGATTGCAACCACTGTCTTTGAATACAAATTAAGCTATTTAGAACTCATTGGTACTATATCAGGCCTAGTCTGCGTGTGGTTAGCAACAAAACAGAGTATATTGACTTGGCCCATTGGATTGATCAACGTGATATGCCTTTTTATCATATTCTATCAAATCAATTTATATGCAGATATGTTTTTGCAAATCTACTTTTTTTTAGTAGCTATATATGGCTGGTTTACATGGACATATCATAAGAGGGAATCTACGGAGGTGCGAAAGTCAAGTAATAAATCGATACTAATCATTGTTGTCCTCATTCTTCTATTTTCAACTTTGATGGGCTATTTTATGAAAAACATACATTTGACACTTCCTGATTACTTTTTACAAGCTGCTTCTTTCCCCTTTCTAGATTCATTTATTGCCGTCGCGAGTATCTTTGCTAACATAATGATGGCCAGAAGAATCATCGAAAATTGGGTACTTTGGATTATCATTGATGTCGTGGCTGTATATGTTTACATGCAAAAAGGTATTCTATTTATTAGCATTTTGTATGGTGTGTATTGCTTTATCGCTTGGAATGGATATTTGTCTTGGAAGAAGATAAGGTATGTGAAATAAAGAATGATTTAAAAGTACGGGACGACGAACGTTTAGATGTTAGCGGTAGACCATTCACGTTCTTAATCCTAACCATATTGCTTTTTCAACGGGACAAAGTTCAGCTTCTATTTTACTAATATTAAAATCTTTTTTTGTCAGCAATGGAGGCTGAGCCATAAATTTTGGTGTTGTGCCATAATGGTTTTGTGCAGCGTGAACAATGAAAGGATGACATAAATAAACCGTTCCTGCATTACCAGTTGCAACTATTTCCTCTTTTGTAGAAATAGTATTTAAACGTTGAGCCAATTCCATAAACGAAAGACCGTTTTCTCCTTCATGTTCTAAAATTTTTGCAACTTCAAAATGTGAACCTAATTTGATAATGGTTGGTGCGTCCTGCTCTGTCACATCTGAAAATAAGAATAGCATTAATAATCCACGAGCTTTTGAGTGAATATTTATCCTCCATTCAAAATAATTAGTCGCATCATCTCCAGCAAAACTTGCATCTACGTGCCAACCTGTGTCATTTGCAGGTTCTTTGCTTGGAAAACGTACCGGAAATGAACCAAGTGTAAGTCTCGGGATCCAGTTATCCTTTCCAACTAATTGGTCAAAAGCATTTTGAAGAATTGTGGTGTTTGCTGCCTTTTTAAATGGTTCATGTCCTAACTCTCCAATTCTGATAACAGGTTGAGTCCAACTATCAGGATTGTTTGGGTCGCATTGAGTGGCTTTCCACAAAATAGCACGGCACTGGTCTGCAATTTCAGTAGGGAACGCATTCTCAATTTTTATGAAACCATCCTTGATAAATCCGTTTATTTGCTCTGTCTTTAATTGTTCCATTGTTTTTAAAGTGTTGCTTTTGATTTGCTACTAAGGATGTGACTACCCGTCGGCTCGTCCCTATAGGGCGAGATGTCTGTGGTAGGCAAATCGTTATAGCTTTAAGATTCATTTATGCATATATTAATTTACCTTTTGGCTTAGGAATATCTCTTCCAAGTCTCATTGAAGTTTCAATCCAATCGATAATAGCAAGCCGTACATTTGCTATCGCTTGTTCATAAGATTCACCGTCTGCCTTGCAACCTGCTAGTTCAGGAACTTCAACTATAAAAGATTCATCTTGTGCACTCCAATAAATAATTAGCTCGTATTTTGTATCATTCATCTGTTGTCATGTTTAATCCAAAAAAGCAATGTTCTTGTCAGATAAACCGCTAAGGTTTTTTTGCAATATTTTGTCTGACTTACTCAAATGTTTTATAGTTTCAGCAAAGATAATCAAAATTCGATTTTAATAGACCTCCTTAATGACTTGAGCTTTTTGGTCAATTTAAAGTGTACCTTGCCAACGATTAAATACAATTTCATTTTAATTCGTATTGTATAGCTTCTTCGTGGAATATAAAATATCCACAATGTTCTGTCAGAATTCCTATTTAATTTAATTCATGCCCAAATTTTCTTTTGACGCTATCTCCTTATATTATTAATTTCGTTTTCATGCTTGGTCCCGCTACCGAAGGTTCCGTTCAACAGCGCGTTTATCTCATCCCGTCATAAGGACGTGACGACGAACTCTTAGTTGTTATGTGCAGGTTTCATTCTATTGTGAATTTATATGATCCCAAAGGTGCTGTTCTCGGTTGTGTTTCTTTTTTACCTGATTTTGACTCGGCAGAAATGTAATACTCAACAGTCGAACCTCTTTTATGATAAGGGATTTCATAAAAAAAATGATTTGGATTTTCAGTTGAGTTAAGTTTCGCAACTCGCCAATTTGTTTCACCCAAAATTCTCCAAAATAAGAGGTTCTTTTCTTCTACTAACCCTTGTTTACTGTAATCAATAATCGTTGTGTAAACTATGTTTTGATTTTTAGAATCTACAATTTTATTAATTCTTTTAGTTGTGATAAAAAGCATTTCGTTGTCCCAAATAGCCCTTGTTCTGCAATGTAAAGCGTCATATCCTTTCCAACCATAACCAGAAGGATATTGTTCTTTCATTCCATCTGCTAACAATTGCTCATCTTTAAGGGCAAACTCAAATCCCTTTACGGTATAGCCGGGCATTGCTTTTTGCCATGTTTGCAAGGCAATACTATCACCTTTGATTTGAAATAAGGGAACGTAAATGGTTTTGTTGACAATTAATGAATTAATATACGATGTTAATTTCTCACCATCGTATCTGTCAATTTTTAACCTTAGTATTTCATAAGGTCGACCATAAACTGTTTTCAGCTTTGATAATTCGTTTTGAACAATGTTTTCATAAATTCCATAAAGTTCATGGTCAGCAGGCGGTTCGGCTACAAGCATACGTTCTTCATCTAATAAGGTCATAAAACAATCAATATGTTGTATGCCTTCTTTTTCAAAATTGGAAATTATGTGGAAGTTATTAATGCCTTGCAAGTCCTTACTGAGTTTAAAAAATTGTGATTCAAGTATGCCTTGAAGTTTATTTTCTTTGGGTAGAATGCAGGTTGAAAAAGCAGTTCCTAAGCCATCTGTTAAAAAGTTGCCTCCAGTACAAATAAAAGGTAAGTCCAATACTGCTGTATGTAAACCCTTGCCTAATGGAATAATAGCCTTATCATCTATTTCTGATGTTCCTGTCACTGTATAGTACACAGAATCAGGACAGCCAAATGCGCTGTGAGGTGGTGCATATAGACTATTATCGTTGCCCAGTTTCATCTTACCATCGGATGTAAAAATTGCAGTCGGCCCCCAATCTCTTGTCCACCATGCAGCAACCCCAAGTGGCACATATATAAATGTATTGTGTGTTTTGTCAATTCCCCATTTTGTGTACCATTTGATTGCTTCATTTCTTGCAGAATCGTCAGCTACTAATGTGTAGAGATGATTGTCCTTCGCCAGTTCCACTATCAATTTGTAAGGTAAACCCAATGGCCAAGCTATCATTGTCCCTTTTGCAGGTTCCCATTCTGCAACTGTCCTGTTTGAATTGCCTTGCGTATAATAGTTGTAGCCATTGGTGTCTTTTTTAGTCTGTGATATTCCTAAAAATTTAAACAATATCAAGCCAATAATTAATAGTATATTTTTCTTTGTCATTCGACTGTTTATTTTAGTTTCAACTTTCTAAGGATTGCGGATTCAAACTTGCAAATAACGGTCTCGTATGTGCGGCGTGACCAGCTTTTGCTGGGCATGATCGTAATATACATTGTTGCATGTAGTTTTTATTTTTATTCTCCGTTTTCATAATGATAATGTTCCATTGATGCAGTTGTGAATCCTCCGACAAATATTGGGTCATTTTTCTTTTGTTCAAGTTTTTCAGGTTTCACGTTGATTAAATCATTTTCTTTTGCCCAATCAAAAACACTTTGGTTTAATGGATATTTAGTCAGCATTCCAGTTAACTTATTTTCTTTAATCCATTTTTCAGCATCATCTAAATTATTAAATACACCTCCTGAAAATTTACTATTTGCCCCGTTAAATATCCATACTGAATTTTCGATTTCTGTCTTAGTGAAAACTGAGTTAAATTCATTTGTTCCAATTAATTCTTCGACTACGGTTTCAATTGTTTTCCTATCAAGTCTTTCGATTACAAGCATATCACTTGCCCAAAAATATTTTCCATTCAAACATTCACCTGTGGTCTGATTTTTTTTTTCTTAACCATTCAATGTTTTGATAAGTGAAAAATGTTGCAACATATTTTTCTCCGTTTTCCAATTCGACAAAAATATCAGAGTTATCATTTATAAACTCTTTCCCACCAATTATTGCCCCTTTGGATTCAGATTCTATTGTGATTTGTTTGATTTTCATTTTTTTAATTACATGCAACATCTTGCAATTAGCCATGATGGCGTATATTTTAGAAGTAAAACTAAGACTCTTTCATCAAATATCCAAATCATCTAAAGGGACTTTTTGTATCTTTTTCCCTATGGTCTATGATATGCGTCTAGATTTGGGTAGCTTCTAACGACGAGTGACCAAGATGCTCCTTACGATTAAAGCCGTAATCCATCAAAAATTATCAAGCTAATGTTTTCATGAAATAAAAAAAGGTAAGCAATTTTACAATCGCTTACCTTCTATTGTTTGGTTAGATCTTTAAATTATTACTTTACGGGTTTTACCGTTTTGATAATTCTAGCTGCAACTTTGTATGGATCTGCGGCAGAATTTGGTCTTCTATCCTCTAGATATCCACTCCATCCTTTTTGTACCGCATAAAGAGGTATTCTAATACTTGCTCCTCTGTCTGACACACCATATGAGAAATCATGGATGGAAGCAGTCTCGTGCTTACCTGTCAATCTTTGGTCATTGTCTGCACCATATACTGCTATGTGTTCAGCTACTACAGGTCTGAATGCTTCACATACTCTGTGGAAAGTTTCTTTACTGTTAGCTGTTCTTAATAGGGAATTAGAAAAGTTAGCGTGCATACCACTACCGTTCCAATCTAATTGACCTAAAGGCTTGCAATGCCAGTTTATAGCAACTCCATGAGACTCACCGATTCTTTCTAATAGGTATCGAGCTACCCAAATTTGGTCACCTGCTTCTTTTGCACCTTTTGCAAAAATTTGAAATTCCCACTGACCTGCAGCTACTTCTGCATTGATACCTTCAACATTTAGACCTGCTTCTAAACACACGTCTAAATGCTCTTCAACGATCTCTCTACCAAATGCATTTGAAGCACCTACACTACAATAGTATGGACCTTGGGGTGCAGGGTATCCGTTAGCAGGGAATCCTAAAGGCTTATTAGTTTCTGGATCCCAGAGAAAATATTCTTGCTCAAATCCAAACCAGAAGTCATTGTCGTCATCTTCGATAGTAGCTCTACCATTCGTTGGATGGGGAGTACCATCTGCAGTTAATACTTCGCACATCACCAACCAAGCATTATTTCTTTGTGGATCTGGTATTACAAACACAGGTTTTAAGATACAATCTGAAGATCCTCCTTCTGCTTGATTAGTAGAAGAGCCGTCAAACGACCAATTATCTAAATCTGAAACTTCTCCTGAAAAGCTATCGACAATCTTTGTCTTACTTCTCAAACTCTGAGTAGGCTCTGTACCATCCAGCCATATGTACTCTAATTTTTGCTTTGCCATACGATTAAAAGTATTTTATAATATTTAAATAATTTATATTTCGACGCAAAACTATTAAAAAATGGTGGTTTTTACGCTTTGTTTTATGTTATTTGTTGTTATCTCAAAAATGTATAATCTTATTGTAACTAAATGTAAATGAGATGTTTGATTAAATAAAATTGTCATTTCTAAGTTAAAATAATTTAGATTTATGCATTGGATTTGTCTAAAAAATATCCCGTTTCTCTGTTTTTATACACTTTATCCCAGTCAAAAATTCTCCCATTCATAGCTATGTAAACACCGGATGGTTTACATTGTAGGTAAGCAAACGCAGCCCCTAAGTTAAAAAATCCATCCGAAGATGAACCAAATGCATATGGAATCATAGCGCCTGTGATCACAATGACCTTATCCATTTTTGAGTTTGCTAGGTATTTTGCTGTGATTTCCATGGTATCTGTCCCGTGTGTGATGAGTATCATATTGGACGGCGTTTTTATACAATTTTCAAGAATATTTGCTCTATCACTATCCGTCATTTGTAAGCTATCAACCATCATCAGTGTTTTGACATCAACTTCTAATGTACATCGGCCCCGCTCAAACATCGAAGGTAAATGTGTGTTTTTAAAGTATAAAGATCCAGTTATATAGTCATACTCCTTATCAAATGTGCCACCTGTTACGAATACTTGAATGGGTTCGATCATTGTATTGTGAATTTAAACGCTTATAAATTTTCGACAAAAATAGCGTTCATATTTTGATTTTATTTTGTGTGCCCCATGTTTTTTTTGAAAAATGCGAGGTTTATTAAAATGTTTTCAATAAAGTTTACACAACTTCTATTAAAAGCAAAAAATTACAACTTGATTAAAATTTTCTCCTAATTAATTTTTCTTACAAATTGGAGATTTTAAAACTGTCTAAGGGAAAAAGTCTATCTTTGTCGAACGTTTTAATTGACTAGTCTAATAGAATCGCGATGAATGTAGATGATAATTTAATTTTGAAGCTTGAAAAATTGGCAAAACTCAAATTGAATGATGAAGAGAAAGGTGTGTTAAAAGGAGATTTAGAGAAAATTATTGATATGTTTTCTTTAATATCCGAGGTTGACACAAAAGGTGTAGAACCCTTAAGGCATATCAACGAGCATTTCAATATTTTGAGAGAAGACGTTGTTAAGCCAACCCTGCAACTAGATGATGTAAAAGACAATGCACCTAAAATAATAAATAATCAATTTGCTGTGCCTAAAGTTATTGAATAAAACAAAGAAATGAGTGAACTAGTAATTAAAACGATCGACCTAACTAAGACATACATTATGGGTGCCGAGCGAGTCGAAGCCCTCAAAGGTATCAATCTTGATATTTATAAAAATGAATATGTAGCACTTATGGGGCCATCTGGATCTGGTAAGTCAACACTCATGAATCTGATAGGATGCTTGGATTCACCATCTTCAGGTGATTATTATCTTTCGGGAGAATTGGTAAGTGGTATGTCAGATTCTGAACTCGCGGCAGCACGTAATAAATTAATTGGCTTCGTATTTCAGACGTTTAATCTTCTGCCGAGAATGACCGCATTGGAGAATGTTGCCTTACCTTTAGTTTATGCGGGCATTAGCAAAACTAAAAGAGAAGAGCAAGCGTACCATGTATTAGAATCTGTAGGACTCGGAGATCGGGCGACGCACAAACCCAACGAACTTTCTGGTGGGCAAAGACAAAGGGTGGCAATTGCAAGAGCACTTGTAAACAACCCATCCATCATTTTGGCTGATGAACCGACGGGGAACTTAGACACCAAAACTTCTATCGAGATTATGTCTATTTTTGAAGAAATACATGAAAGAGGCAATACGGTCATTCTCGTTACACACGAACCTGACATTGCAGATCATGCTCATAGGGTCATTAAATTGAGAGATGGAGTAGTGGAGACAGATTTGAAGAATCCTAATATTATCAAGGCATCTGATCCTACGCACAATTACAATATAAGAACTGTGTAAGCTACAACTCTGCACAGGTAAAGCTCCAAATTTAAGTTTGTACTTTTTTGTCAAATTACTGCTTCAGAAATCTTGGCCTTGGCTTAAGACATTTTAATGGCTATTGAGTGGAGAGAAATCGTTTGTTTCAATTTCTTTACATTCTTGATCACTGCAAAAATTACGGACATCAGTTGAGTCCGCCTAAAAGTCGGCAAATGCATTTATTTTTGTTGACACGCCCCCTAATTCTATGTTTTTTGAATAGCTTTGTTTAACAAATACCTTAGATAATGAGAAAATTAGCAAGTATTCGAAAAATTTCAAAAGTATTACTCCATTCCAATGCAGAAAAACTGGGAATTTACATCATCGAAGGGTGGCAAGTAATAGACCAAAAAGATCGATATAAAGAAGGTGATACCATCATTTATTGTGAAATAGATAGTTTTTTGCCTGTTAAGCCTGAATTTGAGTTTTTAAGAAAAACTTCCTATAGGAAAATGGGAGTACTCGAAGGGTTCAGGCTTAGGACGATCAGACTAAGAGGAGAGCTCTCGCAAGGTCTTATTATACCTATTGAGGTCTTAAATAACCATGATCATTATGCGGTAGGTGAAGATGTTTCTGAACATTTGGACATCATTAAATACGAACCTCCGATTCCCGAACATCTCTCCGGAGAAGTGTTGGGACCCTTTCCAGGTTATATTCCCAAAACAGATGAAGAACGCGTACAAAATTTGGACTATGAAGATTTAAAAGCGCATACTTATTATGTCACCGAAAAGTTAGATGGCTCTAGCTGCACCATATTTTTGACTGATGGTCATTTTGGGGTGTGCTCTCGAAATCTAGAATTGAAAGAGACGGATGGCAACAGCTATTGGGGTGTGGCCAGAAGGATGAATTTGGAAGAAATCCTTAAAAAAACAGGTAGAAATCTTGCCTTACAAGGCGAATTGATCGGTTTTAGAATACAAGCTAATATTTATCAGGTGAATCATACAGAATTTCGAATGTTTAAGGTATATGATATTGATCAGAAAAAGTATTTTACCATTCCAGAGATGTATCAATTTGGAGCAATGTACAATATACCTGTGGTACCCCTAATCGATTCAGAATATGTTTTGCCCACTGACATTGAAGCCGTTCTTAAATATGCAGAAGGTCCGTCATTATTAAATGAAAAAGCGGGGCGGGAAGGTATCGTATTATTTGCGGCTACGAATCCGACAGCCCATTTTAAGGTGATTTCAAATTCGTTTTTAGAAGGGGAGGATTGATTAGACTAACATTATAGGTTTTGAGTAAGAAAGAGAGAATTCAAATTTTTTTAATAATTTTCATATAAATTGTTTAATTTTTAATTTCTATAATTAATTTCGGGTTTTAAAAATTAATAATAATGAAATTAAGATATTTTCTTTCTGTACTCATAGCAGTATTATTTCTAGATTTAAATGCTCAGGTCGAAGCACTTAAACCCTACGGTATGCTCAATTATCGTAACATTGGACCATTCCGAGGAGGTAGGTCTTGTGCAGTGGTAGGGGTAGATGGTAAGCCAAAAACATTTTACTTTGGAGCAACAGGAGGAGGTGTATGGAAAACAGAAGATGGTGGTGCTTCTTGGAAAAACATCAGTGATGGATTTTTTGGTGGCTCTATTGGTGCGATCACCATTGCACCTTCTGATCCTAATGTACTATATGTAGGAGGAGGTGAAAAGACGGTAAGAGGCAATGTGTCTTACGGATATGGAGTATGGAAAAGTGAAGATGCTGGTAAAACTTGGGTAGATTGTGGTCTGAAGAACAGTAGGCACGTAGGCAGAATAAAAGTGCATCCTACTAACCCAGATATCGTTTATGCAGCGGTGATGGGCGACTTGTACAAACCAACACAGGAAAGAGGTGTTTTTAAATCAATAGACGGTGGTAAGACGTGGAAAAAAGTCTTGTTTGCCAATGATCAAGCAGGTGCTGTAGACCTTGTAATTGATCCTAGTAATCACAGGATCTTGTATGCATCGACATGGAGAATCAAAAGATCACCATTTGATCTATCGAGTGGGGGAGAAGGTTCGGCACTTTGGAAAAGTACAGACAGTGGAGAATCTTGGACCAATATATCAAGCAACGAAGGGCTACCTAAAGGTGATTGGGGTATTGTAGGTGTAGCAGTTGCACCAAATAATAGCAATCGTATTTGGGCCATCATCGAAAATGAAAATGGTGGAGTATACCGATCTGATGACGGTGGTAAAAAATGGGCAAAGCTTAACGAAGATAGATCGCTCAGACAGAGAGCATGGTATTATACTAGAATCTATGCAGATACTAAAGATGATGATGTGGTTTATGTATTGAATGTAAGTTACCACAAATCTAAGGATGGCGGTAAAACATTTGAGGCAAGTAATGCACCACATGGAGATCACCACGACCTTTGGATTAGCCCAAGTGACCCATCTCGCATGATCATGGCAGACGATGGAGGGGCACAAGTATCGTACGATGGTGGCGATTCTTGGTCTACCTATCACAATCAGCCTACAGCACAGTATTATAGATTGGTCACTGACAATCATTTTCCATTTAGGATATATGTTGCCCAGCAAGATAATTCAACACTCCGTATCAGCCATCGCTCTGTAGAAAATAGTATCACAGAAGATGATTGGGAAGAAACTGCAGGTGGCGAATCGGGCCACATCGCTGTTGATCCAAAAGATAATGATATCGTATATGGCGGAAGTTATGATGGTTTTCTTACCAGAGTTAATCATAAAAATAAGTCGTTTAGAGCAGTAAATGTTTGGCCTGACAATCCTATGGGTCACGGAGCAGAAGGAATGAAGTATAGATTTCAATGGAATTTTCCAATTTTCTTTTCAAAACACAATCCGAAAAAATTATATACTTGTTCACAGCATCTACATGTAAGTACGGACGAGGGAGAGACATGGGAAATCATAAGCCCTGACTTAAGTAGAAATGAAAAAGAAAAATTAGGACCTTCTGGAGGACCAATTACCAAAGACAATACGAGTGTAGAATATTATGCTACCATATTTGCAGCGGATGAATCACCAGTAAAAGAAGGTGTGATCTGGGCAGGTACTGATGACGGAAGAATACACGTCACTCAAGATGGTGGTAAAAATTGGTCTGACGTCACAGATGCTAAATCGATGCCCAAATATATCATGTGGAATACGATAGAACCATCGGTTTTTGATGCAGGCACTTGTTATGCTACGGGTACGTGCTACAAAAGTGGTGATTATGCTCCGTATATCTACAAAACAACTGACTATGGCAAAACATGGAAGAAAATAGTTACGAGTATTGATAATGAGCATTTCACTCGAGTGATGCGTGAAGATCCAAAGAAAAAAGGTCTTCTGTATGCCGGTACTGAAACAGGTATGTATATCTCCTTTGATGATGGAGCTAGCTGGAAATCTTTTCAACTCAACTTACCTATTGTACCAATAACTGACATGAGGGTAAAAGATGGACATCTCATCGTTGCTACGCAAGGGAGAAGCATCTGGATGATTGATGATTTGACCGTATTGCATCAGCTGACCAATCCGACTCAGACCGATAAAGTGATTTTATACAAGCCTAAAGACGCTTTTAGAATGAGTGGAGGACAATCACAAAATACCACTTTTGCTGGTAAGAACCACCCAAATGGCGTCGTAGTCAACTATTTCCTTCCATCTTTTGATGAAAAGAAAGATACAGTGACACTTATTTTTATGCACCCAAATGGTGACACAATTCGTCATTTTTCTAATAAATCTACAGATAAGACATTGACCTTAAAAGCTGAAAAAGGTGGCAATTCTTTTGTGTGGGATACTCGATCTGCTCCAGCCAAAAGTTTTGATGGTATGATCCTTTGGTGGTCATCTTTGAGTGGACCTTTAGCCGTGCCTGGCGATTACAAAGTACAACTAAAGTTGAATAATCAAAAATACGAAAGTCCATTTACGATTGTTAAAAATCCAGTATCCGAAGCATCTTTGACAGATATTAAAGCCCAACATGACTTTGTAAATACGGTCAATAAAAAAGTCACAGAAGCACACCAGACGATAATTGATATCAGGGAAGTCAAAAAATCATTTGGAACCTACAAGGCAGACTTAAAAGAAGGGGAGTTTAAATCATTGGTAGCGGAGATCGATAGTGTTGCTTCAAAAGTAGAGCAAGCTTTGTATCAAACTAAAAATAGATCAGGTCAAGATCCCCTGAATTTTCCAGTAAGATTAAACAATAAACTTGCCCACCTTAATTCTCTAGTCACCATAGGTAATCAAGATTTCAAACCAACCAAATCTATGTATATCGTACGCGATGAATTGATTGCAGATATTGACAAAGAAATAGCGAAGTGGAATAAAATCAAGGTAGATTTAGTGCCTAAGGTAAATAAGTTGATGAGGGAGAAAGGATTGGATTATATTAAGATGCCGTGATGGAGGGATATTAAGTGATATGAAAGAACTCTTCTAAAATTAGTGGCTTAGAACCGCAGATACAGCGGGGGTGCAAAACAAAGTGGTATGTCGGATGGGTGATCAATCGTGGGGTATCAAAAATATAGAGGTTGTAGGAAATATTGATGAATTAAACCCAGATTTGAATTTATGAGCTTGCCCATAAATCCAAATCTGGGATAAAAGCAGATTCAAATTTCACTGGATGAGGATTTTGGAAAACCCCATTGTTTTTGATTTATTGCATATGCCATAGTGTTCTCATCGTTAAAATAAATTTTGCAATGTGCTTACAATGTAATAACTTTGTAAAAAAAAATTACATGCAAACTAAAATAATTCAAATAGGAAATTCAAAGGGACTACGGTTAAGTAAAACTATTTTAGAAAAGTATGATTTTGGAGATACTGTAAATATGAGAATGGAAGAAAACTTCATAATTATTGAACCAATTTCAAAACCTCGAACCGATTGGGCTAAATCTTTCAAAGAAATGAGAAAAAATGGACATGACGAATTGCTAATTGATGACATTTTCGAAGAAGAAACAAATTGGGAATGAAAATTAATCAATACGAAATAGTTCTTGTCAACCTAGAACCAACATTGGGAAGTGAAATCAATAAGACTAGGCCATGTGTTGTAATATCACCAAATGAAATGAACCATTATTTAAAGACAATTGTGATTATTCCAATTACTTCAACTCTTAAAAAATACCCAACAAGAATAAGTATTGCAACTCAAAATGTAAAAGGAATGGCAGCCGTCGATCAAATACGAACTATTGATAAACGAAGAATTATTAAAATCGTTGGAAGCCTTGAAATCGACACAATAGTACAATTAAAGAAAACGATTGATGAAACGTATGTTAAGTAAAAATAGTAAGATGCAAGATTTTCAACAATATTAAGGGTATTCTATGCTCTAAAAGCGAAAGTAAACTCTACAGTTGAATTAGAAAATCAAAAGCTTATGGTAAGTTAATAAGGATTGCCAGGTCATAACAACGGCTATAATAATATATCAACAAGAGAATTAATAAATTATGAAAACATTAATTAAAAAACCAACGAAAAAATTTGACGCTATAAAAACAATGCGTGAAATTAGAGACAAACTAAGTCAAGAAATAATGAATATGAAGAAGAACGAGCTTTTATTGATAAATTAATTAACGAAAGTAAGATAGTGAAAAAATAAAGCACTATCCACCAAGGAACTTTCAGGTTTAAAAACGAAGAACGTAAAATTATTTTAAAGTTTACAAAATTTGAAATAGTAGAATAAAGACAAAGTATTACAAGTATGTGCTTTCCTTAATTATGTACGTGTTTACTGTGGCACATTTAGACGACCAGCGTTTTACATTAGGAATACAAGAATTAAAAAATGACAACAGAATTATTAAGCATTATACCAGTACTACCTTCAGCAAACCTTGAAAGGGATATTGCATGGTACAAGGATAAAATCGGGTTTGAAATTTTTTTTTCTGATAAAATGTACGCTGTACTTTACAGGGAAAATATTTGTATACACCTCCAGTGGCACTCTGACACACCTGACGACCCATTACTGGGGGGCTCGGTTTTTAGAATATATGTAAAAAACATAACTGCACTTTTTAACGAACTTATAGAAAGAGGAACTGTTACACAAGACAGTTTAAAAATCGATACGGCTTGGAAAACTAATGAATTTGGATTTTACGACTTAAACAATAATTCAATTTTTATTATGGAGGATGCTCTAAACAATAAATAACGATCTTTGCTATCTAAAATAAATATGTAGATAGATATATTTATTGAACTCATTAGCCGTGGAAGGACTGACTTTATCCTTGAGTTATTCAAATAACCCAATTGGATCCAATCTATTGACAACTATAAACAAATCTACAATGAAATTAACAAAATTATTATTTTTTAGCATCCTGTCAATATTGACATCATGCAATGGACAGACCGCTAATCCGAAAAAAAGCACAGACCAGATTAAAGAACTAGTGGTAAATGGCGACACCGTAAAAGAACTTGGAAGCAATATCATGGTGGTTTATCAAGACAAAAAGAATGTGTATTGGTTTGGAAGTTGGGAGACAGGGGTGTATAGATATGACGGTAAGACATTGATAAATTATACATCCAAACACGGTTTGCTTAACAACAGAATTGATGAAATAAAAGAAGATAAATTTGGTAATATTTATTTTGGAAGTGCAAACGCAACGTCATCAATATCAAAATTTAACGGAAATAATTTCACGACTTTAACAGCAGTTCCAAGTGAAAATTGGAAACTTGAATCCACAGATATGTGGTTTGAATATTCTTATGGAAATACTGGAAAAGTATATCGCTATGATGGGATTACATTATATGAATTGCAGTTCCCAAACCCACCAAATTTGTCCAATCCATTTGATATCTATAGCATTTATAAAGACAGAAAAGGAAACATTTGGTTTGGCACAAACCCAGTTGGAGTTTGCCGTTATGATGGGAAATCGTTTGAATGGATTACAGAAGAAGATGTGACAGAATTTCGTGACGAAGGTGCAAACGGAGTGCGTTCTATTACGGAAGACAAAAATGGCGACTTTTGGTTTAATACGGAATATCGCTATAGTGTTTACGACCGCAAAACATTAAAAGGCAATACATTTTACACAAGACACGAAAGCCTTGGTGGTTTAGATGGAAAAAAGAACAGCAATTTGGACGAGTATCTTTCAACAGTAAGAGACAACAATAATAACTTATGGTTTGTAACTTATCGGAGTGGTGTTTGGAAATACGACGGAATAAAAGTCACTCATTATCCAGTTCAGATAGATTCAAAAGATATTACTTTATTCAGCATTTACAAAGATAACAATGGTGACCTGTGGCTTGGCACCCACGAAAACGGAGCATATAAATTTAATGGCAATACGTTTGAAAAATTTAAACCATGAAGATTTAATTTTACTTTGTTTAATTCGGGCTTGCTGAGAAAGTCATCAAGCCCAGTACATGCATATACTAATGTTCTTTTGTCTTGATACAAAAGAACCAAAAAATCAAGGCTGTTAGAAATTTAGCTAAAATCTTTCCTTCAATCCTAAATTCTAAAAACTCGCTTTAACCAAAGTGCTTCTATCTTCACTTTAGGTTATATTTGCTTCAACGCAACTTTATTAAGCAGAAAGTGCTCAAACAGTTTAGAATTTTTAACGGCTTGACTACAAGATTTCTTAACGCTAAATTCCTAAAGGCCCACCAAGAAAAAGAAATTCCAGTAACCATCTGCAAGGAAAACTAAAAAGCGATACTAAATACCTTGCATATAAATTTTTAAATTTAAATATATTCTATTCATATTCAATTGATTAATTTTTTTAAGCAGCCCCTAATTCAATATTATTTTAGTTACCGCGACCTTCAGGTCGTGGAAAACAAAAAATCACAATTCTTTTGGCGACATTTTTGCATCAAAAATGGTGACAAAAACAAATAAGTACAATACCATTTTTAACTTTAATTGAATTTAGAAGCATTCTGATTTAAACTTAACATAGGAGAATTAAATACTCTAGATAACGAAGTCGTGGAAATCATAAGGCAGTTGAACTGCAAATACTCACCCCGCCATATTACGAACTATTTCATGTCATTTCGAAATTCAAAAAGAGCGAATAAGTGACTTTTGAATTTCGAAATCTTTTCATGTGGAATCAGGAGTACCAAAAGTAATTTCCCACAAAAAACAACATAGATCCAAAATATTTTTGTCTTTTGCAAATTCAATAGATATAGTTTATGTACTTTTACACAGTATCTGACAAGCAATTTTTTGCTTTTCAGTTTTTGATATTTAGAAATAATAAAAAGAAGTTATTTACCATCCTGTTATGAATACAATTAATAAACTATTTGATAGCAAATCTTTTACGCTTTCAATATTGTTTGTTTTTTTTGCAATCTTTCTTCATAGCCATAAAAATAATATTCATAAAGAGCTCATTGGGGTACATATGTGGAGACAGACCCAAACCCAACTCAACATTCAACAGTTTTACAGGAATGATTTCAATATACTCAATCCTAGAGTCAATACATTGAATGGAGAAGGTAATATCAAAAGATTTGAATTTCCAATAATGCAATGGCTAATCGCTGGAGTGATGAAAATGTATGGCAAAGAAAGTTTGATCATTACAAGATTATGCATTGCATTTATCACATTTTGGAGTTTTTTAGGATTTTATCAATTGTCGAGGCTAATTAGTAAAAACAATATAGCAAGTTTAATGTCGGCAGGATTATTCTTATGTTCGCCAATGATCTTCTATTATGGTATCAATCCGATACCTGACAATATGGCTTTGATGTGCACCATATGGTATTGTTATTACTTTTTTAAATATGTGCAATCAGATTTTAGCAACTTAAAACTAGGCATTGTATCGGCAATTTTTATATCCATCGCCATGTTAGCAAAATTACCTTATGCGATATATGGGTCTTTGGCACTTTTTGCCTTATTCATTGAAAGAAAGAATCATCTCAAATGGACTGCCCCAAACACAAAAAGATACGTAATTGTATTTGCTTTAGCACTCTTGCCTTCTGTAATGTGGTATGGTAAAGTAATACATAGCTGGGGAACAGAGTCAATCGTTGGCGGAATATTGAATGGTATGTCTTCTGACCGGATCAAAATTGTCTTATTACATCATTGGAATCATACGACCAAAGATTATTTTTTTAACCAATATTCTGTTTATGCTTTTTTTATCACCCTTCCTATAACCTGCTATGGACTTATTTACAGTAGAAATAAATTAAAATTTTATTTGGCAACAATGACCCTTTCGGTTTTGGTCTATTTTTTATATGAATTAAATATGATAGATACTATCCATGATTACTACATGATGCCATTTTTAATCCCACTGTATATAATGTTATTGTATACTTTGGACCTTGTGTACAAAGTAAATAGATATATTTTTACCATCTTATTCCTATCATCATTTTTTATGCCGACAGTCACTTACAAGCAATGCAAAGCCTACTACACTGTTGAAAAAGCAGGTATGGATCCAATCCTAGCTGAGCATTATAAAGAAATGAGAAATTTAGTAGCAGACGACGAAAAATGTATTATGTTGAATGATGATTCGGCTAGTATTTTACCATATTTACTAAACAAAGAAGGTTATATATTCGATAAAGATGGTATGCAAGTGATTTGGATGGATGATATGATAAGAAATAAAGACGCCAGATATATGTACTCCAACAGTAGAAAAATTGAAAGTGATAGTCTGTTTCCACAATTTATTGATAAAATGATTTGGTCAAAAGGAAATTATAATATTTACAAATTGAAAGATCCGAAAGAGCTTTAAAGGTATGTATTGATAAATCACACAATTTTTAAGACGCGATGTTCCAAATGGCTTATATTTTAAATAATATTTGAATATTTTTTTATAGTGTCCTTAAGAGGGAATTTGGTAAGAAGAAATGAATTATTAATTTATAATCACTGTTTTAAACAACCATATCGTCAACATACCCCAAGCAGTGCCCGTCACCATACTCAAAATTGCCAATATAACAGCATGAGGCATTAACTCCTTCTTGTAAGTGGCGGTTACCGCAGGCGTAGTGGCGATGCCACCGACATTTGCCATACTTGCAATAGGCACCCACACGGCATTTACTTTTAAGATTTTGGCAATGAATACCATAAATATAAAATGACTTATTAGCCAAATGACAAGTAATAAAATAAAATCAGAATTGAAAGAGAAGTAGGAGAAATTTAGTTTTAACCCCAGTATCGCCATAATAATGATGATAATGATATGGCTATATTTTAATATTAACTTTTGATCCCAAATAGAAAAAAAGGAACTCAAGATTAGACCTGTCAGGGTTAAAAAAATGATTTTTTGAACAAAACTGATTGGTAAAAAGTAACTGAGTATAGATATAATAATTAATACTGCAACGCCATAATTTGGATTAGCAACTTTAATTTGCGTAGTTCCTTTAAATTCTAAATCGGGTATTACATCGGTAATGCCTAACCAAGCATTAATTTTTGAAGTTTTTTTAATGACTTGAAACATGCCAATGGTCCAAATATTGACTAAAATATTGTCCAATATGAGCACCGTCAAAAATAGGTTTTCAGGTGTTTCTGCCACCTCTTTAAGTACCACTTGACTTGTACTACCACCTACCCAACTTCCAACTATGGGTGGGATACCCTTCCATAACTCAATCATCGCTGATCCCGTTCCTTTGAAAAATATAAGAAAATATAGAACAGGAAATAAAGCTATCCAAAAAGACCCAGACAAAAAGACCACAATTGGGCGCCAACCCACAAGCTGCAATTGCTTAAATGTCAAGGTAGTCATCACCATAAGAATGGCTAATGGCACAAAGAAATTTTTGCTCCATTCTGATAAAACGATGTTCTCAACATCTAAATTAAAACACTTGACAAGTAAGGCAGGAATGATATAAGCAAATAAGATTGGAGGAATCCAATCCAAAAGAACTTCAAAATATTTGTTTTTTGTCTTACTTATGTTGATTACAGAGATTACGGTAAAAGCAACGATTAAAATAGCATAAAAATCTGTCATCTTTCAATCCCTAATTGAATGATTCTCGCTCCTGCTGCTGAGACCGGATTGGTACTTTTGCCAATGACTACCCCATCTTCAGGACTTAAGTATTTTTTCACTTCATTACCAAAGATATCGCTTAATACTGCAATGATTTCACCTTTTTTTACCCGCTGATTTACAGATAGGGGAACGTCTAGAAATCCACCTTTATCGGTATAAATCCAATAAGACTTTGCACAATATTTGGCCTTGTCAGTAATCTTTTTATTAGTCGATTTTAGCATATTGACATAGGCAAGGATATTTAAAATACCATTTGTACCTCTTTTTACCATATCATTTTGCACAACTTGAGGATCTGCTGCTTCAAGTGTGACACAATAAATTCCCTTTTCTTCTGCTTCTTGCCTTAAAGTTTTTGACGCAGTGGTGATGATACCCGCACTCGCTTCTCTGCTGTCCAAAATGATGTCAGGTTGTATTAGTTTGGCCATTTGTGCTAAGGTGTCATTTTTTAGATTGGCTCTTGCATACATACTATTAGCCCTACCAAAACTTGCCGTATGAATATCAACTAAATAATCAAAATTTGGTATTATTTTCTCTTTGATTGCCCATACAAATTGCTCGGATTCTGTACCATTTTTTTTACCAGGAAAAATTCTATTCAAGTCTTCGTCTGTCATGTCATCCCGCTGACTGAGTTGGTAGCCTTGTGGATTTAAAACGGGGAAGGCCAAGATCACACCACTGAGTTGCGACACGTCAATATGATCTACTAATTGGTGAACGATCGCTGTGCCGTTGACCTCATTTCCATGGATTGCGGCTGTAATACCGAATACCGGACCATCAGATTTACCTTTTAAAACAATGACGGGTATATCTATGGTTTGACCTAGTGCATTTTCAGATAAAGTCAACCAAACAAAGTTTTTTGATTCTTTTCCAAATATTGTTATGTCTATATTGGCTAATTTTTCATATTTATTTTGGGCAATAATAAAGCTAGAAAAAAGTAATATTAAGAATGTAGAAATTTTGTTCATTTTTATAATTTGTTAAGGAAGAAAATTGTACTATTGCGGTTTGAAATTTACTGTAAATTAATGTAAAATTAATCAATAATGTTATTCTTCACTACAAAATTAATTTCTTATGCGTAAAATGTTACTTATTTTAATGAGTATTTGTACCCTCAATTTAGTAGGCCAATCGATACTAAAAGGCAAAATTAAGGATGCAAATAATGACCCGCTTATAGGTGCAAGTGTGGTTGTGAAAGGTGCAAATATAGGCACCACAACTGACTTGGATGGAATGTTTGAATTGTCTATACCAAGTGGTCAAATTACAATAGCAGTTAGTTTTATTGGGTATAAATCTCAAGATATTACCTTAGACGGCCAAACTACATTGGATTTAACACTTGAAGAGGATAGAACTACACTGGATGAAGTAGTGATATCAGCTTTAGGTTTTACTGGAAAAAAAGACAGATCAGGATCAACAGCATCTGGAGTTAGCAATACAGCCATTAAATCTTCTGGAGAAGCTAATTTGTTAAATAGTTTAGCTGGTAAAGCATCAGGAGTGAAAATCACGAGGGCAAATGGAGATCCTGGGGCAGGTACGAATATTCAAATTCGTGGTGCTAATACGATTGGTGGTAGTTCGCAACCGTTAGTCATTGTTGATGGAATTCCTTTGTCGAATGACAATCTCTACGGTTCTGGCTCTTCTCGATCTGGTGGCGTATCTCAACAATCACGAATCAATGACATCAATCCTGAAGATGTAGAGTCTATTCAGATCTTAAAGGGTGCATCTGCAGCTGCATTATGGGGATCGAGAGCAGCAAATGGGGTATTGATGATTACTACCAAACAAGGTAAGCTCAATCAAAAAATGAAAGTAAGTTTTTCTACTTCTTACTCCATGGATGAAATCAATAAAAAACATCCGATGCAATCTATTTATGGACAAGGAGCAGCCGGTGTGTCTAATGTTGGTAATGCAAACTCATGGGGAGATAAGATTTCTTTAAGATCAGGAGCAGCTGACGATGTGACTACGACTGGTCAGCGATTTGTAGGCGAAGATGGCACAATTATCTATCCAATTACGAAGAAAAACTCCACAGCTACCTTTGTTGATCAGAACTTTAATCAAGTATTCCAGACAGGTTTTATTTCAGACAATAATTTAACTTTTTCTGGTGGAGGAGCAAAAACAAATAATTACTTCTCGCTTGGATTGTTAAATCAAGAAGGGATTGTAAAAAAGAGTGACTACACAAGAGCAACAGTAAGATTTAACAATCAGACGTTTATGACGGATAAGTTTGTACTTACTACAAAAGCCAATTACGTGTATTCAAATTCTAATCGTATTCAACAAAATTCTAATGTAGCAGGTCTTTATTTAGGTTTATTGAGAACACCACCTGATTTTGACAATTCCATTTACAAGGGTACGCATATCAGTGCTACAGGTGTACAAACAGCCGGAAGACAAAGAAGTTACAGACGATATTTAGGAGAAAATATCAATCCTACGTGGAATAATCCAGCTTGGACGGTTTTCGAACAAAGTGCTCCTACTACCGTTCAAAGATTTGCTTTCTCTTCAAACCTAAATTATTCGCCAGCTAAATGGCTTCAATTTGACTTAAGGGGTGGTCTCGATAATTATACTGACGATAGATCATACTTCTCGCCAGTTGGATCAGCAGCATTTAATAATGGTCGATTAGAAACTGAATTAATTAGAAACACAGAGGCTAACGTTGACTTAATTGGACGAACAGAGTTTGGTAAGTTAATGGATGGGCAGTTAGGCATAAATGGAACCCTTGGTTTTAATATCAATGATAGGTTAAGAAACGTAAGTTTTGCAGGTTCTCAAACGTTTTTGGTGAACGCTCCATTGCAAAACTTTAACAACTCAGTAGCACCTTTTGAAGTAAGCAACAGTAAAAATCAGGTTAGGTCCAATAGGCTTTATGGTATATTATCATTAGACTATCAAGATCAAGTATTCTTAAATCTCTCTGGTACACAAGAGGCGGCATCAACTATTGCCGGAACGTACTTTTATCCTTCGGCAGATATTGCATGGCAATTTACAAAATCATTAGTTCCAACAAATAATGTCTTATCTTTTGGAAAGTTGAGAATGTCGTATGGTCAAGTAGGTGTACAGCCTGCTGCATATAGATCATTAACAACCTATGAAGGATTTAGATATACAACATATGATGATGGACTTGATATCAATGAATTTGGAGGAGGCTTTAGACTCAATGATGACCAAGGTAATCCAAACTTAAAGCCTGAAATAAAGACTGAATTTGAGATAGGAACAGATTTGAGGTTGTTTAAAGATAAAGTTACGTTAGGAGTAACCTACTATGAGAACACAATTGATGATATTTTATTGGCCATCAATCTACCCGCAAGTTCAGGATTTTTATCTAAATATGGTAATGCAGCTAAGATGCAAAACAGAGGTTTAGAAATTGATCTAGGAGTGAATATACTATCTTCACGAAAGTATGGCTTGGAATTGTATGGTAATTTTAATAATAACAAAAATAAGGTTTTAGACTTAGGTGGTGTGCAAAGATTGGCTTTGACAGATCAATCTATAACTTCTAACGCTATAGTGGGACAGCCATTGGGTGTCATGTTTGCATCAAAGGCAAATAGAAATGCTGACGGTACTTTAGCCCTGAACGAAAGAGGATTCCCTACACTAGCTGCAGAACAAGGCGTGGTAGGAGACCCAAATCCAGATTGGAGAGGTGGTGCTGGTTTGAGAGGTAATATTGGAAAACTTAACTTTAATGTTTTGTTTGAAACTTATCAAGGAGCTGAATTTGCAGAGCGAACAAGGTTTGTATTGTATGCATTTGGAACACACCAAGATGTTAGTAATGAGGTTACCTTAACAAAAGACTTAGTTAATAGTACGGGTAATGTTTTTAAAGCAGGGACTACCGTAAGAGGAAATATTAAAGATTTTGGTAAAGGTGACGTATTACTAGACGAATCATGGTATACTTCCTTAGGTGGAGGTTTGGGTGGTTCAGCTATCAATGAATTCGCTGTTTTAGATGGTAGTTGGACACGATTGCGTGAAGTATCTTTAGAATATAAAATTGCCAACAAGACATTAACCAAAATTACAAAACTATCATCGATTGATTTATCCATATCTGGTAGGAATCTTGTAATTTGGACAGATGTATTGGGTATTGATCCTGAGGTAAACCAGTCAGGAGTTGATAATGGTTTTGGAATTGAATATTTTACAAACCCGAGTACTAAGTCATGGGTAGCAACCCTTAAACTTAATTTTTAAACATTTTAAAAGTAAAAAAATGAAATATATCAATAAAATATTAATTTTTACCTTCATGCTTTCGCTCATTAGTTGTGAAGGACTGGTAGATGGTATCAATGATAATCCTAATGCCATCACATCTGATAAATTAGAAGCAGGTGTCTTATTACTTAAAGGAATACAACTTGCCAACATAAGTGTACAAGTTGGTCATCAGGCAAGGATCGGTAGTATGTGGAGCGGACAATCAAGAGGTCTTTTACTATTATACAAAAGTATTGCGGAGTACAATATTTCGGCTGAAGAGACCAATGGAATTTGGCAAAATGCCTATCAAGGTGTGATAAAGCAATCCAAATTGATGAGAGAACAAACAGTCTCAGACCCTCGTGCAAAGTTGTTTTCAGGTATAACTAAAGTGACAGAAGCGCATACTTTTGGTACCTTAGCAAGTTTATTTGGAGATATTCCATTTACTGAAGCTGCTTTAGATAATGTAAATCCAAAGTTTGAATCTCAAAAACAAGTTCTCGCCAATGTTCAAAAATTATTGGACGAAGCGATTGTGGATTTAGAAGCAGCTTCGACAGCAACGGTACCTGAAGATTTATATTATGCGGGTAATAAAACGAAATGGATAAGGGCAGCGAATACGATCAAAGCAAGATTTTTTATGTTGACAAGAGAGTATGATAAGGCACTTGCAAGTGCAAAAAAGGGGATATTATTACAAGCTGATGCAATGGTATTTACACCACCAGCTATAGGTATTGGAAGTAATAACACTTATTTTACAATGATTGACCAAAGAGCGGGTTATTGGGGTTTTACGGGTTCCTTTATGGATAATATGTTGAAGACAGGTACTGCAACTCGTAATCATGCTAAAACAAATGAAGCAGCTAGACTTAGATATGTCGCTTTTAATGGTAACACAGCCAATAGTAATTTAGGGATTGCTGCCAAGAATCGACCTCAAATACTTGTGGGTTATGAAGAAAACCTATTATACATTGCTGAGGCAGAAGCTAGAATAGGTACACAAGAGGAGGCTTTAAGAAACTTGAATACATTAAGAGCACATCTTCAATCTGGTAATGCATTTCAAAAACTCGTTGCCACGGACTCTTTAAGATACACTGCTTTTACAATACAAGACTTCGAAGCTGGTGGAATAGAGAATAGAGACAATAAAACGACCAACATCGCTTTATTAAGAGAAATCATTCAAGAAAGATATGTTGCGACATTTTTGACTCACGTTCCTTTTGAGGATTTAAGACGTCTAAGCGCTAAAGAAAGAGACATAGCGGTATTGCCAACTTTTAATATAAGTACTGCAACAAAATATCCACAGAGATTTATTGTGGCCCAATCAGAGTTAAGTGCTAATACAAATGCACCAAAAGATCCTGGGATTTTTGCAGAAACGGAGATAAATCGATAGTGATTTAATTTCTGATACTGTTAAGCTAGAATTTAATTTTATAAATAAAATGTTATGCAAGAGTGCTCCGTCAATATGAAGAACAATATTTAATATCATTCTTCATATTACTGGAGCACCTTTTTTTTGAGACATTACAATCTGATAATTATGTGTAAATTATGGAATAGTCTTTTGTTTTTCACATTTTCATTTAGTGTTCAAGCACAAAGTGATCTATTAGGAGACTTGTATTTTCGAAATATTGGACCTGCCAATCAAGGGGGAAGAATTGTCGATATTGAAGCATCAAATTCGAATCCAGAAATTGTGTATGTCGCTACTGGATCAGGTGGCGTTTTTAAATCTGTCAATGCTGGGACAACTTGGTTGCCTATCTTTGATAAATATGAGACTGCTTCCATCGGTGATATCGCTTTAGATCCTAATAATTTTAACAACGTTTGGGTTGGGACAGGGGAAGCCAATAACAGAAATAGCGTCTCTTGGGGTAATGGTATCTACAGAAGCAATGACGGTGGTAAAACTTTTGTTAATAAAGGTTTAGAAAATACACATCAGATAGCCAGAGTTTTGGTCCATCCTAAAAACAATAAAGAGATATGTGTATGTGCCATTGGTCACTTGTGGGGTTATTCAGGTGATCGAGGACTTTTTATATCCAAAGATGATGGTGGCTCATGGCAAAAAATGACAAAAGGGTTGCCAAATGATGGAAAAACAGGATGTACAGATCTAGTACGCGATCCAAAAAATCCAAATATTTTGTATGCTGCTTTCTACCATAGAATACGACAACCGTGGGACTTTGTAAGTGGTGGTGAGCAAGGTGGTCTCTACAAAAGTGAAGATGGTGGCTTATCTTGGAATAAACTGTCGAATGGATTACCAAGCCCGACAGGTCGAATAGGAATTGCTGTATCACCATCTAAACCCAATGTATTGATGGCAATGGTGGAAGCAAAAGCATCCAAAAGCCTAGACACCATCGGCAGCGGTATCTATAGAAGTATTGATTATGGCAAAACTTGGAAATATGTTAATACCTACAATAACAGACCTTTTTATTATAGCCAAATTCGATTAGATCCAAAAAATGACTCGATAGTCTATATACATACCACCACTTTTATGGTGTCAAAAGATGCTGGAAAAACATTTACCAATGGTAGTCCAGATTTCGAAATACATGGGGATTATCACGCTCAATGGATCAATCCTAACAATGCTAATCATTACTATATCGGGTCTGATAAAGGTTTGGCTGTAACTTATGACAAGGGAGAAAAGTTTCAAATGTTAGACAATCTGAGTATAGCACAGTTTTATAGAATTCAGTATGACATGGATGTACCATACCGAATTTATGGTGGCCTTCAAGACAATGGTTCCTTTGCAGTGGCCAGTTTTGCAAGAGATGGTCGTGGGATTCTCAATGATCACAATTGGAAAATGCACTGGGGTGATGGCATGGATGCACTCGTCAACCCTTACAATAGGCAAGAGGCATACTCATCAATGGAAAATGGGGCAATTATGCGTTACAACCCTTTTACAAGAGCACTAGAAAGTATCACTCCCACTGCTTTTAACATAATTAATTTAAAATCAGTAGTGAAAGATGGTGGAAAACTAAACTTACGCTTCAATTGGTCTGCCCCTATGGCAATGTCGCCTCATAATCCTCAACATATTTTTGTAGGAGGCAACCATCTATTTAAATCTTCTGATAAAGGTAATACTTGGGAAATTATCAGTGGAGACCTAAGTACAAACGATCCCATAAAATCGGTCGTAGGTAAAAGTGGTGGGTTAACACTGGATAATTCAGGTGCAGAATACCACTGCTCGATATACAAAATCAGTATTTCAAAACTTAATGAAAATATAATTTGGGTTTGTACCGATGATGGCCAGGTACATGTCACTTTTGACGGTGGTAATTTATGGAGTAATGTTACACCCTCAATGGATGGTAAGAAAAATTCCTTATGGTGCAGCAGTATTGAGGCTTCTGGATTTGATAAAAATAGAGCATTTCTGACCATAGACGGTCATCGTTCTGATATCAATAAGCCTTATGTAATGATTACAGAAGATGGAGGCAAAACTTGGGATTTGTCAGTCAGTGGTGTGAAAAGTGACGAAGTAGCCAGGGTAATAAGAGAAGACGTAAAATCACCAAATCTCTTGTACTTAGGTACAGAAACGGGTGTATATTATTCTATAGACAGAGCAAAGAATTGGCTTAAAATATCGGATAAAGGTCTACCTACCGTCTCTGTTTATGACATTAAAATTCATGAAAGAGATAACGATTTGATAATAGGTACCCACGGAAGAGGTATATATATTATGGACGATATTTCTCCGTTACAAAATCTTGCAAATGGACTTTCTACTTCTAAAATCGATATTCCTGCTCAAAAGCCTACGATAGATTGGTATAATGTGAGTAGGGGAGGGCAGCGTGGGCATTTTCTTTTTGCAGGGGAAAATCCTAAGAATATTCGCAATACATCTAATGTGCCTCGGGCAGAATTTGAAGTGGATGTTCCTATTTCTTTTATTGTGAATGAAAAAGGTGTAGATGAAGTAAGTATCACGATTAGTTCTTTAGATGGACAACATCAAGTTTCGAAGAAAATGAAACCTAAATTTGGAGTTAATCGATGGTATTGGAATAGAATCTTTGATAGTAAAGAATATTCTGCCTCTGAATTGACCATGATTCAAAGTTTATTTGAAAAAGCTGCAGCGGTATCTGTTAAGTCGAGGGTAGAAACTGGAAAAAATCAATTTAATCTTGGAAAAACCAGTTTTGATAAGCGAAGGATAATGACCAATCTCAACGAATCAGTTTTCGGTGGTATTTTGCCAAAATCCCTACTTTTACCTAGAGCGGAAGTCGGAAGTTATCTAGTTAAAATAGATTTGCAAGGACAATCTGTTACTCAATCATTTTCTATACAGCGTGATAAAATAACAGGATTAGAATAGATATTTAAAATGTTAAAGCCCATAAAATTCTTTAAAGTCATTCTGCATTTGCAATTACTCATTTTAATGTGTAGTTGTGTGTTATTATTTGGTCAAAACAAACCCAATATCGTTTTAATCTATGGGGACAATATCGGAATAGGTGAAATATATTCTTATGGTGGTGTAAGGGGTGTGCCTACACCAAATATAGATCGATTAGGCAAAGAAGGCATACGATTGACAAATTTTAATGTGGAATATACCTGTATACCATCGAGGATATCCATGCTCACGGGTAGGTATGCGATGCGAACAGGAGAAGATTATTTTTCTGGCATTACGCTTTGGGAGAATACGATTGCTGATGTATTAAAACCAGCAGGGTACGCTACTGCATTATATGGCAAATGGGATCTGAGTGGTGAAAATTGGCAGGGACGAAGAGAACCTACCCAGCAAGGATTCGACGAATGGTATGGTATTCCTGGTACAAGTACAGTATCTCAATTTACTTCTATGGCAGGTTTTCCTAAAGATGAAGAAAGACCAGGTATATTCTCTGGCGTAGTCGGTTCTAAATCTAAGAAGGTTAAAGTTTTTGATATTGAAGCACGAAGGGTTATTGATAGAGAATGCGCTAATAAAGGCATCAATTTTATAAATAGAAATGTCAAGGAAAAGAAACCTTTTTTCCTTTGTTTCCCAATGACTCAACTGCACTTTCCAGCTTTACCACATCCTGATAAGATGGGGTCAACAGGGGCCGGAGATATGGGAGATGCTGTGGCAGATATGGATTATAATGTGGGTTTAATCCTTGACGAAATTGATCGGTTGGGGATTGCGAAGAATACTATTGTGATCTGGTGTGGCGATAATGGTGCTGAGATGAGAAGACCGTGGCGAGGTACACCGGGTCCGTGGCGAGGATTTTACAATTCTGCTGCGGAAGGAGGAGTTAGGTCTCCGTGCTTAATTCGATGGCCTGGAATATTTCCGGAAGGTAGGGTTTCAGATGAGATATTTCATCAGGTGGATCTTTTCACCACAATTGCTAATATATCTGGAGTGAAAGATATAGGCCAAAAAGATAGAATCATCGATGGAGTTAACCAATTACCTTTTTTAAAAGGACAACAAACCCATTCTGAAAGAGAAAGTTGTATTTTTCTCAATCGAAAGGGCGAAGTTATGGCTGTGAAGTGGCGTAATTGGAAGTTTTGGTACAATTATCGTACGGAATTGCCAGACGCTACACCTGATAATTTGGTTAGATTATTTGACTTGAAGGTAGACCCACAGGAAGAAATCGATGTTAAAAATTTTTATCCTTGGGTGATTGGTGTTATGGATTCCATTGTAAGAACGTACGAATTGTCTTTAATTGATTTTCCATTAGTGCCCGCAAGTGCCAACCTTGAAGAACCTTATGTCCCTAAATCAGCTGGTGTTGGCAAATTGAAACCATCTTATAAAAGACAAGATAGAGATCAAGTTATAAAAAGATCAGAAGCCTTAGAAAAGCCAAATTTCTCAGGGAGCTGGTCGACCAACGAATTAAGTATTGTATCTGTAATTAATCAATTCGACAATCAAAAAGTACCAAGTCTAGGCAGTGGATTAGGTGATAGAATTACACTACATCATACTCAAGATTTACTTGCGATAGAAAACGTTTACTTTATCCCAAGAGAAATGCAAGAAATAATGAGACAGGAGTTTTCATTATCAGGCAAACCTTCAGAGAATACAATGAATATTGGTAGAGAACAAAATCCTAGTCTTTCTACTACCACTTGGGATGGAAATAGACTGATTATCCAATCAAAATTGCCTTACTATGATTCAAAAGAAAAGAAACAAAATTATAGTACAGTTTACTACACAATATGGTTAGAAAAACCAAAAAGCACTCCATGGGAGCCAAGATTGATTGTAGAAACTAAAAGAGAAGGTATAAAAGAGGGACTGACCGTGACAAACCAAACAGCATATACTAAAGGGTACCGTTAATTAAAACAAATCAAATATGAAATTTAAATTTTTAATCAGCCTAGTTATTTTCTTTACAAGTTATGTATCACTTTCTGCCCAATCCGAGCAATTAAAGAAAATTCTCTTTATTGGTAATAGCTATACGTATTTCTGGAATCTACCCCAGACCCTAAATATCATGTCATTAAATGATTCTATACGCTTAGACACTAGACAATCTACTTCAGGTGGTGTTAGTCTTAGACAACATTGGAATCAAGAAAATAACTTAAAAACCATGGATATCATCAATCAAAACCAATTTGATATCATCATCCTCCAAGACCATAGTCTACAAGCCATCAATAAGCCTGATAGTTTATTGCACTATGGTAAGCTATTTGGAGATCTTATCAAAAAGAGGGGAGCGAAAATATATCTATATTTGACTTGGGCAAGAGAAAATGACCTATCAAAGCAACAAAAAATCAATGTTGAATACGAAAGACTGGCCAAAGAAATTAATGCGACTATTATTCCCGTAGGTCCAATATGGGAAAAAGTAATCAAGGATAGACCTGATTTAAAATTGTTTGACGACGACGGTAGCCATCCATCATTAAAAGGTACCTACTTGGCAGCCTGTATGTTCTATAAAACAATATCTGGCAAAAGCCCCGTTGGATTACCTCACCGTATCATGTCAACCGACACAAAAGGTGAGAAATTATATCTAAATATTCTTTCGGAAGAAACTGCAAAGTATTTTCAGCGTGTGGTTGATGAATATTAAAAGGATAATATAAAAAATTATTTAGGAAGTATTAAATACTAATTTTAATATCAGTTTTACCCGCTATAAACTCCATATAGTTTTAATTTCAGAAACAGGATAACACCCGTTATACGTTTGTGGTACAGGATCGTAAGCCAATACATTTTTTCCAATTTCTTCAGAAGTACAATATCCCCAGATAGCCATAGATTTGATGGTTCGGTAGAAACCTACGGGTTTTTGGTCACCGACAGTAGTGCCCCATACCCCGCTGTTAAATTTTGGTGATGATTTTTCTTCAAGTCTCAAAAACTCTTTTTTCTGATCATCAGACAAGAGCTCAAACACTTTTCCGTAGGAAGTTTTGCATTTATTATTAAAATTGTCCATCTCGGTCAGGATAGCAGATTGACCTTCTTTGTTATACAATTTGTGTAAAACTTTGTCAATAAAAATATCAACTTTAACATCCAAACCACCAGGGGTTGCTGTTTTTGGAAGTAAAGTGTCGACCAAAGAAGCGATAAGTCGTGCATGATCAGGTTTTAGAAACACAGGTGTCCAAGATAGCCTATTTTCTTCTTTACAAGACTGTAGTATACTTAGCAATGAAGTACCTAGTACCGTCGCACCTCCCACCATCAGGGAGTTTTTAATAGCTTGTCTTCTTTTCATTACTTTATAAATTTTGTTTTTTAAGTTCAGAAATTGCATGATTAGCAGCCCGGGCGGTAATTGCCATATAAGTCAAAGAAGGATTGACGCATGAATTAGATGTCATACAAGCTCCATCTGTCACAAATACGTTTTTTACATCATGTATTTGATTATACGCATTGAGTACTGAAGTTTTAGGATCACGACCCATTCTAGCAGTTCCCATTTCGTGGATTCCATTTCCAGGTTCATGTTTTTTGTCAAATCCTACGATATCTTTAAGGCCAACGGTTTCTAACATCTCCACTGCATCTTCTCTAATCTGTTTGTTGAGAGCCAATTCGTTTTCTTTCCATTCACAATCGATGGCCAAGGTTGGCATTCCCCATTTATCGAGGTTTTGTTTATCTAATTGTACTTTATTATCATGATAAGGCAGACATTCTGCAAAACCAGTAATGAAAAATTCCCAATTACCCGGATCTTTGAGCATATTGTCTTTGAAATCGGCACCAAAATCTTCTGTATTTGCAGCTCCGCCCCAACCTTTTCTATAAGCTCCACCTTGATATCCAAAGCCTCTCAAAAACTTATCTGATTTCGTTTCTTCATTGATGTTCCAATATCTCGGTATATAAATTCCATTAGGCCTTCTACCTTTGTAATACATATCTTCCATACCTTCAAATCTACCTAAAGCTCCGACTCTATAGGTATGATCCATCAGATTGTGACCTAATTCGCCACTATCGTTGCCAAGTCCATTAGGAAATCTATCAGATGTTGAATTTAATAATATTTGGGTAGTACTCAGTGTTGATGCATTACAAAATATGATTTTAGCGTAATATTCATGCATTTCACCAGTTTCTGCATCAATGATTTTCACTCCTGAAGCTTTTTTCGATTTATCGTCATAAATAATAGAGTGTACGATAGAAAAGGGTCTGATCGTCAAGTTACCCGTGCTACTAGCAGCAGGCAAGGTAACAGCATTACTACTAAAATAGGCCCCATATGGACAACCTCTATCACATCTTCCTCTATATTGACATGTACCTCTACCATTTAAAGGTACAGTAAGGTGTGCTGCTCTACCTATGATTAAATGTCTACCTTTAAAGGAGGTTTCTAGTCTTTTTTTAACTTCTTTTTCTACACAATTGAGATCCATGGGCGGTAAAAAGTGACTATCCGGTAATTGTGGCAATCCCAATGCTTCACCGCTAATGCCAGCAAATTTTTCGACGTGGGTATACCATTTTTCAAGATCATTATATCTTATGGGCCAATCTACCCCGTGTCCATCTTTTGCGTTAGCTTCAAAATCTATTTCACTCCATCGGTATGTTTGTTTTCCCCAAATCAATGATCTACCTCCCATTTGATGAGCCCTAATCCAGAGAAATGGTTTAACCTCGGTATATGGATTTTCTTGGTCATTAGCATAAAAATGTTTGTTGTTTTGACCGACAAAACCTGATCGACTAGACTTATAATATTTTGACTTTTCTTCTTCTTCTAATGCTCCTCTCAGATCATATTCCCAAGAATCGTTATTTGCTGTGGGATAATCTTTGACATGTTCTACCATTCTTCCTCTTTCCAATACTAGGGTTTTAAGACCTCCTTCGCATAATTCTTTGGCTGCCCAACCTCCACTTATGCCAGATCCTACGACAATAGCATCATAGGTCATGTTTTTTTTAGCATCAATATTAAAATTTGCCATAATGACTTGGATTTGAATTCAAGTGCAATATAAATTTTAAGTTTTGAAAAGCCTATATAAATTTTAAATTATATTTCAGCTTATAGATCGTTAACTTAGCAGGTCAAAGACTCGCCATAGTACAGCTTAAGAATTTATCTATTTAGAAAGCAAAATTAAAAATTGCTTTTAAATTGACCTTAATGGTACACCTTATTCCTCAGTAAATGATCTAAAATTGTGATAGCCGCCATACTTTCCACAATCGGTACAGCGCGAGGTACAACACAAGGATCATGCCTGCCTTTTCCTTCCACTGATGTAGCATTTCCTTCCATATCGACAGATTCTTGTGCAGTTACGATGGTTGCTACAGGTTTAAAAGCCACATTAAAGAAAATGGGCATTCCATTGGAAATACCGCCTTGGATTCCTCCGCTATGGTTCGTTTTAGTTACAATTTTATCATTTTCATTTACAAAAGCATCATTGTGATCAGAACCGCGCATGGTAGCAGCTTTAAAACCTTCGCCATATTCAAAACCTTTTACAGCGTTAATACTCAACATGGCTTTGCCCAAATCAGCATGTAGTCGATCAAATACAGGTTCGCCCAATCCTGGAGGACATCCTTCGATGATACAACTTATCACACCACCAATCGTATCACCATCTTTACGTACCTCTCGTATTAAATCTTCCATCTTTTGAGCAGTTGGACCATGAGGACATCGTACAATGTTGCTTTCTATTAAGTTTGTCTGTATAGGATAAGCATCATTTGGTAAAGTTATATTTCCCACCTGTGAGACAAAGGCATTTACGGTAACACCATATTGTAGAAGAATCTTTTTAGCCACAGCTCCTGCTGCCACTCTTGCTGCAGTTTCTCTAGCCGACGACCTACCCCCTCCGCGGTAATCCCTCACACCATACTTCACTTGATACGTATAATCTGCGTGAGAAGGTCGATATTTATCAGCTATGTGGCTGTAATCTTTTGACCTTTGATCTTCATTTGGGATAAATATATTGATTGGCATACCTGTTGTGACACCCTCAAATACACCCGTCATAATGAATGGGGTATCACTTTCTTTTCTTTGGGTCACAATGGCAGATTGACCCGGCCTTCTTCGATCTAACTCTAAAGCTATCTCTTCCTCTGTGATTGGGATATTGGCAGGACATCCATCTATTACAACACCGATACCTTTGCCATGTGATTCACCATAAGTAGTGATTTTGAATATTTTTCCGTATGTATTTCCAGCCATTTATCTTGAATATGACTGCAAAGTTAAGATTAATTTTCTGCTTTTAACCCATATTAAGCAATAGACTTTATTTGAAAGAAAATTAGGCAAAATAGTTGAAGCACATTAGCTAACGTTAAAAATGGCAATGTTCTTCTTAGTTTTTGTCACCATTTTTGTTACAAAAATGTCGCCAAAAGAATAGTGGTTTTTTGTTTTCCACGACCTGAAGGTCGCGGTAACTAAAAAATTATTGAATTTTACAAAGTAAAATTAACAAGTATTAATTCATACGCTAATTAAACGGCCCTGTAAAAATTTCTGAAAGATCAATCTCGAGTCCAACTAGTGTGTGGCATGGTACCTTGTCATCTTGGGCGTATGCTTTAATTCTTTTGTATCTTCCATTTTCCAAAACAAAAACCTCTACCGATTCATTCATAGGCTCAACAATCCAGTATTCATTAACTCCTGCTTCCTCATATAAATCGAATTTTATCTGCAGGTCCTTTTTTGCAGTAAACGGAGCTAAAATTTCGATGATCCAATCAGGGGCACCAAAACAACCTTTTTCTTGAATTTTACTTGGGTCACAAATTACAACTAGTGCTATGTTAATCCTATTGTGTCAGTTAAGTAGCAGCTATTTTTTCTTAGATCGAAAAAGAAATTCTGCGCATAGCTTTAGCTACGTAAAGGATTTATTTTGAAGATATAAGGAAAAAGAGCAAGACTTGGGCTGGCTAAAATAGGGTTAACACAGCACTAAATCAGGTTGAACTACTTTATCTGAGGAATTAAAATCTTTTCCAATTGATGGTAATATCACGTCAAAAGGGGCAGTAAAACAATTACACCTTTTGTTTACCAAATGCTGTTTTATTTGAAAGAATAGATTACCGGAAACGTGTTGATGTTTACTAGTGCTGTGGTAATCCTATTGTGTCGGTTAAGTCGCAGCTATTTTTTCTTAGATCGAGAAAGAAATTCTGCGCATAGCCTAGCTACGTAAAGGATTTATTTTGAAGATATAAGGAAAAAGAGCAAGACTTGGGCTGGCTAAAATAGGTTAACACAGCACTAATAGGTGCGGGTGCCATTCTAAAAATCTTCCCTCTAATGATTTCTACCATATCGTCCATTTTAAATCGCAGGTAGTCGGCATAGGTATAATGTTGACCATATGTGATGTCTATGGGGTCATTTACGGCACTTTCTTCCATGGTAATTATACATTAATCAAATACAAAAATAGAGTAATTTCCTGATAATTATAGGTCAAATATTATCTATTCTTATGGCTTATGATTAAAGAGAACTAAAATTCTCCTAATCTTTTCCAGTAAACTTATACCCAACTCCCCTTATCGAGTGAAAATATTCAGGATTTCGAGGATCTTTTTCAAAATACTTCCTGAAGTTGAGGATAAAATTATCGATGGTACGGGTAGTAGGGTAGATATCATATCCCCAAACATATTGAAGTATCTGATGCCGACTTACCACCTCATTTTTACGTTCGATCAGCATTTTGAGTAGTAATGCTTCCTTGTTGGTTAATTCTACGGGACCAGAAGGCGTAAAAGCCTCATAGGTTTCAAAATTGACGGTGTTGCCCCCAAAAGAATAGGTATTGGCCTCTGTTTTCTTTTCTTCCGTACTTCTTTTTAGTAAATTTTGTATGCGCAGTAAAAGTTCTTCTAATACAAAGGGTTTAGTAATATAATCATCAGCACCGAGTTTAAGCCCTTTTATCTTGTCTTGTACGGTATCTTTTGCAGATAGAATGATGATCGCTACTTTATCATTACGCAATCTTACCTGCTCACATATGTCAAAGCCATTTATTTCTGGTAGCATGATATCGAGCAGTATCAAATCGAAAAATTGAGCTTGGATGGCATGAATCGCTTGTAATCCATCTACTGCTTCTATGACTTCATATCCCTCAAGTGTGAGATTGATTTTTAATAACTTGCGAATTTGATCTTCGTCTTCTACCAGTAATATCCTCATGACGCTATAGGTAAAGTGATTGTGAATATGGAGCCTTTGGGCAGGTTGTCTTCTACTTCTAAAGTACCCCCATGATCAGTGATTACTTTTTTACAAATGTACAATCCCAGCCCTGTTCCTTTTGTTTTTCGAGTTTCCTCAGATCCAATTCTGTAAAACTTAGTAAAAATGTGTCGCTTTTCGTGATGAGGTATGCCGATACCTTCATCGATCACTTTTAAACTAAGTGAATTTTCTTTTTTACTTAGTTCAATTTTAATTGGTTTTTCATGGGCATATTTTATAGCATTTTCAAGTAAGTTACTAAAAGCAGTCTCTATGGAAGGTCCATCAATTTTTGCAATAATGTTTTGCTCGATGTTTTCTATAATTTGTACATCAGGTCTATGAGACTTTATTTTACCTATATACTCTGATAATAATTGTGATATATTGGTAAACTTTAAGTCGTAGAGCTTCGTATTGGTATCCACTTTAGCCGTGTACAATAGCTGATCTATCAATTTCTGAAGTCTATCTGCTTCTTCTAGCGATGCACCTGCAATATCTTGAACCATTTCGGTACTCAGATTACGTTTTTGAAAGGTTTCAAGACCTAATTTGATGGATGTCAATGGAGACTTTAACTCATGTGTCACAGCCAGTAAAAAATTATTTTGACGTTTGGTAGCAGCGAGTTCTTTTTGAAAAGCTCTATTGATTAGGTATAAGCCAATAATTAGTGAAAACCCGAAAACCAAGGCTTCTCCTAGGATCATATTGGTCTGTTTTTTGTACTCTTTTTGTATTACTTCATACTCAGGTAAGGTATAGATTGAATTGATTGGTGCTCCAGTTTTAGCTTGAAGTAGGTAAATTTTATTGTCAAATAATTGTTGATTTTTTCTATACAATAAAATAGACCACCACATCAATGCAAGTAGCATATAGCCAATTACTGTATAAGATAACCATCTCATTTTTTATAAGCGGCTTCTATTGCCATTTTTAGTTGAGCTACAAAAAATGAAATATCTTTGTCAGTATGCGCATCTGATACAAACCCAACTTCAAAACTTGAAGGTCCAATATAGATACCTCTTTGGAGTAAATAGTGATGTATGATTTTAAATTTCTCTGGACTATCTTCGGCGATTTCACTACTGGCAAAGATTCTTTTATTTGAAAAATTCATCCAAAATATAGAAGCGATCGACTCAATTCTGAATTCATAACCATTTTCTTTTGTAAAAGTGTTGATCTCAGATTTGATCCTTTCTGTTTTCCTTTGCATATTTTCGTACATGCTTGGTCTTTGCAATTCTTTTAATGCAGCAACACCAGCAGCCAGAGATATTGGATTACCACTTAAAGTACCTGCTTGATAGACTGGACCATCAGGAGCAAGATAATCCATAATTTCTGCTCGACCACCAAAAGCCCCAATTGGCATACCTCCTCCTATTATTTTACCAAAAGTAATGAGGTCTGGCTCTATACTGTAATATCCCGCAGCGCCTTCAAATCCAACCCTAAACCCACTGATGACTTCATCAAAAATCAGTAAAACGTCATGTTTGTCACACAATTGTCTTAACCAAGATAGATAATTGTGATCTTGGATCAATAAGCCATTATTTGCTGGTATAGGTTCGATGATTACAGCAGCTATTGTACCATTATGTTCTTCCATTACATTTATAAAAGCCTGCAAATCATTCAAGGGAACCACAATCGTCTCTTTGGCTAATTCTTCAGGAATACCGGCAGACGAAGAAACTCCAAAGGTAGCTAAACCACTACCAGCCTTCACCATTAAAGAATCTACATGTCCATGATAACAACCCTCAAATTTTATGATCTTAGATTTACCTGAAAAACCTCTTGCCAATCTTATAGCACTCATCACAGCCTCTGTACCACTACTTACAAATCTGATTTTTTCAATATATCGGTGATTGTCTATAATGAGTTTTCCTATTTCTATATCTCGAGTTGTTGGAGCACCAAAAGTAGTACCGGATTGGACAGCTTGTAAAATGGCTTCTTTGACCATTGGATTATTGTGGCCTAAGATCAAAGGACCCCAAGAACCACAAAAATCTAGATATTTATTATGATCTTCATCCCAAATGTATGCTCCTTCCCCTTTTTTTATAAATAAAGGGGAACCATGTACCGCTTTAAATGCCCTTACAGGTGAATTCACACCTCCTGGGTATAATTTTTTCGCCTTTTCAAATAATTGGTCTGAATTATCACGGAAAATTTGAGATTCGAAAGAATACATTTTTTATTTTTTATTAAGTTGCGAAGGTAACAAAAGCAGAGGTCTTTTTATAATAAGAAAAGTAGAATGATTGTTTAAATTTTTATTATTTTTATGATTTTAATGGAATTAATAAAGCTATTAGCCTTGAGCAGTGAGCTTTTAGCTTTTAAAAAAAAGTACTATTACGATTTTCATGGATAAAGATATAAGGTATCATTAATTATTATATTCTTCCACATTTTGTGTACCCTAGAAGGGGGTCAATCCGCATAACCCTCATTGAAAAATGGGGAAGATACAAAAACCAAACTCTCCAACCCTGAATGGAGTTGAATTTTAGCTACCATCCCTTTATCAGATCATTCCAAAGGATCAAGTAAAGTATTATGAATTAACACCTAATTTCTGATCTTTCCATTAAATTTGCAGTAGAAGCATTTTTTAGAAACCCCCTCATTTAAAGAAAAATTAAATGGACTATATTTCCAAAACTAACCCATCATAAGCAGGAAAAATTCCCTCGGGCAACTGTGTTCCAAAGATTTCATGTTTTGGTACTTTATGAGACATGTGTGTAAAATATGTTTTTTTCGCATCTAAAGCTTGAGCGATATCAATTGCTTCATTCACATTGATATGACTGTAATGCTCTTCATATCGTAATGCATTCAAGACTAAGTGTTGGACTCCACCTAATTTTTCCATGGATTGTTGCGGTAGTGTTTTTACATCTGTCAAATATGCAAAATCTCCAAACCGGAATCCTAGTATGGGCAAACTACCATGGATCACTCTGATTGGAACTATTTCTACATTCTTTATATAAAATGGATCGTCTTCATTTATTTCATAAAGGTTGATTCTTGGAGCTCCTGGATATGGGTCATGATCAAAAATATAGGAAAATCTTCTTTCGATATCAGAGATGATTCTTGCCTCTCCAAATGCTGGAATATGGCTTTTTTGCATAAAATTGTAAGGTCTCACATCATCCAATCCAGCTGTATGATCATTGTGTTCATGGGTGAAAATTATAGCATCAATTCTTGGTATTTTATTGACGAGCATCTGCATTCTTAAATCTGGAGATGTGTCAATCAGTATGTATACATCATCTATGATAACCAAACATGACGTTCTAAATCTTTTATCTCGTAGGTCTTCTGAAGTACAGGTAGCACATTTACAACCTATGACTGGTATTCCTTGAGAAGTGCCCGTACCAAGAAAAATAACCTTCACTTGCAATCTATTTTAGTTTATTTCAGTCTCTTGTGACTTTAGAATATTCTTGAAAAATTGTAAACCTGTCTTAGATAATCGTTCTTCCATCACCATGACGGTTGATAAAATGTCTAACAACACATTAATTCTACCTTCCGTATCAAAAAACTTATTGATGATAATTATTTTCTTATCCTCCACAAGGCAATATCCCGAATTGAAGGTGCCTTTTTCATATCGAATCGTATACTCCAATTCCTTAAAAAGTAATTCTAATTTATCAAGATTGGACTTCGTATACTTCAATTGCATTTTTTGACTATTTCTTGATGGTAGAAAGGAGCTCTTCTATTTTGTACATCTCATCCAATGTTTCATCAATATAAAAATCGATGTCAGGGATTCTTCTTACATGTTTTCTGATTCTTTTGACTAACTCTGCCTTAAGAAAACTATGATTTTCATACAATATTTTAATGATAGACTCCTTATCCTCTATTCCATAAATACTGAGGTATATTTTAGCCAATGCAAGGTCAGGTGATGTCCTTACCTGAGTTACCGAAACCAATATATTTTTATAAAAATTAGACCCTTGCTCTTGCAATACAGTGCTGAAATGTCTTTTGAGTAGTTCTCCAACCTGTAATTGTCTCTTTGATTCCATTTTACACAGTTTAAAATTCTTGCTTTTTTGCAAAGATAGAAAAAATAATAGTTGGACCTAAAAAAGATTTTCAGGTTTCAATCAATTTGTAACATATTAGCCATCTACTTTAATGACGGTGCATTCTAGTTTATTACAGATACCACCGAGATAAGCATGTAATTCTGCTTCTACTGGTGGGTATATCAGCGGTTGACGATGCTTGGTGCTGAATACAAGATGGATATAATTTTGACAAATAATTGACCCATGGTTTTTGTATTACGCCCTTTCAGGGCTTGTGACCGATTTGTGTTTTTATATGATGGGCTTCCACCCATCATTTGCGTATGTCACCCCTTTGGGGCTAGTTAAATCACCTTGTAAGATGAATTATCCAACGGTGTGAAATTCAGTATGCCCTACACCAAAAACAAAGCACAAAACTATCCGCCCCTATGAAGTTATGCTCTAACCCTACCAGCCCTGAATGGGCTACATACATTAAACATAGGGCATCGCCCTATGGACTAATGCTCTAACCCTACCAGCCCTGAAAGGGCGTAATACATCACAATCGGATAACTAACTAATCCCAAACATACTTCTCATCATATTCAACTTTATACTTTTTTAAAAAAGCACGATACTCATCCTGAAAGGTTTTCTTAACGTGGTGTTCGTGCTGATTAGAAATATAAGCTATTACAATATCGACTTCCGCAGGATTTACTGAAAAGGCCCCATAACCATCTTGCCAGTAAAAATTTTCATAGCCTTTTCCTTTTGTTTTAATCCACTTAGAGGAATATGATTTTAATTCCTCCATCAACTTCATTAAAGCTATCTTTTTGGAAAGCATACAAAGTATATGAATATGGTCGGTATAGCCACCTACTTTAATGACGATGCATTCTAGTTTATTACAGATACCACCGAGATAAGCATGCAATTCTGCTTCTACTGGTGGGTATATCAGCGGTTGACGATGCTTGGTGCTGAATACAAGATGGATATAATTTTTGACAAGTGATTGACCCATGGTTTTTGTATTATGCCCTTTTAGGGCTTGTGACCGATTTGTGT
>JALHLK010000011.1:57042-149626 GCA_022844565.1 Saprospiraceae bacterium
TGGGTATATCAGCGGTTGACGATGCTTGGTGCTGAATACAAGATGGATATAATTTTTGACAAGTGATTGACCCATGGTTTTTGTATTATGCCCTTTTAGGGCTTGTGACCGATTTGTGTTTTTATTTGATGGGCTTCCACCCATCATTTGCGTATTTCACCCCTTTGGGGCTAGTTAAATCACCTTGTAAGATGAATTATCCAACGGTGTGAAATTCAGTATGCCCTACACCAAAAACAAAGCACAAAACTATCCGCCCCTATGAAGTTATGCTCTAACCCTACCAGCCCTGAATGGGCTACATACATTAAACATAGGGCATCGCCCTATGGACTAATGCTCTAACCCTACCAGCCCTGAAAGGGCGTAATACATCACAATCGGATAACTAACTAATCCCAAACATACTTCTCATCATATTCAACTTTATACTTTTTTAAAAAAGCACGATACTCATCCTGAAAGGTTTTCTTAACGTGGTGTTCGTGCTGATTAGAAATATAAGCTATTACAATATCGACTTCCGCAGGATTTACTGAAAAGGCCCCATAACCATCTTGCCAGTAAAAATTTTCATAGCCTTTTCCTTTTGTTTTAATCCACTTAGAGGAATATGATTTTAATTCCTCCATCAACTTCATTAAAGCTATCTTTTTGGAAAGCATACAAAGTATATGAATATGGTCGGTATAGCCACCTACTTTAATGACGATGCATTCTAGTTTATTACAGATACCACCGAGATAAGCATGCAATTCTGCTTCTACTGGTGGGTATATCAGCGGTTGACGATGCTTGGTGCTGAATACAAGATGGATATAATTTTTGACAAGTGATTGACCCATGGTTTTTGTATTATGCCCTTTTAGGGCTTGTGACCGATTTGTGTATATAAATGATTAACTAATTGTAAAAATATTAGAAGCTTTTAATAATATAAAAGTTTTTATGGAATTTATTTTTAATAACTATTAGCTTGGCGAACATTAAGCACTAACCAAATTTTTTAATTTATAACATATTTATGAGAAGTTCGTTTTAACCCAATCTATTCATTTTAAAAATTAAATTAAAAATGAATAGTTATTGAGTCTAGTTAGAAAACTAGCTTTAAGTGAATTTGTGGCATTTAGAATTTTCGGATTGGACACTTTTTGATAAATTGGCAAGATTTTTGATATATTACAAAAAATTATAATATGTATTTATTTAAAAATAATCGGATTTACTCTGTTTTTTGTCTTGCTTCAGTGATTTTTTTGGCGTCTTGTAGTTCTTCAAATTCATTAAAATATGAAAAAGGAAATAGTGAACATACATACAAAAGGTTAAAAAAAGGGAACTATGAATTACCTACTGATACAGAATATATAGAGCTTTCTGCATCCACTTCGCGGGCAACTTCAACAGATAAACCTATGAGTAAAAAGCCTGAAGCTAAAAGGTCCCCTAAAAGTGTAAAAAACATTACACAACTCACAGAAGAAGAATTGGTTAGAGAGAATATTTTTACTACAGCGTACCAATATCATGGTATACCTTATAAATTTACTGGCAAAAGTCCTAATACAGGATTTGATTGTAGTGGTTTTGTAAATTATGTCTATAAATCAGTGCTTGGTATTACTATTGATGGTAGTTCGTCATTAATGGCTAAACACGGGGAATTACGTCCTGACCATGAGCTTAAAAAGGGAGACCTTCTCTTTTTTGGTCGGAAAGGTGGTCGAATTCACCACGTAGGAATTGTTGCATCCAATGAAAATGGGGAGATAGAGATGATCCATAGTGCGTCAGGAGAAGGGATAAGTATTATCAATATCCGTCAATCAGACTATTGGAGAAACAAGTTTTTCTTTGGAAAGGATGTGATTACAGGATATTTGAAGCAAAGACAACCAGAAGTTTCACCCGATTCTATTGAATGATGTATCTTAAGATGCCTGTAGCGGCATACGGAATTTTATAACGAGTGCAGACATAACTGTAAGGCCACATATCAAGAATATTGCATACTGTATTCCAAATAAATCGGCTGTAATACCTGATATTATAGCTCCAAAAGCATAACCTAAGTCTCTCCAAAGTCTGAATGTTCCAATACTTTCTGCTCTTTGTTTTGGACTTGTATTTTGTGCAATAGCGGACAAGAAAGTAGGGTAAACTAAAGCAGTACCTAAACCTAAAACTATAGAAATTGCTGCTAAGGCATAAAAATTACTGCTGAAAGGAATTATTAAAATTGCAAACCCTTGAAGAAGCATTCCCCAAAATAACATTGAGCGTTTTGAGTAATGATCAGACATTTTACCAGTGAAAAGTTGTCCAATTCCCCAAACAGTGGGATATGTAGCAGTAATAATTCCAATGTTTTCATTATCGTAATTTAATGACAAAAGGACAATGGGCAATAAGCCCCAAATCATTCCATCATTTAGGTTGTTTATAAAACCCGCTTGTGTAACGGAACTTAATGTTTTATTTTTAAAAGTCGTTTCTAAGAAAACATTGTCAAGTAGCTCGGTTTTGTCCGAAACACTTTCCATGGTTACAAAAGACCTTGTATCTTTTACCCAAATTGCAGATAGGGTAAAACCTACTATAGAAATAAATATTCCAATGTAAAATGGATAAGGTGTTATTCCATATGTATTGGCAATATAGCCTGTAAGAAAGGCTACTACACCAACGGCAAAATATCCTGCAAATTCGTTTAATCCCATTGCAAAACCGCGGTCTTTTTCTCCTACAAGATCTATTTTCATCACTACAGTACTACTCCAAGTTAGCCCTTGACTTGCTCCTAAAAGTACGTTAGCAAAAATTACCCAAGCCCAACTTGGAGCATAAATGAGGATAAAAGGAATTGGAATAGCTAGTATCCATCCAAATAAAAGGAGATTTCTTCTTCCAAATTTATTGGCTAGTCGACCTGTATAATAATTGGCAATAGCCTTTGTTAACCCAAATGCGGTAATGAAAGATAAAATTGCAGTCTTTGAAGCAATACCAAATTCTAGCTCTGCAAATTGTGGTATAATTGTTCGCTCCATACCAATCATTCCACCTACAAATGCATTGACAATTACCAAAATGGTAAATTGTTTCCAATTTGCTTTGAGCCCAAGTTTTATATTTTCCTTCATAGAATAAATTGCAAATTTCAACCTTAAGTTGTCTATTCTTTGTTACAAAAGTTACTTACATCGGTTTTAGATTGAGCCTCGTGTATTCTATTGTTTTACATTTGAATTTTTTCGTGTGTAACATTTTGCAGGAATTCAAATCTGGGATTTTTGTTTTTCATGTGAAAGATAGATTATATAAAAGGAACAATTGATATGATAAAGTAGCTTTTCACTATTTAATAGATTCCCAAAAGATAAAAAAATTTAAACACATGTAAAACAAGGCGGGCAAAGTGATCCAAAGATTATCTTTTATTTTTAATCTTACAATTACACCGCATAACATCAAAACTCCAAGACCAAAAGACGATAATGACAAGATTGGATTAAAATTTAGCCCAATTAATAAACCTGTTGCACCTAGAAACTCTAATATTATAATCAATAAACCAAGTTTCTCTAAATCAAATCTTTTGAATTCTTCTTTCATATGGGGTGACATGAAATAAGAGATAATGTAAGCATAAAAGGATAGACTAGATACGAGAATACAAATCGTGTTTATGGTCATTTTTAAATTATAAATATGAACTTGCAGCTATAAATAAGCAGAGTATCAAAAGGATTAAAGAGGGTAAATGTTTAATAAAGGGGTTTTTAATTTTAAAATGAAAAAATTGTGCCCCAACCATAAAAGAGGCCATCAATAATGAAGGTATAAGGACCAATGAAGGGTACCATATACCTGCAATTAATAATGTAGACAATGCCATTTTAGAAGCTCCAACAAAGTTACGAGTTATGTCATCTAATCCAAATTGTTTAAATTCCTTTAGGACATTATGATATCTAAAAATCCAAACATAAAATACGGATAGGCCTACCGTCAGTTGAGATAAAATTAATAGTGTATCCATTTTTTTTGTTATTCATTTTTTGTTAATAAAAGATTTGGTAAAAATCCGTATCTACCCAAAAATATTTTAAATTGTTTTTTCTTAGTTCTGAGAAATTATTTAATCTTTATCATTTTTACCTTTTTGATGAAGATAAAGTTAAAGGTAAAAATTTTATTTAATTCGGTAGGTACTTTTGAATGTTTCTACAGCGATACTGCTTGGCTTTTTAATTTTTCAGAAATTTCATTACCCAGATATTTATCTATCCAGTCGTGGATTAAATATAGAAGAGGTGTTAGAAGGATGGCAATGGTAAATTTATAAAAATAGTTTACTAACCCAATCGCAAATACTCGCACCAAATCCCAGTCCGCTCCAATATAGAAGGCAATAAAAATAACAACAAAACTATCTATAAATTGAGAAACTAACGTTGAACCTGTAGCACGAAGCCAAATTTTACTATCTCCGGTTTGCTTTTTTATTCTTTGAAAAACAGTAACATCAATCAATTGTCCAACTAGAAAAGCTACCATACTTCCTATGATTATCCAAAGACCTTGTCCCATGATCACTTTATAACTTTGGTCCATGTCAGTTATGCTAAGTTTTTCATTTGCAGAAATTCCACTTTCAAATTGCCACCACTCATTGGGCGTTAACCCAATGGCCCAATAGATCATCACAAAAGAATATAATATTAAAGCTACGGTAAACCATGATAGCAGCTTTACAATTCTCTTCCCATAATATTCATTAATTAAATCGGTCAAAATAAAGACTAATGGCCACAAAAGAACACCAGCAGTAAGATTCAAACCCAAGCCTTTGACCCCAAATAGATTAATAGAAAGTGGATTAAATCCAAGTGTCTTTTCCAGTGAAAAGATTTTTACCCCCATGAATTCTGCAACTATCGCATTCGTAATGAAAAAACCGCCTAGGATAAAGAGGAGGATATACTCTTTGCTGAATTGAATTTTGTTTGTTTCGTTCATATTCAAAATAAAGTCAATAATAGAATAAAATGTTTAAAATATAGAATTAAAATCTAAATTTTTATGAATAGAAATAACAAATATATTTCGCAAGTGTTATGGTATAATAAGATGTATAAATAATTTTTGAAAGTAACTTATGATAAATTTTGTAAAATTATTTAAAAGTTTAGACCAAACTACCAGTCAAAATGCTAAAATTGCAGCCTTAGTCTCTTATTTTGAAGACAATTCCGTCACAGACCTAGACAAATTATGGACGGTAGCTATTTTTAGTCATAGAAGACCACCGAGAGCCGTGAATACAACTTTACTGAGGCAATGGAGTTCAGAAATTTCGGGATATCCTTTGTGGTTGTTTGAAGAGACATACCATATAGTTGGTGATTTGGCAGAAACGATTGCCTTATTGGGTATGGACACAAACATGTCGTATCAAACATCGCTTTCTGAAAGGATCCATCAACTCATAGAACTAAAAAAAGTCAAGGATGTTGAAGCTCAAAAATCAATTTTATCTAATTATTGGGCAGAAATGGATAAAGACGAAAGATTTTTATTCAATAAATTATTGACTGGAGGGTTTAGAGTTGGGATATCTCAAAGTTTAGTGGCAAAGGCTCTTGCCAAGACATTAGAAAAGGATGAAGGGTATATTGCAAATAGACTTATGGGCAATTGGACCCCAAACAACACATCATGGGAAGAATTGCTTTTGACAGAAAATTCTGGTACCTTCATTTCTAAACCTTATCCGTTCTACCTAGCTTATGCTCTTGATAAAGACTTGAATGTTTTAGGAGATAGTCGAGATTGGGCCGCAGAGTATAAATGGGATGGAATTCGAAGCCAAATCATCGTTAGGGATCATCATGTTTTTGTTTGGACGAGGGGTGAAGAACTCGTTACCGAAAAGTTTCCTGAATTTGAGAGCTTCAAAACTTATGAGAAGAATATTGTGATCGATGGTGAGATAGTGATTCTAAAATCAGACAATACTTTAGGCACTTTTAACGATTTACAAACCAGGATAGGGAGGAAAAATGTAAGTAAAACGACTTTAATAGACTCACCTATTGGTATGATAGCTTATGACTTATTAGAATACGATGGCGAAGATATTAGAGGAATGTCTTATGAAGAAAGAAGAAATATATTGAGGCAAGTGGTCTCAGATTTGATCTCTACCGGTAAAATTTTGTTTTCAGAATCCTTTGTTTTAGATTCGTGGGAAGATGTAAGAGCATTAAGGGCAGGTGCACTGGAAAAAGGTGCTGAAGGATTGATGTTAAAGCTTCAAAAAAGTGAGTATAAATCTGGTAGAAAGGTAGGGGAGTGGTATAAATGGAAGTTGGACCCATACACCGTTGACGCCGTGATGACATATGCCCAAAGAGGACATGGAAGAAGAGCCAATCTCTTCACGGATTTTACATTTGCAGTACCTAATCAAGAGGGTATTTTGGTCACATTTACCAAGGCATATTCGGGCTTGACCGATGTTGAATTTAAAGAAATCACCTCTTGGATAAAAAATAATACCATCGAGCGGTTTGGTCCAGTATCTAGTGTCAAGCCCGAGTTGGTATTTGAAATCGCTTTTGAAGGGATTGCGCTCTCCAAAAGGCATAAGAGTGGCATAGCATTGCGTTTCCCTCGAATAAAGTTATGGAGGAGAGATAAAAAAGTAGAGGAGATTGATACTTTGCAAACTTTGGTAGATATGATTAAGATTTTATAAAAATATCAGCATCCAATACGTTAACAAAGAGATAATTATATGGACTTGGGGATAATCCAAAAGGGCTCATGATCACAGGCCAAATGGCTTTTTTACCCGCACCAAATTGCGAGAATTGTTGGATTTTGTTTCTTATTTCTGTTTCATATTTTTTTGTAATGGTATATGGTCCTTGACTATATTTGATTTCACAAAGATTGATAACCTTGTCTGCACGGTCTATAATTAAGTCAATTTGAGCTAGAGAATTGTTCCACGAAAATGTATGGCTTTGGATACCACTAATGCCAAGAGCTGATTTAATTTGGGCGATGTGATTGATACATACTATTTCATAAGCATAGCCTGACCAATTATGGTATTTGGGGGTCGAGTAGTTTTTTATCCAAAATCCTTCTTCTCCAAATGATGTTTTCAGATTATGATGAAAGAGACAATATGGGTCGATCAATTGATACAGCGTATCTTTAGACTTTTTGTGCAATGATCGATATTTTCTAATAAAATTACTGTTTTCGAGATTGGTTAATATCTTGGTTAAACTACCACCATCTGACAATCCGCTGATTTTAGAGATGGTGTCTCGGTCCAAACCTTTATTTTTTTGAGAAATTGCTTCTATCACTGCTACGTGTGATTCATAATTTTTGAATAAAGATTTAAATAACAAATCATACTCATATGCAAAAAGAGACTTTGAGCCAAAAAACAATTTATCAATATTTTGTACAGGTGATAAGTCTTTTTGAAAGTGCTCCAAATAAAATGGAATCCCACCAAATACCATGTATGTTTCAACACATTGTATAGTTGTATATTTAAAACCTTTAGCTTTGAAATAATCATAACAATCTTGCAGTGTAAAAGGATCAATTTTCATTTTGAGGGTGACTCGATTATAAAGTCCACCAGTATTATTAAATATTTTGCCAATCATCCAAGTTGTTGCAGAGCCACACACTATGAAAAGAATATCTTTGCGAGATGATGCCCAACTATTCCAAAAATATTCTAACCCTAATATAAAATCAGATCCATTGGTATCCATCCAAGGCATTTCATCAATAAATATAACTTTTTTTCCATTATTTTCAGATTTTTCAAGAGCACTGATGAGTGCATTAAATGCCTCAAACCATGTATGGATTTGAACAGATGTGTCAAAATTCACAAAATGTTTGTTCAATGCATTTGTAAAATTGAACAACTGTTGTTTTTTGTTTCCTTTAAGTAATCCGGTACAGTAGAATGCAAACTTATGTTCAAAATACTCTTTTATCAAATATGTTTTACCAACACGCCTTCTACCATATAATGCTATAAAATGAGATCTGTCATCATCCATAGCTTGTTTTAATCGTTTACGTTCATCAATTCGGCCTAATAACATCATTATTTATTTACTACAAAAGTATACTATTTGCGCGATATCTATAGTATATTATACAGATTTCGCGCAAAAAGTATATATATTATCATTAAATGTATTGTTTTAACTATTATATCGTGCAATAAAATGTAATAAATGAGCGAAATCTATTAAATATTATAAGATATCGCTCATTTACTATAACTAATTAAATAAAACAGAGTACTGGTTATTTCCAAACAGATTAAGTTTACTGTAATCCATTTAATTTATTAATTGTACTTTTGTGTAATTAGTGAGGATTCAAATTTTGAAATTCTCTTAAATTAGTAAATCTATAATATACCATGCCTACGAAGGTCTTAATTGTAACTCCTCCTTTTACCCAGCTCAATACGCCCTATCCTGCTACGATGTATTTAAAAGGGTTTCTCAATACCTTAGGTATAGAAAGCAGACAAGCGGACTTAGGAATTGAAGTAATACACAGGTTATTTACGGCTGAAGTGCTCGGTAATATCTTTGCATCAAAACCAAATAGTGATGCCTTAGAAGACGAAAACTTAATGAGAATATACCAACTAAGGAATCGATACATCTCGACCATAGATCCTGTCTTAGCTTTTTTATCGGGTAAAAATAGAAGTCTAGCGTACACCATTGTACTTCGAAGTTATTTGCCAGAGGCTAAAAGATTTCAAGATTTCGAGCATGCAGAGGATACTTTTGGTGAGCTAGGTATCATTGATAAGGCCAAGCATATTGCGACCTTGTATTTAGAAGATTTGGGGGATTATATTACGGCCATTGTTGACCCTTATTTTGGATTTAATAGATATGCTGAATCCATTTCTAGATCAGCGTCAAGCTTTGAATTATTGGATTCGGAGTTGAAGAAAGATGATAGTATCGTTTCTATCTTGACAAAGGGGATTTTAGATGAGCACATTGTCCAATCGGGTGCAAATCTGGTGTGTATCACGTGTCCCTTTCCAGGTAACTTATTCAGCGCGTTAAAATGTGGTCAGTTTATCAAGCGGCATTATCCAAATACAAAAGTATGCCTTGGGGGAGGATATGTCAATACAGAATTAAGGAGTGTACGCGATGAGCGATTATTTGATTACATCGACTTTGTTTGTTTAGATGATGGTGAAATGCCTTTAACTGCATTGATCGAATATTTGGATGGAAATCGGCTTTTAGCTCACTTGAAGCGTACATTTATCAAAGAAAATGGAGTAGTACAATACATCAATGGAGCACCAGAAAAGGATATTGCTCAACGCGAAACTGGCACCCCTGACTACAGCGACCTATATTTAGATAAATACCTTACCATCTTGGAGATTACCAATGCTATGCATAGATTGTGGAGTGATGGCAGGTGGAATAAGCTGACATTAGCTCATGGTTGCTATTGGGGCAAATGTAGCTTTTGTGATATAAGTTTAGATTATATAGCAAGATACGAACCCATCACAGCATCTATGCTTTGTGATAGAATTGAGACGATCATCAAGCAAACAGGCGAGCATGGATTTCATTTTGTGGACGAAGCAGCTCCACCGGCCTTAATGGGAGAATTGGCGGTAGAGATCATCAAAAGAAAACTGACCGTGGTGTGGTGGACGAACATAAGATTTGAAAAATCATTCACGCATGATTTATGTAAACTACTTCGTGCTTCTGGATGTATAGCCGTGAGTGGGGGCTTGGAGGTAGCCAGTGATCGGTTACTTGCATTGATGAAAAAAGGGGTAACTATCGAACAAGTGACACGTGTAGCAGGTGCATTTACAGATGCTGGTATCATGGTTCATGCGTATCTCATGTATGGTTTTCCTACACAAACCGATCAGGAGACGATTGATTCGCTCGAGGTAGTAAGACAAATGTTTCAAGCCAACATCTTACAATCGGGGTTTTGGCACCGATTTGCTATGACATCACATAGTCCTGTCGGGTTAGATCCTGCTGCTTATGGAGTACAAAAGACAGGGCCCATATTTGCTGGTTTTGCTGATAATGACAATGATCATATCGATCCCACTGGTGGCGAACATGATGCATATGGAGAAGGATTGAGAGTATCTTTATTTAATTATATGAATGGTGCAGGTTTTGAAGTTGATCTACAGCAATGGTTTGGAGATCACAAAGTACCTAGAACTACCCATAAAAAAAACATGATACAAACCATTTTAACTCGGGAGATCGAGGTAACGACTAGAACCAATGCCAATGTGATTTATATCGGGATATTACCTACCATTTTGGAAGAAACAGCTTCTGTTACGACACTTTTGTTTTATGTACAACAAGAAGAGGTTGCGATCGATCTAGAAATAACCGAAGCAAATTGGTTACTTAGCACGCTTCCTAAAGTTGCTGATGGAGAAAAGATGCTGCTCCATGACTTTAGCAAAAGCTACGAGGAGTACACGGGTTTTAGATTTGAAGAATTCATGGGATGTGACTTGTGGCCAGAGTTGAGAGATATGGGATTGCTAGTGGTATAAATAGGGCTTGCTGAAAAAGTCATCAAGCCCATTACTAGCATATACTTTTGTTCTTTTGTCTTGATACAAAAGAACCAAAAAATCAAGGCTGTTAGAAATTTAACTAAAATCTTTCCTTCAATCCTAAATTCTAAAAACTCGCTTTAACCTATGTACTTCTTTCTTCACTTGAGGTTATATTTGCTTCAACTCAACTTTATTAAGCAGAAAGTGCTCAAACAGTTTAGAATTTTTAACGGATTGACTACAAGATTTCTTAACGCTAAATTTCTAAAGGCCGACCAAGAAAAAGAAATTCCAGTAAACGCATATGCAAGGAAAAATACTAAGTAGTACTAAATACCTTGCATTTAATTTTTAAAATTTAAAAAAATATTATTGATAATCAAATGGTTAGATTATTTCAGCAGACTCTAAATAAGAAGAGGTACGCTGACATGATCAGAATACCTCTACTAATAAACCATTAAAACAGAATTAATTATTTTGGCATTACTACGCCATCAATTACATGGATTACGCCATTTGTTCCTTTTAAATCTGTAGCTGTTACGAATACAGAGTTTCCTTTTTCATCAGTTAATTTTACTTTTCCTTTGTCTAATGATCCAGTTAATTTACCACCTTGTACTGTTGTTAAAACTGCTTTACCTTTTCCAGCTTTGATAGCTGCCATTACTGCTGCAGCATCGATGTTGCCACTCACAACGTGATACGTTAAGATGCCAGCTAAAGTTGCTTTGTTTTCTGGTTTCAAAAGTGTTTCAACTGTTCCTGCTGGTAATTTAGCAAATGCAGCATTGGTTGGTGCAAATACGGTGAAAGGACCTGCGCTCTTTAATGTAGCTACTAAGTCTGCAGCTCCTACAGCAGCAACGAGTGTAGTGTGATCCGCTGATCCAGCTGCGATATCAACGATGTCTTTAGCTTGTCCAATTGCGAATGTAGAGATAGCTGTTGCGAAAAATAGAATAAATAATGATTTCATCTTTAAAATTTTTGTTTAAGTATTTAATTAATAATGTTAAACAAACATGATGTGCATCTTTAAGTTTTGAGATCAATATTCATTTAACTAATAATTAAGATTTGTCAAAAATTTGATCGGATAGTAAATCATAATTTCTTTTTTGATTATTAAAATCTTTTCTAGTTATGGTTTTTTTGTACCTTTTGAAAGAGTCATGGAAATTTGCCCTGCATGATGGGCATTATGGTACAAAATATGAGAGAACAAGCGTAATCGATTAACTTTGCCAAAAAAGGGAGTTTCAATTTCTTCCGACCACCACTGTTCGGTGTTTTTATTGACGATCTTTTGTAATAAGGCAAAGCCAGATGTAAGTAATTGTTTACTTTCTTCAAAGTTTTTACCTTGACCGACGTCTTGTTGTCCCATTGTAGTATTTTGAATGGAAGTTTCTTCCCCTAAAAAAGTGCCAAATAAATGTATTGTTTCGCCAATGTGTCGGTAGATAAAACCTACGGATGCTGCTTTGTCATTTAGACGCATTGAAATGTTGTCATTGGTCACCTGATTTAAGGCAAATCCATTGGTCATTTCATTTTGAATCAGGAGGTCGGTAAGTATTTGCTTTGTCATATTCGTTGAAGTATTAGAATTTACTTGAGCCATTAATTGTAGACTAATGAATGCCAAAAAGAAAGAAAAAATATTTTTCATTATATCGTCTTTAAACAATTATCTAGATTTGAAAAAAGAGTGTCAAATTGTTGTTGCATGCCATGTTGTACCATAGCATCGCGAACTTCTTCGTTATTGCAAATTATTTGAATGGTAAGTTGGGTTTGATCTGTATTTGTTTCTTCTACAGAATGAATTTCAAGTGTTGGGATCACTTTAAAAGGTAAGCCTATAAATTCTGATGTTTTTATAATGCGTTCATTGGGAATAATCTCGTGAAAAACACCTTTAAATCCATATGTATTTCCATCAGGACCAATGTGTTCACTTTCATAGCTTCCTCCGTTTTTGCCTTCAAAAGTTTTGAAAGTAAAAGGTTGTACCTGCCATTGGATGATCAAATCTTCTTCGACAAGTAGACGGAAGACTAAGCTTTTATTGGCATTGAAACTACGTTCTATCCAAATATCTTGCTTTCCTTTTTCGGCTGTGATGTTTGTTGTCATTTTGTATTTTTTAAATTATCAAGAATTGTATCCATTTTGTCAAATCGTGCTTCCCATAGCTGTCGGAACGGCTCAATAAAGTCTGCTATTTGTTTCATGTTTTTAGAATTGATATGGTAAATAATCTCTCTGCCTTTGTGTTCTTGTCTTAAAAGACCACATTCTGTTAGAATCTGAATGTGTTTTGAAATGGTTTGTCTACTACTGATAAATTGATTAGCAATGGCACCTGCACCCATCGCACCGGCTGCCAATAAAACCAGAATTGACCTTCGGGTAGGGTCGGCAATAGCTTGAAAAACGTCTCTTCTTATTTCCATAAACGCAGTTATTTGATTGCAAATATAAATGCAGTTATTTAGCTGCGCAAGTTTTTTTAAAAAAAAATGACTTTTTAGTCCATACAGATATCTAATTATCAAATTCTTTATAGACTATAGATGGGTCATAGTCGTTTTTTGTTCTTATAGAATGTAATTCACTTTCTGGTCTTTTTGACCGAATGATAGGAAACATCAATTGAACATACCATGGCTCTTTTATTTGATTCCATGCACCAAATTTTGTGGGATATTTTCTAGTTATTTTAGCTGTTCCAAAAATCATATCCCATATGAAAAGTAAATTGCCATAATTCCCATTTGGGTGAGAAACTCCATCTTCGGCTGTAAGTCCATGATGAGCAAAATGTGTACTAGGTGTAGAAATTACTCTTTCAATTATCCAAGCAATAGGATGTAGAAATTTATATTTATATAGAAATCTGTCCCATTTGGTTTCGCTATGTGCAAGCAAAATAACTACCAATTTGATAGGAAGATAAAATAAGTAAACATACCCCATTCCTAAAAAGATTAATAACGCGGAAAGCCAAATACCGGGCATTAATGCATAATAAAGTATAGCGTTTCTGTAAGTCACAAGTACCCCCATTTCTTCTACAACATGGTGCGGTCTGTGCAATTTCCACATTATCCGATTAGAATGAGAGAGTCTATGCCACCAGTATTGTGTCATATCATCTAAAATTAAGAATGCCAAAACTTGCCAACCTATTGCAGAATTTATGAAGTAGTCTTCATATTGAGGTAGCCAATTTTTCCCCATCCAAATGGTTAAAATAAAAATTGCAGGTTGTACAAGTGTTGGTAAAGTGAACAAGCTGACTAATTCAATAGTCCAATCATTTTTGGTTCTCCTATCTTCGAAATATAATCCTCCCATAGCCTCAATAATCCCTAAGATTAAAAGAAGAACGACTGGTATTGATTTACTAATTAATTCATTTTCCATACATTATTATTAATCTGTTACTTTATGATGTTTCGCATTCTTAACCAATTAAATTAAGAAAATTATTGCCACCAAGCATCAACATTTTAAGTTGGAAAGATGTCAGTCTAGGGCAAAGATTATTTTTAATTTTTATAACTGCTTATAGCATTAAAAGTACAGATTTTTTTTATTTCACAATTTTTTTGACCGTTAAAATTATGTAAGAATGAGTTTTTACAGCATTTATGTGTTGATTTTGTTTGATTGATAGGTTGTTTTTGGGGTTCGGGTTTATCTTTTTGATAAAAGAACTTTCGTAGAAAATTGATATTTGATGATTTTTTTTAAAAAAGACCTTTTCTTAAATTCTAGCACAACTACTTGGTCGCTATGCCCTACATAGCGAGAAGCCTCTTCTGTTTTTTTTTTAGTAAGTTATATCTTTTTAAGGCTTTTTAGCTTTTAACTCTTTCATCAATAAATTTACTAAATCTGGATGTTGATCAGCTATATTTTTGGTTTCTTTCTCCGCTGTTCTAATATCATATAGTTCCACAAATCCATCAGAATGATGTATCAGACGATGTGTTTTTGTTCTTATGGTTTTGGCATCTTCCTTATAGGCAATAGCGGTATGACCAGACGATTCACGTGGATTTTCTAAAATTTGTTTTAGCGAAACTCCTTGAACGAATGTAGGTGTTTCTATTCCAGTCAAATCACAAAGTGTTGGAAAAATATCAAGCGTTTCTACAATGGCGTTGGTTTTGATATTCAAATTTTTCATTTTAGGATAGTGAATAATTAGCGGTGAATGCAAAGATTCTTCAAACAAACTGTGCTTGCCCCAAATGGCATGTTCACCTAAGTGCCAACCATGATCACCCCAAAGAACAACGACGGTATTTTTATCGGCTCCAGTTCGTTTTAATTCTGTAAGAATTTTACCTACTTGAGCATCAGCATAACTGACACATGCTGCATAATGCCGTCGTAGTTCATCTGCAAAAACAGAATCTTGATTTGGATGTTTGCCCCATCTGTTGTATTGATTAAATTCACCAGAACCATGCCACGTTGTTCTTCCTTCTGGTTTCTCGCGGTGGGCAATAGGTGGTAGCACAACATTTGCATATCTGTCATAATAGGATTTTGGAGCTCCAAATGGTAAATGCGGCTTAATTATTCCAACAGCAAGGAAAAATGGCTTTTGGTCATCTTCAGAAAGCTCATTAAGTTGGTTTAACGCCTCCTTTGTAATTGCCGCGTCTGGATAAATATTATCATCTCCCTCAACTTTTTGAAAAACGTCCATTTTTCTGGTGTTAATTCGTATTTCACCGTGAGCCAATCCATGCATCATGCCACGTGGATGCTCCCACTCCAACACGGGCATCAGATTTTTGTCCCATGCATTTGGCATTTCGATTATAGTACTATCATTCCAATCAACGCCCCCTTTTCCGCCAGGGTGGTGAGATACTTTGCCAACTGACACAGTTGTATACCCCTTTGTTTTAAACCACTCTGGCATACTGGGATTTATTATTTCATTTCCTTGTTTTATTTTTTTGGCTCGTATGAAAAGTGCATCATTGGTAGCGGGTCCATAAAGACCAGTTAATAAAGTATAACGGGATGGTCCACAACTTGGTGCATTCACGAAATGTTTAAGAAAGGAGACTCCTTTGGTGGCAAACTCGTCAATATTAGGAGAAATAATGTAATTTGCTCCAAAGCTTTTGAGTTCGGGGCGAAGGTCATCAACAGTAATAAGGAGTACATTAAGCCTTTGAGAAGGTTTTGGGTTTTTAAAATTGGTTATAAAAAAAACGGGTAAAATGCCAAAAGTAAACGATATTAATCTCTTCATAAAAACCCTTTTATTTCCTTTTTTTTGTTTTTATTTTTTCTAAAATAAACTCCAAATTCATTTTATTATTTTTCTACACAAAAATAAGACAACCCAAACTCATCAACTTTGCATCTTTATTTTCAATATCTTTACACTAATTTTGTAGTTAATGACTTTTCTGAACTTATTACCTTTGCTTTAGTAAAATTACGAAATGTTTGACTATTGCGAGACTTTATTTTTAGCTTATGTCTTTATACATTAAAATCGTAATAGAACCAAATAAGTAGTCTTTTGTTAATTTATATCCATTGATGTCTTATTTACCCGATAACGCGTAACTGATTTATCAAAGAAATGTGATGCAATATGTAACGGGCGCATGTTATATCGTTTTTTAGAGCGATGGCCACCGCTTTTAACGAGAATTTTCTTTAATAGCTTAATGGTATCGATGATGTATTCACCTTTATTGAGCATAACACATTCCGCTTTTGCAGCATGCGCAGCGTCGGTCACTTCACTACGGGTGGCAACGCCTGATTTACTGTAAGATTCGAGCACTTGTGTGGCCCAAATAACAGGAGCATGGGCAGCTTCACAAATCCATATTATTTCATCTTGAATTTCGCTTAATCTTTCAAAACCTATTTCTACGGCAAGGTCTCCTCTTGCTATCATAACACCATAAGATTCATCTTTCATAGCTTCAAGTAACAAGGATGGCAAATTTATTACGGCATCAGGAGTTTCTATTTTTAATATTAGCTTTGGCTTACTTTTATATTTATTAAAAACTTTTCTAACCAATTTAATATCAGCTGCATTGCGCAAAAAACTGCAACCCACAAGATTGGCATGTTTGGCAATAAATGGAATGGTTTTTAAGTCAGATTTAGTAAGCGCGGGTAGGTCAATGTGAGTATCTGGTAAATTTAAACCTTTTTCTTTCTTTATAAATGGCTTTTTTGAAGAAATCCGTGTAATCTTCAAATATTGTTTATCATTTTTATTGATTACTACCCCTTCAAATTTTCCATCATCTATGATTATTTTTTCCCCTTCTTTTAGATTGGTAAAGACGCCATTTTCATAACAGGCAATGGCTTTTTCATTGTTTTTTACTTCTGCTTCGGCCTCAACCAACAAAATTTCCATTCCTATTTTCACTTTGATTTCCCCATCCTTTTTGCCCTTGCCAGGTAAATCAACACGCATTTTAGGTCCCGCAATATCCATGTATATTTTGCATGGGCGTCCACTTTTTTCAGCTGCACTATGTACTGCTTCAATCAATGTCAGCCAGTTCTTTTCATCCCCATGTGCACAATTAATGCGAGCTACATTCATCCCAGCTTCAATCAATTTTTTAATAATTGGCAAATTGTCAACAAAGGATGTATCCAGTGTCACCATGATGTGGGGAATGGAAGGGTCTTTTTTAAAGCCAAATAAGTCAGTGGCAAACCGATTTAATTCATTTTGTGCGTGATAATAATCATATTCTGATATATCCTTTTCGGGTAATGAGGCTCCCAATCGTTGCCTGATTGATTGGATTTGTTTTAAAATATGGCTTTCTGAACTTGCAAGGCTCGACAGGCCGGCATGATGCAAGTTATCCTGTAGTAAGCGAATATCTTCATTTCTCAAAGCAAGATATTGGATTAAGTTTGTTGCGCTTTTTTGTTGCAATTGATGCAGCGAAGAGATCAATTTTTTATGATTTAAACTCGCATTCGTTATTTTCTTTTCGAGTACTTGTAAATCGTGTTGGAGTTTTTTTAATTCTTCCATGGTATTTTTTAATTATTTACAAATCTAATGGAGTTTGTCAAATATTCTCATTATAAATGAACTGAAACGTACTAAAATCCTTTTTTTATACTAAAACTGGCTATAATATTTATACATTATTGACTTGCTGTTTTGCTTTAATATCATTTAAGGAAGACATAAGACTATAAATTAATAACTGCAGTAATCGTATCCTTGAAATCCTTCTGATTTATATTTTTTAGTGTTTGGCCAACCAGTTTTTAATACCTTCTCGGTTTTTATAAAGCGTTTCGTTACATTCCTCCGGATCATCATGTTGGCGAGTTTTTGCTGGGGGCGTTTCCATTACTTCTTGTAATTTCAAAATGCTCGGCTTAAATAACTCCACGGCACTACGAAAGCTTAGTTTTTGTTAGTAGTTTTTCTATTTATTGCGCAAAGTTGAATTTATTTCTTTTATTAATTTTGCGCATTGCTCTCTGTGGCGGGAAATATGAAATGCTAAAAATTCTATACGTTGTTGAAAATCTAAGGCTCCAGAGATAGGATGGGGATGAGACTGAAAACGTAATTCATTGTCTTGCAAATCACCACCAAAAGCATTTAAAACATCTTGTAAGCTATTAAGCGAAGCAACCCAAAATGACAAAGTCCCTCCCATTCTTGGTGCAGCTGAGGGCGGAACAATTTCTTTTGGCTGCCATGTAAGTTCAATTATTTGTTGAATAGGCATTTCCTTATGTTTCGAATCTAATATTCGTTCCATATTACCTTCTCTTATAGCGTTTATGGTTTTCCACATTCCAAAAATTCCACCTTGTTCGGCCCAAAAGAGATGCTCCGTAATTTCAATTAGGTTCCAATCTTCAGGTTTTGGTTTCCATTGAGCTTGTGCCTCAGAAATATTAATTAACTGGTCTAAGTATAACCGTCTTTCAATAGAAGCACTATTAACAAGATTTTCAATTTTACTCATTTCTTTTGTTTTTTTATTTGTTTAACGATTTCAAAATTACTGTTAATGATTTACGTATTGGCGATGGTGGGGTTTTTCAGCACTCTATAAATTAATAACTGCAGCAATCGTATCCTTTTCTTTAATAATAACATTTTCGAAAATTACAGTGGTTTTGTCACCTCCTTTTTTTACTGTAGAATTTACTAATTTATTATTAAATGTAACTTCGATGGAGCTTGCTACTTGACCTTCAGGCAAAGCTACAGTTAGTTCTCGTAAATTCAGTTTTCCTTGGACAATTTTTATGGTATTAGTTTGGGAATTTGCTGTTCTCGTTTGTTGTAAGCTACCCCAACCTTCGGCACTGATAAAGGCAGCTTTGAAGTTTTCAGGATTCATTTTAGGAGTAAAACCTAGCTGGGCTGTAGGTCCATTATAGGTAAACCCACAGGCAGCAATAAAGGCACCATAACTAGCCATAGCACGAGCATAATGGTCACTACATTCTATCTCATTGTAGGGGTTTCTCTTGGCAGCACCATACCTTTCGTGAATGGCTTTGATAATTGTAAGGCCGTAGTCCAACTTATCTTCCCAAATCATGTGGCTAGCAACTTGATGCTCAAAACCCGTCATACACTCATTGAAATATCCAAATTGCCAATGTTTTTCCCAGTCGTCTCGCTTGCCGCCAAGGGGCCATGTGCACATCACTAAGCCTGCATCCCCTGCGATTGCATATGGTCTTCCATTTACATTAGGTGACAAACTGTCTCGTAAAGGTCCAACATCTGGAACAAAATTATATTTCCAAAGCGATTCTAGAGCACTATCGATCATTTCCTTATTGTAAAGCTGACCTAGTCCCAATTGATGTGCCCAACTTTGTCCAAATACCTGATCGATGTAGCAACCCTTTCCGATACCAATAGCGTCTTTTTTGTTTGGATCTTCATTTTGGATGAAGTAAGCTCCGTTAAAGAGCTTTTCTATATTCTTTTGGCCTGCCTTAAGGATATTCGTATATTCTTCTTCTGCAGCGGTATCTTTCATCACTTTTGCCATGGTTATAGAAGCTGCAAGAGCGGCTAAATAGAGAGAGGTGATGACGGGTATATTTCCATACCATTCGGCATCAAGTGTGTTATGTTGTTCGCCAAAAATAGTGCCGTTTGCTTCGCCATCTTCTTTATCCAGGTTTATCAGATATTGTAAGGCGAGTTTTATGTTTTTCCAATTTTTTTTCAGAAATTCATCATTGGTTGACATTTGATAATCGCGATATGCACGTAATACGATGCCTGCTTGCCCATCAGCTGCATAATTTTTTGTCAACCCTCCTCTGAAATTGATACCACCAGAGATGTCATCGATGACAGCAAAATCTGTTTTCTCTCTAAGGTTTTTTTCTAGTTCGGGGAATATTCTTCCCATTGCCTGAGCATAATGCCATACATGGGTACAAGTGCCCGCACAGCAACCTATACCTTCCCAAGCCCAAAAACGACCATCCTCCAATAGATAACAGGTTTCGGTTGCTAAAATGGAGGTATTGACAAATGTTCTATTTAAAAACCAATGGGGGAGGGTAGCGTCTTCGTAAAAGGTATCTCTCCAGGAGGTCGTTTTGCGATATAGGTCTTCAAATTTAAGAGCAATATCTTCTGCTACTTCTTGAGCGTTTTTAAATCGGTTTTTATAGTATCGGCCTTTATTAACAATTTCTACTTTGTTGTTTTTAGGTAGGTTAATGTTTGGGAAATACCAGCTTATAATGAAGGTGATTTCTTGCGTTTCGTTAGGTTTTAGGTTGATTGTTTTACTTAGTGCACCTGACAATTGATTACCATGTTGTGTTGAAGCTTTTCTTTCGCCATTTTTTGGAAAAAGAAGGCTTCCTTCTACTTGAGTTCCTGCTTCCGATTTCACTTTTTTGCCCGTTGCCAAAAGGGATAGGGACATGTTGCCAAAGTCACTTTGCTGCGTTAATGCCTCTACACTGGTTTGAGCAGAACAGGTCAAAATTGTACTTCTGTATACTTGTGAAATGGTATTGATCAGTGTTACTTCACTATTGTTTTCTGTGTTGTTGAGCACGGCATTTTCTAACCATCCAGCTAACTCTACGCTTACTTTATTGTCACTCGTATTGGTGACTTTAAATCGCATGATGGTAGCCGGGTAACTAGATGCATCTACATCAAGTGGAATAAACGGAGAAAAGGCCTGCAAATCAATGACAATGGGTATCGCACTATCTCGATAGTTGACTTCTGCCACAGGATATTGTCCTTTAAATGTAATGTCATCAAATCCTTTAAAGTCGAGTGATTTTTCCCAAATTTTCTTCCCCTGCTTTACTTTTATTCCAAAGCCTTGCTCAAAAGGGTATTCAGGAGACACTGGAAAAATAAAATTGGCCCCATCTCTTGGCCTTACTTTTTTCTTGCCTTGCCAGTTTTCGTACTCCTTGCTACTTATCCCTTCCTTTTTTTCATTAAATATATCCCACAACCAAAGCTTGCCATCTCCACCAAGGTAAACTGTTCCTGTAAACATTCCACCAATGGGCATACCAATATAAGCTAATTCTTTTCCTCGATACACTTCTGCTGCTCCACGTTCATACAAGCTTTTATACCACTTGGGGGATAAACCTTTATCTATGGGTATGGTATACATAGATCTTGAATTTTTCATCCCAATGGCAGGTAATCCAATAAAAACACCGCCAGAGACAAGGCCTACGTATTTCAAAAAATCTCTTCTTATAATGCCTCCTTCCGCAGAAGAAGAAGAAGTATCGCTAGGAGTACAACATTGGGAATTTGGAGCACAAGATTTATTGTCTATTTTATAATTCATTCACTTTTTTTTTAATTATTTTTTTCACTCCCGGCTATAGCTTTTCTCAAGTTTTCTTCAGCAGCAGCATTCCAATAGCCACATTCTAACTCAAAAAAAACGGAGGTATAGGGAATAGCTAAATCCGTTTTAATGATGAGCACATTGAACAATTTTGCAGATGCATCAATTTTCTGAATAATATCATCGTGCAACATCGTTTTAACTGACTTCCCATCTAATACTTTATTGAGTTGAGCTCTATAGTTTTCGATACCTTTGGCTGACTCTTCTGGAACGAATTCCATTTCTTTGTCAACAAAAATAGTAGCATTCACATGTGAAGTTTTTTCAATTAATTGATTCACAAATTCGACGACATCTACTTGATCGGCATTAATAGCTAGCGTTTTGATTGCCTGATTGCTTTGTTGTGGGTAGGCAGCATCTGCTACTACGATCCAATTTCTATGGCCAAACAGTTGTAAGGATTTCTCTACTTCCGATTTCCAGTCTTGAATATCCTCCTTTTCGACCATATTTGGTTCTTGTTTTACCGGTTTCGAACACGATACTAGGGTTATCACTATTATGAAAGCTGAGATTATTTTTCTAATTTTTGTTGGTTTTGTATTCATATTTCAATTTTTATTGCTTATTTATCTTTTAAAAATTTTGATTTTGGGTAGTGACATTAAAAGCCTTCGCTTTGCCTATTTTCTAGGGTAGAGATTCATTGATAACCTTCACTATACGAACAAATCTTCTTTTAAAACCTTCACTTTTACAGAAGAACCAAACCCCTGCTTTGGCAAAACGGCTGCCAGTTTTTCTGTTTTTTTTTATAACTCAAAATATTGAACATAAATTCCTAATAAAATATGCCAAAATAAATAATGCCCAAGTCTTAATGTCAAAGATGCCAAAAAACCTGCATTTTTAAAATATATTGCTTGAAAATAGTTCATTAAAAATCCCGTTGATAAGGAATAAACAACCAACCATAATTCACCATTTGGTAATTGTTCTATTGGTTCACGTAATGAAGTTAAAACAATTGCTGACCACAAAAAAGTATTAAAGTATTTACCACCAGCTAACCATTTACCCAAAAGTAAAATTAGGGTTAAAGGTATGAGTCTATAAAATACTTCAATTTCAAAAGCCCCTGAAAAATATAAAAAGATTGAATACGGAAAAGGTTGTAGAAATGGGGGCAATTCAGTATAAGGCTCTGGGTGCATTAAGAATTTAATTACAAAAACATCAAGTATTCCAAACACAGATCCTATCAATAGGGGTTTAAGAAATCTTTGATAATTTGAAATGCGCTCTTCCAAAAAATTGGGAAGATTAGCTTTAGTTTGCCAGAACAAAAAGGGAACACCTAAAAGTAAAATAAGTATGTTCTGATATTCCCAAACGCGCAAAAAAGTGTAATTACTTTTTATCGTATTGCCATAAATTATACCTACTGAAGCAAATATCAAAAAAGCTGTATAAATAATAACATTAAGTTTTGTTGTTTTCATTTATATACTATGCTGTAAAAATGATTTTACCTTTATTCTTTACTCATTCTCTTTTCGTCTGTAATGAAGTTGTGTTAGTCCTGTGTCAAATGACTTTGAGGAAACAAGTTCTAATTTTTGTTCCGGTCGTCCATCCTTGAAAAGTTTTGTACCGTTACCAACCAAAATTGGAATAACTGAAATTATAAACTCATCAATTAGATTGTCTTTTAAGAGTTCATGTACGATTTCCGCACCACCGTCGCAAAATATATTCATGCCCGTCTCTGATTTAAGTCTTGTGACAAGTGATTTTATATTGCCAGTGTAAAATTTTATTGAACCCAAATCTGGTCTTGGTGACCTTGTAATGATATAAGTATCTTTGTCTGCATGGGGAAAGTCAAAACCCATAGCAATTACTTTGTCGTACGTTTTACGTCCAACTATCACAGCGTCAACTGTTTTTATGAAGTCCGAATAGCCATAATCTTGATCATCTTGTTCTACAATCGAAAGAAAACTAAGGTCGTCATTTGGTTTTGCAATGTAACCGTCCAAACTCATTGCAATATACAGTATAAGTTTTCTTTTGTTTAATTGTAATTTCCAGTGTAATGAAGTTTCTTTTTCTCCTATTTGGATAAAGTTATTATTTTGAAGAACTTTGGACGAAGCTTTATTTGATTTGTCTGTAGAAGCAGTGATTGACTTAACTGATGGTTGTGTTTTTGCCCAATCAATGATCCCTCCTACAATTTCTGTCATAAATCCTTTTCCCTGAAATTCATCATACGTTCCATAGCCAATTTCAATTTCACCTTCTGTATTGGGCTCACCTACGATACATAAGTCTCCAATCATTTTATTGTCAGCTTTAGAAATTGCTGTCCAAAGGGTTGAATACAAATAGTTCTTTGTAGTGTCTTTTACATTTGGCAATATTGTATTTTCTAATGCATCTTTTAACTCAGCGGAAATTGTTCTTGATGATTCATTCAAATTAAATTCTACTTCCAGAGAATTGTCACATTTAATGTATTTTGTCAGTTGCTCGTAAGTCAGAGGTTTTAGTAAAAGTCTTTTCGTTTCGATCATCTTCTTGGTGTAGTTTTTATCTTTTTGCCCTAGAGCTAAGTATTTACAGCGTTGCAATAAGCGGACTAACGCTTGCTACAAAGTTAACAGGATTTAATGAACTAATTAAAAAATTTCGCTAGAATATTTCAATTGAAGGAAAAAGTAAAAGTACTTTTTAAAATTATGTTATGTATTTAGCCAACATGATATTGTACTTTGATTGTTTACCAAGAGCGTTGGATAAAGATTAGTCATTATTTATAACTTTTGCACACATAGCATGACACACCTTTTGACTCTGTTTCTAGTGAAGGCTACTGAGTTCCGTTCTACTATTTGTTCATACTACGCATTTCATGCTGCACGAATGCTTAGATCTTATGCACTATGCTATTGTCTGTAAAAGCTTAAGCCTCTTATGCTGAAATTACTTTGAAGGAGTAAATTTTTCTACCTGGTTTTTAACTGGTGGGATACTTTGAATGTAAGCAAATATCGCCTGTAAGTCCTCATTTTTCATGCCGGAATACATTGTCCAAGGCATTGTAGATTGAAATTCACCTGGAGCAACCTTTGGATTTACATAGGAACTGTCCGTATACTTTTTGAACCGATTAATAAATTGCTCACTTGTCCAGTTGCCAAGCCCTGTTTCCTTGTCGGGTGTTAGGTTAGCTGACCGCACGACTGAGCCGTCCTGAAGTTTAAATTCAAAGCCTCCTGCGTATAGTTCGCCAACAAATTTTCCTTTTTCTTGCTTAGTATGGCAATCCATACAAGCAGCCGCTGTAATCATATATTTGCCGTATTTGATTTTGTCGGATTTTTCAGGCACAGTTACAAAGTTGGGTTTCTTTGGAATGGTGTTGATGATGAAATTCATAGGAAAGTCAGATTTTGAAATTTCGGGTTTATTTTCAATTGGGCTCAGACCTCTGATGTAAGCAATGACAGCTTCTATATCATTCTTGTCAAGTTGTCCGTATAGATGGTGTGGCATTATTGGAAATAAGGCTCTATTGTCTTTGGATACACCAGATGTTACTGCTCTAAAGATTTCTCCATCCGTCCAGTTTTGCAAACTAAAAGGGGTAATATTTGGTGCTATATATTTTCCTGGAAATCCAAGTTTTTGGTCAAATAATTCGCCTCCTTTTCCTTCTGTTCCTGTGGTAATTGGTCCAGAAAATAAACTCCAATCACGGGTAGAGTGGCAGTCCATACACAGCATAACATGGTTAGCGAGGTATTTACCCCGATCAATTTTTTCTGGTGTGATTTGAACTTTAAGTTCCGAGGCTGGGCCAACATTTGGCAACATGGTTTTAACATAGGTCAACAAACCTATTACGATAATCAACACTGCCAATAAACCGTAACCTAAAATTTTTAATAATTTTTTCATGACTTTACTTTATTAGTTTGAATATACCACAACATTATTTTGCTTCAAGCTAACCGGAAACCTATCGCCCATATTGGAGTAAGGATTAAATAAAGGTTAAGCGAAATTAATTTATGTGTTTTAGCTTAGTATTTCTAGTTAAAAATTTTCGTAAAAATAGGAGCAATGACCTTGACAAAATTGTATAATTCGGACATTATTATTTCATAAAAAAATATGCCCCGGTAGTCCCGTATTCGCTTCTTTATAGCCTCTGGGGGTAATTTCTGCATAGGATTTAAATTCACGAATAAAATGTGACTGGTCGTAATATCCTGTTATCAAACCTATCTCAGTAAGTGTTTGATTTGAATGATGAAGCAGATTCAAACTCTTAAGATATTTGTTGTAAAGAATAAACTCTTCTGTGGTCATACCTAACCAATCTTGTGAAAATCGTCTAAGTTGCCGGTCGGATAAACAGATTTCATCACTCATTTTTTTAACTGTTACATTAGGATTACAATTTAAACTTATTAAATGTTGAACCCTCCTAATTGAATTTTGGCAGTTTGATGCTACAGTACGTTTTCTAATCCATTTTAATATTATTTCAACCTGTTGACTGAATGATTGTTTGAAAAATAGCTCATCTGCCAATATGTCTAACTCTGTGCATATTTCTTTTCCTTCGAAAACACAATTATTAAATTCCTTAGTTGGAATGTTGAAAAGCAGTCTTAGACCGATACAGCTTAGTTGAATTCCCAAAAAATCCAGTCGACCTTTTTTTGTCAATTCAAATGGTTTGAAATTTAATCCGTTGATAAAAATAGTCGGCAGTGTTTTTGAAATCTGGAAAGATGGGTTGAAATAGTTGATTGAATCAGAAAGGTTGAATATAATTTCTATGGTTCCTTTGGGAAGTATTCTCTCTGTTCTTGTATTTAAATCATTTTCTGATAGCCGCCAAATACTATTTATGAAAGTCTTTTCGATTTCACTTGTCGGATAGTATATGTCGTTCGTTTTATACATGCTAATGTAAATTGGTTTGTCTTTGCCTTGTACACAAAGCTTTGTAGATTTGTGATGGGCGGGACTTGTTGTTTGTCAATGATTATTCTTTCTTTTTTACTAATTCAATTATTTTATTATATAATAATTTTTCGTCAATGGGTTTTGAAATGTAACTATTCATCCCTAATTCTTGGCATTTTGCAACATCTACTGTGGTTACATCTGCTGTTAAAGCAATTATTGGGATTTGAGACTTTAATGTGTTGCGTATGTATGCTGTTGCCTCAAAGCCATTCATTTCTGGCATTTGCAAATCCATCAAAATAATATCGTAGGTATTGGTTTGCATTTTTTCTATTGCCAATTTCCCATTACTTACGATATCTTGTTCAAATCCAAAATCATTTAAAATCATTTTAATGAGCATTTGATTTAAAGAAACATCTTCGACTACCAATATACGCAGGTTTTGAATTTCAACATCTGGAGTTAAGATTTCCGTTTCGGCTTCTAACTTTATTTTTGTTTTTCCAAAAGGCACAACAAAGGTAAATATTGAACCCGCACTCAATTTACTTTTTACACTAATATTTCCTCCTTGACCTTCTACCAGTTGTTTGGCAATTGCGAGGCCCAAACCTGTGCCGCCATAAGAAGTAGATGAATTTTGTTCAGCCTGTTCGAAAATATTAAAAATTGATTTTAATTTATTGTCAGCAATGCCGATTCCAGTATCAGAAATTACAAATTTAAGCATCACATTTTCAGCTGTTTCCTTTTGTAATTTAACACTTAGTTTAATATTTCCGGTATGTGTAAATTTTACAGCATTACCTATAAGATTCAATAAAATCTGATTTAATCTTAATGAATCGCCTAAAAGTATAGATGGTATTTTGTTGTCATATTCTTCAATAAGTTCTAAATTCTTTTCTTTTAGCTTCATCTCGAAAGTATGTAGTATTGAGGCTATTGATTTGCCAATTTCAAATGGTTGTGTTTCAAATGTCATTTTACCAGCATCTACTTTTGCCAAGTCTAGTATATCGTTTATGAGCATGCTTAATGACTTACCACTTGTTTTTATAGCTTCTACAAATTCTTTTTGTTCATTACCTAATTTGGTTTTAGATAATATATTAGTAAATCCTATTAGCGAATTTAATGGTGTTCTGATTTCGTGGCTCATGTTTGATAGAAACTGTTTTCTGGACTTAGCGGCATTTTCTGCAGATGTCTTTGCTTCTATCAATTTTTCTTCATATAACTTCTGTTCGGTTACATCTATATTAACACCACATATAGATTGAAGTGTGCCTTGCGGATCAACGGTATTTTTTGCTCTAGATTTTATCCACCTGACTTCACCATCGTTTTTTCTAATAATTCTAAAATCGTATTCATGCTCTAATTTATTACCTGCACTTTGGTCGTCTTGAATTCGCTTCAGATCCTCAGGAAAAATTTGGGCATTAAACTGTGCTGAACTGATAATCGCTTCAGAGTCGCTGATGCCGTAAATTTCTTTTTGTTCTTCGTTCCAATGGATAATATCTTTTTTAACATCCCAATTCCATACCCCTATTTTTCCTGCTTGGATACTAAGATCTAATTGTTCTTTTATATTTCGAATTTCGTGTTCGCTTTCTTCAATCTTTTTTCTTGATTCAACTTGCTCGGTAATATCGTAGATCATTGCAATCACAGCGTAAATTTTGCCTATATCATTTTTCAGGGGTTCCATAGAAAAATGATAAAAATTCTGCCGTAAAATTCCATCATTTTGGGTGTCAAACATTAAAGGGTATTCAAGAGTATCAAATGAATCCCCGGATTCAAAAACACGGTCAACCAATTCAAAAGCACCTGTACCTGTTAGTTCTGGAAAAACTTCATATATGGTTTTGCCGAGGAAATCTTTTTCCTGGCGGCTGAATAATTTTTGGTATGCACTGTTTGCCAAAATGTATTTGTGTTCAGGTCCCTCCAAAACTGCAGTTGCGGCAGGCGCATTCAGAAAAATATTTTGCAGTTGCTTTTGATTTTTCTCTAATAGTACTTTTAGTTGATGCTGTGCTATAATTTTTTCGTGCAATATTTTTTTCTCTGCATCTGCATTTGCCAAGGCGAGCTTTCTTATTTCTGTAACATCTGCCACGGCAAGCAAAATTAATTCTTCATGATTGGCTTTCTGGATAATACGGCTTGCATTAAGTAACATTATTTTTTCGCCAATGAAAGGGAAGTTGTGAACAATTTCAAAATCGTGGAAGTGGGTATTTCTTGGAAGGATGTTCTCGAGTAGCTCTTTCAGAAGTCGAATGTTCCATTGCTTATTTCCCAAATCATACAATAGCTCCCCTTCTGTTTCTTCTTCTTTAACTTTAAATTTTTCATAAAAAGCTTTGTTGGCAGATTTTACACGCAGTTTTTTATCCAGCACAATCATAGGTTCGTGTAAGGTAGAAAGCAGGGCCACAGAATAATCATAGGATTCATTGAGCAGGTCGTTTCGGGTTTGCAGTTCTTGATTGGTAGTAGTGAGTTCTTCGTTGGCAGATTCTATTTCTTCTTTTGAAGTTTCCAGTTCTTCATTTAAGGTTTGTAATTCTTCGTTGCTTGAGACTACTTCTTCATTGGCACTTTGCAATTCTTCGGTAAAAGCTTCATGCTCTTGTGAAAGGGCAATTGCATCAGCATAGGCTAAGGCTAATTCTTCTTCTAATTTTTTAATCCTGCGGTCTTTTGCAAGTGAATTGGTCTTTCCGCCTGAAGTATGGCTCACATACATTTCCGTTTGCTCTTGTTCGGTAAAGAGAATAAGAAGTAAGTCTTCGTCCGATTGTATTTTAAGGGGAACAATTTCCAAACTAATTATTTTTACTTCTGAATTTATTCTCAATTCAATTCCGCTTTTTCGAATGCGCTGTTTTGTTTTTATAACTTTTGAAATGCCATTACGCAATTCAAAAGCAATTTCGGGTCGAGCCATTTTTAATATATTAAAGGTGGCCTTGCCTTTGGGGTGGGTAAGGAATAAATCAGTGGTGCCGCGAAACTGAATGATTTCCAATTGGAGATTAATCACCACACTTGCTGGCATAAATTCTGTTATAAGTACAGCGTCAATGGCGTTGTCAAGTCCATTATGAGTAACAACCCTGTTGGCAATCGGGGTTTGTTTTATTTGGTTTTTATAGGTTACTGGAATATTGTTTTCTGTTAGCGTTTGCTGTACAAAACGCTGTGATAATTGAGGTAGAGAGCGGGTGCTTGAATTTTTTCTTAAAAATATTTTATACTTTTCAATAGCACTCTTAAAAAGATTGGCTGACTGCGTAATGTTTTCTGATTTTCCAAGCATTAAAAAGCCACCATCATTTAAGGCATAGTGAAAAGCATTAATCGCTTTTTTTTGCGCTGCATTGTCTAAGTAAATAAAGAGGTTACAGCAACTTATAAAATCGAGTCGAGAAAAAGGTGGGTCTTGTAAAATATTGTGGGTAGCAAACACGCACATGTCGCGCACAGCTTTATTTACCCGAAATCCATCGATCGATTTATTGAAGAATCGTTGAAGGCGTTTTGGCGAAACGGTTTCCATTTCTTGCTTTGTGTAAGTGCCAATGCGAGCTCTGATGATGGCTTGCTCGCTAAGGTCCGTTGCGAAAATTTGAACAGGAATGTTCGTTGTTTTGCTTTCTTGAATTTCGAGCAAAATCATGGCAATGGAATAAGCTTCTTCGCCTGTGGCACAAGCAGGAACCCATATACGCAATGACTCGCCTGGCTTTTTTCCTAAAAGTAACTTAGGAAAAAGATGATCTTTCAAATATTTATGCGTGTCTGTATCGCGAAAAAAACTGGTTACATTAATCAGTAAATCTTGATAAAGAATGTCTATTTCTTCCTTTTTTTGTGAAAGTAGCTTTGCATAGTCTTTGAGTTGCGTTATCTTATACAGCAACATTCTACGAATGATGCGCCTCTTGATGGTATTCATTTTGTAGGCGCTAAAATCAACACCTGTGGCTTTGTGTAATTGGCTAAGAATACTTTTTAAATCGGGGTTGTTGTTTTCAATTAAATCTTCTTCTCCGTTTTTTATTTCATTGGTTTTGAGAAATGGATGTTTACTGAGTCTCGACAGTTCGAGAGCAATTTCCTTTGGTGATAATATAAAGTCAACCACACCCAAAGCAATAGCGGAGTGGGGCATACTTGTGAATTTTGCCGTGTCGTCCTGAACAAAAGTTAATCCACCATTTTGCTTAATATCTTTCATACCTTGTGTACCGTCGCTTGCGCTGCCACTAAGTATAATGCCGATCACTCTTTCTTTTTGCGCTGCAGCCAATGAAGAGAAAAGTATGTCAATGGAAATTGCGGTACTGCTTTCTGAACGGGGAATTAATTTTATATGGCCGTCTGTTACTTCAATTCCTTGGTTATAAGGAATAACAAAAATATTATTGGGTTTAATTTTATCCATGTCATCAATCTCCTGCACTGCCATGGTTGTCTTCTTACTCAAAATTTCAGTCAACATGCTTTTATGGTCTGGGCTAAGGTGCTGCACATATATAAAAGCCATACCTGTATCAGCTGGTAAATATTTTAACAACTCCATCATAGCTTCTAATCCACCTGCTGATGCACCAATGGCTACTACAGGAAAAGAATTTTCTTTCACGTCGGTCTTTGTAGAAGATTTATTTTGGGGGGAAGTTGTTTTCATATTGAAATAAGTTTTTTTAAATTATCTGAAATCATTTTGCAAAGTAAGGTGAATATGGCTTGCCCGAAATCGCAATACTATTCCTTTTTTATCTGTCAGGTTGTTTGCTCTATGTCACCAAAGTATGACCGCTAATGGCAGTTTGTCAATAAACTACCATATCTATTTCAAATGTAGGTAAAAACGATTGATTTACAGCCTTTCTGAGCATCTTTTATTTTGGAAGGGAGAAAATAGGTTGTAAAAGAAAGTGTCTTATTTTTGTAGCTATAAGAAGGGTGGGACGTTTAATACAAAACTTGATTTAAAAAACGAATGTTTGGTTAAACACAAATGCGTCAGCCGAGCATTAAGACGATCTTTTTGCCGAACCTGTTTTATGCTGGCATATTTTTTATTTTCGTTTATCCTTTTCTTTATATCTGTCTGGTGTTATAGTCCATATTAGTTGAAAAACAAGAGCACCAATGAATGTCCAAAGAATATCGTTCCAGTCAAAGTACAATTTTTTTGAGTTTGTTTGAATACATTCCCGTAATCTGGGTTACAGCTTGCTAGTGTTAGTGGTATGTGCACATTTTTTAATTGTTGGATAGTTTATTGTCATTTTACCTAATTAGTTTTCTGTAATATTGTCATTGGTTTTTTTGCGTTTTATTGCATATCTAATTTGAATTATTGCTCCTCCTAATGCCCCGATAGTTAGATATGGAACTGCCTGAATAAACCTCTCTGGTATAAATGGTAAGTATTCCTGTAAAAATGTCTTTGAGTAAGAGGAAGTTGGATCAGCGTTTAATCTTATTTCTTTTTCCCATTCAGTGAATATACAACTTCCTGTGACCAACAATGAAATGATTTGTCCAAAAGAGCAGACAATGAATGCCCATGCAAAATAATCTTTTTTGTGAAATTTTTTAAATCTTCCGGTAAAGAGAGCAACACCTCCAGCTACTGTAATTCCTACTACGATCATATGCAGAACCAAAAGGCCGTTTGCCAACCATATTTTTTGTATCATTTCAAATTCTTTAATTGTTTCATGTTCTTATTGCCGCTAATGTACTGTCGTTTTTGTTTTCATTTTGTCATAAAGTGCTTCAATCGCTTTTTTACTTTCCATTAATTTACCCCCTGATATTTTTGCATTTTTCACATTCCATATCTTGGGAATTGATGGCTTTCCTTGCGCAATAGAATACATCCAAAATAAGTCAATAAAATTTACGAATAAGTTTAATCTATAAAATAATGATGGATTTTCAGCATCAAACCCCATTTTGTGTAATGTCCTGTTGTTGAAAAAATAGGATGTACCTACAATATTCACAGTTTCAGGAACACTTTTATTCTCAATTAAGTGGATTAAGTTTAATAACCCTTCCAATTGATAAACCAACAACTTATTTCTGATTTCAATTCCAGCCTTATATTTGCTCATTACAAAAAGGTAATCAAAACTCCCACCAATGTGCAAATCAATTTGTTTGTCATTCGCCATATATCCGAGTAACATAGGTGAGTAGTATTTATAAATACCGACAAGTGTAAAAAAGGGGGTGGCTGCAAATTGCCCAATGGGAACATAAACCAGGAATAGCAAATAAAACAAAGGTTGTGAGTACCCTTGTTCAATAATATAAAATGCTGGCAAAAATCCTACTATCAAGAGTAAGATAGCTTCAACCCATTGCATTGCCTTTGGTTGTTTATAAAAGTCATTCATTTTTGTTGAGTTGTTTTTGTTTCGTCAATTTGTTCAAAGAAGTAGGAAATCTTGTTTTCTACATCATCATAAGTTACTACCTGTCTATTTTTATGAAACTCAAAGTAACTTAGTAGTCCGAAGTCTCCCGAACACATTGCCGTATGTGCCAATAAAGTTCCAATAATCGTGAGAGTCCAATTTGAATTGGTTATAAAAAATAGTACGGTCAGAATTGCTGTTATGATTAGAAAAGGTGCAAGAGCCACGACTTCAAATTCTTTTTTGTTCACTACAAATTTATCCGCAAGAGCCATAAAGTAAAATTTTTTCAAGTTTGCATCATAGGAAGTCTGTGTCGCACCTTGTGATTTGTATGCTAAAACATGTATGTATTCGTGTAATGGCAATAAAACAAGTGCAAATGCAAGCCCGTAGGAAAAATATGTGAAACGACTACCAAAGGAGTATTCTGGTAAACGGTAACCTTCTATAAAGTAATATCCCGCCAGTCCAAATACTATGATGTTGCATAAATAATAGATTACTGAATACCTTGTTCTTTTCTTCATATAGGTCTGAATAAAAGGAACTAATTCTTTATGTCCTAAACTGTCTATAAGAACATAGCCGTTTTCAGATAATTCTTCTGGTTTAATTTTCATTGTCTGATTATTGATTTAAAATACTAATTAAAGAAAAAAACTTCTGACATATATTTTACTTTGAAGCAGTAGTTGTCAAATAATTTGGATTCTAGGTGGCTTTATTTATGCGACGATAATGGCAGATGTATCACCTTTGTTAAATAAGAGCAATAAAAAAGCGGCTGCTCCATGACATTCGGTATATTTTCCAACTATAACCCAATTTTCTTTGCGGGATCTTTTCTCATAGATTAATCCATCAACATATTTTCCTATAACTTTCCATTTATCTTTTCCCGGACGTTTTTGATAGATCAATCCTTCATTGTATTTGCCAACAATTTTCCATTTATCCTTTCCCGAACGTTTTTGATAAATCAAATTTTCATCGCATTTTCCGACCATAGCCCATTTTTTTTTGCCATTTCTTTTTTCAAAGATTAAACTACTGTCACACTTTCCAATTAAACTCCAATTATCAACCCCTTTTCGTTTTTTAAATATTTCGAATTGATTATATGTCGCTGTTTCAGGTGGTTGAGCCGATACTATATAAGTGCATGTCCATGCTAATATGAGCAGGAAAGGCAATGATTTCAACTTTTTCATTTTGATATTTTTTTAATGTTTACCAATTTGTCGCAAAAAAAGTCAAAGAATTACATAAGTTTGAAAAAAAATAATTTAGCCTTGTAATTCACCTAAAATAGAACGTAGGCGAGTAAGGTGACTTCCGTAAAGCTTTTTGAGATACCATTTCATTACGAAATTACATAAAAAAGCGATCGGTACAAGTATTGTGGTAAGCGTAATCCACAACCGTATGTCTGAAATAATTTGAATTAGGTCCCTTTCACTTGAGGCATTAAACCCAGCAAAAGCTCCTATAAATAGGGCAAATGGAATCAAAATATTATATCCCCATCGGTAGAACCAAAGGAATTTTTCAAATTGAATAATCAGGTCGGTGAGGGTTTCTTTGATGGGCTTACTTTCAATATTCAAATTTTTGAGTAACGAAAGTTTTTTGTAATAGTAATATCCAAAACCACAACTTAAGAAAGCTGCGATCATTGAAATTTGTCGCACAGAATCGTCTGTAGTTGTAAATCCGACTACCATACATACTACAAGAAATAAAACGGTAGACCACAATTCAAAAAGAACACTTCTTTTTAATGAATCAACGGAATTGGTTGCTTTACTGCTTATCATAGCAAGCAATTCATCAGCACTCAACAACTTGGTTGCAGTTTGTTGTGACTGTTGCTTCCATGCTCCTTTTAAATCGTCTAGTTCCATTATGCTTTCATTATTTTTTTTAATTTTTCTCTAATACGATTCATTTTTACCCTAACATTGTTTTGTGTGATGCCTAATGTTTCAGCAATTTCTTCATACGGGATCTCATCTAAATAAAGCATTATCATTGCCTTTTCAATTTCGCTAAGTTGATTAATCGCATTTTCCAACATTTGAAACTGTTCTCTTCTTGATGCCGATTCATTGTCATCTGCAATTTGAAATTTCTGATTGTCAAGGTCAGTTGATTCAGGAGTGCGACTCGTTTTACGGATAGAAGAAATGGCAGTGTTTAATGCAATGCGATAAATCCACGTGGTAATTTTGGCTTGTCCTTTGAATGATGGGAAGGCACGCCATAACTGTAGCACAATTTCCTGAAACAAATCCTTTCGGTTTTCATCATTCCGCTCATATATAAAACTTACTTTATGTATCAATCCCTGATGCTCGTTAATGAGTTTCACAAAATCTTTTTCTGTATTTCTCTTTTCCATCATTAGTCGTCAGAAACTTGATAGAATTACAAAAGAATTAAAATGACTTTCTAAGCGCAGAATTATAGGCATGGCTTTTTATTTATAAAAGTCTTATAATTTTTTGTGTTTTCGGATTGTTTATAAGAGTCATGCATTCTTTTGAGTCTTTTAAATGCTGTACAACACTATGGAAAGTTGACTGAAGACTATTCAATTCCAATAGACAGCGCTAGTTTTATTTTCTCACTTTGATAAATTATAAAGAGTTAAATGTACAGTTTTTTTTCATTTCATAATTTTTTTGGGAGTTAAAATTATGTAAGAATTAGATTTAATAGCATTTAGCTGTTGGTTTTGTACACGACAGGTTATACCGATGATGACTTCAATATAGTCCAATCTTCGCTCGATCAAATTGCACTATTTTCAATCTATACCGATGATGTTTTCAATCTAATACAATTATCGCACACTCAAATTGTACTATTTTCAAGCTATCACGGTATGATATCATCTCGGTATAAACCAAACTAAAATTATAAAATAGTTTGGACTATTTTATAATAAGTCTTGGTATAATCACATTTATTGATTTCTCAATTTCTGAATTTTTACATATTTAGTCTATTACTGCAAAAAATTGCTTATAATATTTATTCGCTTGCTTTTTTCGACCAATTTTCAATAGTATAGTGCCAAATGTCATCTAAATCATTCAGCGCTAGGCGATTTATTTTAAAGCTATACTTCATTTTTTTAAACGTTGATTAAGCTTTTCAAGATGCTTTATTGGGTCAAAAATTTTAAGATATCCACTTCGTTATCCAGCTTCAATGGTTTTGTGTAAGATTTTAATTTTTTGTTCTCATTCATCAATAAGTCTTAAACCTGCTCGTCAATTTTTTCTAAGGGCTTTTAGGGATTGTTATTTTTCTAACCCCGAATACTTTTTATAAATAGCTCGGTAACCCAATAGTCGTCCAATAGGGGCAATAGTATTCATTAATATTTTTTGCACTCCAATCGGAATGTCCGCAAGATATGATTTACTATCAAGATATTTAAGTGAAACTAACTCTTGAACTAAACCATATTTTCCATTTTTACTTTTTCCGTCAGCAGCAAGTCCTACTAAGTTTTCTATCAAATAATCAAAGTCTAATGCTGGTGTTACGGAATGAATATAGATTACCGCATCATTTTCATCATTGTAATGATTGTGGGGTATATTCTTAGGAAATGTTATTTTTTCTCCTGCGGAAATTTTCTTTGTTTGTCCTTCAAAAAAAATAGTCAATTGCCCTGAAATAACTTCGAAGGTTTCGTCTTGCAGAACATGTAGGTGTTTGGGAACAAGTTGTCCTTTACCTTTAATAGCTGCTTTCATAGTAACTCGTTCTCCGTTAGTGTCTTTGGCAGTTTCCAAAAACTCATATGAATCCCCATTTGTTGGGTTAGTAATAGTTTGTCCTTTTGTTGGCATACTTTTTATATTTAATTTATTGTTTTAGTTAGTCAATATCATTGCCAAGAACTCATAAGAATTTCTATAAGCCCCGCACAAAAGTAAAAGATTTCTTCAACTTTTAAAACGACTTGTAGATATTCTAGTGCTCCGTCCAAATAAAGATCTTAATTAAATGTTGTTCTTTTTCCAAATCTCTACGTTAAAAATTCTCAACGTAGCGTCGCAATTGTAGTAGCTGTTTCTCGGAGGCCACAGTTCCGTGCTAAAATCGTTTGCGACGATTTCTTAACGCACTTCATCTTGATATTTGAAAAAATTATTGCCATTTTAATTTAAGTCTTTATCTAGACGGAGCAATAGCTGAACGAACGTATATATGGGAACAACTTTAACACGTAGCTAGGGATAATTTGAAATTTGCGAACTAAAACCCAATTTAAGGTTAGTTTGATGGATTAGGATTGGATAGCGTATCAAAAAAGGAAAGCAGAATACCCGCAAGTAGTAATTGAAAACCTTAGTAGGTCATCTTACGACCATTCATGTGTTTGATGGAAGAGGGCCGCCTAAGCACTATATAAGGATGGACCAAAAATCACCTTTCTTATATCGGTTCGTATAAGAATAGTAGCCGACTCCGTGGCACTTTCCTGTCAAAATACACGAAAGTTGAAGCAGGCTAAAGGCCTCGAATTAACAACTGAACTGGCTATGATTTTTATACATGGTTACCAAAAGTGGTATTTCTATTTCTTGGTTATATATCATTTTATAAACTTTACCAATTTGGAATTTAAGCAATGATAATCAAAGGAGTAATATATAGAAAAAAGCACCCGATAAATATCCAATAAGCGCTACCAAACTTATTTTTTTTAGATACCAAAAGAAGTCAATTTTCTCTATTCCCATTGCTGCAACACCAGCTGCTGATCCAATGATTAGGATACTACCTCCTGTTCCGGCACAATAAGCAATAAGTTCCCAAAAATAATGGTCAGTAGGAAATGTTTGTAAATCGTACATACCCATTGCTGCAGCTACTAAAGGAACGTTATCTATTATTGCTGAAAGAATACCAAGGGATATTGCTATTATTTTATAATTACCAATGGATTCGCTTAGTGTCGTAGCTAAACTTGATAGCATGCTAGTTGATTCAAGGGCAGCTACCGCTAGAAGAATACCCAAAAAGAATAATACACTAGCAATGTCGATATTTCGTAATGCATTTGTCACAGTAATTTTATGTTCCTTGGCTTTATCTTTATTTAAAAGTTCTGTAACAATCCATAAAACAGATAAACCTATTAGGATACCCATGAATGGTGGTAAATGTGTTAAAGACTTAAAGAAAGGAACAAAAATTAGAGCCCCTATTCCAATAAAAAAGACGATTCTTTTCTCGAAATTTAAAATAATTGATTCTTGATTCGAATCATCATTTCTAATAAAATCACCTTTAATCATTAATGATATTAAGAATAATGGGACAATCATACTTATCAGGCTTGGAAAAAATAAAATTTGCATGATATTAACCGTCGTAATTTGACCTCCAATCCACAGCATTGTTGTTGTTACATCACCAATTGGAGTCCAGGCTCCTCCAGAATTGGCGGCAATTATTATCATACCGACAAATAACAACCTTTCATTTTTATCATTTGATAATTTCCGGGTAAGCGTAACCATCACAATAGTTGTGGTAAGATTATCAAGTACAGAAGAGAGGAAAAAAGTAATAAAACTCAAAATTATTAGAAGTATCCTTTTATTATTTGTTTTAATTAGCTTTGTGATTACATCAAACCCACTATAAGAGTCAATTAATTCAACAATTGTCATTGCACCAATTAGAAAAAATACAATTTGTGATATGTTCCCTAAGTGCTCTACTAATTGTTGAACAATTTCTTCTGAATCTGATTTAAATAAAATATAAGTCGTCCAAACAAAACCTCCTGTTAAAAGAGCAATCGCTGATTTATTGATTTTAACTTTGCTTTCTAAGGCAATTAATACATAACCAAGACTAAAAGCAATTAGAATAATTGTGTTCATTGTCATCTTTTTTTGTAGGATGTTAGACTATAAAAATACATTTATTGTTATTTAGTTTTTCTTGCATTGTTCCTAACGTTTTGTAGATTTGCGATGGGCGGGCCTTTAACCACTAATGTCCGTGCGGAGAACTAACCTTTCAGTTACCTCAAAACTATCTGTGGTGCACGAAACCCCGCCTACTGCAAATGTGCAGTTAGCAGTTAGGCGTTTTATTTTATATTGTCTATTCATTGCTAAACTGTCTTTTTTGTTAAATGCTCATACGGACTTAATTGCCCATTATTCTTCAAGACTCTAATTATCCGTATTCTGTTATATCGTTGCAGAAAAATCGGATAAATATTTATGTACAAATTAAGAATCGGAAGAAAAAACCAGTCAAATATTGTCAATTTTCTGTCAAGCATAATTGTCAACAGAATAAATAATATTACACCAATTATATGCCGCCATTCGTAATTCCTTGTTTTTATTTCATATTTATACAAATCTTTAAATTTGTCAGAATGACTAAGCTTGATTTGAGTTATATTTCTTCTTTTTCTAATAATGTCTCCTGTCGTAGGTAAATACTTCTTGTAAGTTTTGATACCAACCCATTCATAAATTGTTTTTCCCCCATAAAACTCAAATGTTTTTGGTTCAAAATATCGTAATATTTGTTGTCTAATGGTCAATGTTTTGTCGTCTTTTTACGCTTTCTGCATAACTCATTAATAAGGGAAACTTCTTTCTCCTCCTTTTCGTCACATCTATTTGAGTTATAATACATTTTAAAAATATAAAAATAAGAATATTTCTTAATACTGTCTGTTTTTAAATACCTTTTTACGTTCATTCGGATTTACAGGGTGACTTTCTGTGATAATGCTGTCTTTGGGTCTAATTAATACATCATCTTCAACAACAATTCCACCGAGGTCTAAAAAACGTATAGGAGTGATTGATAAACACATTTTGACAAATCTGAATATGCCTTCCAAAATTGGTATGAAATGAGGTAAATATCGTTGTACTTTTATAAATTTGTTGTCCAATTATTTCACTCAATCGTTCTCTAATTTGATCAGTATTACTTGACATACTGAGTGCAATTGATAAATTAATTGTTTTAGAAACTTCTTCAAATATTTTTGGATATTCTGGGTCAGTAAAAGGAATTAATCCTCCAATAAGCATTCTCTCAAAAATGTCAAGCTTGTTTTGATTCATATTATTTTTAATTTTCAAATGCCTCCTTTGCTATCATTATTTTAGTCATGGCTTTTGGTCAGCCTGTGTAGAAAGCTAAATGCGTAATGATTTCTTTAAGTTCTTCTTAGGTCCATCCGTGTTTTAAATTTAAAAATGTGCGGTAGCCAAAAAATAAAAAACATTACTCAACATCGTGTGTCGGTTTATTCTATGTCCCGTTGGTCGTATATCTTTGTTTTCCTATCAAAATGGTTTACTTTTTCTTGTATTTTGTGGTCTGTTTGTTGGTGAACAGTCGTTTTTGCCTTTGCTGCAAATGTTCAAGTATAAGGATATTACGAGGTTTCGGAGCAATTAAATGTCAGCCAGCCACCAAGTTTTAGACCCGCATTGCGCTTATGGATTATTGTGCTTTCGCACTTTTACTTATTAAGTTTGTTTTAGAATTTATAATTATATCCAAATCTTATTACCTGGGTTTCGTAGTAATCTGTAGCTGTATAGCTGAAATTGTTGCCTTCAATTTTCTTTTTTATCACCATTGTATTCAGCAAGTCAGTCGCATTTAGGAATAATTCAGCCTTCCCCTTCTGAATGCCTTTTTTAACTCCAAAATCAAGTGAGAACCTTGAATCGATTGTCCCTTGGGGGATGATGTCAGGAGCGAGATATATGGCGGTAAGTTGTACTTCAGAGTTTTTCCAAAATTTAAAATTGGTGTTCAGCTTTATATTTCCAGAATAGATTTCCTGTTGCGTTGCCGTGAAGGTATTTTCTATTGGATACTTATTTACTACTGTAAAAGCATCTATTTGATTGTAATATCCATTCAGGTTTAGATTCACATTGATTTTATCAGTTATCTCCTGATTTATAACCACTTCTATTCCAGTATTATAGCTTTTGCCAGCATTCTGAGAAATGTTGTAAATCAGATTTGAGTTATCTACTGTTGTGGCAATTCGTGATATGGTTCCATCTGAAATACGATGATAGGCAGCACCATAAAAATATCCTTTGTTCCAGCTATTTTTAAAGCCAAATTCAAAACTATTCGTGAATTGGGGTTGTAAACCCGGATTACCTACCTTAATGATTTCAGCATCATCATACTTAGGGAAAATGCGAATATTTACTTCATCAGGTCGGTCAACCCTTCGGTTATAGAAAACCGACAATTTGTTTCGTTCGTTGATTTTATAGGTTACCCTAGCATTGGGAAAAGGCTGTAAATAATTATACCCATCACTTGAGTAGGTGTTGTGATTGGGGTCTACATCATACTGTAAATCAACATATTATAACCTTAGGCCAATTGCTCCTTCAAACTTTCTCACTTCGTAAGTATAGTTTCCATACAGTGCAGGAATAGTTTCCTTGTAGGTAGCTAAACCATCGGCTCCTGTATCGAGTACCGAGTTTGTTGATGCCGGATTAAACTGCATATTTGTTGGAATCGTCCTTCTTCTAAACTTAATTCCCGTTTCCAGCAAACCATGTTTCATCGGCTTGGTGTAATCCAATGTGAAATCGGCTACCTTTTGGTCAGCTATCAGAAAGAAAGATTCTTCTGTTGTAAATAAAGGACGTGTATTGGTAAAAAAATACTTTTCGTCTTCCCGGTCAAAAGTGTAATTGAATCCTATGTTTAGCTTATGACCTGGTTGTTGAAATTTATGTTCATAGGCCAGAGATGCCATTGCAGCAGTAAGCACTTCATCCTCGAGAAACTGCCACAACCTAAGATTATTAGTTATGATTTCACTAAAAAAAGGCTGATCTCCATAGTCAATGATAGATTCCCGACTAAAAACCCCTGAAACCGTTAGCGTGTTTCGCTCATTCATAAACCAATCTATCCCAGCTTTTGACGTAAAAAAATTGGTGTTTCTGTTTCGTTTCAATTGTTGATTAATCACCATGCCATCATCATAGATTCTGGTTACAAATTCATTTTTATTGAGCGTTTCGGTGTATAAGTTATCGGCTTGCAGAAACAGATTTATTTTCTTTTTTTTGTAATTAAGTGAAACGGAAGGATTGATTTTAGGCGTGGTCTGATACTGCGGACGAATGCCAGGTAAGTTTTCTTTTCTTACCCATAAAGCACCAAGCCCAGTCGAGAATCCAACTTTACCATTGAAGCCAGACTGATCCTCTTTCTTCAGGATGACATTGATAATCCCGGTATTTCCGTTGGCATCATATTTAGCAGAGGGGTTGTTGATGATTTCAATTTTCTCAACGGCTGAAGCAGGTATATTGTCAAGGCCGTTTTGATTTCCAAAACCTGTAATAGCTGTTTGTTTGCCGTCAATTAGAACCACTACTTGATTATTGCCCCTGAGCTGAACCTGACCGTCTTGCGTAGTAACCCCCGGAAGGTTATTCATAGACTGCAGAACGCTTCCACCACTTTGGCTTACATTATCATCCACACTATAGGTCTTTTTGTCCATCATGCCTGTTACGGCATCTTGCTTGGCTGTGACGACTACTTCACTTAGTTGTTGAACACCTTCTTCCAAGAGAATTGCTCCCAGATCAATGAACTCAGAATTAGCACCAATAAATAGTGAAGAGCTGTATTTTTTATAGCCGATGTAAGTTACTTCCAAGAGATAATCTCCTGGCTTTGCGTCTGAAATGGTAAATAAGCCTTTGTCATTGGAAATTGTACCTGATACAAATGATGAATCTGTAGTTTTTTTCAATACAGCATTAACAAAAGGTAAATTTTTATCAGAGACCTTATCTCTTATTGTTCCAGAAACGCTTACGGCTGATTTTTGTGCCAATAATCCTAAAGGGAATAGCAAAAGGCATAGTAAGATACTTGGGTTGTTCCTTGTAATTCTTATAGTTTTTCCTAGCTTACCTAGGTTAAGTTTATTCGACACTATATTAATTATTTTTGTCTGCACGAAGTCCAACACTAAGGAAAGTTGACCGCAAAGTGTCAACTTTTCAAGTTGAACGAGGTTTGTCCCAATTTCGTAGGGAACCGCTTTTTCATTTTTATAACCTATTAAAGCCATAAATGTACAGAATGTTTGCATTTCATATTTCATTTTGGAGTTAAGAATATGCAAGGATTAGATTTAATAACATATAGGTGTTGATTTTGTTAATTTTCATCTATTTCTTCTTTTAGCGATACATTATTTGCAGTAAACATTAACTATTTTGCTACACAATCTGCAAGTACCGGTGACTTTGATTTTGACTTTTGAGCATAAAAAATCGCATTTTGTAATCGTCAATCTTGGCATGATGGTCGTGTCCTTCATGCCCCATTGGTGGTTTGCTGCCGTGTTTTATATTGCAATAATCCATTTCGGTCATCTTCATTTTTTTGATTTGTCAAGTTTTGTATACCAAAAGTTCATTGAAATCCGCTGCTCCTTCTTCTTTCAGCAAAAAATCTTTCACCGCCATTAGCATCGCTTTGTTTGAAGTAAAAAGTTCGCGGTTAAAATTGAGTGCTGTAGTTATATCTAAATCTTCAATCGGGGCATCTTGTACATCTTTGTAAAAATTATTCAGAGCGAAACTATAGTTTTCTTGTATTGTGTTTAATATATCTTGTAGTTTTTCGAAGCCAGGATTTGATTTCTGTACCATCAGGGCATTTAATTGCTGGTATAAATCGTCTGTTTCTTTTTTGTGGTGTGTAAAAAAATTGAAAGTAATATCTGTTTCGGAACGCCTGAGGTTTGCGATATTGCTTGCTATATCGTTCATGCTTTTTACGGAGTGCATACAACTGCGGACTGAAGAAATCAGCTGATTGAGCTGAGCATATTGTTCTTCATTCACTTTTGATCGAAATAATAAATAAAATGCCTGCAGCTCTCCTTGCAACTGTTTCAGAAAATCATATTTTTCTTCGGAAGATTTTGCAAAGAATTTTCTTTTCTCGTTGATAGGTCTGAATTCAAGATGGTCGCAAAGCTTTTCAATATCAATTTCAAACAGTGTGAGGTTATAAAGTATGGAGTTGTGAATAAAATAATCCGTTTCTTTTCTGAATAAATCAAGTGCTGTTTCGGGTTCTTTAATATTTGCATGACCAATAAAAGCAGTAGCAGAGGCATCAGTATCTTTATAGAATTTTTCGAGAAGCTTTGCGAAAGGACTGAGGAAAGGAAGAAAAATAAAAATACTGACTAAATTAATCAGGGTTGAAAAAGTAACCAAACCCATAAGAGCGTCACTGATTTTAAAAACATCCGTTATTAAAAGCAAAATCGGTCTAAGCAAGACAAAAGCTAATATTGTTAGCACGACATTGAATAAGAAATTTCCGAGTGCTACCCGTTTCTTAGAAGCGTTGCCCCCTATAGAAGCTACCATTATTTTAATACTGGTACCTGTTTCTGACCCGAGTACAAGGGCTGCTGCAGGTGCAAATCCGATAGCCCCTACATGAAGTGCACTGAGCGTAAGGGCCATTGTTACTGAGCTTGATTGCACGAGTGAAGTGATGATAAAGCCAATGAGCAGGAAAATAATCAGTGACATCTCTGCATATTTCGAAAAATCAAATGCATTTACTTGCCCTTCCATAGCAGTTTTCATAAATGAAAGCCCTATGAACAACAAACCAAAACCTAATAGAAAATAGGAACTGTATTTAACGGTTTTTCGATTGCCAAATAGGATAAGCAATAACCCACCAATAAATACTACCGGATAAGCAATCACTTCAATATCCATTTTAAAACCAAGCGTTGCTACCACCCAGCTATCAAGCGTAGTACCTAAGTTGGCACCAAGAATAATAGCCATAGCATTTTTCATAGAGAATACTCCTGCACCCACAAAGGCAAGTACCATTAGTGAAACCATAGAGCTGCTTTGTAGAAGTCCTGTTACTATTGCTCCGCCCGCTACTGCACTTACCTTGTTTTTGGAAGCGCGCTGAAGAAAGAGTTTAAATTTTCGACCCGAAATATTTTTCAAAGCTTCTTCAATAAGATACATTGCAAAGAGGAACAACCCGATTCCGGCAGCAAGCTTAAATATGAGTGTGAGCATTTCCATAATTATTCAGATCTTTATAAATATATGCTATAACTGCCAATGTTGATTGTTCAGTTCGCCCTGATTGCCGAAAACCGGCTGTTGGAAGCTAGTCGTTTCTTTATGATAACCCAATTTATTCTTAGGAACATTTTTTTATTTTTCATTATCGTTTATTAGACGATGTTTTAACCAAGCTAAAAGAAAACTCCCCAAACATGCAGAGCTTATTGCCAAAAGGAGTAAAGGTAAATCTTTTTTTAAGAACATTTCCAATTGTCCAGTGAAAAGAACACTAAGTCCAATAAGTATAACCATAGGACCAGCAATCCATATTCCCCAATGCCATGATTCTTTTGGCCAAAGAAAACCGAATAGACTTCCACCCAAAAAATAAATAAGACCAAGAATAATTGGGAAAGACTCTATCTCAGGAATAAAGGGGATAGTGAGCCCTAAAATAATAGCAAGGAAGAAAGAATATTTTGAATTCATGATGGTTTTATTAATGACTGACGCAATTGTTTATGTTTATTTATTTATCTCTTTGTACCAGCTTGTGGCTTTCTGCTAACTCTAATGAAAGTTCTCTGCATAGTTTCAATTTTTCAAGTTTACCACGTAGAATAATTATCCAACACTGAATACTCAAATGCTGTAAAGAAATGACATATGAAATGTCATTTTAACCAAAATTAGTCATTAGAAAATTTATTACGGAGTTAAATTTGAGTTTTTTTCATAACGATTAGTATAAGCTGAAAGACAGTGCTTTCAGTTCGCTCCTAAATTGGTACATTGGTGCCAATTTTATACGGATCTCATCCTTTACCATCCCGATTGCTATCGGGATGCTTCAGTCGGTAAAATGTCTCATTTTAGTGCACTTTAACCCCTCATGACAAAGTTCTAATTACCAATTTGGGTTTAAAATTCCTGCCAACGTTTTGCAGACTGGCAGTCGTTTTAATGCCACCAATATAAAGACACAAAAATACCGCTACTCATACGACCAACTTTCCGTACAATCTAGCTAAACGCCACGAAACTCAATTTTCATTTAAGACTACGCCTTTTTAATAACAAAATTCTATTTTAAAGCTCCAGTCCTTTAGGTTGCGCCTGCTATTTAAGTTGTTATTTTTCAGATGTTTATCATCGCGTTCATCGCATGGGCACTAGACGCAACGAATGATAAGTTGTAAAATGACCTTTTTATTTCAGTCCTTGTTTTTCCATCATCTTTAGTCCATAGTTTCGTATGGTGGTTATTAGTTCAATGATTTCCTTTCCTTGTTCTGTTAAACTATATTCTGTTTTAGGTGGAACGACTGCAAATACTTTACGGTTGATGTAACCGTCTTCTTCCAATTGTCTTAACTGTGTTGTAAGCATTTTGTCAGAAATATGCGGAATGTCTTTTCTCAATTCTCCATATCTCATCGTCTGGTCTTTGAGTCGCCATAATATTGGTGCTTTCCAAGTTCCACCAATTTGCTCCATTACCAATTGAACTGGGTTGTAGTAAATTTTTCCGTTGTATATGAAATCTGGCATCGCCTGTAACTATTGATTTTGTTAATACTTACCAAAAAGTCTGTATCGCACTTATGGGTTAAACTATATGCAAATATATGTATAGTTCAGATTTTTGCACCATAAATTTTAATCATTGAATAAAACAATGGTCAAGTAAGTTTTCATAATGTCATTTTTATTTCTTTCAACTTTGGGATTAATGGCAAAAAATCAAGTAAAAATTTAAAATCTAAAAATATGGGAAAAGTAATCGAAGTAAACAATTACGTGCACTTTCACGGGGCGCCTTCAAAAGGCAAAATTTTAATGGTGGCAAGTTCACCAAGTGTTAGTAAGCAAACAGGTTGGCCAATCGGTTTTTGGGTGGCTGAATTAACACACCCTTTGAGCGTTTTTCAAGAGGCTGGTTTTGAAGTTGAATTGGTTTCTACCGAAGGCGGAAAATTAGAAATGGATGGTTACTCCAATCCTACCGATGCAAGTGGTTATTCGGCTCACGATGTCATTTCTTTAGGCTACATGCAACAAGATTGGTTCAACAAATTTCTTGAAAATACTAAAAAGTTAACTGAAGTTGATGCAAAGAACTATGATGCTATTTTCTTGGTTGGTGGTCAAGGCCCTATGTACACTTTCAAAGAAAACAAAGATTTAGAAAAATTATTTGTAGCTTTTTATGAAGGAGGAAAACCAAGTTCTGCAGTTTGTCATTCTACCACATTATTGTTAGAAGCACGAAATACGAGTGGAGAATTATTGGTAAAAGGTAAAACTTGGACTGGTTTTGCTGATGCCGAAGAAGAATTTGCAGATCAAGCTGTGGGGATGAAAATACAACCGTACAGAATTGAAACTGAAGCAAAGAAAATTGAAGGAACAAATTTCAAAGTAGCTGCTCCATTTAGTGCGTATGCTATTCAAGATGGAAATTTAATTACAGGACAACAACAAAATTCTGGTGCAGCCGCTGCGGAGTTAGTAGTGAAGGCCTTGAATAAATAATGAAATTGAATTTCAAAATGTGCTTTATTGCAATGGCAATGTTTCTTTGTACAGGCATTGCCTTTGCTCAAATTCCAGTGGAAGTTTTTGCTGGGGATAAAAAGGCAACAATGGATATAATGTTTTTCAAGTATATTAAAAACAAAGATGGTCAAAATTCTAAATTTTTATTTTTTAATCGAAATCGTGCAAGTATAGATTACAACATGACGGAAACTACCAATTTACCACAGTTTGGATTTACCGAAGCATTTAGTTTTAACCACGAAAAAATGAAAGGTATTGCACCTGTAGTAGTGGTAAGTATCTTGAATAGAGGCGTTTATCCAAAATCAGGGTTGCAGTTTGCAAAAATTAAAAAATATTATACTATTTTCAGTTGGTTAGTTTCAGAAACCTTGAAAGAGCCCAATATTGATTTTTTCTTTTTGGCAAGATATACTCCAAAATTATCCGATAAGTTATATTTGTTTTCACAAATTGAATTTGTCAATACTTTTCCAACTGTTGAACAAAATAATTTTTCATTTACTCAACGTTTTCGTTTAGGTTTGAAGGTAAAAGAATTTCAATTTGGTGCAGGTTTAGATCTATCACAATTAGGCAGAAATGACTTTAGCAATACCAAAAACTTTGGCGGATTTTTAAGATATGATTTTTAGAATATGATAGTTAAAAGAAATTTTGATTTGCAAAAAGTGTTTTGGAATATTCGTTTTGAAACACTGACAACTCTTTTAGTAGCAATAACAGTTTTTTTATTGCATAAATTTAAAGTCATTGACATTGCTTTACCTTTTTCTATTGCTGGAATTTTAGGTTCGGCATTAGCTATTTTTATTGTGTTTAGAAACCAAAGCAGTTACGCTCGTTGGTGGGAAGCACGAACCATTTGGGGCGGAATTATCAACAACAGTCGTATTTTTGCAAGGCAAATTATTGCGAATGTGGATAATGCTGTTGCTATCGGAAAGACAGAAAAAGTTGAGGCAGAAAACTATAAAAAAGAAATGATTGATAGACAAATTGCCTTTGCACATAGTTTGCGTTTGCATTTAAGAAAGCAAAATCATTTAGAGGAATTTAAACATTTATTGTCTGAAAATGAATTTGAAATCATTCGACAAAAACAAAATCGTCCAAATATTTTATTGCATAAACAAGGAATAAGAATTAAAGAAGCAATGCAAAAAGAAATGTTGGGTGCTTTTGATAATATTAGCATGGAACCCAATTTGGCAACCTTCAGCAATTGGCAAGGTGCTTGTGAGCGCATTAAAAACACACCTTTACCTATGAATTATCAATATTTTACCAAACTATTTTTGTATGTTTTTATTTTTGTATTACCTATTTGTTTGACAGGAGATTTCTCAAAAATGAATATAGATTTTATGATAATTCCTATCAGTTTTATTATTAGTTTTGTCTTTGCTGTGATGAATAGAGTTGGTGAAATCAATGAAAATCCGTTTGATAATCAAATCTCAGATATTCCTATAACGGCACTTTGCAATACTATTGAGCGAGATTTAAAAGAAATGTTGGGCGAAAATTTGCCTGAAAAATTAGAACCTCAAAAGGGTTTTTTATACTGATGAAAACACTAATACACAAGTACCGATTTGAGTTATTACTCTTTGCTTTATTGATGGTAATCTTCAACAAGATATTCTTTTTTTCAAACCAGATTTATACTGCTTTTATTTGGCCAGCAAATATGTTGCTCTTAGGAATTGTTTCAGTCGGAATTTTTCACGAAGGGAAGATCGTCATAAAATGGGCTAAAAATATACTTTTCATTATTATATTATCAGTACCTTTTTTTGCGTCTTACGTTTTTAACAATCAAACACTTACACCTATTGCTTTGTTATCATATATGGCATTTTACGGTATTATTTTCTTTGAAGTAATGCGGCAAATTGTCAAAAGAAATGAAGTAACTGAAAGTATCGTTTTAGGTTCATTATGTGGTTTTTTATTAATCATTTTTGTAACATCGTTTAGTTTTTTACTCATAGATTTTATTGACCCTGATTCTTTTAGAAGTTTAAAAGGAACAAGCATTCCCGAAAAATACCATCAAATTGTCTATTTCAGTAGTATTACGCTATCTACCATTGGGTATGGTGACATAACACCTTCATCAGATAATGCAAGGCTGTTAGCCGCATTTTGGGGCATTATTGGTCAATTTTATATGGTCGCCGTTGTAGGGATCATCATTTCCAAATTCACATCAAAATACAATAATAATGGACTTTAATCAAATTTTTAAAAACAACGAAAAATGGATTGCTGAAAAGCTTGCGTCCAATCCAGACTATTTTACTGAATTGTCTAAAGGTCAATCACCTGAGTTTTTGTATATCGGTTGTTCAGATAGCCGTGTAACAGCCGAAGATTTGATGGGCGTGCAACCTGGAGAAGTTTTTGTGCATAGAAACATTGCCAATCAAGTGATTCCTATAGATAACAATGTGAATTCTGTTGTGCAGTATGCTGTGGAGCATCTTAAGGTTAAACACATCATCGTATGTGGTCATTATGAATGTGGTGGAGTGAAAGCTGCCTTACACCCAAGCGATATGGGACAACTCAATAGTTGGCTGCAAACCCTACGAGATGTTAGACGTTTGCATAAAGACGAATTGGAAAAAATATCGGACCCACAGCAATTATTTGACCGTTTGGTAGAATTGAACGTTCGAGAGCAATGTATGAACATCATCAAAATAGATCATGTGCAACGCAGTTGGTACAAAACCGGTTTTCCAAAAGTACACGGCTGGGTGTTTGATGTTCGAACTGGTAAACTCATCGATTTGGGAATGAATTTGGAAAAAGAGTTTATGGAAATTAGAGTTATTTATGATTTGAAACCCTTAGAAAATAAATAAAATGAATATAGCAATTATTGGCACTGGAAATGTAGGCGGAGCATTAGCGACCAATTGGTCAAAAAAGGGACACAACATTAATTTAGGGGTTCAAGATGTAAACAATTTTAAGGGTCAAGACCTATTGAAAAATGAAAATACAAGGGTTTATTCCATCCGGGATGCGGTAGAAAAATCCGAAGTTATTTTGATAGCTACGCCACCCACAGCCATTTTTAATATTTTGGAGCAAATGGGTGATGTTTCAGGCAAAACAATTATTGATGCCACGAATGCAGTTATGAAAAGTCCAGAACCATATAAAACAGTTTATCACGCACTGGTAGACAAAACCAATACAGAAGTTGTAAAATGTTTTAATACAACTGGTTATGAAAACATGCTTAACCCCATTTACAATGGCGAAGCGATAGATATGTTTATGGCGGGTGACAGCGAAAAAGCCAAAGCTATTGCATTGCAATTGTCAACCGATGCTGGTTTTGGATCTTGTATAGATTTTGGTAAGTCGGACAAAGTAGAATTGTTAGAAAAATTTGCTTTATCTTGGATTAACTTGGCAATTATGCAAGGTCACGGTCGTAATATGGCGTTTAAAGTGGTTCGTAGATAGTTTTTTGTTGGGCTGTTTTTGTATAATTGTAGATTACATTTATCAGCAACCTCAATGACGTCAAAAGGTCACTGACTGGTGATTTAACAATCGAGTAATACTATGAAAGAGATTTTTTTACTGAGGAAAAGAAGTATGAAATTCGAAAGTAATCTTTATTGTAGAAGGATATTTAAGATTTCCTCAGTATAAACAGAAATTAATCCAAAGGAAACTATTACTTGTCAAATGACAATATAACTTCGGAATTTATTCATATACCTTTGTGGGCATAAAAATGAACACTAAAAAATAAGTCATGGATAAAATCTTGTATACAGCCGGTATAGTTTTGTTTTTTACGATTGCAACTTTAAGTTGTTCGAAGAAAAATGAATTACTTACTGATCCTATTGTTATTGAAGTAGATGAGCATTTCAAAGAAGCAGAAGCAAATATACTTTTTATTGGTAATAGTTTGACTTATACAAATGACTTACCAAAGCTTGTTAAAAACTTAGCATTTGCAAAAGGTAGGAAAATAAATGTGACTTGTCAATGTATTTCAAATTATGCCTTGGTAGATCATTGGGCTGATGGGAAAATACAAAACCTTATAAAAATAGAGAGATTTACCCATGTCGTTATACAGCAAGGTCCTTCATCACAAGAAGAAGGAAGGATTATGCTTATTGAATATGGAGGCATGATTAAGGAACAATGTGAGGCAAACAAAGCAAAATTGGCATTCTATATGGTTTGGCCTTCAAGATCTAATTATAGAACATTTGACGGAGTAATCAAAAACTATACGGACGCTGCTCAGGCTAATAATACGATATTGTGCCCGGTAGGACTTGAATGGAAAAAACATTTTGATCAGACAAACGATTTTTCTTTCTATGGTCCAGATGAATTCCACCCTTCACTTAGAGGGAGTATGAAAGCAGCTGATGTAATCTATAAGTCTTTATTTGAATAATTTTATGCTATTAAATTTTAATCTAAACTAAGCATAATCATAAGTTTTATGAAAATGGTCAAAACAATATTGACAACTCTAAACATATTCGAAAGTACAGTCACAAATATTTAAAAAATCTAAAAAATCTAAAAAAATGTATAAAGTACAAATCATTATTTTTCTATTGTCTACACAAGTTGCCTATGCTCAATACCAAACTTCGGATTTCGAAAATTTCAATGCGTTACAAGGTGTTTGGGAGAGAGAAACGAAAAAGGGAAAATCACAAGAAATATGGGAAATTGTCGATAAGTCCACATTCAAGTCGAAGACTATAAATATCAATGGAATGGACACAGTTTTAAGTGAAACAGTAATTCTTCAATTAAAGGAGAATGAGATTTTTTATACTGTGACAACCATTGGGCAAAATAATGAAAAACCTGTAGCTTTTAAATTGATATCCAATGCTAATGATCGATTTACATTCGAAAATAAAACCCACGACTTTCCATCACGGATTATTTATGACCTCGCCGAAAAGAATAAATTAAACGCAGTAATAGAAGGTGAAATTAATGGGGTCGAAAGAAAAATTAATTTCAATTTTTTTAAAATAAAATAGGTAGGGTAGATCTATACAAAACTCTATTCAATTAAATCTTGTGGTAATTTCTTTCCAAAAGACAAGTCTCCTATACTTGTAATGCCATTTTATTCAGATTATCAAAATTATCAAACTTGTTATTATGTCCAAAATTACGTTTTTAAAATTCTTTATATTTTTCCTATTCAACTTTTCAAAGGTATATGGTCAGCAAATTCCTGCTACCCCAGAGATTTTTATGCCAGGAATGATTTCAAGGGGTCTTAATGAGAGAGATCTAGCCATTTCTCCAGATGGAAAGACAATTTATTTTACGATTGTGGCGCCTCAAAATGTAACGAGCAGGATATTTTTTATAGAAAAACGGGCTAATAAATCATGGTCAAAACCTAAACTCGCTTCTTTTTCAGGTGATTATCCTGATCTAGAACCCTCCTTTTCGCCAGATGGTCATCGGATTTACTTTGCCTCGGAAAGACCTGTAGATGATAAGGAGAAAAAAGATTTTGATCTCTGGTATGTCGAAAGAAACAAGGGTGGATGGTCTGAAGCGAGACATTTAGATTTTTGTACTGAACAAGACGAGTTTTATCCTTCAGTTACAAAAGATGGATCAGTTTATTTTACCGCCAGCTACAACCACCAAACCAGTAAAGAAGACATTTTTGTGAGTCGATATTCGCACAAAACTTATGAAAAACCTATGGCTTTGGATACTGCTATCAATTCATCGATGTACGAGTTTAACGCATACATTTCACCTGATGAATCATTTATTATTTTCACAGCCTACGGTAGGAAAGGAGACAAAGGACGGGGTGATTTGTACCTAAGCAAAAGAGTGGAAGGAATATGGCAACCTGCAAATCCCATTACTCAAATCAACTCAGATATGCTGGATTATTGTCCTACGGTCAGCTTTGATCAGAAAATTTTGTATTTCACAAGTGAGCGGACTACCATAAAATCTAATGTTTCAGCCAAAATTCTCCATTACGACGATTTTATAAATTTTCAGTATTCAGCGGGAAATGGATTAGGAGATATTTATTGGGTGCGCTTTGATGAAATTTTCTCTAGTATCACGAATAAATAAGGCTAGGAATTAATTTCTTACCAAATGACAAGAACATATCATCATTTATAGCAATACTTTTACTTGCATAAAGGTACTTAGTGATTTATTTCAAATTGCAATCAAAGTAAATGTAAATAAGATGGAGTTTGATCAACTTTGTTGTTGAAAAATTTTGTTTAGGTTTTGAAAAATCAACAATCATTAACTAATAGGAAGAAAAATATGCTCCTGTTATATAATATGCTCTTTCTATCCTTTCCCCATCATCTCCCTTCGTATCCTACTCAGTGATGTATCTGTTATTCCTAAATAAGTTGCAATATACTTCAATGGTACATGGTAGTTGAATTCAGGATTTTTAAGTATTAAATCTTTATACCTTTCGTGTGCAGATTTGGTTTTCATCCAAAGATGAGTTTGTTTTTCTTTTATCAATGCAGAAGTGATTCTGTCTCGTACCCAAACTCTAAATTCTGGTTGTGTATCAAATAAATGATAAAAGTCTGCTAATGTCATTTTCCAAACTATCATATCTGTCATGGCTTGGTAAGTGCTTTCAGATGGGATTTTTTTCAAAAAAGAGATTTCATCAACTATGATCTCATATGGACTAAAAAAGTGGGTTGTAATTTCTTCTTTGTCAGAATTTTGGACAAAAGATCTTGCGATACCCTGTTCTATCAAGTAAATTTCCTTGATAATTTCTCCTTTACGCAGCAATATTTTGTTTCGTGGTATTTCTACTTTGTGATGATGTGAAGCTATAATTATTTTAGTTTCTCCGCTGATACGGCTGTTCTTGTAAAAGTCGTGGATAAATTGATTGACCAAGAAGTAGGATTTTTTAATATAACGAATAAATCTTGTAGAATGTACTTGATTTAATTATTTAAGTTGGCGATAATACCTTTTTGGGGTTGGAATTCATAAAATCAATTATATCCAAATTAAGCATTAGACTTTGTAATTAAAGGAAATTTGGCAAAATAGCTATGAGGCTCGGAAATTTTAAACCGCAGACGTCGTAAACCACGTTGAGGATTTAAAATTGAGAACAGAAATAGATATAAAGTCATAATTTTCTTGTAATAAATTTCTAATGATTAATTTGGGTAATATGCAAAAATTACAATCTTATAAGGTTAAAATAACAAAAATTATTTATGGTTCTGATCGCAGTTTAATTGGTATTTCAGAATTCTATTTTTACGTTCGTTAAATTCTTTATGGCTATTTTATATCTTTGGTGTTCACTTGCATGACATAAAATCTAAATTGAAGTATGAACACAATTCTAAGTACCCCATACCCAAAATCGACAGTTTTTAAGTTTGTCAAATTTTTAGCTGCCATTAGTCTTATGGTTACCTTTATTTTGGTTGTTTTTCAGCCATATGGTACTGCTTCTTTTTCTCATGCATACAAATATTTGATCTTAGCAGGATATGGTATAGTTATATTCTTATCTGGCTCGATATTTTTTATATTTATTAATCAACTATTGAGTGAATCTGCCAAGGACAGGTGGACAGTTGGATATGAAATAAGCCTACTTCTTTCTACTGTTCTGATAAGTCAGTTTGCTTGTTTTTATTATTGGGTTTGGCTTTTTGACGCTAGCATCAGTTTAAAGTCGTTTATAAACTTTTTAATTGTTGCTATGTCAGTTTCAATTTTGCCAGTTGGTTTTTACTTATTGTATATCTATCAGAAATATCGCGATGTGCAACATGCCATTTCTTCTACTGGTACCGCAGCTGGGCAAGAAGAATTAAAAAATAATTTTTTTGATCAGGATACTAAGCAATCAAATCCTGATGAGCGTAATTTTACCATTGCCGGTACTGGCAAACGAGAAAAATACGTTTTTCAATCAAAAAACTTAATTTTTATTGTGGCCGAAGATAATTACATAATTGTTCATTCGATGGAAAATCAAAAACTTAAAAAATGGATGATCCGAGCTACAATGAATGAAGTAGAAAGTCAATTGAACGCTGATTTTATAAGAATCCATAGATCCTATATAATTAATAAAAATTACATAGATCATATAACTGGTAACGTCACGAATACACGCCTAAAGCTTCAATCAATCGATGGAGAATTGCCTGTATCGAGGGGTAAGGTGGCGGTTATTCGTCAATTACAATAATTTATAGAGTAGAGATAAGTATCTGAATATCAATTATTATGTGGTAAAATGCAAATTTTGATTGTTGCAATTCGCCACAATGGATTGCACTCTACCACTCTAATTTGAAGGTTGTGTAAAAAGACTTCACTTTTGTGTCATTGAATTATTTAAAATCATTTTATCATGACATTAGCAACATTAATTATCATCGTTCATGCAGCATTAGGTGGCATTGCATTATTCAGTGGATCCGTCGCATCTATAGTACCAAAAGGAAGTACTTCTCACAGAAGGGCAGGAAGGATATTTTTTTATTCTGGTTTTATCAGTATTTTCTTGAGTTTGATTGTGGTCGCCTTTCCTGGGCATTGGAATCCTTTTTTATTATCTATTGGTATTTTTAGCTTATACTTCTTAATCATAGGTTTTAGGTCATCAAAGTATAAAAATTTAGACCATACATTTCTTGTTGATAAAATATTGACATGGTTGATGGCTGTAATATGCGTGGCTATGATCGTTTTACCAATACTTTTACTTCAAGTTATTAATGTAGTTACCACGGTTTTTGGTTTACTTGGATTGGTATTGTGCTTTAGAAATTTATTTGCTTATGCGGAAGCTACGAAAGTAAGGATCAATTGGCTTAGCTTTCACATTATCCATATGTCGGGCGGTTTTATTTCTATCGTAAGTGCTTTTTTGGTTGTTAATGAGTTTTTACCTACAATTATCAATTGGTTTTTGCCGACAATTGTCGGTACAAGTTTAATCTTTTTCAGTCTTAAAAAATACGTTGGAGTTAGCAAAAAGTTAAATTTAAGTAAAGCTACCTTGTTACTATTTTTGATTTTGATTTCAACACTTTTAAACGGACAAGATCATCAAAATAATCCTAAAAATAGAGATATCACCTTGAAAATTGGACTGTCAAAAGCACAACTTAAAGATGATCGATTAAGTGGTAAAATCCACCATTCGTGGGCACCAAAATTTAGCATTTCTCATATTGAAGTAAAGGAAAACTCACGCAATCATTTTCAAGTGGATTTTGTATCTATGAAATTCAGTAAGTCAGATAAAATATTTAATATTAATTCTATAAACTCTAATGTTCATTTCGCCTATCAAAGAAAAGTAGCTGATGGCACTTGGCTTGGAGGGTATATCAATACGCTGTCACTCATTAATTTTCCAAAAAATCCTGGCCAATCTTTTTTTGTAAATAATCCTGTGAACTATACTATATCTAATTCGTTTGGGCCTTCTTTGACCTATTCCCGTGGATTTGATAACAATTTTAATGTGGCAAGTACTATCCAAACAGCAGCTCTAAGCTATGTGATTCAACCAATTTATGGACATCCATATCCTGAAAAATTTATGGAAGAAAGTGTTTTTAGCCCTACAAAAGGAAAGATGGTCGGGCCATTACTCCGAAGTGGAAAACTTCTCTCTTTCAAAAAGTTTAGACACATGAACATTCAAATGAGTCTGTTTTATGTCTTTGACAACAATTTTAAAGCAGGTGTAGATTATAATTACAGCAATTATATGGCCAATGCCAATGGTAAAGCTGTAAGGATGAACAATCACGATTTTTTCATCACCACTGGCCTTTTGTACTAATTAATTTCTTAAAGAAAAAAAATATATATATAATGAAAGTTTTAAATTTATTTATCGCCCTTTTATTAGTTTGCTCTTCTTCACTTGCACAAAAAAAGTCGGGCGCTATTGCTATGTACAACGAATTTTGGAATTGGGTAGACAAAAATTACATCTATTTTGATGCTAAGAAAGTGGATTGGAAGGCTGTCTACCAAAAATATGCACCAACGATTTCAGATAGCACATCAGAAGAAGAATTGTTTAAAGCAATGGATCAATCTATACTTGCACTCAAAGATTCCCATAGTGTAATCTCTAAGCAGGATAAAACAGGTAGTTTCTACAACTATAAAGCAGGATATGAAATACACGATGACTTTAAGATAGTGAAGAAAAATTATATAGTTGATTCGCTATCTGGCTCAAAAATCATGTTTTCTGGACTGCTCAAAGGTAATATTGGGTATATCCGTTTGGCTAATTTTTCACTTACGCCAGATTTTTATAAGGCATTGCGTAACCTGAAGGCGCTCAAAGTCGAAAAGATCATCATTGATATCCGTAGCAATGGTGGGGGAAATTCTAATCCGGTGCCTGCTCTTTTAAGTCAATTTGTGACAGAAAGACTGGCCTTAGGAGCTTATATCGAAAAAACTGGACCAGGACGTAACGATGTTACCAAACCAATTTTGATTTATACAGAACCTAAATCAAATGACACTTGGAATGTTCCCATCGTTGTGTTGATAAATAGGGTATCTTATAGTGCCTCCTCCTATTTTGCTGGAATGGTAAAAGGACTCCCAAATATGAAGCTGGTAGGGCAAACCACAGGTGGGGGTGCAGGTGGTCATTTAGGCTATCAATTGAGCAATGGATGGTTGATTAGAGTTTCAGTTAGTGACTTCATTGATAAGGACAAAAGAAGTATTGAACTTGGTGTCGAGCCCGATATTTATATTGAAAATACCAAGGAGGACATAAAGGCAGGTTTGGATAAAATGTTAGAAAAGGCGATGGAAATAAAGTTTTAGTGTTCGCGTGTCCATCGCATCTCCACGGGAAACGACGAACACTTAGTTGTTGTAGCTAGTATTTTATTTGAAAGGATTACTCCATTTTTTTTCTGTAGTAACACTATTATCCGTTAATGTTTTTAGAAAAGCAACTAGTGCAGCTTTTTGTGAACTATTAAGATTTAGTCTGACAGGATTACCATTGGGATCTTTTAAAGCTGGCGAAAGTGTTGGGTGTGCTTTAATTCCACTATTATAATGCTCAACTACTTGTTCTAAAGTAGCAAATCTACCATCGTGCATATAAGGTGCGGTAAGTTCAATATTTCGTAAACTCGTCGTTTTAAATCTTCCAACAAATATAGGATTAGAAATAACCGCTCCAGCTCCTAAATCAGTAGTAGAAGTTAAATCCAATCCATTGTTTTGTGGACCAGGATTGGAACTGATAAAGGCTTCTGTAGTATGACAACCAAAACAAGCACCTCCACCGTTAGGTATGTTTTGAAAGAATATGTTTTTGCCTGTATTTTCTGATGTTGTAAAATTCGGAAAATTTGCACCAGGAGAAGCTACCATCGATCTCCCTTGGTCATATTTACTTGAATAACTCACTATACTTCTAACGAATTGAGCTAAGGCTTTTGATATTTTATCAGAAGTAACTTCTGTTGAGCCAAATGCTTTTTGAAACAATATGGGGTAATAGGACTGCTCTCGAACTTTACTCACAACTTTTTCCAAAGTCATTCCCATTTCTACAGAGTCTTGAAATGGCATTAACACTTGTTGTTCTAAAGTAGTGGCTCTTTCGTCCCAGAAAAAGCGCCCACGTTGGTAAAATCGAGCATTAATTAATGTCATGGAATGTCGTCCAGTTTTACCACCGTTAAATCCTAAACTTAAAATCGCGTCATCCGAAAAACCTTTGTCTTGTTTGTGGCAAGAAGCACAAGCAATAGTCCCGTTTGCACTTAATTTTTTGTCATAAAACAATACTCTTCCAAGAGTTGCACCATCATTAGTAATCGGATTGGTAGTAGGTGTATTGTCTGTGCCGTTTATAGATGTTGGCAAAGGCCCCGGTGTATTAGTTGTAAAGTGGCTAGGCAAGTTAAGCCTTGCATAGTCAAAAGGTGTTTCTGTCAAGTTCAAAACACTTTCTTCATTAAATCCTCCGTCATCTTTATTACAAGAAATGACACCAAAAACTGCAATTAAAATTGCAGTTATCATCATTGATTTATTATTCATCATATTCTTTTGAATTTCTAATTTTTAATTATTTTTTTTACTTAGACCGGTAGTTTTTATAATTCCTTCGGTGGCAATTACTATTTTTTTGAAAAAGAAACCAAGATCTAATAAAAAGAGGATATCAATATTTTGATTTTACTGTTTTGATCTACTAATTTCCATCAGGATGTGGAGGCCTTTTAGGGGGGTGAGGCTGTAAAATTTGTTGCAATGCTTTATTTTTAAACTTTTCGAAGTATGGTTTTTGGTTGTCATTTAAAATCCTTTCTATATCCATAAAATGTTGCTCGGTTACTTTTATTTTTTCACTTTCAATAGTAGAAACTAACGTTAGAATAGAATCTTTGGGTTGATGAAAATAATCATCTGTAAGATTATTTTGCTTTTGCTGTAAATCTTTGATTTGCTCTTTATGTTTATCCACAAGTGCAAAAAATCCTTTTTTTTGTTCATTATTTAATTGCATCAGTTCAGCCGCATGATTTTTTAGATTAGCTTTTGGATCTTGATGTGGTTTTGGTCTAAATAACATTGCTCCTAATTGCAATAGATTTAATACAATAAGAATAGCTATGCTTATTTTGTAAAAAGTTTCTTTTTTCATTCTAATCGTAAATTGAGTAATTGGTTAATAAATTATTTTCAACTTTGTAATTATAGTCATTGGGTTGTTCTGTTTGAATACTTGATTTAAACACAAAAATATTTATCACTATCAAAACACAAGCCGCGGCTGCCACCCACTTCAAATGCTTAAGAGGTATCATTTTAATGACCTTCTCTTTTGGCAATTTCTGTGAGATTTTGGCAAACAAATCTGCACTTGGCTCGGCTCTTTGTATGCCTTCCAAACTTTGTAGTACTTCATTTGCCCATTGTTCTTTATTTTTCATTTCCTTCATCACTTTTCTTTTGACATCATTTTTATACTTTTCCTTCGGGGTAATAAGAAATTAATTTTTTCTTTAAATTTGTTTTGGCTCTTTGAAGCAAACTTTCTACCGATTTTAGAGAGGTTTCCATGATATCTGACACTTCCTGCTGCGGCAATCCTTCCACGTAACTCAAAATAAAAGCTGTTTTCTGATTTTCTATTAAAGTATCAATAGCAGAAAATAAAAGTTTTGCATTTTCTTGATTCTCCAATAAAATCCCAGGATGCTCAAAGTTTATCTTATGATATTCTTGTACTTCGTTATTGGCTGTTGGTCTTCTTTGTCGTTTATCAATTTGGTTGAGAGATTTATTTACAGTTATTCGATAGATCCAAGTACTCACTTTGGCATCCCCTTTAAAAGTGTGTGCTTTTTCATAGATGGTTAAAAACACATCTTGTAAAATTTCCTCGGCATCTTCTACATTTTGCAAATAACCCAAAGCTGTATTGTACACTTTGTCCTTATATAAAAGGTACAAATCATGAAAGGCTTTTTGGTCTCCCAGTGCTATTTGTCCTACGATTTTATGAATATTAATAGTTGTCAAGTTTTACATGATTGTTGATGCAAGCTGATTATTTTTTTTCAATTTACTCAATTTTACGGTAGTTAATTTATTTCAGAAAAGTTCATGTGTTTAAATTGGCTATAAGGTGTAGTATATACAAAGTAGGCGATTGAGTGGTTCAGACTTGGCAACCTTTATAAAGTAGGAGCGGGCTACAAAAATTGAATTTACCACTTTTGCACCTATTTTGTATATACATTGTTGAACTAAACCTTCAGTAGCTATTTACTTCGATTTCTTATCTTCATCGAATTATTTAATCATAAAAAATATCCAAAATGAATAAGGAAAAAGAGCAAACATTGTCTGCTAGCACTTGCGACAAAGTTAGAGGATTCAATGAACTTAGTGAAAACTTTCCTAAAAATATTTCAATTCAAGGAAAAAGGTGAAAACACTTTTAAAAATTAGGCGATGTATTTAGTTATAATTGCCTTGCACTTTGAATGTTTGTCAACAGGGTTAGATGAAGATCAGATCAATGATTATCTGTATTTACAAACAAAATAGGTTACTCCATCTGATTCCTATTTTAAAAAAAATCAAGGTCTGGAAAGTATTAAAAACTACAAATCACCTCGATGTAAAGTATATGAACCCAAAGATTCTACATCTACACTTTACGCAAACTTCATTGTCTTTTTTTCTCAATGTTTGGTACCACAAGCGTAGGTTCCTTTCAACAGTAAAGCGTTCATGCTAGGCATTTCATGTCGCACGAACGCTTTGCTGTGGTGTGCTGTTTTTAATCTTCTTTTATTTAGTATTACAAGCTGTCGAGCAATCTGTAGTCTGTGAACAACATCCAGTTTTTGAGGTGTCACATTGAATGGAAGCCTTGTCTATCAATTCTGTTTTTGTAGTACAGCTGCTATCTTTTGCATTGAGTTTTGAAAAATAGGGGTAAGTCCACAAAATAGCGCTCATAATTGTAATTGCCCAAAGAAAAGATTTCGATTGAATAAAAATTGTCTTTTTAGGTGTTGAACAACAATCTGAACTACAATTGCTATTTTCAGAATTACAACAATCAGCGTCTTTTGGTTTATATGCCTTATAAAAAGCATATGATAAACTCAAAATGGTAAGAATCAAGAAAAATGGTGTAAGTTTTTCAAAGAATTTCAAACTAGAACTTGAAATTCCAATGAACCCAAAAAGTGCAAAACTGCCACAGCAACCACTTGCTGCACAAGCAACTCCACAAGCTCCTCCGCAACTTGCAAAGAGTGCACCTATACTTGAAAATAGTGCTAAAAATCTTGATTTGATTGTTTTCATACATTAAGGTTTTTTAGCGTTGATTGTTATACTGATGATTGCACTTTTTTGCTTTCTATACGCTTCAAGTTCTGTTTTGTTGATATATTGTAAAAGCAAACTGTCAGGTAAATTGATTTCGTGTTCCTTTCTTATTTCTAAATTTTGAAATCCTACGTTTTCAATTACCGATAAATATTCGTTTTTCTCTAAAGCACCGGAGACGCATCCTGCATACATTTCTGCTGCGTATAATATTCCTTTTGGTAAATCTGAATTGAGAACAATATCTGAAATACTAAAATGTCCCCCTGATTTTAACACTCGAAAAACTTCTTGATATGCTTTATTTTTATTGGGTACCAAATTCATCACACAGTTGCTGATGACCACATCAACAGATTGTGAGGGTATTGGTAATTCTTCAATGTCGCCCAAAATAAATTCTACATTCTCAAAACCTAACTTGCTTTTGTTCTCATTTGCTTTTTCTACCATTGCTTCGGTAAAATCCACTCCGATTACCTTTCCTAATTCTCCAACTTGATTTCGTGCGATAAAGACATCATTTCCTGCTCCCGAACCAAGGTCTAAAACGGTGTTTCCTTTTTGAATGTCTGCAATTTCCGTAGGTAAACCACAGCCTAAACCATAGTCTGCAACTTCCTGATAGCCTTCTACTTTTTCGTAGTTTTCATCTAAAAATGATACTGATTTTTCTGGTGCACAACAAGATGTACTACATCCACACCCGCTACCATTTTTTACTGCTGCTGTGTATGTTTGTTTCACAGACTCTTTAATGTTCTTTGTCATTGTATTATGTTTTTAAAATTTATACACAATAGACGCAGATTAAAAAAAAGGACGCAAAATTAATCGCAACAATTATTACAATTGCTTTTTTGTTTATAATCAACTACATTTCCGTATTTGTCAGATTGTATGCTGCAGCAGTCTGTAAACAGATTTTTTAGATACTCTTTGGCTCGTTGTACTCTTGATTTTGCACCTGAATAGGAAATATTTAATTTTTCAGCCAACTGTTTTTGAGATAATCCATTAAATTCTGTTAAAATTAAAGCTTCCTTATATTTATCGTCCAATTGATTAATAAAAGGTGTTAGGCAATGTTCAATTTCTCTATTGCTTGAGGATTCTTGTTCGTCTAGAGAAATGTAATCACTGATTTCGACTTGAGGCTTTAATTTTCTAAAATAATCATTAATGGCATTTCGAGTTATCTGATATATCCAAGAACTTAATTTAGTCTCGTCCTTGAGTGAGCCAATATTGCTTTGAATTTTAATAAAAACATCTTGAAGAATGTCATTAGTTATATCTCTTTCTTTTACACGACTGAAAATAAAACCGTCTAATTCTTTATGAAAATTGTTCCAAATTAACTCCATTTTGTTCTGCATAATTCTTATTTCTTTAATGTAATACTCATAAAGACGAGATTTTTGTTAAATGGACGCAAAGTTTTTTTAAAAGAGTACACAACGGTTAATTACATGCGTCATGGCTATTTTATTCCAAATGTTGAAACGGAGAACTAAACTATGATTAACCACAAATGTGTCTACGGAGCACTGAATCGCCAATTTTACCGAACCCGCGTTTGCTGCTGTATTTTACTTTATCCTGTTGTACTTTTTTAATAAATCAATGACCAAATTATGCGGTAGCCCATATGCCTTATTGCCATTTATACCTTCCATTGTCTCTGCTCCAACCATAGCATTAATAATAGCTTCTTCTACAGCTTGAACTGTCGCATCAAAAAGTGGGTTAATTAAATCATTAGGTAATTCGTCAATTTTTGTAAAATTTTCTCGCTGAAATGCTGATGGGTTACCGGTCGAAAAGGCTATGAAAATATCGCCAGAACCGTTTTCACCACGTCCACCCACAATACCTATACCCAATGACACTCTTGCAACAATTCTTTTTAACTGATGTGGTAACAAGGGAGCATCTGTTGCAACCACAACTATAATTGAGCCATCACCTGGCTGATAAGATGGTGGCGCCTTAAATTCGTAATTCATAGTGTCTTTTAATTCTTTTCCAATAGGTACACCGGCTATCGTAAAATTATTTTTACTGCCAAAATTTGATTGTACTAAAACGCCTACTGTATAAGTGGAATCTTTTATTTTTACAAGTCTGGAAGATGTGCCTGTACCACCTTTAAATCCCAAACACATCATCCCTGTCCCACCTCCAACATTGCCTTCTTGTAAATAGCCGGTTTTAGCGTTATCTAAAGCTTCATAAGCATTGTTTTCTGTTACGTGAAAACCATAAATGTCGTTTAGAAAACCATCATAAGTTTCTGCAACAACGGGATAGGTGTACCAAAAATCCTCCTTATACCAAGCCGTTTTTACATACCATTTCAACACAGCGTCTCGAACAACGCCCACGCTATTCGTGTTAGTTATCATTATCGGACCTTCTAAAAATCCGGATTCGGTTATCCAAGTTGTTCCTGTCATTTCTCCATTTCCATTCAGTGAATACCAATTGGCAAAAACAGGGTTGTTATTTTTGCCTCTTGGCAAAATGGCTGTCACTCCTGTTCTAACAGGTCCTTTACCTCTAACGTTTTTGCCTTGCCCTGAAATAATGGTACTATAACCAACTTCAACACCTCTCACATCCGTTATTGCATTAAACTTTCCTGTTTTTCCGTCAAATGGTATTCCAATATCTCTTGCCCTTGGTTTCTGTCCAAAAATGGAAGATTGAATAAGTAAGATTAGGCAGAGTAATTTTAGATATTTCATTATTGTCGATTGTTAAGTTATTTAATTCTTCTAGTCGGTCCTAATACAGCAGCCAACACTAAGGAAAGTTGACCGCAAAGTGTCAACTTTTCAAGTTGAACATGAATGCTGTAAAGAAATGACATATTGATGTTTGATATCTTTCTAACTCCATTCTATTCTTTCAAAAGCTTGTACCTTCATTGTTCGATCACAAAGATAGGAAATACTGATGGAAGTGAGAAAACATTTATAACGGTTTGTCGGCCAAGACTATGTGACCAACCAAAACCAAACTACACCTTTGCTCCTTTCAAAAAGATTAGTAAGGACACCCAACGACATCTCCGTATTAAAAAAGTTAGTTTTTCATGATTGGTTCCGCTACCACAAGTTCCGTTCAACAGCGCGTTCATCGCATATACGCTGGACACGACGAACGCTTTGTTGTTAGAGGCTGGTGTTATTATCATTCAACTATTTTAATAATAACATTTCCTGTTTTTTGGCCCGATTCAACGTATTTGTAGGCTTCCACAATTTGGTCTAACTTATAGAAGTTGTCAATTACGGGTTTGTATTCTCCTTTTTCAACAAGTTCTTTCAAAAATATTACATCTTGTTTAGTGATGGACGGAATTGGAAATAAAAGTCTTTTGCCACCCCAAAGCGGTGTGGTCAAAGCAAAAAGTAAATTCTCTCCGTTTTTCCCTAATTCGGTTGAAATGTAAATTCCTTTTTCACTTAATAAAGGTTTGCATTGTCCAAATGAACTTTTTCCAACTGCATCAAAGATAAAATCAAACTTATCTTCTGTTTTCGTGAAATCCTGTGTCTGATAATCAATAACAGTATCTGCACCGAGAGATTTTACCAAGCCTATGTTTTTTGTATTACACACTGCTGTTACTATTGCTCCAAAATGTTTTAATAATTGGACAGCCGCAGAACCAATAGCGCCAGTTGCTCCATAAACTAAAACATTTTGCCCACGCTGAACTTTTGCGGCTCTTATATCCACTAAGGCATAATGTGCACCTTCAGTAAGTGGTGCTGCTTCATCAAAGTCTAAATTGTCTGGCATGTTTATAACTGCGTCAGTTTCAGCAATTGTTAAATATTCTCCGTGACCACCGCAGGTTTTATCATTAAACCCAAAAACTTTGTCACCTTTCTTGAATGTTGTTACTCGCTGCCCAATTTCTTCAATTATACCCGCAAACTCACAACCCAAAATTTGATATTTTGGTCTTAACAGTCCAGTCCAAAATCGTGAAATAAAATATTCGGCACTGCGGAAACCCGAATCAGTCCGGTTTACTGTTGACGAATAAACCTTAACCAATACTTCGTTGTCTTTCGGTAAAGGTTTGGGAACTTCCATTAATTTGGCAACTTCTGGTGGCCCATATCTTGAATATACAATTGCTCTCATTTTCTAAATATTCTGTTGATTCTTAGTTGTGTTCTACACTTGCCAATAACTCTAAGGAAAGTTGACCGCAAAGCGACAATTTTTCAAGTTGTACATGAATGCTGTAAATAAATGACATATGAAATGTCATTTTTAGCATGAACTGCTACCAACTGGATCGCAGCTACTTCAACACTCCTTAGAGAAACGCTTTTTTAATTTATTATTTTTATTACTTTTTAAAGCATCAAAAGTACAGATTTTTTTTAGTTCACATTTTTTTGAGAGTTAAAATTATGTAAGAATGAGATTAAACAGCATTTAGAAGCTGGTTTTGTTGATTGCTAGGTTAATATAGGGACTGTAGTTTATGTTTTTCACACAAGAATTTCTGTAGAAAATTGATATTCAGATGTATATGACTAGTAGAGCAATAGCTAATGATATTTTATATGCTGCAGAATATACAGTATCTATAAAAGCGTAATTGGCCATTCTGAGTTTTCTACGTGTCATATGTTGGAATTCGGATGGTAGAACGCTTGATTTTATGACTTCTCAAATCTTTTCCGTCTCCTTGTCTGCAAAACTATTTATCAAACTTTCTTATTACTATCGGATAAAGTTAGTAATTTGTTACGATACTATTTGGTTTTTATCATTGTAAGTTTTCGCAATTATTTCACAACGCTGTCCTTATTTCGCTGTCTGTTATATCTTATAAACTCATTAATAAAATGAGATATAAGTGTAAATGCCAAAATCAGCGAAATTACCGATACATAAGAACTTTTATTTATGCCAAATAATGCAATACTCCAAATAATAATAATCCATTGGGCAAAATAAATATTTGTTACACCATTACTCCACTTAAATAACAAGCCAAAAAACTTATTCATAGGTATTTTGTCAATGATTAGTTTATTTAGGTAAAGCCAAAAAACAACAAAACCACACATAAATAACATTCCTCCCTGTCGACTATGATAGTAGTCGTTGAAATGATAATCAATGTTAGAATATGAAATAGCAACGCCAATGAGTAGAACAAAAATTCCACCTAGACCAAAATATTTAAAGGTTATATTTTGATTTGTTGAACTTTTCATTGTTTCACCAAGAAACATTCCCATTAATGGAAAAGAAAGCCAAGGGAATACAGGAAAAGCAATTTTATTGCCAATAAAACTAAAACCAATTGGCTGATTTCCCCAAAATAAATCTAAAATAAAATCAATTACTGGAATGTTTAACCTAAGTCCCCAAAGATATGGTGAAAGCATACTAATCAAAAATGCAGAGAATAATATGATATACTTGTTGATTTTAAACTCCTGAATAAGTGCCATTATCATCAGTGCAATTCCTGCAAATTGTAAAATATCAACGATGGTTAAAATCGTGTATTCATTCAATTTGTCTAACGGTAATATTTTTGCAATATCCATTTTTAAGTAATTTGAAAGGGTAAATGGAATAACCCCTCTTAAAATATTTAGCACATAGCCCGATAAAAATATTTTAACCCCCCGAAATAACTTGGGTTTCAAGGCTGATTTACTCGAGTAGATAAACGAAAACCCCATCAAAGTCATAAAAACAGGTGCGGCTGGCGGTCCTCCCAAAAACTCTATCACTTGCCCAAATAAGGATTTTTTAACTTCGGGACTTGCGAATACTTCAAGCGTATGAACCGCAATCATAAAAAAAACTGCCAAACCTCTGGCAAGGTCTATCGATAAAAGTCTATTGTTTTGAGTTGTTACATTCATTTTACAGTAATTTTAAAGTATTAATTATTAAGACTGCAAAATTAAAAGGCCAAAAAATGATTTCATTTGACAAATGTCACAAAATTTTTTTTGCTCTCAAACGACTAAGGGTTTCTCTTGAAATTCCGAGAAAGGAAGCAATGTAAGTCAATGGAATACGCTGAAAAAGTTGTGGTTCTTTCTCAAGTAGTATCAAATATTTGTCCATAGAACTCATCATCTGTGAAAAATAAACCTTGTCTTCCAAGAATAAAGCATAATCCGTTATAATCGCATTGACGAAGTTGGCTATTTCAATATATGAAAGCATTAGTGGCTTTATTTGTTTCAAATTGATTGAAATGAGGGTGCTATTTTCAATTATTTGAATCGTTTCTCTTGATGGCTTATCCTGAAAGTTTTGTAATGAACCTACTATATCATTTTCCAATGCAAACCAAGTGTTTACCTCGATACCATCTTTTAGATAATAACTTCTTACCGCACCTCTAATTACAAAATAAGCAAAATCGTGTTTTTGATTTTCTTTGATAAGAATGTGTTTTTTGTTCAAATTTAGAATAGACAAATGATTGCATATTTCTACTTTTGTAAGTTCAGTTAGTTGCTGATTAGTAGAAAAATGGTCTATAAAACTTTTGAATAAGATGTCCATTTTAAATGGTTTTTGTGCGTTGTGTTTGTTCTGTTATCATGGTTTATAATGGCTGCGATTTGCCACAGACCCAGCTATAGTATGTCTGTCTGTCCAGTGCAACCTGTGTGTCTATATTGGACGTTGCTCGTCCCTTCGAACACCCTTGTTAAAGTGAAATAATTTTGATAACAAAGTCAATGTGTTATTAATGAATGAAAATACAATAATAATAAAATACTCAAAGATGATCAAAAGATTTTTTCTAATCTTCGACACGCAGGTCTCGGTTTCCTCATTATTTGCTAGACATTTAATCAATCAAATTGGCTTTACCACCATTAGGTCATTTTTACTATTGAACAGTAACTGAACGATCTCGAAGAGAAAATCGTGATACGAAACCATGATTTAGCGAAGGAACTGTGGAAAGTGTTGCACAGCATCTAACTATAGAATAGTAAGTAGGGTGGTCCCGATCATATCACTACGGGATAAATGAGAGAGTGTTGAGGTGGCTCAATGGTTGCCTCACTCTAATCGAATGTGTGTTGTTATAATTTATAAAAATCCTGTTCATTCACTTTGATTGTCGTTAGTTCAACTATATGTTCATTTGGGTCTTTTGTGTAAATTGAATCAAAGTAGTGATGGTCTTGAATTTCAAAATCTCACAACCATTTAAACTCCAATGTTTTATACCGTGTGTTGTGCGTAAGTACTTATTATTGAATTTCATCTTTAAAATTAATATCAAAAATGATATTTGAACAATAAAATCCTGATTTTTCAATTGCTCTTCTCGAAGTAATATTATCTACTGTTGTTGAACAAATTGGTTTTCTACCAGCGGCTAACACTCTGTTTACTTGCATTTTCATGATTTGTGTTGCAAGTCCTTTACCTTGAAAATCACGATTTACAATAATGCCTAAGTCAGCAGTTTGTGGTTGTGAATCACTCATTCTACATTCACTTGTCGCAACAATGATACCTGACTCCTTAAGCAAAAATAATTCTTTTCGCGCTACAAGATTTTCAGTGTAACCAAAGTTATCGTCCATACCTACTTGTTCCTTAAGAAATACCTTTACTGAAGGAATATCAGCTATAGTTACCAATTCGATATTAAAGTTGGTGCCTGCTTCAATTTTTTGGTTCAAATGCTCAAAACATAATGTATTTGTCTTCACTGATTTTGAGTGAAACAAACATGCGTTAAAAGCAACTGGTTCATTTGAACTTAAACTTGCCGATTTAATTATCTCTGTTGATATTAATTCCTTAATTACCTCTTCCATCAATGATAGATAAACTTTAATAAGGAATATTTGAGTCAGGCATTTCTCTTGGTTAATACAACAATATCCTATTGTCTTATTATTGTGATCAATAAGATAATATTGAGATGAGCCAATGTAAAGTATTTCCCACATTGCATCAATGGGAGCTGTCAATTCTTGATACAGCTGAGACCTCAAACCATTAATCGTATCTGTGATTTCTGTTTTTGTAAATTTCATATTTTAATCTATTTCTTATTTGAGAACTGTAAATTCAGAGGCGGCTGTTGTATTAAGCACACGTTTTGGGGCTTGCCGAAGGCGTTGATTTTTAGCACAAAAGTTCAATAGAATTACTGCACTTGATCCTTGTACAAATGCTCAATCGAAGCACTTTAGTCTCGCTTTTGGCAAACCTTTGTTCAAGCGACACCTACGGTGAAGGTCTATCCAATTAATAAATGCCGTCCTTTGTATTTTACAAAAATAATAAAGTAACATGAAAGGTGGATATGAAATCTCAATTAAATGTTTAAACTCTAATGCGGATGAATGTAGAATGAAAATCCAGCAAGTTATGACCTTGAAGAAGTATGGCAAAGGGTACATTAAGAGTTATGTTAATGAGATGGACCTTATTTTTAAGAACTACAATCACAAAAATGTAAATCAGTCTCGATATAACATTGACAAATCAATACTTTACAAATCAAATCTTACTAAGTTTTAGCTAAGCTTTTAAGAAAACTTAGTAACTTTGAGAGTCGCCTTATACCCAACGGTGCGTACGGTGGTGTGAGAGGACGGTAGATGAAAAAATTATCTTCCTCCTACTTGATTATCCAAATCTTTCAATTTAGAGTTGGCTTTTCTTTATACGGCTTATTGATATACGTTTACCCTTTTCTCAATTCAGATTGGATTTCCATCAGCAAATTGTTTCAATATGCTCAATCTATTTTCCCATTTACCATAACCACTTGACGTATTAATATGTCCTGCATCACTTTGCAAGGCTTATTGCAGAGAGCAGGAAAAAGTCAAAAACCTTGACAATATTTTGAAAATATAAAAATTCTATTTTTATGCTTTGCCCCACTGCCGAAGGTTCCGTTCAACTGGGTTTTCGTTGCTTGTGCTTCGTACACGACGAAAAATCAGTTGTTTAGTGCTGCCTTACTTCAGTATTGTGGAAAATTACTGTCAGATTTTCAAGCCCATTAATTTGCCTATTCCTGCCATTGTGTTAATGACAAATTGCGGTGGCACTACAGATACGTATTCCTTACTAAATTTTTTGAATGTTAGTGCAAGAAAAATAATTGACTTAAAGTCAGATGTGCTTTTGAGTTTACCCTCGTTTGTCAATTTTTCAAATGTTAAAAGCATTTCGGAAAAATTACGCTTAGGGGTAAGATAATATTCAAAAATACAATCTTCATGATGTCGTGAGCGGAAGCTGTGTGTCATGTGTTTTGGGGTAAAAATTTTCTCTCCCTCTTTTACTACCACCCACTTATTTTCGTTATAAACTTCAAGTTCCCCCTTGAGGACTACGAAATATTCCTCTTGTTCTGGATGTGTATGAAGAGGAGGTCCATCTGCACCTGCTTTGATTAAGATAATTCCATTTTCTGAATTTTCAGCATCATTAATAAGCATGCAATTTGAGTTAAAGACCTTCATAAGGTCAACATTGGGAATGAATTCTCTTTTCATGTTTTTAAAATTTTGATAAAGGTAAAACGATTTTACTAAATAGTAAAATAATTTTACTATTTTTGCGTATGGATTATTTAGGAAATTTGCCTCATATCGGGATATTGGTTCGTTCAACTTATCTGGAAATCGTTAAGGTAGGTTATGGCGAAGTTAGCCGTTCTAGGTTTACAGATATAAAACCTTTTCATAGTGCCGTATTTCAATCTATAGGTAATGGTGCAAGAATGACTGATATGGCTAAGCAAACCAATATGACCAAGCAAAATATGAAACACCTACTTGAGCAATTGGAGCTTGCTGGCTATGTTGAACGTTTTGCGGATGAAACCGACCGCAGGGCAGTACTTTTTAAATTGACTGAAAAAGGATGGGCTTTTAAAAATGCGGCTTTTAAGTTTGTAGCGGAATTGGAGCTTGAATGGGCTAAGTTAGTTGGGAAAGAAAATTTTATTAAATTAAAACAAATGCTCTTTGAAATAAATGAACATATTTCTAAAAGTCTGTAAGTGGCATTTTATCGCTCATCTTTCTGTGGGTTTATATCCAAAAGGTTGCACACACGGTTTCGGGCTTGCCGAAGGTGGCGATTTTCACCACAAATATTGATACGGAGAACCAAACTTTGATTAACCACAAAAATTTCTCCAGAGCACTGAACCGCCACTTTTTTCAAACCTGTGTTAGCGGTTGTTTTTTTAGTCGTCACTCTTTTTATTGATATAATGCAATTCTATTTCCTTCGGTGTCTTCAAATTCTGCAACAAGTCCTATTCCATTGTCTGTTTTGGGATATAAAATTTGTCCACCATTTGAGGTAGCTAATTTCAGTGTTTCATCAATATTTTCTGTCTTGAAGTAAATCAAAACTCCATCTTTTGTCGGTTTGTAGATTTCTCCTTTTGCTAATGCACCTGAAATTCCTGAATTTTCGTCTACAAAGGGAAACAACGCCATTTCATTGTTGTCAATATTTTCTTTGTCGAAGTCAAAGTGGAATACTGCCTTGTAAAACTTAATTGCTCTGTCAATGTCAGTCACTGGGATTTCAAAATAAACAACGGGGTTTGATTCTTTTGTCATAACATTTTTATCAGTTTGTTTAATTGTTGTTTTTGGATTGTCGCCACAAGAAGTTAGAAGCTGAATTAACACTCCAAAAATAATCGTTGTCAATATGTTTTTAGTTCTTTTCATTTAGTTTATTTTGTCAATTTACAGGTCGTTTTAAAATAACCGCTAACGTTTTTCGGCTTGGCGATGTGGCGGAATTTTAGCACAAAGTTCAATAGAATTACTAATGTTTAACCTTGTACTAATGTTTCATAGAAGCACTTCAGCCGCCAAATTGCCAAACCGATGTTAGCGGCTGGTATTATATTTAAAGCTTGATTTCAGTTCTTTCATTTTTTCCAAAGGAGGATTTGTCCATAGCATTTTTTGATTTTCCTTTACTATCAATGTATCAATAAGTATTGTACTTTGTTTATACTCTGATTCAAATTCTTTTCCCCAGTAATTTAGAGCATCCTGAATGATTTTATAGTAACTAAGTTCAATGATGTTTCGTTTATAATCGTTATTTGGTTCTATCACAAAACCAGGAAGAGCCTTATAAGCAAAAACCGGGCCTCCCTCAATGATATAATCGTTGATTAAATTGGTTACTTCAAATCGTTCATATCCCAGCTCCCAACCATCATAAGCAGGTAGGTCAGTTTCTGGTACAATGTAAAGCACTCCATTGATGATTGAAGTTGGATCTTCTTTAATGTTCAGGTAAACTAAGTTTTGAGGATAGATAGTATCTCCTTGTATTATAATATAATCTTTGTAATAATTACCGTCTGAATTAGGAAAAGGTATTGTTGAAGGCCAGGCAAACGTCCAGGACCTTTTGTAAGATTTAAGGTGAGCGGACAGAAATGGGCCATCATAGTTTTTCTCAATTAGTCCCGTTTCAATAAATGTTTTTGACATTAACGAACCGTATCCAAACATTCCAACATATCCCTTTGGAATGATAAAGTTTTTTTTCTTCTCTTGACAACTTGCTAGTAAAAGCAAAAGAATGGCAGAAAATGTCAGGTATCGTATTAATCTCATAATTTTTGTTTGAAGTTTATTGGTCTTTGTAGCGTCCTGATTTAGGTTGACTTATTCACTTTTTGGAGTCAACCTATTTTAGGGCTATACAGTTGCTGCATAACTTATTATTATGCGCTACAAATCTAATCTAAACTTTCGGGTTTTTTAAAATTTCTACCTAAATTATTTACAAGTTGTCCTCCTCCCATTAATTTATCCAACGGACTCTGTATTTTTGCCAAACTATGATTGGTCACATGAGTATATATAAGAGTAGTCTTAATATCGCTGTGTCCCAGTAGCTCTTGTATATATCTTACATCTGTACCTCCATCCATCAAATGTGTGGCAAAACAGTGTCTCAGGGTATGTGGGCTAACTTTTTTATTAATTCCTGCTTTTTTTACAGCCTTTTTTACCACTTGCTGGATCGATCGTTCTGAATAGGGCAATTGCTTGTCTTGGCCTTCAAACAGCCAATATATAGGCTTATATTCATCAAAGTAGTGCTTTAAAAGTTCTTTTAGAATGCCACTAAAAGGTACTACACGGTCCTTCCTTCCCTTCCCTCTATGCACAAAGATCTGATCTCTTTCCCACCATAAATCCTCCACCTTGAGGCTCAAGATCTCATGAAGTCTAATACCACTGCTATAGAATGTGTAGAGAATGGTAGTGTGTTTGAGGTTGTCTAAGGCTCTCAATATTCTATCAACCTCGCCAAGACTCAATATTTTGGGCAAAGTATCATCTTTTTTTGGTCTCTTGGCTTGTTTGAGTACTCCCTCATTATTCCTTAATACATCGCGATAATAAAACATGATAGCATTAAAAGCATTGTGTAAATAACCATCTGATACTTTTTCACCCCCTATCTTGGCCATATATTGATCGATATCCTTACTGCTAATGATATCAATTTTTTCGATGCCTATTTGTTTTACAAATTTAATAAATGGTCCAAGATAGGTCGTCATTGTTCTTTGGCTTCTTTTAAAAGCAATTAAGGTATTAAGATACCGTTCGACTATCGGTTTTAAATTTTGCTCTGTCTTGGCAAGAAACCTAGTTTTGAATTGTCCATAACTTTCTTCTTTCTTATGATAATCAAAGCCATCTTGTGGTAAACGATCTATAATTGTCGCTCCATCTTGAGTAAATGCAATCTTAAGTTGATCAACAATGACTCGGTCATTAGGTATTGCCCATCGTTTTTCATCCTTCTGATATTGCCTTTCTGTGATTTTGGTAATGATTTTGGTATTGGCTTTATGGCCAGTAATTTGTACCAAAATTGTATCCTTGATCTCTGCCGTTCTATATAATGTTACCAAATATGGACACTCCACATTTAGTGCGAGTTCTTTTATTTGATTATACTTCAAGTCATCCCAGAAATTATAACGTGCTTGTATTTTTTCTAGATTTTCTAGCGAACCCTTAACTATCCATTTCTTAATCTTACCTTGCCAATAGCCTTTTATCGTTTTTAAAAATGCAATATCTGAGGCATTATAAAAAATCGATATAAAAAAATTTCCTCCACTATACATTATTGATCGTCCACCCTTATTGAGGTGTATGTGTGTACCCTTACTATCACCATGGGAAGGATGTACATCTTGCAGTGCTTCAATCTGATTTGCACCTATGCCGGCAATGTCGCTTTCTTTGGGTGAGGTAGCGGTCCCGGTTTGATCTTTATGTTCTGTGTTGGAAGATTCATTTTGATTAGTTTCGGGAAGTTGGTATGCAATTCCCGTCTGTATAAATTCATTCCAACTTGCTTTACTGTAATCGATGTACCATGCCTGATATGTTTTAGAATAGCATATAGTGGACAGTTTCTTCAAAATTTCTTTTGTAGAATTATCATTAATGTCTTTTAGCAATATGATAGTCTTGTCTCTATGTAGTACTTTTTCTAGCTTGATCACTTTTTATAATTCAAAATTTTTGACAAATTTCAAATTAATATTATGAATATATAAACTTTAAAGTACTAAATTTCAATGGTATATCAACTTAATCGTTGCTTATCGGTTATTATCTGATCTTAACCGATAATTTCAATTTTATTTCGCAAATACTTATTTGTTTTTTATTTTTACGTCTCAAATTTACTTTTATTAAAATTATTTCTACTTTTTTAAGTTGAATTAAGAATGGTCATAATTTAAATTAAGGTTAAAAATGGCAATGTCCTTCCTAGTTTTTGTCACCATTTTTGATACAAAAATGGTGACAAAAGAATTGTGTTTTTTTGTTTACTACGACCTGAAGGTCGCGGTAAACAAAATTATTTAATTTAACAAATTAGAATTAAGAATAAATGGAACGGTTATGTAAATTATGTAAGAAAAAGTTTGTTGGCAGGTCTGACAAAGTGTTTTGCACCATAGCTTGTAAGACTGTGTACAATCAAAAATTAAATAAAGTCACCAACTTGGCAACTTTCAAAACCGACAAAATCCTACACCGTAATCGATCGATCTTACTCGAAATAATGGGCAAAAATGAAGTCCAAAAGAAAGTTAAAAGAGAAATCCTAGATACAAAAAAATTTCACTTTGGCTACATCACACAATATCATCTTAACTCTCAAAATAAGACGGTACACTACATTTACGATTTCTCTTACATCATTTTCTCGGACCAAGAAGTATTGATCAAAAGAATACGTTTAGATAAACTTGATGAGGGTCATTAAATACAGCTCACTTTTACAACCTTAAATTTAGTTTCTTTCAAATAAATATTAAGTATAAACAGTATTTAACTCTTTTTTACATACATTTGATTAATTAACTAAAAACAATGTATAGACCAACTTTTGAATACAAAATAATAGCCATATCTATGGCACATCTAAGAAGGTCATCTTTTCAAATAGAGATGTTAGATAAGTTTAATGAATTAGGTGGAGAAGGGTGGGAATTGGTCAATTCGGAAGGCACACCATCTGAAATTTTATATGTTTTTAAGCGATTGATAGAGACAACATCGCTATAAGATCAATAAAAAAAGCCAAGGATTTGTTTGTCCTTGGCTTATATTTATAGCGTAGTTAAATGCTTTTAAATCTATTTTACAGCGTACAATTGATTGAACAATAATCTAAAGGTACCATGTGATTGTGCTCTAAATGTAATCTCAGGGCCATAAGCGTAAAGTTTTCCTTTTCCTACATTAGCCATAAATCCTGTGACTTTATTTTGTAAATAATGTTGGCCCCATGTCCATCCACTTTTTAGCGGTTTTTCTTTACCAAACCACAATAATGGTACGATGTCTTGTTTTGCTAAAGCTGCAGGAGCTATATCAAAAACTGGACTGTTATTGAAGTATACATCAGCTGTTTCTCCCATACCAGCTGTGGCGGTTTTTTTATTATCCACATGTACCTTTAGGATACTTCCTGGAGCAAAGTATTTTTCTCTTGGCAAAGCTTTGGCTTCTCCATTTACAAATTCTGTTATCGCATTAGAGACGGGAAGTTTTAAGTGATAGGCTAAGTCACAAGCCGAGCCTAAGGCTACGATATTACCACCTTCTTCTAAGAATTTTTTCAATTGTGGAATCGATTTGTCTGCGGTCATTCTTCCTACGGTATGGCGGAATTCTTCTGGAATTGAATCTGCACTTGGCATACCTGCACCTCCTCTTCCTCCACCTGTAAGACTAGGCATAGATCCTCCTACAAATACGATGACATCATAGTTTGCCTTAAGGTTAGTTTCGTCTATTTCTTTAGCAAATACCACTTTCATAGGAAAATCAAATTGCTCCATCATCCATCGTATCCAACCTGATGGCATCGATCCACCATACACATCCCATAAAGCTATTCTTGCAGGCACAACTTTTTCCATAGAAGTAGGTGTTACCATCAATGTTTCAGGACTTTGTTTCATCATCGATTCTACAGAGGCGATGATAGATTTTGATTTAGGCGTGACGGGTACAAAGAAGGAACCTACACTTGACTTTGATCCGGGTACCTCTTTTGTTATTCTAAATACATCGATATTATTTTTCAATAGATTGTTTACCACTTTGAAAGAATTATTAGTTCCTACATTAAATAGGTATCCTTTCATTTTAGATGCTTCAGGTAGTTTTGCTTTGATCTCGAGGATTTGCCCCACAGGATTTTTTTCGAATGGGCCATCAAATCCTTCCATGACTTTATCAAATTTTACCCCCATTTGGTAGGCAAGTGTCCAACCTGCTGCATCATATGGTGGAATCGGAGGACCGCCTGGATACTGAAAGTCATTTGGGTGGTCTTGAGGTTCGAATAAATCTATGACGTGTGGTCTGAATGCTTGATTGGTTTTGACAACGTAAGAATTGGCAGGATAAGTCTTGCCATTCACTTGAAAATCTGCAGTTGCTTTATGTACAATTACACCTGTTCTTATCAAGGCATTGAGGAATTCGACAGCTGTTGCAAAATCGGCTTGATCTGACGGTATAATAAATCCACGAGGATCTTTGTACATAGGGTTGGTCATTACGGTATCGTAGTATTTTTTTGAAATCGTAGAACGGTTTAACCATTCTGGCATCTCGTCATTCACTGGAGTTGCAGCAGGTCTTGAGGCCTTTTGACCTTCTGCAATAAGGCGATTCATTTCGTCAATTTTGGAAGGACTCAAAGCCCAATGATCCTTGCTACCTCTTTCTATAGAGTTTATACCCATCTTGTAGATATTGTATAGCAGCTGATCACTATTTCTTGCTGCATAATCCATCATGGCATAATTGAGCGATACTGAGTAATCGATACTTTGTTTGAAAAGCCATTTTTGAGGTGTCACGGGATTTGGTGTAGCTGCATTTGGAATCAATCTATTGGTGACTAAAGGAACTTCGGCAGGTGTTGGACTACCAATGATTTCTGTTAATAAACCTATCATATTATGGAAATAGGTGGTCGTTCTTAATCCTCCATTATACCATGTAGAAAATACCGAACCACTTTTACTGGTATATCCGGTTTTACCTTCGAGATTTAGTCTATTTTGATTAGCGGCTCCTATGGCATCTAAGCCAGAGATGATCAGTGGATCCATTACATAATTAAAGGGGTCTCTGTAAGGTGCTCCTGCCACAACTGCTCCTGGAGGTGCTGTCTGGTGGTGATTGTACATGATTTGAGGTATCCATTCTATGAAAAGTTGTTTTGCAATGTTTCTCGATTCTTTCATATTGAGCATGTAAAAATCTCTATTGTTATCATGACCTACATATTTTTGATACAACTTGGGTACACCTTGCGTTGTCCTTTTTTCAGGAATAGGGTTGCGCATATACCAATTGGTGACGAGTTCTTGACCATCAGGATTGGCATGTACCATAAGGATGATCAGTTTGTCGAGTATTCTCATTGTTTCAGGGTCGGTACTAGACAGTAATTTGTAAGCCGTAGGAATCAGTTGGTGTGTTGCAACCGTCTCCGTAGAGTGTAGGCCTCCATCGATCCAAACCACAGCCTTTCCTTCATTTGCCATAGCTTTGGCTTGCTCTTCAGTGATGCCCTGAGGATTACCCATTTTTTGAGAGATAGACTTGTAGTAGTCTAATTTTTTTTGATTTTCAGGAGAAGTTACGATCATCATAAATTGATCTCTACCTTCTTCTGTTTTACCTATGACCTGGAATTTTGCTCGAGGCGAAGCTGCAGCAATTTTCTTAAAGTAAGATTCGGTTTGGGTAAAGGTGGCCAATTGGTAATTGTCTCCAATCTCAAATCCAAAATGCTCTTTTGGTGTTGGAATGTTTTGTGCATTTAAGCCAACCATAAATGTGGCTAAAATGAAAACTGTTGAAAGAATATTCCATTGTAATTTCATACTAATTTAATTGTTTTAATTATGTGAAAAAGAATCTTTTTTGGAATCGGTTTCAAATATAGAAATAAATTTAAATAATCTTTATAAATCTAAAATTTTGAAGATTTATTATTGTTTTGAAGTAAATTTATTGGGCTCTTTGTCGATTATTGTGGCTAATTGAATTTTACCCTTCCTTCTACGAAGAAAATTATTTTTATAAAATTAAAAATTATAAATATTTTGGCTTTAGGTTGATCTTTATTAAAAAAGGAATCTTATATTATATGTGTCGTATCTAAGGCTCTCGAGGTAGCTTTTTATCAATGGTTCTAAAACATCCTTACCATAAATCAAAAAAAGGTTATTCAGGAGCTCAATGGGGTAGGGGGCTGAACAAAACACTAGGTTGTTAAATTTTACTCCTCCAACCAAATACTTCTTCAAAAACCAGACAATTGATGCGTTCTTATAATCATGATTAGCTTTTTTGTCAATACCGTAACCTTCGTCTTTTGCCCTAACATAGCTCACAGGTACCCCATTTTGCTTCAAAGCTTCCAGCATTTGTTCAGATTCGGATATGGGGCCATTTTTTCTGACTTTATTAATTATTGAAAAAAATAATCTGTGATACTATCTAAGAATAATCAAGTTTTGACTTTGTCTTAGATTGCCCGCTTCCAAAAGAACGTGATACATCCCTTTTTCAAACGTCGAGCAATCCATTCGTTTTTCAAATATTTCATCAGCTAAAGAATTTTCCAAAATATGAACTACTCTTTGGCCCAAACTATTATAAATAGACACTTCAATCTTGCTACCGTAAAAATCATTTGCAAGAATTTGTACACTGTTATTAGCAGGATTTGGATGAACGCTCATGCTAAACTTTTTTTCTAATTCCAAGTCAATGGAAATCATTTTGGAATATTTAAAATCACGATTATAATCTACTTGTTTAAGACGGTAGATATAATTACCAGAAGTCTTGATTTCACTATCTGAGTATGAGTAATCTGAAGTTAACGATATGTTTCCTTTACCCTGTATAGTCGCTATATCTTCAAATCCAGTTCCATTAATATTCCTTTGGACAATAAAATAATCATTGTTGGTTTCAAAACTCGTTTTCCAATTTAATACATTGGAATTTATAGGAGCATTGTATTTTACATTAAAGTCAATCAATCCAACGGGTAAAATCTGTTGTCCACAATCTATAGTGGCACCTTCCTGATTTAGGACACTAAATTTCACCTTAGTCACATCTTTTAAATATTCAGGGTACAAAGCATCTTTTGCAATAATATCAAAACACATCGCACCTATAAAAGTAGAATCTACAATTGATACGTCCATAAAAGCAATACCACCCGGTATTGGATCTGAAGGCATAAGAGGAATTAGTGGTGCAAAATCAATTATGATTGGAACATCTGTATTGCCCTTAATCCCATATGGTTCATACGGAAAATTGCTTATCTTAGAAAATATCTTTTTCATTGCCCCGCTATAAAATCTGAATGTCATAGAATCCTCTGGCAATATTGATCCTGTAACGGTCATAAAGTATAAGCCTGACGATGAATCTTTTTTAGCAATTCCTCTTACTTCATCCTTTACAAAAACACCCATTATATCTTCCTCATGATTAAAGGTATATTTTGGTGTGAAATTAATTCTTGCAGTTATGCTCATATTGGATCTAGTGATTTCACCTAATTGCCAATTTGGTTTTGTTTCTGGTGGCACCTTTTCTACTATGAGTGGTAAGTAACTGTAAGCTATTGCAGGTCCGTCATATTGGATTTCGTAGTCATGCAGGTTGATTATGTTAAATTTACCCCCACGCAAAATACTCTGTTCTGGTATTTTATTCCAAGCCGGGGCTCTATATAATTCGGTGATTGTAAATGTAAGATTTGTTTGAACTTCTTGAATAGTTGACACCCGGTTATTTATTTCTTTCGCTTTAATCACCAATTGAGTCTGTCCATTAAATCCTTCAATTCCTTGTACCTTTAAAATACTTCCAACCATACTCACTTTTAAGTTTGGATTGGGAATAAATGACCATTCCACAGGATAAGGATCGGGCTGAATTAAATACTTGGCCAGATCCAAGTCTCTAAAAGGTAAACCCTGTATAATTTGTTGGGAAGGGACGGTTAACAGTCCTAGAGGAGCATTATTTTCAGAATAAATATTAAGCACATAAGGTTTATCTACACTACCAAATATGTTTTGAACTTTAAATAAAAAAGGAATTAATAATTCATAGACTATGTTGGTACTTTTATGATAGACTTTAACTGTCAAATTTTCCTGATTTGCATTCGAATATAAACTAATAAAGTGAATAAATTTACCTGGGGCAATTTGCACTGGTTGGCTCAAACCTCGTATTTCGTTTCCAACAAAAAAAGCTATCCTGTCATCTTCATTATTGGAAATGATAGTATCTAATTTTATACTAGCAATAACATTTGCTGAATACGTAAATCCAGAAGGGTCTGGTTGTTGCCAATCCGGATTTTGGCCAGAAGATACCAAAGAAATAAATATCAGGAAAATTCCAAAAGTCAATTTGGTAAAATGTATGCCCAAAGAATAAAAACATCTTCTGACCAACTTACTTATCCATAATTTCAAGGCTATATACATTAAATATCGTTAATATTTGTTATACAAAAGTTTTATGTTATTTTATAAAATATCATAATGGAACTATTCAAATATAGTATCTATCAAAATGTGAATTTGAAATTTAGCAGTTCCATTATGAATCTTTTATCATTTTATATGCAGCACTTTTAAGGTATATATTTTATCCAATCCATGTACATTGATATAATATACTCCACCTGGCAAATGATTTTTGACATTCCATTCGACCACATTCTCGCCTGACCTAAGAGTCACCATTTTGCTTTCCAATTCTTGTCCATGAACATCTTTGAATTCTATTTTTACTTGTTCACTATTTCTAGACTGTATATGAAGTGAAAAATTATTGGCAAAAGGATTTGGATATACCGTCACATTATTCTTGTCAAAACTCCAATTTTTTGTAGAAGTTGATAGTTCCAAGTGTAGTGGTTGAGGTTTATCCACCGCACCCCATATACTGTTAATTTTAAATGCAATTTTTTCCTGCAAAACAAATTCCTTATTTTCTGAAGCATCAAATAACTTAAATGTCAGTATTTCCCCTTCTTTATTGGCATAAGTAGTAATAAAGAGAATAAAAGTATTTAATGCTGGTACAAAAATAGCTTTACCGCTGCCTCTGAATTCATTACCTACAAAAGTACCCACTTCATCCCCTTCACTCAATATGTTATTTGCGCTTTCATCCTTAAGAACAATTGCAACAGCATTCATACTGTATTCATATCTGGTAGGGTCTATTTCCCAATGATTCGAAAGCATCAAATCACCTGATATTTTATCAATTTCCGTTCTAGTTGGATCTTCGTTAGCAGCCAGCGTATTTGAACTGTTCCTTGACCTCTCACGAAGTCTTATTTCAGTCGGTGACTCTTCATGAAGGCTTGTTACAGTCGGATATGTTAATGTTCCAGGGTTTGTCAATTTTAACAAATATCCATTTGGAGCACTCAAAAAGTTAAGATTACCTATCCACCCGGACCCAGGAATATATTGGGCAAATCCCAACTGACTTTTGATAAAATCACCCGATGTGGGAGTAAGAGAGGATAGTGCATTTCCTATAGGCAACGCGAATTGCGGCAAGTATCCAATCCAATTCCATCCACCTTTGACAGGTATGGGTTGTGTTGCATCGATTGGCAAGCCTACCATTAATACAGAATCTACTGCAAGAGCGTTCAATTGATACATTGAATAAGGAGAAATACTATCTAAGGTCCCAAACCATTGTTTTAATGGTACTGAATACTGACTAAATGAGGATTGATTTTTAATGAGTCCTTCACCCGGATTTTTAAGACTTTGTAATGCTCCTGAAACTGTTGGATTAGATAAGCCGAGATTCATCGATATCCAGTTCCATCCAGGATGAATGTAAATTCTTCGTAACAATTTACTATCAGTATGCAGTATCTGTGGTGCCATTGGTGAACCCATAATACCATCAGGCACAAAAACAAAGGACTCCCTTGCATTAGCGTAAAGAAAACATTTTGAAGCATCCCAGATTTGAAAATCAATGGTATCTCCTGTAGCAGAATTGCTGTATACGGTTAGAAAGGCTAGATATTTATCTAAAACAGTATTGTATTGTACTTTTGCGATGCCTCTAAGTTGACCATTTACATAGGCTCCAACAATATCTTCCCTATCCGTGGACAACGTACCCTCAATATTCAACTCAACGGTATAATTCATAGAAAAACTAAAAGCAGAGGCATTAAAACTACCTGGGTTTAATATCCATGGGGGTGGTTTGCAGATTACCCTGGCTTTCAAATTTAGTACTTCATCGCCACCCATAAAAAATGGATTGATACCTGTCTCTGTGCGGAGGATTATAGAATCAAAAAGCACACCAATGGGTACCAATGAATCTAGTCTGAAGTGAATTTCCTGTATTTCATTAGCTACCAGTGTGCCTCGGTCAGGAAAGACATGAACCCAGTTTGGTACACTTTGAATACTATATGGAACAGGATATCCGCCCCTATTGTGTATTTTTGCTGTGATGGTTTTGGTCTCGTCCTCATATTTCACAATTTCTATACTATCTGAGAGCCAGGCAAGTTCGTTGCGGTCCACATAAAATTTCCATTCCGTTTTCTCCAATACATTTCCAGTCAGATCTTTGATATTGTGCAACTCCGCACGTAAGATTTTATTTTCGAAAAATTTATTGTCAAACAAAGGATCGATCACTATCTTATTTCCAGCACAAGATATTCTGATATCTATAAACGAATCGTTGGAGTTATCAAACAATTTTACATTGTTTATATTTAAATTGCAATTTATATCTTGATTAAAAGTAAAGGAAATTTCATCCCCTACATGATAAACACCATCAGATGGTTGAGGGTATCCGACCAAGCTTGGTGGCTGTCTGTCTATTCTGCCTTTGATGATGTCAGAATAGCCGGGTTTGTCAGAAGCATCTCCACTACAATTGGTAACTGCTCTTAAATCATATTCCCCATCAACTAAGCCAGATGTATTCCAATCAAAGAAATCATAATTTTTATGACTCAATGTATCATATGGACCTTTAATTCCTGCTCTTCCTTCCCATTTCGGATTGTACTTTTCTGACAATCCGGGGAAAGGTTCCCATTTACCATCTCCATTACTTCTTCTATATTGTAAGCTAATACTCTTAAACTTAGGATCAGTATTGTATCCGGAAATTGCTACTTCCTTGACTATATCTGGTCCTGGGGTTGACGGATTAGGGAAGATGACAAAATTTTGTTCTGGTTCATTTATGACCACATCACTGCATGGTCTTATAAAAAGTGCACTCACATAAATCGCTGAATACAGATTGCCAGCTGTATCCGGAAGTATCCCCAAATCATTGGCTCTCTTATCCTCACACGCGGAGAAAAGTACAATCTCGAGACTGTCATATCTGTATTCCTGAGGTCCTCTTTCTACAGTAACAGTTACTGGTATTGAAGTGCCCCAAGGGATCGCATAAAATTGATTCTGGTTCATTGGGGCTCCATTGCAAAATATTTTTGCACCATCAGGGTTACTTTCAGGACCTGCAGTAAAGGCATAAGTCCATGTTTCATTGGTAGCACTAGTGTTGCCTAGTATAAACTTGAAAACGGCTGGCTCATTGGCTGGCACATCTGTCCGAACAGGTCCATCGACAGAAGTTAGCAATACTCCTTCCCGTTTAGCCGTACCAGGTTCCCATGGACAACTGGATTGACCAGCCTTCGTCCTGAAGACAGGTGTTTTGTATACTTTGTCCATTGCAACATCAATGGAAAATGCATCTAATGGATCGTTATCTTTAAATACATAGCCGGTCGTGATACCTTTCTGTTTTGTTCCTGTCTCGGTTTTACCCTTGATTTGCTCGAAATTCACTCCTAGAACTGGTCCACCACCAATTCCTCCCACTTTTATAGATACACTAACTTCTCTCTCGATGGTTGATGTAGTAATAACAGATGAATTATTCGAATTTGTAGTATCACTTGTTTCAGAATATTCATAAGAAACTCCAGCATCAAAAGACAAATTTCTAATGAACTTTGCATTTTGTTTTAGAGAATCATTCAGGCCTAATATCATATTCCATCTGTTGATTGAAGAAAGATAATTAGTCTTTTCGATACTGTCGGTAGCTTTTAAATAAAGACTATCAAGGTATATCAAGACATTATTTTTTATTCCCCATTCCGAATACATGAAAGTTGTGGCATAATTTCCAGGAGTTACTATAACTGCAACAGAATCTGTGCCCATACAAGTTGAGGTATCAAATTCAATTATATTCGCAAATCCAAATTCAATATTGAGCCCACCCCCTACAAAAATATCACCTCCCTGAGCACCACCTACAATGAGATCATCTTCACTAGTCGATATGCGTTGACTTGCACTTGTGCATAACTCCACAGAGTTTTCATTAACCTTCTTAATACTATTAGTAGCTTTAACATTGAATCCTAATGTAGACTCAAACTCAAGATCTGGCCCTATAAGAGTACTTATATCAATATCAGGTCCGATATCAATAATTACTCCTAGACTGCTTCCTAATGTTTCTTCAGAAGAAAAACTTATGTTTTGGCAAAATTTTTCATTTTTTTCAATAAATGAATAACTTCCATCACCTGGAGGATCTCTTAAAATCAAAGAAGGTGTTTCAGGCAGGATAGTGGTGAAGGTATTTTGTTTTGTCCTAATTCCTGTTACTACTCCCTGTTTTGTGAATTCAACATTATTACCGTCCAGAGTTGTGGCGATAATCTGCAATGTTTTTAGGAATGGTGGTGTAGGGTTGGGCGTTCCAACTCGAAATTTATACACCAATACTCTATTGCCCATCGTGGTATCTCTTGTCTCATCAGCAAAGCCATTGATAATTCTGAAACTAGCTGTGTCAATGTAACAAACGCCGTTGTCTGAATTTGTTTCAACATATTGCTCTTTTAATTTTATAACCAGTTCTTTCCTCTCGTATTGGTCCATTACAATAACACCGCAACGAGTAGAGAATGGCTCTAGACCACTTACTACTTCTATTTGGGGTTGTGCAAAATAAATAAACTCAACGGTAGTATCTCGCTTACTTAGGTTCACAGTAGGCGCTCCTTTATCATTAAAAAACTTGTCAATGAATGGATTGTTGTGAATGACCGCCACCGTCATCCTTTCTAAAGGTGGTAGATTCTCAATTTCAAAAGTTCCTTCTTGATTATTTATTTCAACCATTTTTTCAAAACATCCATCTACGGATCTAACTTTAATATAAGCAGACTCATCAGACTCAATGGTGGCCTTTTTACAATATCCTCCAGCCACCTGTCCCTGAATTTTACGGGTTATGATGTCATTAAAAATTAATCCTGCCACTGGACTATTTACATTGGTCACGTCCCAAAAAGCTGGTACAAACGTATGGTCTTCAAATTTTGGAGTCAGTCTTGCCGTGGAACCAGGATCGAAATCAATTACAAATTTGCCTAAAGAATCCGTAAATATCTTTGGATTAAAAGAGGCGCCATTAACCAAAATTTCTATATTTGGGGCAAAACAATCTGTATTTTTGTATCGTACATAACCTGATACAGCTACGGTGGATTTGTCAGTAAAGTCGACTTGATCTACAGATGTGATACTTGGATTTAAGGTGACCTGTCTCGTATTGGGACTAAAAATGTGTGGCTCAGTAATCTGATTTGGTGCAAAAGCGGACCATTCAGCTCCCACCAATGTTCCAAAGTCTAGAAAAACAGATCCTACATTTCCTAACCGGTTGCCATTGCCCTCATCAAAAGGAAAATACACTCTCAAGCCTCTCTCTGGGGATATACGGGTTTGATTGACATGTGTTAAAATGGTGGCTGCGCTTAATATAGTATCATATACAGCTACTTCGTCAATTAGACCATTAAAGAAGTCAGTTTTGGAACCATTATTGTCTCGAGCCCCTACTATCCATACTTTGGTGGTGTCCGACCAGTTTCCAGTGACTCCTGTAAAAGTATACGAGCCAGCCAATACCCCGTCTCGGAAACCTTGGATAACTCCCGACAGACTGTCTATTGTTAATGCTATAACATGAAATCCATTACCCAGATTGCCATAACTACGGATGTTGCCATTGAGATATACTTTGATCTCATTATTCAATCCATTGGGTTCAAGATAAAGTCGAAAATCATTGCTTCCCCATTTTTTTGACAGAAGGCTTTGGGTACCTGTGATACTGGCATTGTTTACCATTATTTCAATGGTTGCCTTTTTGGTAAGTGAAAAATTAGGCAAGGTAGCATAGTCCATTTCATTTCTGTTAAACTTAAGCGACTTATGCAGATAAAAATCTTTTTGAGGCTCAGCCAAAAAGGTTGTCCCTGTACCATAAGAAGCGGACTCAATTCTGTAATATCCCTGGCTGTTTGTTTTACCTGCGGTTCTTACAGGAGGTCGTTGTTTATCAAAAGACACACCGCAAAAAAATAATTTATGTCTTTGTTTGATATCGTAAGATCTTTCGCCCAACTCTTCATCCATTTTCCAGTAATGGGATAAAAATGGAGTTTGAGACGAAGCTGTCCCTTCCATCACCTCTGCAAAATCAAGCTCATTTAGTTGTCTTTGATAAATTCGAAATTCGTCCATCCTGCCTGCCCAGCCGGGAGTAATACCAGCATTGCCCAGTATGAGGGAATCAACAGATGCTATTTCGGTCATGGGTGCTTGTGCCATCAAAACACCGTCAATGTACAGTCGCCCAATATCTCCTGCCCCTTCAAAGGTCAGGGCCACATGGTGCCATCCCTTTTTGGTACTATCAGCAAACATACCTGATAAAAAGGGAGTACCACCGTGAGTTGTAGCAATTTCAATTCCCTCTTGGCCCGAAGTACTATTGAGGGCCCTAATGTAAAGGTTAGATGGGCTTAGCTTGATTAACCCTGCGTTGGCACCCGCAGAATCGGTTTTTAACCAGAATGTCATAGTCCAATCATTACCAGAAGGAGGAAAAAAAGGATGGAGACTGTCCTTCATGGCAATAGCTTGATCCATAGCACCAAATTTTGCTGAAAAACCCTGCATAGGCATCAATGATACTACCGCATCAGCCACAGGTCCCCCATTAACCGTTCTGATCCAACCAGTCACAACACCATTGGGCACCTGAAAGCCTAGGGCATAACTTGGAGCACCTTCACCATAGGCGTTGATCCCTCTCACAGAATAGGTATAGGCCACCCCTGCTATAACGTTAAAGTCATTGTAGTTTCTAATATTGGCATTTACACTAGCTAAAAAGATGCCGTCTCTGTATATATTAAATCCTTCGTTGGGAGAGGGTCCCAGTCCATCCACAGTCCAGGTTATTTGGATCCTATCCAACAAATCACCTTGTGTTGCGTTTACCTTCAATGGAAATGGAGGTAGCAGGTACCTCCCATAAAATCCCAAATAAGTACTATTGGAGTTATTTTCTGTAAAACCAACAAAATTTTGACCAATGGCAACAGCTGTCTGATACTTTTGGCTTTTTGATTTTGCAATGGTGCCATAATTAAAAAATGCCGAGCCCTCATAACTACTTGAATCTGGGGCAGATACAGGATTGCAATTGCTACTTTGTGAAAAGATTTCTGATTGCAGAGCCAATAGTAATAAAAGAATAGAAAATGTATATCTGACTATCATGATAATTAATGATTAGAAGATGAGTTAAATGGAAAAACTTTACAAAACTAGGGTTTCAATTTATCTCACCCATATTTCTACATCTCCTATTCCGAACGTTTCGTCACTTACCGACTGATCTAGTGCAGCACCAATGAATACCCAAAAATTATCTAATATACCATTTCTTCTTCCTGTCATTTCTACATTTAACCAATTGTCTGAAGTACTTGCGGTTCCTGTAAAATTAGTAGCATTGACAGCAACCGTAGTATTAAAATTACCTGTATGCTGAATATATCCAGGAAAAGCGTTCCAAGCTACTCTTAAATCACTTCCAAGGGCAGAGGAGGAAAACCCAGCATAAGCCATATCGCTTGCACCCAAACCATAAGTATCAATTATAAAATATTTGAACTTCACTTTCATATGAGTCCATGAACCTGGAATTGTAAACAATTTTTTAAATACCTGATTATTAGAAATGGTGACTTGTAAGATATTTCCTAAAAAGGGACCAATAGGAGTAACACGTCTTGGTTCAATAGGACCCGTCCCATTATTCCAAGTTTGATAGAGTCGCCATTCTTCAGAATTTGATTCCATATCATCCACATCGACCAATCGCCAATCCTGAAAACTTCCTTGTGTTGATGAATATTTAATTCCACCATTGTTATTTATTATTACTTGGTTTGTTTCCAAAACTCCCTGAATTGTAGCTCCTGTAGATGAAACGCTCCCAATAACCTTAATTCCATTATTGACCAGGATACTGTCTGCTATTACCTGTTTTGCCAAAACTCCATTATTGACCTTAATCCCACCATTGATTAGAATACTGTCGGCCAATACCTGTCCTGCACTGGGAAATTGATTGGTACTACCTCTTAGCGCCAAAGCATAAGGGGCTGAGGTGAGTCGAACTCTAGGCCTCATCTCTTGTGTACCTATGGATATTCCTAATTCGTAATCTTTATCAAATGCTAAGTTTAATGGAAACATTTTATTTGCCCCAAGTATTACACTATAGATTCCACTGATAACTTCTACTCCTTCTATAGTCTCCATCCATTTAAACTGCGTGGAGTCCACAACGTAAATCTTAAAAGTGATATTGTAATCCCCATCTTCGAGGGCAATACCATTGGCTTTTTTGAGTATGCCCTGCAAGCTTAAGGTTTGTGCATAGATGAAAAGATGAGTAGATGCCAGCAAAAATACAACCATCATTGCTCGGGTTATAAAGGAAGGCAGGTTTTTAAATGAATTTTGGAAATTTTTAGTTGGGTACATTTTTAATTTCATAATATAAAGAGTTAAAAGTTAATTAAATATAAAGGCCGTATTTCAAAAAATATTGAATTAAATAATAGGACAAAATTAGTCGTCAGATATAGCTACTTGGTAGGACTTAGATGTCATAAATAGGACTTAGATTGCATTTATTGGTATTTTTAGTCCTTTTTGGATGGAAAGGTTTAAGAAAAAAAAGTTGGCTAGCTAGTGAGTTGGTCTTACAAAAGCTGATGAAAAAGTCAGGCAAGGCAAAGAAATAGGTAAAACCCTTAATAGAGCTATGTATGACATTTTTCGCGTAATAGAGTAAATTCTAAGTATTTTTATAAAAACTTTAAAGAAAAAAGGGAATAATTGGCCATGTATGCAAATATCTAAGTAAAGAATGAATTTACACGAAAAGTATTTTTTAAATGGGCCAAATGAAATTTGTAAGTAATACCAAATGAGTTTACAAATTAGTCCAAAATAAAAGAATGGATTTTTTATTAAGTCGATGAAAAAAATCGTTGCATAGCCTGAGCTACGGAACTATTTTTTGAAGAAGAATCAATAAAAAAGACAACTTTTATTGGACTAATTTGTATGTTCATTTGGTATAAATAACCATAAAGCTTGATTATTAAAAATCAACCTTAATCTCAAGCAAGAAGGTTTTTAGCTAAATAGATAAGGCAAATTTATTAAAGTTTTTTTATCCTACTTAAAAACGATAGCGATCTGTTTTCACCAAGTGGTAATACCTGACCGCTGTCAAAACGTGGTATGATTATTAATCTGTGATGTCTACTAATTCTCAAAGCACTATTATTTTGTTGTTAATTCGCTTTAATTGCGGTAAGGTTTCTGATTTATTGGTTTCAGATAGATTTTTTTCTTTTTTGATTGAAAAATAGTTTTAAACTGAAGGGTTATTCCTTAAAGAACAGAATTTGTCAAAGGAATATCTACAAATTGCCAAGCCTTTTCGCAAGTAACCCCAAAATAGGTGTCGCTCACTTCCACTTTTTTTGAAGTGGGCTATTACCATTAGACTAATGCACTAGTAAATGCGAGCGTGAGTAGAATAGATAATGTGAAATTTTTAATCTTTATTATTTATTCATATAAACTTTTTTATATGTGTCTAGTGCTCTGTCCAGATAAAGATCTTAATTAAATGTCGTTCTTTTTCCAAATCTCTGCGTCAAAAATTCTCAGCGTAGCGGTGCTATGCTTCTAATTTTTGTCTTGATATTTGAAAAAATTACTTCCATTATAATTTAAGTCTTTATTTGGACAGAGCACTAGTGCTGCGTCTAATTAAA
>JALHLK010000012.1:0-102865 GCA_022844565.1 Saprospiraceae bacterium
CCTGTTATTCCATTTGTTGATGTTGTCGGTAAAGTGAATGTTGTTCCAACACAGGCCGCAGCTACTTGGGTAAATGTTGGTGTCGCTGCTGCATTTCTAGTGACTGTCATTGTAGTACTAACTGCGCATTGTCCTCCATTTGGTGTAAATGTGTATGGCGTTGTCGCATTTATGTTAATCGCTGGTGACCATGTTCCTGTTATTCCATTTGTTGATGTCGTTGGTAAAGTGAATGTTGTTCCAACACAGGCCGCAGCTACTTGGGTAAATGTTGGTATTATTTGAGAACCACACCCTCCCCCAACACCAATCAATACTACCCCACTAACACTCGAATCACACCCCACTCCCGTGCATTTCACCACAGCTCGATATTGGAAACTCCCTTGCGATGAAGTTAATGGAGTATAGCTACTTCCTGTGCCTACCTGACTCCAACTACTACCATTATTACTCATTTGCCATGCAGTTGTGCACGTACCAATGCCTCCCGATATCGTTGCATTAATTGCCTGAGCTGTTTGATTTATTGTATAATTTGACTGGGTAGTTGCTATGTTTACAACTGGATCATTTACAACACTAACTAGAGCTTCATTAGAGATAGCCAGACATGAACTTCCTACTTTATTTATTACCACACGATACTTTGTAGTATTTTCTAAAGGTCCTGTAGAATAAGTAGCAGAACTTGCTCCATTTATATTGGTCCAGACATTTAAAGAATTGAGGAATTGCCATTGGTATTGGGGGCTTGGATGATTGACATTTGCAGTCATAGTATGACTTCCTCTAAAACACATGGTAGTACTCAATGGATGGGCATTAAACCCAATTAGTAAATCTCGCTTCACGTTAATTGGATACAAAAACAATGCTGCACAGCCACTTTTCGGAGTAACTTTTAGCCTATATACCGCTGAATCTAAATTAACTCCAACTAAAGATAATCTTGTCGTGGTAGCATTTGATACTCCTTGATATTCTGCCGCTCCATTAATTTTAGCTTCCCATTGATAATTAAAACTAAGGCTATCATTTGAAAGATTATAATATAGCGTAGGTGCTATGTCATTAGAGCAATAATTATAAGATTTTGGAGCTAACGTATCCCGTAATGCTTTTGCTAATCCAGTATTTATTTTTAAATTGAATATGCACTTTTGGTTACTATTGAAATTATTAACCAACACATAATATACTTCCCCTGCGACAACCGAAATTGCGCTACCATAGGTACCTGCATAACAACCAGGACTCAAGTTTGGAATAGAGTTACCCAGTCCCAAACCCGTAACACCTAAACAATTGGTATTTTCACCTAAAATAGGACCTGAAGTGATGCATCTTATCTCATTTAAATTTGAGCAATCATTTCCTTTGTACACTATAAAATCGATGTCGTCCAAAGAGTTAGAAGGTATAAAATCAAACTCCATAACCCCACTTCCAGTAAAGCCACTAATTTTAATCCATCTTGCATTATTAAATTCTATAGAATAATCAATACAGCTTGGATGAATAACTTCCAATTGTGTAAAATCAATACTGTATTGACCCGCAGCACAAATATTGATAGCTTGATTACAATTACTTACATTTTGACTAAAGAGACAGTAAGTACTTAAAACCAAAATTACTTTAAGGAGTATAAGTTTTTTCATATCTATTGATTGCAATTGTTTTAGATAAATGATCTAATACAAAAACAAAAATAATACCAAATTTAAATATACAAAATTATATTAGATATTTTTTATATATTTATTTAATTAATAGATAATTATATAATATGTAATAATGCGCTAGAAAAGTTGTAAAAAAATTTTTAGTAAATCTGTTAACAATTTTCTTGTTCAATCTTTCTACTTCTCCAATTAATTTATACTGACTCTAATTAATTATAATATCGGAAGTTGCTAAAGGAGCTATGACAAAATAATTGGCATTGCTCGGAGATTTTACCCAGCTGGTGTAGCCAAAGCTACATTAAGGACATAAAATTGAGAACCATGACAAATATGTAGTCAGATTTTCATCCAGTTCATTAAGTTGGATGTTATCCTACGCGGTTCATTTATTATGCGGAAATCCAGATTAAAACCAGCCATTACTCAAAAAAAAAAAGACTACCAATTTCTTGATAGCCTTTTTCTTTTTATAACTTTATAATGGAACTATAAATTAATAACCTGGATTTTGACTTAACTTTTTATTCACATCAATCTCCCTTTGAGGGACAGGTAATACCAATTTGTTGTCATTCCAAGGCAATGCACCAACATTACCTCTTGTACGTTTAATATCATGCAATCTAAATCCTTCAAATGCTAATTCCGTTCGACGCTCTTTTAATATTGCATCTAAGGTCAATTGAGCCTCCGTTAAAGGTGTTGCATTAGCTCGTGTGCGTAATCTGTTGATATCATTTAGAGGTGTATCTCCTACTACTCCATTTAATCTAAAGTTACATTCTGCACGGATTAGATACATCTCAGCAAGACGAGCTACTACTACATTTCCAAATCTATCAATAAATTTATTTGTAAATTCCTGTGTAGATGCAGCAGATGGTTTGATAAAAAACTTTCCTCTATCATCATTGGCATCATAAGTTGCTTTGTGAGCCGCCAAAATACGAATATCACCTCTACCAGCAGTACCAGGTATTGCACTAAAAGCAGTACTGAAGAACGTATTCATACTACTTGTACCATCCTGATCATTAACTTGAACAGCAAATATATATTCTGCAGGGTTTGCACCACCGTTATATAATCTAGTATTAAAAGCAGCAGAAAAAGGAGTTACCAATCTGTATCTTCCGCCTGCAATGACTGCATCAGCAGCAGTTCTTGCCTTTGCATAGTCTCCTTGTTGAAGATATAATCGTGCTAACATCGCATTTGCAGCCCCACTTGTGGCATAAACAGAATTGGATGCAGGAAGTGCAGTACTCGCTTTTGTTAAATCATTTATAGCCTGTGTATAAACTGCACCTACAGATGCTCGCGGTAATGAAGATTCGTCTGAAATAACTGTTGTAGGTGTTAAAATTAATGGAACAGCAGGATTTGCATTATTGTCACCATCTCCCCATGATTTACCATACAAACGTGCTAAATCAAAGTAAAGAGATCCTCTCAAAAAAAGTGCCTCTGCTTCTACCCTAGCCCTTTTCGCTTCATCAACTTTGCTAATGTTGGCTATAACAGTGTTACATCTATTAATAACGTTATATGCTCGCAACCATTGTACCTCAGCTGTAGAATTGATGGTGGTAGTTGTTTTTGAAATAAGCTCTAACAAATTTGCAAATGTACCAGCAAATCGTACTTCGCCATTTTGCGTATGACCTAATAGTTCAGAGGTATATTGAAAAGCCCCTGCATAGGTCTCACTATTTTGTATGCCATCGTAACAACCAATCAAATATGCTTCAATGTCTCTCGAAGTTTGAAGAGACGCATCTTGTTCTATAGATTGGGTAGGAATGACATTAAGATTTTTATCACAACTTGAGAAACCAAAAATTGCAATTATAGCTAAAAGAAATAAATATGATTTTTTCATTTTTATATATTTAAAAATTAAATTATTGAAAAGATATGCCCATTATATCTTACAAACCAACATTGATACCAAATAAAATAGTTCTTGGCGTTGGTGGTGTATAAAAGTCATTTCCTTGTGCAAAATTACTAGTAAACGTGTCTGAATTTACTTCTGGGTCCCAACCAGCATATTTTGTCCATGTTGCTAAGTTTGTACCAGAAACGTAAACTCTTCCTTTTTCTAAGCGCATTTGTCTTAATAATGATTTAGGTAAATTATAACCTAAAGAAACATTTCTTAATCGTAAATAAGATCCATCTAAAATATAACGGCTTGATGGTTGACTTCCATTTGCTATGTAGAAACGAGCTTCAGGCACATTAGTGTTAGTATTATCTGGTCTCCAAGCATTTAATTGATCTTTAGTCTGATTGTCTTCATAAATACCATTTGCTGACGAATATTGACCTACACCATAAAAGTTGATGTCATTACCATATACCCCATTTAAGAAGATACTTAAGTCAACTCCTTTATAAGAAAAAGTATTTGTTATACCTCCAATAAACTTAGGATTAGGATTTCCTACTACTACTCGTTCCGTAGAGTTATAAGCGTTATTTGTTACAGTCTCTCTGCTCAATGTTCCATCCGAACTTTTCGTATTTTTGTAGAATAAAGCATTACCATTTGCAGGATCCACACCAGCATATTCTCTTGTAAAGAATACACCAATAGGTTGTCCTTCTGCTACTCTATTCATGTTTCTAATTCCTCCTTCAATAACTTGACCTTGAATATCTACAACTTTGTTTTGGTTGGTTGCCCAGTTTAATGATGTATTCCATTTAAAATCACCTACAAGATTATTTGTATTAATAACAACTTCAAATCCTTTGTTTGTCAACTTACCAACATTTCTAAATTGTCTTGTGAATCCTGAAGTTCCAGGAACATTTACTTCTAATAATAAGTCAGTAGTTACTTTATCATAATAATCTAATTCACCACTTATTCTGTTTTTTAATAATCCAAAATCAATACCTATATCAGCTTGTGTGGTAGTCTCCCATTTCAAATCAGGGTTAGCTAACTGAGCAGGACGTTGTCCAGGAACACCTACATAACCAGCATCTCCTTGAGCTAAACCTAACTGAGGAAAATTACCTACTTCGGAATTACCCGTTAAACCATAACTACCTCTAATTTTCAAAAAGCTTAAAGCAGGGATTTTTTTCATGAAGCCTTCTTCTGAAACTACCCAACCTGCTGAAACCGCAGGAAATTGTCCATATCTAGAATTTGTTCCAAATCTTGAAGAACCATCGATACGTGCACTTACACCTAATAAATATCTATCTTTAAAACTATAGTTAGCACGAGTAAAATATGAAACAAATCTAAAATTTGTCTCAGTAGACGATCCATCTGACTTAGTAGCCGCAGAAGCTAATTTTTTGTAAGAATCTGAAGCAAAACCAAATGCTTCAATGTAATTTGTTAATGTTTGTGATTGTTGGTATCCCATTCCTAAAGTGGCATCAAAGGTATGGGCACCACTAGTTTTGTTGTATGCTAGGTAATTATTAGTATTGTAGTTTGTAACAAAAGTACCAAAGTTTGAACCTATTCCTCTTGCAGCTCTTGTCTGATTTCTTACCGTTTGACTACCAAAATATCCTTCTTCGTTCTGATTTAAAACATCTGATCCAAATTCAGTTCTAAATTTTAAATTTTTTGTAAAATCAACTTGGCCATACACATTTGCTAATGTCCTATTAGAGATTGCTTTGAATTTACCGTAATTTAAAGAAATCACAGGGTTATAATACAAAGGAATGTTAACATCTCCAGGAGGTGTTCCCGCTGGAAGACCAGTTTCAGGATCAGTAAAAGGTGTAAAAGGTGTTAATGCTACTGACTGTAATGGGTTAGAGAATGCATTATCATCAGGAAGTCTTATGTTATCAGTTCTACCTAAGCTCATTTGTACACCAAAACTTAGCCAATCATTAGCCTGGTGATCTAAGTTGATCCTACCTGTTACTCTTTTTAATGAGTTTCCTATGATTGTGCCCTCGACATCTAAAAATTGTCCCGAAATAAAGTATTTAGTTTTGTCAGAACCTCCACTGATTTGAAGATCTCCTTGCATTTGAGGTGCACTTCGGAAAACACCTTCTTGCCAGTCATTGTCAACAGCATTGGCAGTACCATAAGTACCATAACTATAATAATCTAAAATCCCCCCAGATCCAAACAAGGTAGACGTGCTTGATCCTGGGTCTTTTGGATCAACTCCATCAATTCTATCTGCGGCTCCGGCTGCATATCTATAAAACGACTCAAATTCAGAAGCATTTAAAAATCCTACTCTTTTAGTCGCCTCAGAATTTCCAGTCTGTAGATTAAAGTTAATACTAGTTTTTCCAGCCTTTCCTCTTTTTGTTGTGATAAGTACAACCCCATTTGCAGCTCTTGCACCATAAATCGCACCTGCAGACGCATCTTTTAATACTTGGATTGACTCTACATCATTATAATTAATGTCAGCTAACGTGTTAGTCTCTCCACCATAGTTACCAAAATCTCCTGTAGTCACTGGAACTCCATCGATCACGTATAGGGGTTGACTATTAGCACTGATCGAAGAGTTACCTCTTACTCTTACAGTTACTGCTTGTCCTAATTTACCTGAACCTGCATTAACAAATACTCCAGCAGCCTTTCCTTGAATGGCTTGATCAACACTCACTAATGGCATACCTTCAATTTCTTCCGTCTTGATTGAAGCAATATTCCCCGTCAACCTAGACTTAATCTGCGTACCATAACCCACTACCACGATCTCATCTAATAATTGACCAGCTGCAAGTACAATGTCAATCATATCACTTGTACCTAGCTCAATTTCCTTAGAATTGTACCCTGTATAACTTGCCACTAACGTAGTAGCATTAGCAGGCACTGACAATTCATAATTGCCATCTAAATCTGAAATTGCCCCAATGGTTGTACCCTTTACAAGGATATTGGCACCAATGAGTATGTCACCATTAGCGTCTTTTACACTTCCTTTTACTATTCGTTGAGCAAAGGAAAATGAAAGTGTACACAACAGTACACTGAAAATTGTAATAATTCTCTTCATTCTATAATTGTTTGATTAAAAATAATTTTGACCGCAAAGTTATGGTCTTAACTTTACGTTATCAAATTATTAACTATAAATTTACTAATAACGCTGCTTAATGTGGCTTAAACTTTCACAGTAATTGTGATTTCTAAGATAAAAATTAACAAATAAAACAGAAGAAAGAATTATAAGTATATCAACTTTACCTACTATTGTATCATCAAAATTTTTGAACAATGTTGAATATATATACGGATGAATACTTTATGAAGCAGGCTTTAATGGAGGCTGAAAGGGCTTTTGATGCTGATGAAATACCTGTTGGGGCGATCATCGTAAGTAATAACAAAATCATAGCCAAAGCCCATAATCAGACAGAACTACTCAATGATGTAACGGCTCATGCAGAAATAATAGCTATTACATCTGCTGCTAGCAATTTGGGTGCAAAATACCTACAGGAGTGCACAATGTTTATCACTTTAGAGCCTTGTGTGATGTGTGCGGGAGCCCTTTATTGGAGTCAAATAGGCCGTGTAGTGTATGGTGCGGATGATGATAAGAAAGGTTTTATGCGATTTGGCAAAGAAATGTTACATCCAAGCACTAAATTGGAGTTTGGTATCATGTATGAGGAGTGTAGTCATTTACTGAAGGAATTTTTTAAAATGAAGAGATCAAGGGCGGCAGATCACTGATTGTAGCATACATATTTTTTTACCGTCAACATCTTTCATTTTCAACTGACGACAAACTGTCGACAGTTCAAGCCCATCTTCAGTTTTAAATCTGATTTTCATTTTAACCCAAAATCCCTTGGATTAATACTTTTCGTTAAAATGGCTATCACATCAATTATTGAAAAATACCATTTCTCTTCTTTCTCATCCTAGTGGGTTCTTACTTTCTGCTGTTCAAACAGCTTCACTTCATTTTTTATTTTCACCATTAATTATTGGTAAACTGATAACAAACTCGCTGCCTTCTCCTTCCTTCGTTTCCACCTTCAGCTCCCCTCCATGTGCCTTGACAATATCATAACTCAGTGATAATCCTAAGCCCGTCCCCTGACCTGCGGGTTTGGTAGTAAAAAAGGGCTGGAAAATTTTGTCTTTTATAGCATCAGGAATGCCGTTGCCGTTGTCTCTGACAGCTATTAGCAGATGGCTGCTAGCTATTAGCTGAGTGGTGATTGATACGGTCGGTTCATAATCACTTCCTGACTTTTGACTTTCAACTTTCAACTTGTCACTTTCAACTTTCAACTTTTCAACTTTCAACTTTTCACTTACAGCATAAAATGCATTGTTGATGAGATTGAGCAATACTCTTCCTATATCTTGAGGAATGATATTGATAATGCCTATCGATTCGTCAAAATCTGTTTTAATCGTTGCGTTAAATTCCTTGTCCTTTACTCTTAATCCATGATAAGCTAATCGTAAATATTCATCTGCCAATGCATTGATATCTGTGGGTACTTTTTGGCCCGTGGTGGTGCGCGAGTGCTCCAGCATACCTTTGACAATGTCGGATGCCCGTTTGCCGTGATGGTTGATTTTTGTAAGGTTTTGGGCAATGTCGTTCAATAACTCATCTTCTAATCCTTTATCTCGCTCACTTTCAACTTTTAAGCTTTCCATTTTCAACTCTGAAATCAGCTCATTACTCACTTCACTAAAGTTATTTACAAAATTCAAAGGATTCTGAATTTCGTGGGCGATGCCGGCGGTGAGTTCACCCAACGAAGCCATTTTTTCGGATTGGATGAGCTGGGCTTGGGCGGATTTGAGTTCCTGCAAGGTATTTTCTAAGGATACTTTTTGGTTTTCAAGTGCCATATTGGACTCATGAAGATTTTTAGTTTTTTGGTCTACCAATTGTTCGAGTTCTTTGTTTTGCTGAAGGATTTGTTTTGACCTCCAAATAATAAGAGCATAAACCAAAGCTGCCAATCCCAATAAGACCAAGACTCTGAACCACCATTCTTCATAAAAATAGGGCTTGACCGTAAATTGAATAACAGCGGGTGTTTTTGTCCATACTCCATCATTGTTGGCAGCCAAAACTTTGAATGTGTAGGTGCCTGCTGGTAAGTTGGTATAAGTGACTTTACGGTCTGTACTTGATACGCTCCAGTCTTTATCAAATCCTTCTAACAAATGTTTGAACACTACCTTTGTTGGGGCGGTAAAACTGTTAGCACTGTACTCGATTATATATTGATTTGCACCGGGATCAAACACAAGATGGGAAGTGTCTATTAAGGTACCATTTTGCATTAAACTTGTAATGATTACTTTGGGAAAAATTTTGTTTTTAATCATTTTTTCTGGATCAACTATGGCTAGTCCCTGTAATGTGGGAATCAAAACTTTTCCATCTTGTGTCAAAGTAGAATGTCTAGCACCTGTACATTGCCTATTTAACATGCCATCTCCATCATCGTATCTAGTACAGATCACTTTATCCACTTGTCCTTCGGTTATTTGCTTAAGTTGGTCAGCAGGAATTTGTACGATACCTTTATTAGAGGGCAACCAAAAATTGCCCTTTTTATCAACAATGATATCGAAGAATGAATTATTGAGATAAGACTTGTCGTCTCTTACCTTGATAAATGATTTGCCATTAAAATAGTAAAGTCCCAAATTTGCTGCAACCCAAAAAGTCCCAAATTTACTTTGATGTGTTTTAAAAACACCAATTTTAGGCAAACCTAAAGTATCTCTAATGGAGAGTACTTTTCCATCTTTTTTGACCCAGGTAATACCGTTGTTAAAACTTGTGATGAGCCACTCACCATCATTTATTTTATTAATAGTACTAATATTTTCACCTTGAAAATTGTAGTTTATAGGTAAAATTTTAATTAAATCTCCTTCTAAATATCCAATACCTTTTTGTGTTAGACCAAACCATAATTTACCAACATTATCTTCGTAGACATATCTAACATCTCCTCCTGGACTGGCAAAAGTTTTTTCTTCACCGTCGGGGCTAATTTTCCCAACTATGATTCCTCCTGCAATCCAAATATGATCTTTCTTATCTACGATGACATGGAAAGACTCCCAAGAACCTTTTAAGTCTTTGGATTTTAAAATGATTGGTGTAGTCTTACCGCCTTTATGTTTGTATAAAGAATATTCTGCGGGTGCCATGATTATTACATCACCATTTTTACGCTGAGCTACCCCAATTGTTCTTTTTATAACTTCTGTACCAATATCCGAAATGGTTTTAATTTTACTTTGGGTTATTTTATGTAATCCTGTTTCAGTCCCCAACCATATATTGTTTTCGTCATCAAGATTGATGCACGTCACAATTACACCGTATAATGGATGACTTTTGGTTAAAAACTGAAAAACTTGTTCTCCCTTTTTTCGCAATGCTACCCCGTTGTTATGACCTAACCAAAGGTTGCCTAGTTTATCTTCCACAAGCAATGGTTTCCTGTTACTTCCCAAGGTATTTATTTTAATTTGCTCCGTTCCTGGATATGTTTCCAATCTGTTGTCTTTCCAAATTTTCAAACCGTTGTCATGAACAATTAAAATTTCATTTAAAGAGGTTCGCAATAAGTTACTTGTAAAGTTCAAGTCGCTTGGCACTCCTTCCGCTTTATAAAGTAGCCTTATAGAATCACCTTCTACCATAAATACTTTTCTTCGGGTATCTATCATGATCATTCTTCCGTCTGGAAGGTTTGCGGCAATATCAGAATTGCTTTCTTTTCGAAGTTTTGTGGCCACATCAGAAAGTGACTTAATACGATATTTTTGGGTAGTTGGGTTGAGAAATAAGTATTCATTCTCACTTGTCATGTACAAAAACTCTCCATTCTCAAATTTTGTAATCGCTCCATTGGTTTTGGGGATTCCAGAGATCGTTTTTACGCTATTACCATGTAATTTCAGAAAAGTGCCAAATTGGGTTGGAATCCATAAGTTATTTTTTTGATCCACCGTAGGTCTGTAAAAGTTATTGGTCTTAAATGCAGCATGTGTAGTGTTGTTGAAGGTTTTGAACTGTACGCCATCAAATCTCAATAAACCTTCATAGGTAGATAGCCACAAAAAATTGTCATTATCCCGCGTTAAATCTAAGATGAGCTCAGTCGGTAATCCGTTTTTCGAGTTCCAAGTGGTAATGGTATAGTCATCAAAGAGAACTTGTGCGAGAGATTCTCTATTTGGTAAAATAAAAATAATGAAGGATAATAGAACTTGTTTAATGGTCATATCTGCTTATTTTTTATGGGGCCTATTTTTTTCAATTTATTACATATTTATTAGGATTATATATGCTTACATAATATTTTAAACATTCAAAAACTTTTGAATTTATACTACCTAATGCGTAATTTGGGACAATTTAAAATGTAAAGATATTGAAAATATTGAATATTTAAATACACCATAACAACAGCCCTATTTTAAGAATTTTTAACTAAGATATTTAGAAAAATACAACTTAATTACCTTTTTTGTCTGGTCATAACGTTAGGTCTTGCGTAAAGAAATATTTGGTAAAAAAAAGTTCTTGCTTCTTTGAAAATAAAATTAGTAAGCTAATTAAGACCCTCAGTATTTACAAATTTTGTAACTGCGGTTTTTAAACCAAGAGATATATAACTATAAAAAACTACTGAGTGTCATAGGTACGATCCATATTTACAACAGAAATCAACATGGAGCCAAAAAATACTTTGAGTATTACACAAATAAAGTTGGACTTTATTTTACTTATTTATCATATCCTGAATTTCTTTTTTCAGAAAATCAAAATCAATGGGCTTAGTAAAAAACTCTTTGGCACCTGAACTCATAGCTCTATCATAGTTTTCACTATCGCCATATGCAGAAATCATACTTACTTTAATGTTTGGAAATTCTGCTTTGACTTTGTCTAAAAGATCCAAACCCGTCATACCAGGCATATTAATATCCGAAAAAATATATACCACTTCTGGGGGTTGACTGCTTCTTAATATTTCAAGAGCTTCTTGTCCAGATAATGCAAATTGAAATTCAATAACACCATCTCGAATTTCTTTTCTTAACTTTTGTCTGAACAACAATTCGACATCTTTCTCATCATCAACTACTAAAAATTTCATATTCATAGAATTTAGTATCTTATTTAATTATTTATTTGCGAATTATTTTTACCATTATTTATGAGTTATTGGCAATTCTATGTCAAATTCTGTGCCTTGCCCCTCCTCTGTCTCCACCTCGAGCTTACCATTGTGTTTGCTAACAATATCATAAGCAAGAGATAGACCTAAGCCTGTACCTTGACCCGTTGGTTTGGTAGTGAAAAATGGCTGAAATATTTTTGATATTATATTTTTTGGCATTCCTTTTCCATTATCTTTTATCTTGATTAAAACAGAATTTGTTAGAAGTTTTGTCTCGATAGTGACTTTAGGTGCATAATCAGGAGTGGCCATACCTTCAGTCTGCTTTTGGTGCACTGCATAAAATGCATTATTCAAAAGATTTAATATTACCCTGCCCATGTCTTGAGGTACAATCTCTATCAAGGGTAAATTAGGATCTAAAATTACATCAAATGACGAATTAAATGTTTTGTCTTTAGCTCTGTATCCATGATAAGAAAGCCTCAAATATTCATCACAGAGCGCATTGAGATCTGTAGGTTCTTTTTGCCCCACACTATTTCTACTGTGTAATAACATACTTTTTACGATAGACTCTGCCCTTTTACCATGATGGGTTATTTTTTCAAGATTTAGTTTAAGCATATCGGCCAGACTTGCAACCTCATTAAGGTCATTGTTCTTTATTTCTTCATGCAATTCATCAATCATCTCCGTACTGACCTCTGCAAAGTTGTTGATAAAATTGAGTGGGTTTTGGATTTCGTGTGAGATACCAGCTGTCAATTCTCCTAGGGACGCCATTTTTTCTGCTTGAATCAGTTGATTTTGGGTCTCCTTTAATTCTGAATACGCCTTTTCTATCTCTTTTGCTTGTTCTAATTCTTTTGCTTGAGACTTCAACCGTTCATTTTTGATGGTTTTAGCCTTTTGATTTTTTTGAATAAAAAAGAATACCATACCAATTGCAAAAATGTAAAACATCTTCATCCACCATGTAAACCACCAAGGTTGTCTGATCGTAAATGAAAATTTTTCTTCATCTGAAATGCCGCCATCACCACCTTTTGCTTTGACGACAAATGTATAATCTCCAGGACCTAAGTTTCCATAATGCGCTACATTTTCAGGTCTTAACACACTCCATTTGTCTTCATACCCTTCCAATTTGTATTGATACTTCACCTTACCTGCTTGAGACATCGTGATACCAATAAAGTGAAAGGATAGATAATTGTTGTCATATTTTAAACTCAGATTTTCAGGTAAAGTCGTCCATTTAGAAAAGTTGGTAAATTTTAAATTTTTGACGGTTATACCATTTCCTAATTCTTGCTGCTTTTTGGATTTTAGTAGAAAATGTTGATAATCTACGGCCTCATTATGGATATCAATTTTCTTAAGTTGCACCGTAGGTGGAGAAATCTTACTATCTAGGCCATCCATAGAAATGGTGCTCAAGGTCAATTTATCTGTCGTTCCTATCCAAACTTGTCCGTCTTTTGATTGAAAGATAGCTCCTCTATTACACCCTAGCCCTGTGAAACCATCTTCATATGCATAGGTTTTAAAATAATTATCTACAATAGATACTACATTCTTACTTTTTATATTATTCAATAACAATATCCTCTTTTCATTCGTCAGTATATTTACCCCCCGTCGAGTCCCTATCCAAAGATTATTTTTATCATCATTCATCAAAGAAATTACATACCTATTGGTGAGTCCTAGTTCTTCGTTAATTGTATACAAACTTTGGCCATTTGATACCATTACACCCTTCTCGGTGCCTATCCAAATATTTCCGTCTTCATCTTTTGCTAAAGCATATGCTACGTCGGTATTCAAAATGTTTTTAGAGATGACTTGCTTTATCTCGTTATTTTCAATTATAAAAACGCCATCTTCCTCTGTTGCAACCCAAATTCTTCCTTGATTATCCTCCTGAATATCAAATGGAATAGACATATCTTTAGAATTGAAATGAGACAAAGTGATTAGTTCAGCTCCATTAAAGATAGACAATCCGTCGTAAGTGCCAATCCAAATATTATTTTTAGAATCTTGAAAAAACGAAAAAGCACCATTTGGAGTCAGTCCCTTATCTTTATCAATTAACTTATATTGTTGGTCTTTTACGATGATGATACCCTGTTCTCTCGTTCCAAGCCACATATTACCTTTACGATCTAAGAGTGAACTTAATATTCTATCGTCAGGAAAACCATTACTTGAACTTAAATTATTCATGCTTCCAGACAGCTTATCTATCATGTAAAGCCCACTTCCTGACGACCCAAGCCAGTAATGATTTTTATCTTCATTAATAGTATATATAAATTGCGCAGTAGTCGAAAAATTTTGAAAATGGGTGAATTTATTGCCATTAAATTTATTTACACCTCCTCTTTGTGTGCCCACCCATATGGTATTTTCTTTATCCTCAAGGACTGAAAATATGTTAGCATTTGTCAACCCATGTTCTTGTGTATATACCAATAATTCGGATGGAAGGCTCTTTTTTGATGAAAAACTAAAAACACCTCCTCCATCACTTCCTATCCATACCTTGCCGCTATTACTCACTTCCACAGAGGTAAGGTCATCAGCAGGCAATCCGTCATCTGTAGTCCAATTGATATAATCATTTTCGTTAATTTGTATCAAACCTTGTCCGTAGGTTGATACCCAAATTACTCCGTCACTGCCTTGATCGATTTTTGTGATTAATGCATTAGCCAACCGCTCATCATTAATCCCATATTTAAAAATTTTATCATTTTCCATGTAATATAAACCACTACCTTCTGTACCAATCCATACCCTTTCCTTGGTGTCTACCATCACACTAGATATAGAATCAGTGCCAAAGCCATTCTTTGAATTGTAAAGGGTGTAATCTTTATAATGATCCCTATTAAAAACTAAAACTCCTCCTTGGGTTGCAATCCACTTTCTACCCTTTTTATCTTCGGCAATATCATAAATTTTGTTAGAAATTAATCCGTTTGATTCCGTGATGTTTGTAAATCCTTGCCCATTGTATATAGACAGACCTCCTCCATAAGCCCCGATCCAAATATCTAAATTTTTCATTTGGCACATCGCAAATACAATATTGCTAGCTAATCCATCTTCAGTATTAATATAAGTAAAATATTTCCCATCAAACTTTGTAATTCCTCCATTGTGAGTTCCAAACCAGAGTGCCCCTTGATGATCTTCCATCATACTTGTAATGAAACTGTGACTCAAACCTTGCAACTTATCAAAAGAGGTAAAACTTTGGGGATTTATATCTTTTGAAGCCATATCTTTAGCTACAACAAATGGAAAGGGCTTCAATTGATCAGCTTGTTTCACATCTTTTAGCTTAACTTTCTTGGGTGAGATAGAAACGGTGATTTCTTTTATTTCTGCTATATTTGGCACCTTGTTTTTAAGAATAATTCTATTATCTCCAATTGTTTCAATTTTTGAACTTTTCAAATTTCGATTAGGAAGTTTGTCCAAATCTAGCGGCTGGACAATAATGTTTGAGTCATTTAATGTACTGACTGTTTTAAAACTTAGTTGTTCTAAATAATTATTTCCTTCCAGTTTTTGGTTTCGATTTTCATTGCAACTCAATATGGCAAAACCAAGCGAAAAGACTAAAAGGATATATAAAATATTTCTAAGGGTAATGGTACGCATTAAATATTTTTTCGGCTTATTTTAAAACTTCATAAATTTTAATAGGTCTACTTTTATTTTTTAATGATACCTGGTCTTTATCAATAAAATTAAAGTTGGTTTCATTACCTCGATAGGTACTTTCGCTGATGATTATTTGACCTTTTTCCGCAGTTCCTTGTAATCTTGCTGCGACATTCACCGAATCACCGATGACCGTATAGTCAAATCTTTTCAAGCTCATACATCCTATGTTTCCGGACAACATTTCTCCAGAGTTTATCCCTATGGACACTTGAGGTTTGAAATCTGAAATTTCTTCAACATTTTGTGAAATGGATATTGCATTTTTTATGTTGATGGCTGTTTGAATTGCTCGAGAGGAATGATCGTCTCCTTTAAATACAGCCATTACAGCATCTCCAATGAATTTATCCACCACACCATTTTGTAAAATGATTTCTCTGACCATCACATCAAAATATTCATTCAAAAGCTTGATTACTTTTTCCGCTGGCTGTGTTTCACTTATTTTAGTAAACTCGCAAATATCAGCAAAGATTACCGTGGCATCTATCGTGTCGCAAGAAAGCATATCCTCTTCAAACAAAGATGAATCCATATATTTCAACACGCTTTCATCAACATACATTTTTAAGAGGTTGTTCTCCCGTACTGCATGCACCTTATCCTTCAAGTGCTGAATTGCCAACAATGTTTTTTCAATTGTTGTACTTAAATCTTCAAAATTTATAGGCTTGAATACAAAGTCAAAAGCACCCCTGTTCATTGCGGTCCTGATGTTATCAAGATCTCCATAAGCTGACACCATCACGGTCTTAGTGAGCGGCGAAACTTCAGTGATTCTTGTCAATAAAGTTAAACCATCCATTTCAGGCATATTGATATCACTCAAAAGTAAATCTATATCCGATTGATTGGAAAGAATATTTAGTGCTTCTTTGCCATTCTGAGCAAATAAAAACTCATAAATTCCGTCTCGAATTTCTTTTCTAAACTTTTGCCTTATCAGTAATTCTAAATCCGGTTCGTCGTCTGCGACCAAAATTCTAGTCATGAATGAACGTTTTTTGTACTTTGATTAATTAGTACCTAAAAATCTAAAATGAATTTCCTATTACAGATCAAAATTACTGCAAAATTGTGCGTTTCACTCACTTTTTGCTTCGCACCATTCCGAAAGCTATCGGGAAGATTTGTCGCAAAAAGTGCTGATTGTATTGTACTTTTGATCATCACTACGGAACCCATTTTAGATTTGTAGGTAGCAAGATTTTTCATTTTTTTTAAAAAATTGACTAATCTTGTCCTAAAAGTATAATTTATTTTAAAACTTTTCACTAAAAAATCAAATTTATTCAATCATTTAATTGTGCATACTTCAAGACATGCTTTTATTTTGATATTTAAAAGCTTAAAACAAAAATACAAAAGAAGTATTGTTTATCTTATGTAGAGTCTTCGTTTTTAGTTTATGTTCATCATTCGACATTCCCTATCATTTGATTTGTATAAAATTACAATCAAACCAACAATATTCTAAAATTTATTTATAACTTTGATAAAAATATCTTAGCTTAGTTATAATCTTTTATAAATATCCCATGTACTACTTCTCAAATAAACTTTTAAAAGCATGTTTCTTGTTATCATCAACGCTGTATATATGTGGGTTAGGTGCACAAACTAGATCTTTTGCAGGGTTACCCCAAGTTAAGCCAAAAAATCCCGTAGAATACAAAGATAATCTTAACGCTAGTGATGAATATGATCACATTGAGAAGATATACGAAAAACTTGTTGAAGCAAAAGGAGACCTGAGAATGCCTGCTCCTTCACTCAATTTGAGAAAAGAAGAAGCCTATGTGGCAAGTATGGATTATCAGGCAATGGATATTTCTATAGAATTAAAGGCCTATAACGTGGCAAAAAAATACGGTGATGAAGCCATTGCATTTTTACTTGCCCACGAATTGGTGCATCATTACGAAAAACATGGCTGGCGAAATCAATTTGCTGATGAAATATTTGATTTAGAAACAAGTAAAATCCTAAGTCTTGTCGAAGATGGTGTTGCAAATGAAGTACAAGCAGATGTATTAGGTGGTTTTCTTGCCTATTCTGCCGGTTTTGGTCTTTTTGAAAAAGGAGATTCTTTAATAAATGATCTTTATAAAGCTTATGGACTTACTAACCTATTAAAAGGATACCCATCTAAACAAGATAGAATCGAATTAGCCAAAAGAAATAAAGTCCAAATTGAAAAATTAACAGCCTTATTTGAAACTGCAACTTACCTCACCATCATCGGAAAGTACAAAGAAGCATATGCCTATTATGGCTATTTACTAAACAAATATCAATCATCAGAAATTTATAATAATGCAGGTATGACCTGTCTCCTTTCGGGTGTATCAAAAATTGATCCTGTAAATCTTCCGTTTAAATTTCCATTATTTTTTGACCTAGATTTTAAAAGTGGATCTAAAGATGCCAATACTTTTGCAGCTGCTAGACTTCAAATTTCAGAGGCAATTACCCATTTTCAAACTTCCATTCTCATGAATCCTGCTCATATACCAGCTTATCTAAATAAAGCATCAGCGTACCTCATTCAACAAATTGTCACCACAGACTTAGGGCAAAAGAAAAATCTCTTGGCACATGCAAAGCATATTCTAGAAGTAGAAATCCCTGATGCTATTACAAAGTATGATCTAGATGAATCATTTGAAAATCATATCTTGGTGTTAAGGTCCATTTTGGCTTATTACGAAAAGAACCAATCTGAAGCCTTGACTTTATTAGAAGTACCTACAGGAGCTGGAGACGCAAATGCAATTTACAATCTTGGCATATTAAAAAAAGAACCAACCCAACCAAAGTTATCATCTACCATAAAAACTAATCATTTGGTAATGATAGACAATACGAATGCTGAAACCTATCTAAAAAACAAAAGACTTCCTAAAAACTTATCCAATATCAATAAAGAGAATGTTTTTAGATTGGTAGATACAAAACAAAATCACCTCATTTACCTGTGTGAAAATAAAGGAAATGACAAGGATTCTGCTTTCGATATCGCCTTTTTCACCAACAAGCAAAGTTATACGGGTTCTGTCATCACAGGTCTAAAAATAGGTCAGTTAAAAGATGATTTTATTAAAAAAATTGGCCAACCACTCAAAACTTTCAATCATCTAGGTGGAGAAATTGTACTTTTTGAACACAATATTATACTTATTACAGATGAAAATGCTTTGGTTACTAAAATAATCGACTTTCAACAAAATTCTAAAAAATAATAATTTTATAAAAATGAAAAATTCAACATTACTTTTTACCCTTCTTTTAATCTTTACTATAAAGTTATTTGGACAAAGTCCTACTATGCCCGTCATATTGGTGTCTACTGATAAAAAAGCAACCCACAATGACCAAGCTATCAATACGGTGATCTCTGGAAGTATAATGAACAAAAAAGGTAAGCTGACTTTAGAAAGTGGTGCTAAAGGGATAATTTACCATGACTTTACCTTCTTACAAGTAGATGGTAGTAAAGGCCCTATAGAACTTGCAAACGCATTCAGCTCGCAAGATGAGCTAATATCCCAAACAGAATCTGACTTAGGAGAATATGTAAGTGATGCTGTGTACAATGCTTTTAACAGCGGTATTGAAATGAAAAACCAAAGTTTACTTGTATCCGGTTGGGGTTCTAAGGGTTCTGGAAGTCGCGATGGATGGGGTTCTAAAGGATCAGGTAGTCGCGATGGATGGGGTTCTAAAGGTGCTGGAAGTCGTGACGGTTGGGGCTGCAAGGGTGCGGGCTGCCGAGATGGATGGGGTTCAAAAGGTAAAGGAAGCCGAGACGGTTGGGGTTCTAAAGGTGCTGGAAGTCGTGATGGATGGGGATGCAAAGGTGCTGGCTGTCGAGACGGTTGGGGATCTAAAGGCAAAGGAGGCAGAGATGGCTGGTTAAACACAGAAATCCTTTCAAGAACTTTGGTGCCCGGAGGAGATTATGTAGAAGGTATCAATATAATATCATGGCAACCAATTGCTGGAGCCAAGATGTATGATATAATCATTGAGGATGATAAAAATAATATAGTCTATCAAGCAAAATCAAAGACAAATTCCTTTTCGCTTAATAGCGTTACTGCAAAACTTGAACTCAATAAAAATTATGCTTGGTATGTACACCATCCTGTTAGAAGAATTGTCAGTACTCCTGTACCTTTCAGAATCGTAGAAAAACAAAAAGAGACAGATGCCTTAAGTGAATTAAAAACTTTACCCATATACCAAAATGCAGATAACACAACAAAATTACTCTTTGAAGCGGCTATACTCCATCAAAAAGAGTTATTTAATCAAGCAAAAAGTAAATACGACGCTGCACTGAAAAGTGCCCCTGATAATAGCTTAGCTAAAATGATGTATTCTTATTTTTGTAATGAAATGGGAGAAATAGAAAGTGCTGCTGAAACTTTGGAGAAATAGGATGAATTAATTCTTATTACGCTTTTTTATCACGCTTTAGGGCATGGGGCAAAGTAAAAACGACCTTTGGGACCCTCACTTTTGCCTCAATTGCCCCAGCCCTTAAGGGTGTTGAGACAAAAGAATACTATTAAATACCTACAATTTTCTTCCTAAAGTGTATGCTTTTTTACCACCCTTTAGGGTCGGGGAAAAGTAAAAAAGACTTTTGGCTAATTTTGCCCCAGCCCTAAAGGGAGATTAGCCAAAAGAATGCTCTTTCATGAAACAAATACTCCTGTTAACACGATTCCCTTTTTTGCCACCCTTTAGGATCGGGGCAAAGCAAAAAAGGTCTATTGCCTCCCTCTTTAGGTCTAGGTTAAAGTAAAAAAGACTTTTGGCTAATTTTGCCCCAGCCCTAAAGGGAGATTAGCCAAAAGAATGCTTTTCATGAAACAAATACTCCTGTTAATACGATTCCCTTTTTTGCCTCCCTTTAGGGTCGGGGCAAAGCAAAAAAGTTTTTTTTCCTACAACATTAAAACCTTAAATTTTCACCTTATTCACATCCAGCCAATAAATAGCTCTTAATGATAAACTGTTGTTTTGAGGCTCTTCGAAAGTATTTTGTAAATTTTCGACTAAACTATAATCTACACTTCGGTCAAACTTTGTAATACTATTTTTCCAAACCAAGAAGAGATCACTTCCAGGTCTAAATCGCCATCTTAACTGAAGATCAATGTTAAATAAATTTAAGTTATTGTTGATACTGTTGAGAATATTATTATCAGGTCTGCTTACGACTTGGACCAATCCTTCTTTATCCAGTGGGCCATAATTTTTGTAATTGACCTCAGCCCAATAATGTCTCAACCTACAGTCAATTCCTAAATTTTTATTAAAAATATATGTGCCCGTGAAGGTTGATGTGATGATATTACGATCTCTGATTCCGAGAACAGGGTGGCCCTCAGGATTGATGGCGGTGAAATCTAAATTATTTCGGTTGAAGTACCCGGGCTCATTGGCTGAAAGATTGACATTGAGATTGTAAACAAGAGAAAAACGATCACTAAACCTAAATCTTGGGGCTAAACTCATGATCAAATTATTCCAAGGCGTAGAGAAAAAATATCGATAGGTAGCTGAGGCATCAACGGCTAGTTTTTTTCTATAGTCTGTAGATATGTATTGTCTGAGCCTAATGTTTTCACCCCATGCCATATAGTACTCAAAATTTTGGGTTCTTGGTTCGAAATAGTCTTTTGTTGTAATGGGCTCAAGAATGAGTGTACTGTTCCATCCAATACGATTTTTAAACAAAACAAAAGCATCCAATGTCGTATTAAAATCCGAAAAGAGCATAGGTTTAAAAAGGTGCTCAATTCTAGTCGTATGACTCAAACGATAAAAAATTAGCTTATCATTTTTTGGTTTATAATTGTTGTAGCCGTATTGAAGTTCATTACTAAATTCATTGGGATTTCTCAAAAATCCTAAATCATTGATATCGAAATCAGCCGATTCTATTCTGTTTTCTAAAGTATATATCCAGTTTCCACTCACCTTTCCTGCATTCAGATAATTTGCAAATCCAGTTTTGACACCATTACTTCCCATAATATTGGATATCGTAGGATTGGTAGAGAAAAGGTATGTTTGGGTAGAATCTCGCAACGTCAAAAACACCCCAGTTACATTGGCATCTGCAAACTGTCCATGCCTTAATACATTTGTATTCATAAAGCTAATATTGGAGTTATTTTTCAGATTTTGATCTACGACCAATACAGAGTAATTGGTAATTGGGTTGGTTTTGTAATCAGAAATTCGCCCATTGGCATCTTCGATTTGTGCATTGGTCTCCCCTTCTACTCCGTTAAACACACCAAATCCAAGTCCCGATGCATTTCTACCACTCAATTTTGATACATTGATCAATCGATTGACCGAGGGATTGGAAAGTACTCTACCTCCCAAACTTCTTGCTTCACCGGCCACATTATCTAGGGCATATGGACTGCCCCCTACTCTTCGAGAATAAAACATATTGCCTTTATTGAAGAGTTCTAGGCCCTCTGTAAAAAATGGTCTATTCTCATCAAAGTAAACCTCAAAGGGGGTAAGATTGAGCACTTGTTGGTCAGAGATTACTTGACCAAAATCTGGTATTAACGTCATATCTAGCGTGTAAGAATCATTGATACCATACTTTAGGTCCATACCTGCAGCATAACTTCGATTGACTAAGGCAGGATTGTCTTTCCGTTCAATCACATCATAATAACCGCTTACGTAGGGCGATAAAGATAGTCTCAAAGGACTTTCTACATTTTCTATACCTTTCAAGATGCCATATTGATTGACTTCTCCTTCTACTTCAGGCTTTTGTTCATTCCATGTAGAAAACTCTCTCAATCGTCTGATCTCTCTGAATACCTGAACCTTCCACTCTTGTATATCGATCTTAGGAAATCTTAACGCATTGTATGGAATAACCATTTCTACGGTCCATCCTGCTTCTGTTATTTTCACTTCACTTTCCCACACTGCATCCCAATTGACATCCTCATCGACCGAAGTTATTCTTTTGTCAATTTGGATACCTGATGCAGTCACTTCAAAAGCAAATGCATTGATACCATCTGCATATGTGTCGAAAGATATGCCAAATCGATCAGCATTTCCTGACCGATCTCTGATCGTATATTCTTTGAGAATTTTCTTTGGTTCGGTATCGTACAATGTAGCTGCCAGATAAATAGCCTGATCATCATAGGATAACTTCACAATGCTATTTTGGCTTGCTTTTTGACCAGGTGAAGGATTGTTCTGAATAAAATCAGCCATTTCGCTACCACCTTGCCAAGTTATTTCATTCAGGATCCCATCGCAAACTATTTTTTCGGTCGTTTTTGTGATTTGGTATATCTTTTGTGAAATTAATTCAAATGACCAAAGTACCAAAATAGTCGATAAGAAAAAACGCATACAGTGACTTTATAAATGAATAAAAAATGTCGGGTTTAACAAGAGTTAGATAGCAGAGCGCAAAAGTCAAAATAAAAAGGGTAACAAGCTATAACCTATTACCCTTTTAACATATGTATTAACAATATTTTAAGCTCCTAAGTAATTCTTGAGTAATTTACTCTTACTAGTGGATCTTAATTTGTTGATTGCTTTGTCTTTGATCTGACGCACTCTTTCTCTTGTTAGGCCAAATCTATCGCCTATATCTTCGAGCGACATAGGGTGCTCAATACCGATACCAAAATATAATTTGAGAACATCACTTTGCCTATCAGTTAGTGTAGAAAGTGAACGCTCAATTTCTGTGCGAAGACTCTCCAAATATTCTAGACCTTTGTCGGTATCAGGTGTAGAGGTATTTTCCAATACATCCAAGAGAGAATTATCTTCACCTTCAGCAAACGGTGCATCCATTGATACATGTCTTGCTGCAACACCTAAAGTAGTTTCTACCTCCTCCGAAGGTATCTCTAATAGTAATGCTAATTCGTCAGGCGTTGGTTCTCTTTCAAACTCTTGTTCTAATTCAGAGAAGGCACGATTGATTTTATTTAAAGATCCTACCTTGTTAAGGGGTAATCTGACAATCCTGGATTGTTCTGCTAAAGCTTGAAGGATAGATTGTCTAATCCACCATACAGCATAAGAGATAAATTTAAAACCTCTCGTTTCGTCAAATCTTTGAGCCGCCTTGATCAAGCCTAAGTTTCCTTCATTAATCAAATCTGATAGCGAAAGACCTTGGTTTTGGTACTGCTTTGCCACAGATACAACAAACCTAAGATTGGCTTTAGTTAGTCTTTCAAGTGCTTCTTGGTCACCTTCCTTGATTCGCTGAGCGAGATCTACTTCCTCTTCAGGGGTAAGTAAATCAACTTTTCCGATTTCTTGGAGGTACTTCTCTAAAGATTGGCTTTCTCTGTTGGTGATGGATTTGGTAATCTTTAATTGCCTCATGTATGCCGATAATTGTATGTATTTTCCTAAAAAATGTGCAAAGGTACAAAATCTTTATATGAAAATGAATAAAATTAATTTATCCACGCAAATAAAATTTTGTTGACCCTTCAGTGAACATATAATTAAAAAAATGAAAAAAAAGTTCATAAATATTGGTGAATTGAAAAATTTATTCTTTATTTGGTGCAAATATTGAACTCGTACTTCTATATTTACTAAAAAACAATATATTATAAATTAAAAAAAACCTTAATGTCAAGAGTAAAAATTGAACTAGAATTTATCTTCAAGGCCTCCCCAACCATTGTGTATCAGTTTCTTACTGACCCCCCTTGTCTTGTACGTTGGTTTTGTGAAGAAGTAGATGTAAGCAATGAAATATACACGTTCAATTGGGATGGGTATGATCAAGATGCGGAGGTCATAGACGATATCGAAGAAGAAAGACTTAGACTTAAATGGCTCGATGCAGATGATGAGGATGAATATTTGGAATATAGAATTTACAAATCTGATGTTACCAATGAAACCATCCTAGAGATAACGGATTTTTGCGATGATGATGATGTGAAATCTACAAAAGATGTGTGGGCTAATCAAATTGATCAATTGAAGGTTGAATGTGGGGGGTAAATTAGCTGTTAGCGATTAGCTTTTAGCTTTTTTTAGAGTACTTTGAAGTTAATAGAATTGTAAAATCTGACAACAGAATGACTTCTGGTATTGTGTTAATTTTAATATTTTTAAAATTTAAACTAGTGCTCCGTCTAAATAAAAAATTAAATAATTTGTGGCTCTTTTTGAATATCTCTTCGTTAAAAAGCCTCGCTGAACTAGCCAGTTCAACTACGTTTTTCGCCTTGATCTATCCAAAAATAACTCACAACTTAATTTAAAAAATTAATTAGACGGAGCACTAGTGCTTTATGGGCTTTATTCTAAAGAAAATCAGGCAAAAGAGTAGTGAAGCACATGAGTGTTGTAAAAAATAGATATCCGGAATATCAATTTAGCTGCGCACTGAAACCTGCTGGATTTCAGCTTCTTCAAAATTAGCAACCTTAGTATTATAGAGGATAGAAAATTGAGTAATGAGACTAATATGAAGCATAATTTTCTTGCAGTTAATTTCTAATGCGTAAACTGGGTTTAAACTAAAGTTATCTTTTTGGGATAAGGTATATCCGTGACTTATAAGAAATGCAATCTAATACAATAAAAAATAATGAAAATATTTGAACATTCCGCATTAAGATAATTGAGTCCACTCCTAAAAGTTTAAAGCCACAAAACGAGTTATAAAAGTGGACTCAAAATTAAATCATTAGAACATTAATAAACATTGCTGCTTTACCTACGTAATATTTTTAATTTTCAAGAGCTCCTTTGTCAATCCATAACTTTACAGCTTCAATAGTGCACTTATCTAATTTGGGTTGATTCCTAGGCATTTGTTGAAAGCCCGAATCCCAATTTATAGCACCTAGTATTCTTCCTGCATTTACTGCTGCTTTAGTACCTTCATAAGTTGATAAATTAATACCTGATGCTGGACTAGGCCCAGTATGACAACCTGATGTAGCACATGTACTTGCAAAAAGGGGTTTAATATTTTTCGTATAGGTAATATTAGCCGTATCACAACTTGCTTCACTTGTTGTTCTATTGACAATTGGCCAAATACCAGGAGCTGGAAAGCTTATGCCTTTGTTTGCTCCTTTAGTTGTACCATCTTGACCAAAATAATAAAGTGGGTGTCCATTATAGGTAAGTTGCTGCTTCCCAAAAACAGTTATAGATTTAAATAATGATTTGGTGATCGTAGATGGCACGACAATATTAGTATTTTGGTAAATTGGCCACACACCATCGTTACTAAAATCAGCCCTTGTAAACTTGTTTGTAAGATTTTTGTCGTTTACAAATCTATAAAGCGTTCTACCATTTGCATCAACCATATATTGGGTAACTTCATCCCCTACTTCATATTTACTATTATACTTTTTACTATCGTGGCCTGTCAGTTGGGCATTGACCAACATAATAGAATAATCAGGTTTTGCAACATACCAAATATTGTTGAAGGCTTCTCCTTTGACATCTCCTACTGCAGCATCATTTGCAAAATAGTATAAAGGCCATCCTTTGAAAGTACTTTGTTTACTGCCATCCGCCCTTGTGATAACACCAAATAGGGAAGTATCTATACCTGCTCCTGCTACCTTTGTTGGCATGTAGTATATTGGCCAGGTCGTTAGGCAACCACCTGTACATGCTGAGTTGCCGTCAAAGTCTCGAGAAAAAAAGTAAAGTGTTCTTCCAGATTCATCTGTCAGTATTTTTCCTAATGTAGGATGAGAAGCTTCTTTTACAGATTTTTGAATGGTGGGTGATGGAATGGTGCTATTTACGATAGGCCAAATACCTGGAGAAGGGAAGCTTACACCCTTGTTAGCTCCTCTTTTTGTATTATCTTGACCAAAATAGTATAAAGGCCATCCTTTGTAAGTCACTTGAGTTTTGCCAGCTACATTTATAGTACTAAAATCTGATTTTGTCAAACCAATTGGAACACTATTTACAGCACTTTCGAACATTGGCCATACACCATTATTAGAGAGATCGGCCCTTGTGAATGTATTAACATCTTTAAAATCACGAGTGAATGTGTATAAAGTTCTTCCTTTGTCATCTACAAAATAAGTTGTAACTTCATCACCTTCAGTGTAGTTTCCTTTATATTTCTTACCATCATGTCCTGTCAATTGTTGAGCCATTAACATAATTGTATAATCAGGTTTTGCCACATACCAAAGATTATTTAATCCATTTCCATTCGTTTGGCCTGGTGCAGTATCGTTTTTGTAGAGATACAATGGCCAACCTTTATAGGTAGTTTGTTTCTTTCCATTTACATCTATAGAGCCAAAATCTGCAGCATTTAAACCTGAACCCAATAAGAGTATCTCTATATTATATGCTGGCCAATTTTCTAAGCAAGTGCCTGTACATGTCGAAGTCTCCGCATCTCTACTAAAAAAATATAATGTATTACCTTTTTCATCAGTAAGTATGTTACCAAGTGTAGCATTATTAGCTATTTTTATAGAAGGTTTTTCTGGAGTAGGTTCGGGATCTACTTTTGGGTCTTTATCACAGGAAACAATCGTGACAAAAGAGAACGCAAACAAGTAATAAAGCAAATGTTTTTTCATTTTTTTTTGAATTTTAAATGGTTGAAATAATTAAATTTGAAGAGAAATAACTTTGAAGTGTAATTTTGGTTCTTACCTCCACCTCATATAACTTTTCTATTACAACCATTCATCGCAAAAGGCTGCGAACTCCTTTACGTTTCTTAAAATTTTTAAGAAACTTCAATCTGCATGTCGTGTCAACATGTATAAAGAGTGTTTAAAATCAAAAAAATCGATTACTTAGATTGCAACGGTGGGCACTCTTGTAAATTAAGGATATAAATTTGCCATCCATTAGATTTATATCAATGAAGGATAGTTTAATTCAATTTGTAATTTAAACCCAAAGAGACACTTGATCCAGACATTTTTACATTGCCATGTCCAATACCATAAAGAGGGATTTCATAATTTCCACTGATATTAATTTTCATTCTTGTAGTTGCTTTGAATTGGTAACCTGCATTAAAATCAAAAATACTAAAATAATCTTGACTATCATTGTTCCCATACCATTTCCTTTTAATATCTGCACCCGGGTCATTTATTTTATAATAGTATGATTCTTTGAGCATAAAAATTGACGATATACCTAAGCCTGCATAAGGACCACTTTTGTTTTGATTATTGACAAAATATTTTAACCCCATGTTGATATTTAAAATATTGCAAGTTGCATTGGTGTATGAGGGTTTTATCCCTCTGGTCCAATACCCTTTATATGGCAAATAATCTTCGTATCCTGCTTGATAAACATCTTCAGTATAACTTCCTTGGAGCGTTACAGCCAAATGTCTCGAAATACCAAAGCCAAGTCCCAAACTATATATATTATCACCATTGCCTAAATTGGTTGCTGGTGTTGCAGTATATCTTCTTCCTGCAGCCAACATTAGGAATAGTGGTCTTTCATTTTTGTTATTGTTATTACTGTCTGATACTTGTACCTGAGATAATTCTAAATTTTCCGTAAGTCTGTTTTTCCAAATCAATTTAGGCTTTAAAAATTCTAATTGAGTAAGGTATATCATGTCATTTACCATTTCATTTTTTAAATCAGATGATTCTTTTAATTCAATATCTTTAAGGTTCTTATCATCAAATTCGTTTGAGATTGGGGTTTTACTTTTTGTTTTTTCTATATTGACTGTACCTTTATTAAGTTTTTGAGGAAGGCTACTTTGTTTAGCTTTTTGTTTTGAAGTTATTTCTTTCAATACTTTATCTTTCCCAAAACCAACTTGTGACAATTCATTTTTACTAACTTTTACATTATTTTGTTTGAGCTCTTTACTATTATTATTAAAACGATTGGTATCATTAGTCCGATCATTTTTTGTGTTTATAAAAGTTGACTCCTTTTTACTTAACTTCTTTTCGTTTAGTCCGGTAACAACTTTACTTTGGTTGGAATTAATTTTTTTTATGCCAATCAATTCTTTTTTTGGACTAATGACATGTTGATTATTACCTCTTGCATTCATAAAAATATAGAAAGTCCCAAAAAGTATTGTACTTACTCCTATAAGTGTAAACCAAAATATAAATCTTTTTTTCTTCTTTTCTTTGTTTAATAAAATTTCCATCTGAGACCATGCATTAGGATCGTATTCAAACTGGCCATCCTCTGTACCTAATTTGAAAATTTTCTCTAATTCATTATCCGTTATTTTTTTGTTCATTTTACACTAAGTTTTTGCTTGTTAAGATTTCTCTTAATTTTTCTTTTGCTCTTGACAAATTAGATTTAGAAGTACTCACAGTAATGCCAAGCTTAGAAGCAATTTCATCATGGCTATATCCATCAACAACATAAAGATTAAAGACTGTCCTGTATGCAGTCGTAAGCGATTGCACCATTTCTATTAGCTCATTATAATGCAATTTGTTTAAGATAACTTCTGAAACACTAACCTCATAAGCTTGTTCTATTGGAGTCTCAACCTTAAATTTTTTCATTTTTTTAATATAGTTCAATGCTGTATTTATTAAAATTGTTTTAAACCAAGGCTTAAAGTCTTGGCTTTGGTCAAACTTTTCTAGATTTTGGAAAACCTTTAGAAAACCTTCGTTAAGGATGGCATGTGCTTCGTCCTTTTCAGTCACATAGCGATAGACAATACTCATACCATAAGAATAATGGAACTTATAAAATTCATTTTGGGCATTGCGATCATCCTTAATGCATGCTTTGATTAATAATATGAAATCTATTTTTTCCAGACTCTTTTTATTGTTGATGAATTTTATTACAGCGCAAATTAGTAAAAGGATGCTTATATACTTAGATTATTTCTTTTAAACTCAAATTTTCATGCTGAAAATAGTTAGACGACTCAAATGCCATCGTAAATATCTTGTCTCTTCCACCTTTTATGTGTCCACAACCATAAATACGGATCATTTTTAACATCTTTTTCAAGCAAATTTGCATAGGCTTGCATCAAATTTTGGTGATCATCTATTTTTATAAATTCTACCAAATACTTTCCATCTTTTTCTTTGACAGATTGATAGAAGACTTCAAACGTGTAACGATTTATTAATTTTTGAGGGCCATCTAAAAAGGAGGTAGGTTTGCCTAAAAAATGGACCGAAACTGCTGATTGGTGGATACTCGGACTTTGATCAGCAATAAATAAGAAACATGAATTTTGCTCATATTGCTTGATAAATCTTACCACTTCAGACATAGCGGCTAACTTCATGCCTGTACGTGCGCGTGAGCGAGTGACGAGTTTATTAAAAAACTGATTGGACAATGGCTTGTAGACAGCTATGCAATCACCTTTTAAAACGGAAGGTAAATTGACACCTACCCATTCCCAATTACTGTAGTGGGTAGCCAATAACATAATTCTTTTACCATTACTCATTTCGTTTTGTATCGTTGCTAAGTTTTCATAAACCACCCTTGATTGAATTTTTGAAGAGGAGGCTATAAAACTATAAATGGATGTGAGTAGGTTTTTTGAGAAATGATGGTAATATTTATTCAAATCAAGGTTTAATCCTATATAGTTGATATTTTTTTTGACAATCATAAGTCTGTAACCAAAAATATACCTTAGTATCATTAATAGAAGTTTTGTCATAAAGTATCCTATGGTTAAAATGTATTGTGAAAAGATAAGAGGCTCATCATCCTTTTAAATTCATCAAATAGAGGGGCTTGAACTGTAATTTCTTGATCTGTATGTGGGTGAGTAAACGTTAAAGAGCGAGCATGGAGTAGCATCTCTAGATAGTTAAATTGTTCGAGAAACAATCTATTTTGCTTGTTGCATCCATGGGGCCTGTCTCCAATGATGGGATGAAATATGTGCGACATATGTTTTCTCAATTGGTGTTGCCTACCTTGGACGGGACTCAATTCTACAAGGCTGTACCTCGATGTAGAATGTTTTCCCGCGGCTATGGGTACTTCCGTGTGTTGTAGCGTTTTAAATTTTGTAACTGCACTCTGCTTCGTACCGCGATCATTAATGAGGTCGTAATCTATTTCTGATTCGTCAGGTGTATATCCTCGCACGATGGCCACGTATTTTTTACCAACCCTGCCCTCTGCAAAATCATCATTGAGTATTCTCTGTGTTTTTTCATCCAAAGCAAAAAGCAGAACACCCGAAGTTTTGCGATCTATTCGATGTACTGGATACACATATTGACCAATCTGGTCGCGCAAATTAGGCATAACCAATGTCTCGGCTTGATAGTCTAATTTGGTCCGATGGACAAAATACCCATATGGTTTGTTGATAGCAATCAGGTGTTCATCTTGGTATAAAATGTCAAAAATCATTTTTTTAATTTTTTTTTTGCCTCACAGGCAACGAAAGAACACAAAGATGACTCTTTATAGTAAATCGTTTTTAAATTAACGAAATAATTTTTTAGCACAGAAATTAAGACGGAGCTGATTATAAAGATAGTTAGCTCCGTTTTTTTTAAATGTAAAGGTGTAAGTTAGTTAAATTTTTAAATTACAAACTAGCATATTCTTTACCAAGTTTTTAGGCCTTGTGAATCTAATACTTTCTATTTCGATCTCTTTCTATTGCTTCTTCAAGTCTAAGTCTATTTTGTTTTGAAGAAAGTAAGTATAAGGTTTCTTTCCAAGCATTGTATTCTTTCAATGGAAGCAATACTACATTATTTTCACCTCTGTTGACGATGACGGTCTCTTGATCATCAATCACAGTATCCAATACTTTTTTTAGATTAGTTTTAAAGCGTTTATAGTTTAATACCTTCATTATTCTTAATTTAGTATTTATAAAGGTACAGAATAATTTTGAAATTCGAACTATAGTTTTTTAGAACATAAAATAAGACACTAAATTAATCAGCGGGAACCACCACTCGAGTTTTTCCCGCAGATTTTCACAGATCAAAAAAACGCAGATTTTCGCAGATTGCATTGTACCAAGTTTAAAAAAATCAGCATAAATCAGCGGGAAGCCTTTAGTGTAAAAGGAAACCTAACTTGCAAATCTATCCAGAATTTTTTTTCGTAGATCAATTAAAAAAAATCAGCGTAAATCAGCGGGAACCCCATTTGTAAAAGGAAACAAAACTTGCTTATCTATACAGCATTTTTTTGCGTAGATCCATCAAAAAAAATCTGCGGAAATCTGCGGGAAACCATCACTCGAGTATTTTCCCGCAGATATTCGCAGATCAAAAACACGCAGATTTTCGCAGATTACATTGTACCAAGTTTGAAAATTTCACTAATGAAAAATCAGCGTAAATCAGCGGGAAACCCTTAGTGTAAATGGAAACATAATCTACATAACTATCCAGCATTTTTTTTCGTAGATTAATAAAAAAAATCAACGTAAATCAGGGGGAAACTATCACTCGAGTAATTCTCCCGCAGATTTTCGCAGATTACATTGTACCAAGTTTGAAAATTTCATAATGAAAAATCAGGATGAATCAGCGGGAAACCATCACTCGAGTATTTTCCCGCAGATTTTCGCAGATTGCATTATACCAAGTTTAAGAAGTACACAAATGTAAAAATCAGTATAAATCAGTGGGAAGCCATCAGCCAACATTAAGTTTATAAGCCATTTACTTTCCTTACGATATTGTCCGAAATTATGTCTGAGTTGAAGTTAACTAAAATACCCAACTTTAATCCTGATAATTTTAAATAAGTGAGTACTTGCTTATGATGTACATCCATTAATGCATCAACTGATTTGACTTCCACTATCACTTTATTTTCTACTACAATATCAATTCTATAGCCTACATCGATATTTACACTTTCATAAATCATAGGCAAACCCACCTGATTCTGAATTTTTAAATTTTCTTTTTTAAGTTCATAACTAAGTGCAGCTTCATAGGCACTTTCTAATAATCCAGGTCCAAGATTATTGTAGACATTAAAAATGGCTGATCTAATTTTATAAGATATCTCATTCTCATTCATAAATTCCAATTTAAAATATCCTGCTAAATTACAATATTACATATAAATTTTTATAGATATTCTATTAAATCAGCGGGAACTATCACGCGTATTTCTCCCGCAGATTTTCGCAGATCAAAACATGCAGATTTTCGCAGATTGAATTGTACTACATTTAAAAATTTCACCTATGAAAAATCAGCGGAAATCAGCGGGAACCCTCATTTGTAAAAGGAATCAAAACTTGCTTATCTATCCAGCATTTTTTTTCGTAGATCAGTCAAAAAAATCTGCGTAAATCAGCGGGAAACCATCACTCGATTAATTCTCCCGCAGATTTTCGCTGATTGAAACTCGCAGATTTTCGCAGATTGCATTTTACCAAGTTTAAAAATTTCACTAATGAAACCCGTAGTTCCGCAATTCCCCCCTAACCAATATCACCCCTCTCCCTAACCTACATCACCTCCCTCCAATCTTCTATATCTTACTTTTGCCCCTAACTAAAATCAATTTATCATGAAATCTAAACAAATTGCACCCAACACGTACACACTTGTGAGCTTCCTAATGCTATTTGTGGTGTTTATAGTAGCTTGTATCGCATTATATTTTGGATTTACCAACGCTTAATAGCACTATTTGACATAATTTATGATCGAAAACGAAATCAAAGTAAGTATACAAGAGACCACATGCGAACATTGTGGAGACCCTTGTAAGAGTGACACGATCATCCGCGATGACAAATCATTTTGCTGTCAAGGGTGTAGTATTGTGTATACCATGCTCCATGACAATGGAATGGGTGATTACTATAATTTGGCAGTACAGCCCGGCATCAACAAAAAGTCGGATGCTATATTGAATTTTGATTTTTTGGAAGATCAAAAAGTGTTGGAAAAGTTGCTTAAGTTTAGAGATAATCATATCGCGATTGTTAGTCTAAATTTACCGCAAATACACTGTTCTGCGTGTGTGTGGTTGCTTGAAAATCTGCATAAAATTGATCAAGGGATAATGCAGACGAGGGTTGATTTTTTAAAACAGACTGCTACCATCAAGTATAATGAGGAGGCAACAAGCTTAAAGCAAATAGCCATTTTACTTACAAAAATCGGATACGAACCCGCCTTTACACTCGAAGGCAACGAATCAGAGGGTAAGAAAAAAGTAGATAAGGCTCCATTGTATAAATTGGGTGTTGCAGGTTTTGCTTTTGGTAATATCATGTTACTCAGTTTTCCAGAATACTTGGGATTTACAGGAGCTGCCAAGGTATTTTGGTTGGGATATATCAATATTCTGTTGGCAATACCCGTCTTGTTTTATGCCGGTAAGGATTATCTGGTAAGTGCGTGGAAAAGTCTCAAAAATGGTCAGTTAAACCTCGATGTACCCGTGGCCATAGGTATGATCACCCTTTTTGTAAGAAGTGTTATTGAGATTTTATACCTCAATGGAGAGGGGTATTTAGATAGTCTAGCCGGTTTTGTATTTTTCTTGTTGATTGGCAAGTGGTATCAGACATTTACATATCATTCTATTAGTTTTGATAGAAATTATACTTCCTATTTTCCCATCAATGCTACTTTAAAAAAAGATAACAACTGGGTGCCGGTCAGATTAGATCAAGCGCAGGCAGGAGATACGGTTTTGGTAAAAAATCAAGAGATTATACCAGGCGATGGAGTTTTGATCAATGGAAAAGCTTCACTCGACTACAGTTTTGTATCAGGAGAGGCGGATTTGATATCAAAAAAAATTGGTGACAAGGTATTTGCAGGCGGTAAACAAGTAGGCGGTAATATCGAAATTGCTCTTTCAAAGAATATAGCACAATCGGATCTGGTTAAACTTTGGGAAAATGATATTTTCAGAAAAGATGATAATGATTTTTTCAAAGGTGTGATCAATAAAGTTTCCAAATATTTTACCATCAATGTTTTGTGGATTGCAGCGGCTACCCTCCTATATTGGCTCAATCGCGACACTTTAATGGCATTTGAGACCTTCACTGCTGTCTTGATTGTGGCTTGTCCTTGCGCATTGGCATTGGCGGTACCATTTACCTATGGCAATATATTAAGGATACTCTCGGCCAAACATTTTTACATCAAAAATGTGCATACCATTGAGAAAATACAGTCTGCCACTCATATTATATTTGATAAAACGGGTACACTCACTGATACTAAAAATATTTTAGTGACATACAAGGGTAAACAATTAGATACCAAAACACTCGAATTGATATCTGGCACTTGTCTTCAATCCAATCACCCGCTCTCCAAGGCCATTTATGAGCACCTCAACATCAAAACCAATATGGCTGCCAATTATTTTGAAGAATATGTGGGTAAAGGGATAGAAGCTCATTTTGGCGAAGATACCATCAGGATGGGGTCTCCTGAGTTTATTCTTGGTGCAAAATCTGAAAACTTGAGTACCGTAGTTTTGTTGGAAATTAATGAAGCGTATCAAGGGTCATTTACTTTTGAGCAACCTTTTAGATTGGGTATGGAAGAAGTCATCAAACAAATTGCAACAGACTACCAAGTCACCATTTTGTCAGGTGATAATGAAAAAGATAAAAAACGATTAACAGATATTTTTGGAAAGAGTATCCATCTTGAATTTAATAAATCGCCATCTGATAAATTGACTTTTGTCAAAAACCTCCAAAATCAAGGTCAAAAAGTGATGATGATCGGTGACGGATTGAATGATGCTGGTGCACTAAAACAAAGTGATGCGGGAATCGTCATAGCTGATGAAGGCAACAATTTCTCACCCGCGTGTGAGGGTGTCCTTGCCGCCTCAGAGTTTAAAAATTTGATGAAGTATATCACCTATTTGTCAAATGCTAAATACCTCATATACGGGGCAATGATCCTCGCGGTTGCTTATAACTTCACAGGATTATTCTTTGCAGTATCGGGACAATTATCGCCTGTTATCGCTGCAGTTTTGATGCCTTTAAGTTCGATTACGGTGATTGTTTATGGTTTGTTGTCAAGTAAATTGGCAAGTTTGAAAATTTTGGATTAACTTTGTACTATGGAAAGAATAGTAAAACTCGAAAATATAAAATGCCAAGGTTGTGGCAATAGTATCAAAAATGCTGTTTTAAAAAATGAGCATGTACAATTAGTAGATCTCAATATCGCAGAAGGTGCACTTACGTTGAATGGCGATGATCAGTATATAGACCAAGTCTTGACCAAGCTAGAAAGTCTAGGGTACCCCGAAGTGGGCAAAGGAAACTTCATTGATGCAGCAAAGTCTTATGTATCGTGTATGATTGGAAGGATGGATAGTTAAGATGAAAAAATTAGTGTTATTTCTAAATTTTTGTTTTAGATTTAACATTAATAATATGTAAATAATGCATATGTATATTTAACATACAATAAATATACTGTATGGACATTCTAAAAATTATAGGTCCTCTATAATTACAAAAATTTGTAGTTTTCAAACGGAAAGAAAAGAATTTGTTAATAAATAATCTTTAAAATGTTACTTATAATAATATTTAATTAACTTATTTAGCAGCGAATTTCAATCAAATGGAGTTTTAGAACATATTAATTGGGAAATATTTTATAATTTATTAACAAAAAAATAGTAAGGATGAAGAAACTTTTACTTTTTGCATTGACGATGATCTGCATGTCAAGTGCGGTCATTGGGCAACGTACGATTACCGGAACGGTAAAAGACGCCAAAGGAGAACCGCTAATTGGAGCCACTGTTTTAGTTGAAAATACAACTACTGGGGCAGTGACAGATTTGGACGGAGCTTTTAGTTTAACCGTTCAGAATGACGCCAAAAGACTTATGGTCAGTTACACTGGTTTCACCACTAATTTGGTTGAAATTACATCCTCAAGTAACTATTCAATAACATTGTCAAATGATGGTGTAAAATTGGATGAAATTATTGTCACTGCATACGGTACCACTCGTAAAGAGGCATTAACTGGATCGGTTGCTAGCATAAAATCCGAAGATATTGCTTTAAGGACAATAAATAATATTACCAATGTTATTGAAGGGTCATCTCCAGGTGTCGTAACCACTACAGCTAATGGTCAACCAGGATCAGGATTGGGTATTCGTATCAGAGGATTTGGTTCAATCAATGCTTCTCAAGATCCGCTTTATGTGGTAGATGGGGTTCCTTATGTAGGTGGTACTTCTAACATAAATCCAGATGATGTTGAAAACATCAGTATCTTAAAGGATGCATCTTCTACGGCTCTTTATGGGTCAAGAGCTGCAAATGGTGTGGTAATGATCACAACAAAGCGTGGTAAGAAAGGTAGAAATAATGTGTCACTTAAAGTCGGACAAGGTTTGGCTACAAGAGGTTTGCCTGAATATGAAAGGGTAGACGCTTTCGAGTATTATCCATTGATATGGGAAGGTTGGAGAAATCAGTTAATATCTCCCGTTACCGGCACTGGTATAAGTAGGGACTCGGCTGCAAGAGTAGCATCAGGTCTAACAAGTAGAACTGGGGTTGGTGGATTATTGGCTTATAATCCATTTAATGTTCCAGCAAATCAAATAGTGAGTACGGATGGTAAAATTAATCCTAACGCACAATTGATATATGCAGATGATTTGGACTGGACTAAGGATTTAATGAGACTAGGAGATCGTAAGGATTTAGTTTTATCATTTAGTGGGGGAGCCGATAAAATGGATTATTTTGTTTCAGCAGGTTATTTGAAAGAAGATGGCTACACCATTAATACTGATTTCGAAAGGTTTACTGCACGACTAAATGTCAATGTACAACCTAAGAAATGGCTTAAAACGAATTTAAATATTTCGGGTAACCATTCAAATTCTAATACTGCTGCAGACGGAGGAAGTACAAATTTCGTTAACCCGTTCTTTTTTTCCAGAACAATTGGTCCTATTTACCCAGTTTTTGCTCATAATATGACCACTGGAGAGTTTTTAATTGATCCTGCTACGGGTAAAAAATTCTGGGATATTGGAAATTTAGGCAATTCAGGACTCGGAGTACCAAATAGACCTGGAAATGGTTATGCTGGTAGACATGCACTAGCAGAAACGACCCTCAATAGACAATTGTTTAGTAGGACTGTAGCGAGTGCACGATCGGTAACAGATTTTATGTTTTTAAAGAATTTCAAATTCACAAATAGCATTGGTATTGATTTCCAATACCAAGGAGATAACAGTTTTGAAAATACTTTAGTTGGAGATGGTGCGCCTGCTGGAAGAAGTAGAAGGCAATTTGGAAGTAGCATAGGATTCATAGCTACTCAGTTATTAAATTACAACAAGACATTTGGTAAGAGTAATGTCGATATCTTGATAGGTCACGAGTCTTTTAATCAAAAAGAGACTGATCTCAATGGATTCAAACAAGGTCAATCATTATCAGGCAACACAGAGTTAAATAACTTTACCACCATTAATTCCTTAACTTCTGCATTAGATTTCTATAGAATTGAAAGTTATTTTTCAAGGGCATCATATAATTTTGATGATAGATATATATTGACGGGTAGTCTTCGAAGTGATGGTAATTCACGATTCGCTTCAGAATCACGTTGGGGTAATTTCTGGTCTGTTGGTGGTGCATGGAATGTACACAATGAAGAATTTTTCACTCCATCATGGGTGACTAACTTAAAGGTTAGAACGTCATATGGCGAAACTGGAGTTGCTGACGGTATCGGTTTTTATGCTTATCAAGGTCTTTATAATTTTGCAAACAATGCTAATGAGCCTGGGATTTTACAAAGTACTACGGCATTTCTTAATACCAATCTTACTTGGGAGACAAATGTACAATTTGATATCGGTGTTGATTTTGGTCTATTCGATGATAGGATCAGTGGATCTGTTGAGTATTTTAATCGTCAGTCTAATGATTTATTATTTGCAGTACCACAACCATTGTCAAGCGGCATAAATTCTACCCTTCAAAATACAGCTAATTTGTTCAACAGAGGTATTGAAGCTAATTTGAGCATAGATGTAATTAGAACAAAAGACTTTTTATGGAATATGAATTTCAATGCTTCAACTTTAACAAATCAAATTACACAAATGCCAGTAAAAGTACCAGAATTTATCACGGGTACGAAGAAATATGCTGTTGGAGCATCAATTTTTGATTATTGGCTTAGAACATACCATGGTGTAGATCCAAGTGACGGTCTAGCTTTATACAAAGCCGCTGATCCGAATGCAACAGCAAACCGTAGAATCATAGGTAGTGACACATTAACCACTTCTATAAACAATGCTAAATTTGAGTTTAATGGAAGTACAATCCCTCGATTTTATGGTAGTTTTTCACCCTCATTTAAATACAAGGGCTTTACTTTAGGAGCATTATTTACTTTTCAAGTTGGTGGTTTAACGTATGATGCTGTTTATGCATCAATAATGTCCACAAGTACTGTTGGAGGTGCGTTACACAAAGATATGTTGAATAGATGGCAGAAAGAAGGAGACATAACCGACGTACCTAGAATGGATCAAGGTAGAGGCCCTGATTTTAACGCTGGTTCTTCACGATGGTTGATTGACGCTTCTTTCTTGAATATACGTAATGCAAATATATCATACAGCTTACCAAAATCATTTTTAGATAAAATAGGAATGGTAAATGGAAATCTTTTCTTCTCGATGGAAAATGTAGCTTTCTTTTCTAATCGAGTAGGTATGAACAATCAACAAGCATTCTCAGGAGTGACTTCCAATGGTTATCCACCTGCGCGTGTTTTCTCTGGAGGTTTTAACATCACTTTTTAAAATTTAATAATCATGAAAAAAGTAACGTATAAATTTTTATTCTTAATAGGTATATTGTCAGTTGTTTCGTCTTGTCAGGACGAATTTCTTGACACTTTCCCAACCACACAAGTGGCAACAAACGACGTGTTATTAAGCACACAGAATGCAATTGCAGCATTAAACGGTATCCATAGAAATCTTTATAACCAATCTGGAACTGGTCAAGGTCAAGCAGGAGAGGGATCAAATAATATGTTTAGAGATTTAGTTGGTGAAGACATAATCTATCCTTTGGCTAACGGTAGCACTGGGTATGCAGATGTAATGAGATGGCAAGCCCATAGAAATGTCGAAAATGGTACTTTAGCCTACATGTATCGTTTTTATTATCGTTTGATTTCTAATGCGAATGTATTAATCAATGGAATAGATAATGTGCCAGGTCCAGAAGCAGATAAGAAAATGATCAAAGGACAAGCATTAGCTTATCGTGGATTCTGTCACTTTCAGTTAGTGCAACTGTGGGGTGAACGATTTGATGCAACTAAACCAAATACTCAATTGGGTGTGCCTTTGATGTTAGAAAACACCCTTGAAGGCCAACCAAGAGCAACTGTTGACGCAGTTTATGCTCAAGTTAACAAGGACATAGACGAGGCTATAACACTATTGGCTGGATACACTAGGGCAGGTTCTGCCGCTAAATCAAACATTAATGTAAATGTAGCCCAAGGATTTAAAGCTCGTATTGCCCTTGCCCAGCAAAGGTGGGCTGATGCCGCTACCGCAGCAATAGCAGCAAGAACAGGATTTGCACTGATGAGCAACGCACAATATACGGCTGGTTTTAATGACATCAATAACCCTGAATGGATATGGGGTAATCGTCAAATTTCTGACCATAATACTTTTTTCTGGTCATATTTTGCATACATGTCTGCTAACTTCAATTCGACGGTGATTCGTACTCAACCAAGAGCAATCAATGCTACTTTATGGAATACAATTTCCGACACAGATATTAGAAAAAAGGTATTCGATAGAACAGGTTCTAATGTACCAATTCCGCCAGGTGGAGCACGAGTTCCTTTCCAAAATATGAAGTTTTTGGCAGCTAGCTCTAGTTTAAGTACAGGTGATGTACCTTTAATGAGGTCTGGTGAGATGTTATTAATTGAAGCAGAAGCTAAAGCACATGCTGGTGATGCTGTTGGTGCAAGACAAGCTCTATTTACTTTGATGAGAAACAGGGATCCTCAATATGTACTCTCTACCAACTCTGGTCAAGCCCTTCTTGAAGAAATTTGGAGACATAGAAGAATTGAACTTTGGGGAGAAGGATTCAGATTTACTGACCTTAAGAGGCTCAATCAGCCGTTGAACAGAACAGGTATATCAAATCAATTATTGGTTATGGTTGCTATTACAAATGTTCCGGCTGGTGACAAACAATGGCAGTGGTTATTTCATCAGGACGAGTTAAACACAAATCCAGCTATAGTCCAAAACCCATTGTAAGCTAAGTAGAATAATTTTTATTCAACATATATCGGGTCTGGTTATTAATAATCAGGCCCTTTTTTTTATTCTTTTACCAAGCTCCATTTTGTCACAAAATTACCATATTTTGTTTTGTTGGGTTAGAAGTATATTCAAATCATTTTAATACCTATATCTTTGTTGCGTAGATTTAAAATGATTAGGAATTTTATGGCTATTGAGTCAATTTTTGCATTTGGTTTTTCGCACCATCAGTTGGATATTGCAAGTAGAAGTAAGGTCAGTTTTGATGAGTCGAAGCAGAATAAGATGTTTGTTGAAGTACTTAATGATGGTGTACAATCACTCATCATACTTAATACGTGTAATAGGACAGAAATATATGGTATTGGTGATGTAGCCATGGTCAAAGATATTTTTTTTACAATTGCCAAAGAAAGTCAAACGTATGAGCATAGGATGTTCGAAAAGAATGGACAAGAGGCTATTGATCATATATTGAAGGTAGCATGTGGCGTTGACTCAAAAATCATAGGTGACTTAGAGATATTAGGGCAACTAAAAAGGGCTATCTTTACATCAAAATCAATCGGGTTGTGTAGCGGATTGATGCAGCGAATCACCAATCAATGTATCACTGCAGCAAAGGAAGTTCGCACAAAAACTCAACTTGCCTCTGGTACCATATCTGCCTCATATGCTGTGGTAAAAAAGATAAAGGAACATTTTGGAGAACAGCCGTTACGTATTTTGATTATCGGAATAGGCAAATTTGGTGTCAGCATTGCCAAAAATATCGTACAACATTTACCAAAATCTAAACTTACCCTCACCAATAGAACCGACGAGAAAGCCGAAACCTTATCTAAAGAATTAGCTATAAATTATGTAGATTTTAGTAATTATGGGGCAAGTATTAACGATTTTGACATTGTAATCACTTCTGCTTATGCTGAAAATGGATATTTGGTCAATGTAGATCAAATAAGAGATATGACAAGGTTAAAATGGTTGATTGACATGTCGGTACCTTTAGCAATAAACCCTGACATTCTATCCTATTTCCCAAAATTGAATTTGCTCAATCTTGATCAAGTTACAAATGAATTAGAGTCTACGATAGAATCAAGGCTGTCAGAATTACCCGCAGCACTTCAGATAATCCATACCCACAGTGAAGAAATCATTGATAAAATTAATTGGAACGAGAAGTCTCGCATCATCAAGATTTGGAAAAATAAGATCATGCAAATGAGCAATGACTCCCCTCATCTTCAAATCGTTGATGAACCAGAAAGAAACCTTTTCATAGAAAAAAGTATAAAGGAATTTGCAAAGTATATAAGAACTAGTGATCTGAATGGAAAAAGTGTTGAGACTACCATTGAGGCTTTTTTGAAATTGCAAGTAGAGGCACAGGGAAAAAGTAATCAAAAAAATTCCTTCAATGATGTAAAAGAAAGCAGAAGGACATGTCAGACAGCATAAGAATAGGTACTCGAAACAGTCCGCTCGCTATTTGGCAAGCAGAATTTGTAAAAGAATACCTTCATTCTATTCATATTGAGTCTCATCTCGTATTCATAAAATCCGAAGGTGAACAAAATTTGACTACGCCTTTGTATGAGCTTGGGGTACAAGGTGTTTTTACCAAAGCGCTGGATGTAGCCTTGCTCGAAAATCGTATTGATATCGCTGTGCATTCCCTAAAAGATGTACCAACTTCAATTGCACAGGGCCTTGAAATCTCTTGTATTCCACCTCGAGCTAATCCTTCTGATACTTTGGTATATAAATCTAGTCTGCCAGAAGAATTGGCACCCTATGCAGTGGCTACAAGTAGTCTAAGAAGGAAAGCCCAATGGCTGAATCAATACCCTTTTTTACACCACACAGAATCGATCAGAGGTAATATTAATACTCGATTGCAAAAATTGATGGAGAGCGAAAGTTTGGACGGAGTCATTTTTGCCACTGCAGGACTTGATCGTATAGCACTGGATGTTCCTAACAGAGTAGTATTGGATTGGATGATACCTGCTCCTGCCCAAGGAGCGCTTGGGATAATGATTAGGCTAGGTGACAACAGATCAAAAGAAGTATTATCAGGTCTTCATTGTGATAAGACTGCGATGCAGGTTGGTGTAGAGAGAATGTTTTTAAGAGCATTGGAAGGCGGCTGTACGATGCCAATTGGTGCCTTAGTACAAATTGAACACACTGACACACATTTAAAGGGCTGCATTTTAGATCCAGAAGGACAGCTGAGAATCGATGTTGAAGAATCTTTTTCTTTGGAAAATTGGCAAATAGAATTGAAGAAAATAACTTCAAATATTATTCAAAATGAGACGTTTATAAAAATAAAAAATGCTTTAAATTAACTATAAAGCCCATGAAAGTTATTTCATCCATAGCATTTGAACCGCATCAAATTGGATTTCTCGAACAGCATAATGTTCAATTGGAGTTTATTAAAATGATGGACATCAGTTTTATCAATTACGATGATTTAGCCATCGATTTTAATGACATTGACACTCCATTCGTGTTCACAAGTAAACATGCTGCCATTTTTGTGAATCAATTAAAAGATTTCAATACCCAAGGAATACCTTGTTTTGCTATAGAAGGAATAACCTCTGAATTATTACATAAATCCAATTTTGAAATCATCTCCACAGCGAAAGATTCAGAAGAACTTGCAGGTAAAATATTAAGTTCTGGTTATAAAAAAATCGTTCATATCACTTCTGAATGGAGACTTCCGACTTTAGAGTTAATGCTAGCCAATGTGGTAGACTACGCTGCCATAAATGTTTACAAAAAAGTGCAAGTACCATTTACAGTTGGTTCATTTGATGCATTGGTTTTTAGTAGTCCAAGTCATGTGGATAGTTTTTTGATGAATGCGACGATTCCGAAAGATACGACTTGCATATGTATAGGAGATACAACAGAACAAAATGTGCACACTCATGGCCATAAAATTACTCTAAAAGCCAAGAGCAGGTCAAAAGAAGGTTTGTTAAATGCTATTTTAGAATGGGCAGTTAATTTCTAATGCGTAAACTGGGATTGTAATAAAAACTAAAAATTCAAGATTAAGACAATACCTTTGTATTTTAAATGGATTGATGAATGATTAATAGACCTAGAATTCTACGGCATAACTCCTCGATAAGGGCCTTGGTTCAAGAGACAAAATTATCGCTTGATGATTTTATTGCACCATTATTTATAGTAGAGGGGGAAAGGATCAAAGAGGAAATTTCATCTCTGCCCAATTATTTTAGACACAGTTTAGACAAAACCATCCAAGAGGTAGGTGAATTGTACGCAGCTGGTATCAAATCTGTTCTCCTCTTTGTAAAATGTCCTGATGAAAAGAAGGATAATGAAGGCACTGAAGCACTAAATCCGGATGGCCTGATGCAACAGAGCATAAAAGCGATCAAAAATGCCTATCCAGATATGTACGTCATGACCGATGTGGCATTGGATCCTTACTCTTCTTTTGGACATGACGGGATAGTTGTTGATCAGCAAATCGTCAATGATGAAACGATAGCAGTTTTAACAAAAATGGCTGTATCTCATGCGCATGCGGGAGCAGATATGGTAGCTCCAAGTGATATGATGGATGGGAGAATTGGTGCTATAAGAACTGGATTAGAACATGCTGGATACCATCAGACGGGGATTATGGCCTACAGTGCTAAATATGCCTCTTGCTTTTATGGTCCTTTTAGAGATGCCCTCGACTCAGCTCCTGGCTTTGGTGATAAAAAAACATATCAAATGAATCCTGCTAATCGTATCGAAGCGATAAGAGAAGTTAAACTAGACGTAGAAGAAGGGGCGGATATTGTCATGGTCAAACCTGCTTTGGCTTATTTAGACATTATAAGAGAGGTAAAAAATGAGGTAAAAGTACCCGTTAGTGCTTATCATGTAAGTGGAGAATATGCGATGATTAAGGCCGCTGCAGAAAGAGGGTGGTTGAATCATGATCAAGCTGTTTTAGAAACTACAATGGGTATCAAAAGGGCGGGGGCTGATCTGATTGCCACTTATTTTATTAGAGATTTGATTCGTCTGTTAGGATAGATGTTTTTTATATCTCCTTCGGAAAAGGGTCCACGAATCGATGATCCAATTTAAATAATGCTTCTTCCTTGTCTGATAGTAAACAGGATTGCAGATCAGCTATGATCTTTTCTTTGTCCATGTCTTGGCCAATGAAGACGAGTTCATTTATTCGGTCGCCCCATGTTTTGTCCCAGCGAGATTCGATGATTTTTTGATTATGGACGAAAGATGGATATTGGGTTCGTTGTTCAAAAGTCATGCTGCACCACCAGACGCCCGCACGTTCGAGCCTAGACGAACCACCTGCTTGAGAAAAATTAATCGCATCATTAGGACGTGAAGCCAACCAAAACAATCCTTTAGACCTAATGATAGTAGATGGGTAGTGATCTTTGAGGTAGGTGTAGAATCTTTCTGGGTGAAAAGGCCGTTGATCCCTAAACACAAAAGAACTGATGCCATATTCTTCTGTCTCAGGTATATGCACACCACCTTCTAATTCCTTCTGCCATCCTGCAGAACTTTCCGCTTCTTCAAAATTAAAAAGCCCAGTATTTAGGATTTCTTTTGGTGCTACTTGCCCAAAAGTTGATTCTACGATTTTAGCTCCAGGATTCAGCTTATGTATGGCAGCTTTGAGCAGCCCTACCGTTTTAGAGTCTACCAAATCCGTTTTATTCATGATGATGACATTGGCAAATTCAATTTGATCGGTTAATAAATTGACAATTGTGCGGTAATCACCCTCCATATCTGTCAATTCGCGATCTACCAACAATTCACTTGAGCCAAAGTCTTTAAAAAAATTATAACAATCTACCACAGTCACCATTGTGTCGATATAGCTAAACTTAGATAAATCAATCCCGTTCTCTTCGTCTACATAACTGAAAGTTTGAGCTACGGGAACAGGTTCACTTATACCCGTACTTTCTATGAGGAGATAGTCAAATTTCTTTTCGTTAGCCAATTTTTCTACCTCTATCATCAAGTCCTCTCTCAAAGTGCAGCAAATACACCCATTGCTCATCTCCACCAATCGTTCTTCGGTCCTAGACAATACATTTTGTTCCTCTACTAATCGAGCATCCACATTCACCTCACTCATGTCATTTACAATGACGGCTACTTTAAGCCCTTCTTTATTATTCAGCACATGATTGAGCAATGTTGTTTTTCCTGCCCCTAAAAATCCACTCAATACCGTCACAGGTAATTTATCCACCGTCTTCATATTCTTTTATACCATTTTACTAAGTTTTCTAAATGTTGTTCTCCATACAATTGGATGAACTTTTTCGTCTCATCATGAGACTTATCAGTATACACACCCAGTCTTTCTTTGGCAAATTCTTTCGTCATTTGTATAGCACATTTACGCGTAATACAGTCATACCATTCTTCAAAAGTTGTAGGAATCATTTTTCTAATTTAAATTCATTAAATGCAACAAAGTTGCAAATATATGAAATAATTTAGAATTCGGAAATTTTTATGAATTTTGTGAAGGGGGGCAAGTTCTGGTAATTTGATTAGTAGTGATCAGCTATTCAAAAATCCTATGCTTAAATAATTCTTTCATTTTGACAAAGTCTTGTTTTGGTCTTTGGCAAATGTATATTCTTTGATAAAGTTCTTCTTCATTATCTGCGTACGGGTTGTAAATTTCTTTAACCAATGTTACTTCGTCAAAATACGGTAAGAAGAAATCGCCTACTCTGTAGCTCAACGCAACTATTGTGCTGGGCATTTCTCCTTTTGGTGCCCAAGTGTAAAAACTTCCATGATAAGAGAATGCTTTTGGCAGACCGTAATCTTTGCCTAATAGGTTTACAGCTCCAGCTTGGCCATAATGTTTACCCCAAATCATCGTATTTGCTTTTTCACTGTCTGGTAAACTATCATAAACAGTTTTTAGCAATTGCATTGTTTCTGTCCATTTTTCTTTGGTGTAATATTCATCATACTTCACCCCATATTTACCACCTTCTATGTCCTTTTTTTCATATTTATACACATATTTTAAATACTCCTTAAACGTGTAAACAGGCATTCCAAAAGGAATGAGTATCACACCAAGAGATAACAATAAAACAATTGGATACATTAACCATTTCTTTTTAGAAAAAACGATTTGTTTCCAAAACAAACCACCAAAGGGCAGAATTGTCAAAATAATAGGATAGAAGTAATAGGATTTGCCGTTACTTAACGACAACAGAGCAGCAGAAAATATTATAGAGATAGCTAAAGGCTTGTGATGGTTGCTTTCTTTTTTGAAAAAGTAAATGAAGGCAGGAATTATTAAAACAAGTGTCGACAATGGATTGACACCAATAAAAAGATTAACAAGGACTTCAAAACGGGAAAGTTGGTCTAAGTGCTTTTCGTAAAGTCGGCTGAACATTTGTAAAATGGGATAGTCGTTTGCATACTGCCAGATCAAGTTTGGCAATATCAATGCAACGGCAACAAGAATATTCAACCAAAATCGATGTTGGATAAGTGCATGTCGTGTATTCTTAAAAAAGAACAATGATGACAAACCAAATATATAGAATACAGCATCGTACTTAACTGAAATGCCCAAAACGGCAAACAATGTCAAGTACCAAAGACTTTTCTTGTCAAGATATTTTAAAAATCGTGTCAGTTGATAAAACCCCAATATCCAAAACAACTGACTAAATACAACCGGTTGAAATAGTTGTTGAGAACGGCCAAAACTTGGGGCTATGATGATGGCAAGGAGCACGAGAATAATAGCCCTATTTTTACCACCTAATTCTATGGTAGTTTTGGCAACATAAATGATGATTAGCAAACTTGCCAAATGAGAAAAAATATGGTGTACAAATACAGAATTGCTACCAAATAAGTTCTGTATAAATGCCAAAAGCCCGATCAAAGGTGGGAACTCCATATACCCAAAAGCCAAATGTTTTCCCGTTTCGATGTGCATTAACTCGTCACCTTGAAAACCCGAATTACTGTCTGCAATCAAATGAAGAGTCAATTTGATGATGCAGAATAGAAGAATGATTAGTTTAGTTTGACTGTTCATGTAAGATTTATGTCATTTGTTGGATGTCGATTTGGCATTAGTAATAACGGTGAATATAAGAATAGCAGCCGTCTTTGTGGCACTTGCCTTTATATTTCTGACTATCAATTGATGCAAATTCAAGCTTGAAAACGGATATTTTGTGTATTGTCTTAGCAAATGTAGTAAACTTGCCTAAAATGTTCTAGCAAATCAATCTAAATATCATACCTTTTGACTATCTATTGAGCCTTCTCTCTATAAAATTGAGCTTAGGTTTTATACTAGTGCTCCGTCTAAATAAAAAATTAAATAATTTGTGGCTCTTTTTGAATATCTTTTCGTTAAAAAGCCTCGCTGAACTAGCCAGTTCAACTACGTTTTTCGCCTTGATCTATCCAAAAATAACTCACAACTTAATTTAAAAAATTAATTAGACGGAGCACTAGAAGTTAGATGATTTATGAGATTAAAGAATATCTCCTCTTAGCATTGATGTAGTTATTTAATGGTCACTAAAGATATTTATTGCAGAAACACTAATCATTTTCTAATCCATCAGAACTTATTTATACCCTATTTTGTAATAAATACAGCCGTAACTGTGACAATGTTTGTAATAAATACGGCCGTATCTGTGACATAGTTTGTAATGAATACAGCCGTATATGTAACAAAAAATGTTCTATTATTGATTTTTATGAAGTAATTTCGTATTTTTGCGTAAAAAAATAGATGATATTCAGACGTTTACTTGAATTTAAGTTGCTATTGTGGAAAAATAAAGAAAATAGAAAACCTCTTATTCTTCGAGGAGCGAGACAAGTTGGGAAAACTACCTTAATAGATCATTTTTCAAAAAACTTCCATAATTATATTAAGCTCAATATGGAACGACCCGAGGATTCAAAATATTTTGATAGTAGCAAATCATCTAAACAAACGATAGAGCAAATATTTTTTGAGAAGGAATTAACCCTTACAGATGGTGAAACGCTTTTATTTATTGACGAAATTCAAGAATTACCTTTTTTGATAAAACAACTTAGGTATTTTCATGAAGATTATCCTGATTTGCATTTAATTGTTGCCGGTTCTTTGTTAGAATTTGAGCTGCATGGAGTAGATTCTTATCCAGTGGGTCGAGTGGAAGAGCTGTGTATTCATCCTTTAAATTTTGAAGAATTCCTAATGGCATTAGGTGAGGATTCTGCGCTAAAGCAATTTAACCATGTACCTTTGAATGAATTTGCATTTGACAAATTAAATGAGCTTTTCAAAACTTACACCATAATTGGAGGTATGCCAGAAGTAGTAAGGCACTATGTTACTAATCGAAGTATGGTAGGATTGAATGAGGTATATAGCTCGATTTGGGATACCTACAAATCTGATATTTTAAAATACGCTAAAAATAGACCTCAAGCTCAAATATTAAGTCACATCATCCAAACGGCTCCTTTGATGAAGGATAGAGTTGTTTTCAATAATTTTGGTGGTTCTGATTATAAATCTCGTGAAGTTGGCGAAGCACTCAGGAGTTTAGATATTGCCAGAATTATTTTTTTGGTTTATCCTACTACGGAAACTTCCGTTCCGTTTGGGAGTAATTTAGAAAGAAGGCCGAGACTTCAGTTGCTCGACACAGGTTTATTAAATTACGCATCAAATCTCCAAATTGAGTTATTGGACATGCGTGATTTATCCTCTTATTACAGAGGATTTATTGCCAATCATGTAGCGACCCAAGAAATGATGGCACTTCATACCAATCATTTTTATCGACCTTTATTTTGGGTTAGGGAAAAAGCAAATTCAAATGCGGAACTAGATCTTACCTATCAATGGAAGAATACCCTTATTCCTATTGAAGTAAAATCTGGAAACAAAGGTTCATTAAAATCAATGAACGAATTTATGCAACAATCGACCAATACAGTGGGTGTGAGATTGCTTAATAATTACACTAAAAAAGAAATAATTGCTTTAAACAATGGCAAAAACTATACATTGATCAATTTACCCTTATTTTTAATTTCAAAAATAGATTTGTATTTGGAGTATTATAATGCTTGATCTAGAATTATGTATTTTTGTATTGAAATCAAATTGATTTTACCCACTAACTTCCTTAAAAAGGAAAACCAAGCCAAAAATGTTTTTGATTTTACCCACTAACTCCCTTGAAAGGGAAAACCAAATCAAAAACATTTTAAAAAGAGCAATGTTTTAAACACATTTAGCTTAAAATGAAATAAATTTTGTTTTTTAACTCCTAAATTTAAAATATAAAAACATGACAATAGAAATTTGGTCAGACATCGCTTGTCCCTTTTGCTACATTGGTAAGCGACAATTGGAAGCTACATTGGCAAGCTATCCTGATAAAGATAAGGTGACGATCATTTGGAAAAGTTTTCAGTTGGACCCAACTTTGGTCAGCGATGCTTCTACTAATTTGTTAGCTTCATTGATGGATAAAAAGGGCTGGACTAAAGAACAAGCGGAGGAGGCTATGGGTCACGTCACCAGAATGGCCACAGATTTTGACCTCCAATATGATTTTGAAAAAGTAGTTGTTGCCAATACCTTAGATGCGCACCGATTGCTCCATTTAGCCAAAAAGGAAGGCAAACAATCGGAGGTAAAAGAATTGTTGATGCAAGCCTATTTTATGCAAGGCAAGAATATTGCTGACAAACCTACATTGATAGAAATTGGTAAAGAAGCGGGTCTGCCTGACATTCAATTGGACATTGTACTCTACACAGATCAGTTTCGAGACGAAGTAATCTATGACATCCAAAAAGCTCGCAAACTGGGGATCAGTGGTGTTCCTTTCTTTGTTTTTGATCAAAAATATGGTATTTCTGGTGCTCAAGGAGTCGATGCTATCCTAGAAGTGATGGAAAAAATTGATAGTGAAGGATAGGGGAAAATGACACCTTCCTGTAGAGTTGACAAATTTTGTAACTGCGGTTTTTAAACCGTAGCTACAAAATTATAAATAATTTTTTAGTGCTATAGGTACGATCCATATTTACCATCACAAATCTACATAGGCCGTTAATTTTGGAGAACCATTTTTTGTTTGACATTCACTTTTTTACTTTTAAATTTTTCCATGGTGAGCCTAGAAAGTAAATAGCTCAAGGTTGATTCTGCCCCTTGGTTGATATTGACATTAAATTCTTCAATGCCGTCATAACAGCCACCCGTGCAGTGATTGTAGATGTTTTGTTGTAAATGATTATCACCCATGAACCAATTAAAGGCTATTTCTGATTTTTTTGCATATTCTTCTGTTCCAAATAATCGGTAAAATTTTTCCAACGCAATAATGGTATAAGCAATGTCAATTGGTTGTTCACCTCCAATATTATCTAAAGAGAGATCATGCCTATAATGCCATCCATTGTTAGAAATCACTTTTAAATGACCATTCACAAAGATTTTGGAAATCAGAAAATCAAAACTTTCTTTGGCCACCCATTTGTAATGATCGTCGTCTAAAGACACATAGGCACAAAGCATGGCTTCAGGAAGTAGGCTATTTGCATAGGTTAAATAGCTTTCAAACCAATGCCAGTCATTATCATTTTCATGACGATACATTTGTAGAAGTCTGTCTGCAAATATTTTAATGGCATAGAAATTTTCAGGGTCATTTTGAAGATGCAAGCCCTTGATGATAAATGCCATAGTTCTTGTAGAATGGATTTTAATTAGGTTTGGTAAAGCTTTAATGATAATATTCTCTGCTAGAGATGACATATGTGGTGGTAGGTATTCTTTAAGTGACAACATATATCCGAGAGCCCAAATAGCCCTACCGGCACTGTCATTGATGTTCTCACTAAAATTCTGTGAGGTAAATTCTTTATGCTTGTTTACATAATTAAGAAAGGTGTTATTTGGTTGAAAACAGAAGACTATAAATTGAAAATATATATTTAATCTTTCTAGGTCTTTAGGATTTTTAGTTATTGCAAAGTATTGACAAGCAACTATTAAAGCTCTTGCATTGTCGTCAAGCGTATATCCTGAATTTAAATAGGGATCTGATCCCTTGGCGAATTGAACAAATCCGATATCGGTTGTCATTTTGTTATAATGGTTCAAGCTGAATTCCGGCTTTTTATACATCAATGGGTGATGATCTTCACTCAATCTTTGGAAGAGGTGACCATGAGCGATGGCGGTATTGCTCCAGGATGTTGCAGCCATTTTTTGAATGCAGTTTAAAGAAAGGTCGATTCTGAGTTTGTCATCCGAAAGAAGTTTGATGACTTCTTCACCAAGTTGCAAAGAATTGTCAAAATCTATTAATCTTCCTGTGTTTTCTGATATAAACTCTTTTGCAAAAGGAATAGGAGTGGATATAATTGGGCACCCGCAGCTCATGGCATAAGCGAATGTACCGCTAACCGCTTGGAAGGGATCTTTCGAAGTAAAAAGATAAATGTCAGTGAGTTGCAAATAATCTAGCAGTTTTGGAAGAGGTAGATACCCGTTAAGAAATCTAACATATTGGCCAAGATTTAATTCCTCAACTTTATCTTCAAGCATTTTACGATATTTTTCTCCTTCTCTTTTGACTACGGTAGGATGGGTTTTACCTATGATTAAAAACAAAACATTTGGATGTTCTTTAATGATTGCCGGCAATGCTTCAAGTGTGAGTTCAATTCCTTTTCCAGCATTCAGTAAGCCAAAAGTAGTTAGAATTTTTTTATCTGAAACGTCGAATTTTTCTTTAAGTTCTTCTTTTTTAATTGCAGGCACAAGATGGGTTCCATGCGGGATCACAATAAGCTTATGGGGAGGCGCTACATAGTCTTTTACCAGCAAATTTTGAGCATTCTTTGTCATAACCACTACTTTAGATGCTGCGTGTATCATTTCATTAACTCTTGTGAAAATTTTGTAATTTGGATCTGGCAAAACGGTATGAAATACGAAGATTATCGGCTTATTTATGGATTCATAAAATAGTTTAAAAGCTACATCATGTTCTTCAAAAAAACCAAATTCGTGTTGAATCATTACGATGTCTATATCATCATCTCTATTGATCAAGAATGCAATTTTTGCAAAGGCATTTCTTTGATCGGTGTTCAATATGTATTTTGGTGGGGTTTTATAGTTGTTTTGTTCTGTATTTGTTTCTAAGGCGCAAATGCTACACACAAATGTATTTTCAAACTGACCATTTATTGCATTAATCAAATCTTCTGAGTAAGTAGCTATGCCACACTCTCTAGGAGGATAAGACGTGATGAATAAAACTTCTGTTTTATTGTTGCGAACATCAATTTTTTTCAGCATGTCAGGCATATTAAAGTCCATACCAGCAGTAAAGCCATTTTCGATATTACCAGATATGTGAGGATGGATTGTTAAAGCATTGGTCATTATAAGTTATTTTATTTTTTAGTTAACATTTATTTTTATTCAATTCTTCCAATAGTTCACTTAAACTTAAGCTAGCTATGGCGATTCTTTTGTCTGCAGCACCGTAATAGATGTCAAGTTTATCACCGTTTACTACTGCACCTGTGGGAAAGCAGACATTATTCACTTCCCCTTTTAGTTCCCATGATTTTTCTGGAAAAAAGAGTGGGTAGGGCAATCGAGCGATCTCTTTGTTTGGGTCATCGATATCTAGCAAAGCAGCACACGCACTGTATACATAACCTTGAATAGTATCATGTACCCCATGATAGATAATAAGCCATCCATCTTTGGTTTCGATGGGAGGACAGCCACCACCTATATAGCTGACTTCGTGATCAAATTTTGGTGAGAGAACTACATGTTCATTAAAATTTAAAAAATATTCTTCCCAGAAAGCGGGTGTTAAATCTTCTAACTTCTCCAAAGCTACCACTACTTGAATTTCTGGCTTAATACGATGTAAAAAGCAAAACTTCCCATTGACCTTTCTAGGGAATAATATTAGGTTTTTATCCCAAATGAAAATTTGACCTTCTTGGCTTTCATGACTTTTAGTATACTCATTAAATCTGGTATATTTCTCACTAATAGAGCTATTGGTCTCAATTAGATTTTTGAAGTCCTCGTAGGTTATTTGGGGCACTAATATACCGTGCCTTGTCCAATTGATCAAATCTTTTGAAGTTGCCAGTGCACCAAGGGCATTCAAGCCATCGTAACCCGTGTAAGTAAGATAGTATGTGTTTTCTATCTTAACTATTCTTGGATCTTCCATTCCATGTTTTTCAAAATCAGCTTGGGGGGAAAGCAATGGTGTCGTATTACGACTTATCACTGCATGCGTATTATCTAACTTGCAATATCCAATTGTAGAATAATTATTGATGGCAAGAGCCCGATAAAACATATGGACGATTTCGCCTTCTTTGAAAACTGCAGGATTTAGCACTCCTTCATTTTCAAATTCAAACTCAGTTTTCTGTAAAACGATACCGATTTTTTGTACGTCAACCAAAGTATTATATTTAAATTATTGATTTTTCTTCTTGTTCTTTCCTTGCTTTTTTTGCCATCTTTTCTGCTTTTTTCTCTTTTGGAGTGTGTGCGGGGGCTTTTTTGTCTGACTTCTGCTTCGAATCTTTTCCTTTTGACATTTTTTTATATTTATTTTTTAAGAATTAATTTTTAATCTTCAAATCCGCTTTTGATAACGGTGGTGATCATTTTGAACTGCTGTGTGGCATTGAATACCTGTGAAGAATTAGCTGGTATGATGATACCTTCACCAAGCTTCAACTCTATTTTTTTACCGTTGATTGTGAGTTCTGCGGTACCATCTATAATCTGAACATAGGTGTCAAATCGGGTTATTTTTTCTCCCATTTCCTCCCCTGTTGCCATAGAGACAGCGGTTACGTTACCCGTAGATTTTTTGATGATGGTTTTGTAAACTACAGCATCAGGTAAATATTCGATAATTTCTACAATGATATGTGGTACACTTTTCTCCATTTCCGTATGCTTATTCATTTTTCTATTTATTAATTTTATAAATTTTTTGCTCCTAAGTGTTTTTTGTTTGTAGCCAAATTTAATACCTCTTTACTTGACTTAATAAGGTGCTCTTTCACTAAAAGTAAATACAAAGAAATAATCCCAATTCTTGAATAAATGATATCAAAAGTGTAACATAAGGTGTGGTTTCATATTAGAATAATTTCAAGACCCATTCTAATATGATGTTTTTGCTTTGGGGTTTTTATTTAAGCTCAACTTCTGTTTAATTATCATCAGGTTTTATTAACGCAAAGTTCGTTTCTTTATCAAAGGAAAGTCTTACACAATTAGTTAAAAATATTACATCTTTTGAGATTTGGTAGAATAATAGTGTTTTGAAATTGATAGTTATAAACTTTCTAAACCTAGGCGATCCTTTCGTTGTAGTTTTTTAAAAAAGGAGGGTGTGAGTCCAGTGACTTTTTTAAATTGGTTTGACAAATGTGCAACACTACTGTAGTTCATCTTGTAAGATATCTCTGTTAAGTTTAGTTCGTCATACATGATCAATTCTTTTACCTTTTCAATTTTATTGAGTATGACAAATTGCTCTATTGTTATGCCTTTGGTCTTAGAAAACAGTTCTGATAAACTTTGGTAATCTTGGTGTAGCTGCTCTTCTAAATAGATGCTAAAGCACTTGATTAAAGGCTCTTCAGAATAATGGACCATTTCAATGACTATTTTTTTGATTTTTTCTACTAAAATCGCATTTTTGTCTTCCATGATTTCTAATCCTACATTGCGGAGTGCCTTACTTAATAATTCAATCGATTGATCAGATATGTTATCTTTTAAATTTACTTCCCCTAGATTAACGGATTCGTATTGTATGCCCAGGTTGTCTAACTCTGTTTTGACAAATATTTTGCACCTTAGACTGACCATATTTTGAATGTTTAATTTCAAATTTCAATTTTTAGAACGTGAAGTGATGTAAATTGCCACATCTTTCTGATAGGCCATGTGTAATATATCGATGATTTAAAATTTAATAATCCTAGATTACGCATTATTAAATTTTATCAAAATTCTTATTACGTTATAAAGTTCAGCTAAATTTTTTAATATTGTCTTACATAATTAAATCAAAATGTTACATAATTTAACCATTATTGGTAGATAAAAATGTATTTGGGAAGGTTCGTCTTGTAAGGGAAGTATAGAAAAGTAAGTGTTTATTTTAAAGATGTACAATTTTGTGCATACTGAAATCTTGGCTCTACGTCAATTTGTATGGGTTATGGCTCATAAAATAAAAGGTTAAACCCAAATTGGTCATTAGAACTTTGTCATGAGGGGTTAAAGTGCAATAAAATAAGACATTTTACCGACTGAAGCATCCCGATAGCAATCGGGATGGTAAAGGATGAGATCCGTATAAAATTGGTACCAATGTACCAATTTAGGAGCGAACTGAAAGCACTGTCTTTCAGCTTATACTAATCCTTATGAAAAAAACTCAAATTTAACTCCGTAATAAATTTTCTAATGACCAATTTGGTTAAACCCAGATTAAGCATTAGACTTTATTCGAAAGGAAATTAGGCAAAATAGTAGTGAAGCACATGAGCAACGTTAAAAATTGATATCCGAAATATCAATTTAGTTGCGAACTGGAACCAACTGGATTTCAGCTATTTCTATTCTTATTGTTCATAATTCATTAAGGACGGAAAATTGAGTACTGAAACTAATATGAAGCATAATTTTCTTGTAGTTCATTTCTAATGCTTAATCTGGGTTAAAGGAGGTTAAGATGGGTTAAGTGATTTAATAAATGATCAGAATTGTAGGAAAACTTAACCTTCCTTAACTTAAAAACTTAACCTTCTCAACCAGTTTATTCGAATGTTTAAAAGGTTAAGATGGGTTATGAGAAATTAATGATTTATCAGAAGTATATGAAAACTAAACCCCGCTTATAAACCCTAGAAGCTATCTAAATTTGTTCGATTCTTACGTTTCAGGCTTTTAAAAAAAGAAGGAGTTAGGCCTGTTATTTTTTTAAATTGATTAGAGAGATGTGCCACACTACTGTAATTCATCAGGTATGAAATCTCTGTCAAATTTAACTCGTCGTACATGATCAACTCTTTCACACGTTCTATTTTGTGTAGAATGATAAAATGTTCGATCGTTATACCCTTTGTTTTAGAGAACAATTCTGATAAGGTGTGGTAATCTTGCTGTAGTTTTTCAAATAAGAAATCACTAAAGTTAATATTTGGCATTTCGTCCGAGTAATGTATCATTTCAATGATGATATTCTTGATTTTCTCTACAAGCCTTGCATCTTTGTCCTCCATTATTTCTAATCCAACTTCATGGAGAATTTTACTGAGTGTTTCTTTCGATTGGTCAGAAATAATGTTTTTTAGTTTTACTTCGCCCAGGTCTACATAATTATATGGTATACCAAGATTGTCTAATTCTGTCTTCACAAACAGTTTACATCGCAGACTAACCATATTTTGTATGTAAAGTATCATTTTAAATTTGCTCTTTTGGAAGGTTTACTTTCCACCACTTTAATTATATTACTACAATTCGAAACTAAAAATTCAATTTTCAATAGTTTATAAAGATTTGGTTAATATCTAATTATAACAAATATACCAAATTTTATCCACATTTTGTAATCTTTTTTTTAAAGTGCGCAAATCAAAAATGTATTACTTAAAAATCTAAATTGAAAAGGAAAAACTATAAAAAGCAAGTGCCTTTCTGGAGATAATAACTGCTTTTAGAGAAGCAATACTTCTTCACATTCTGTCCATATACCACTTTAGCTCTGTTTGAACTTTCCGTAAAATAAATATAGACTCAATCACTTTTTGCAAACGAAGAAATGCTGTTTCACTTTTTACCACATAATCAAATGCTCCATGGTGCATACATCGGATCGCTACATCAATTTTGTCTTGTGATGACAATAAAATAACTGCAATCTCTGGTTTTGATGCTTTAATTTGGTCTAAAGTTTCTATGCCGTTCATTGCAGATTTGATAAATCCATCCAGATGATAATCGAGGATGATCACATCAGGATTTTGGGATAGACTCTCCAAACAAAGTTCGCCTGTGGTAAAAGTTTTTATGGTGTATCCTTGGATTTGCAGAAATGCTATCTCGAGCGATTTTAGAAAAAGAGCGTCATCATCCACCAAAAAAAGTTTTACTTCTGGAATGTTTGCTCCTGTTTCATTGTTGCTTTTCATTTATTTGCTTTTTAAGTGTATCTAATTCTTCTTTGAGCTCAATACAAGCCTGAATACAAATCATCTCAATTTTAAGGACCAATTCCTGAATATTGTCGGATTCATACTGGGTGCTTGCATACTCCTGAATTTTTTTGGCTATGTTTTCATAATCTATGTTAAGTCCAACGATAGAAAATGAAGGTATCATTTTATGGACAGCCCCATATAAAGTATGCCAGTCTTTATCAAACAATCCTTGTTTCATAGCCTGCACAAGTGCTGGCGTCTGCTCAAGATATAATGCTATCATCTCCATCATCAGGGTTGGATTTGACTTAGTTCGATGAATCAGAAAGGAGAGATCGGTATATCTTACTATTTCAGCTATTTCTACTTCGTCCAACAATTCTTCGCCACTCATCTTGAGCACAGGTTTTTTGACTAAGCTTAAAATTTTACCATAAAGCAATTTCTCATCCAACGGCTTTGCTACATAATCATTCATGCCGACAGCCACACATTTTGCAAGATCTACTGTGGTAACATCTGCGGTCAAAGCAATAATAGGAATATTTGACTTGAGTACATTTCTAATGTAATCAGTGGCTTCAAAACCATTCATTTCAGGCATCTGAAGATCCATCAGTATAATGTCATAGGTGTTAATTTTCATTTTTTCGATAGCGACAAGACCATTTTCTGCGATATCTCTAGTAAAACCAAAATCGTCCAATAAAGTCTTCATTAACAACTGGTTAAGGGCTATATCTTCCGCCACTAAAACACGAATATTTTTTCCATCATCATTCATTTCAAATATTTCTGGTTCGACATCTGCATCCCATTTGGTTTTCAAAAACTCGAGGGTGAAGCTAAAGGTCGATCCTTCACCTAGTACACTTTTGACTTTGATCTTTCCCCCCTGAGGCTCTACCAATTGTTTGACTATGGCTAATCCCAGTCCTGTACCACCAAATATTCTGGAAGTACCACTAGTAGCTTGCTGAAAATTATCAAAAATTTTGTCTATTTTTCCTTTAGGAATTCCGATGCCAGTATCAGAAATAGAAAACTCAATCTCTACTTTATCAACGTCTTCATGCAATAATCGTGTACTCAACATAATTTTTCCTTGGTTGGTAAATTTAACTGCATTACTTACTAAATTTAATATGATTTGGTGCAATCTTACTGGGTCGCCAATTAAGGTATTTGGTATTCTATTGTCATATTCCTTGACAAGCATTAAGTTTTTTTCCTGAATCTTTGTTTCGAATAAATGCAACATCGCTGAAATAGATACAGACATCTGAAAGGGAGTTTGTTCAAAAGTCATTTTTCCAGCATCAACCTTTGCCAAGTCTAGGATGTCATTTATTAACACGATCAATGCATCGCCACTTATTTTTATTGCATCTAAATATTCCTTTTGCTTTTCGGTGATGTCTGTTTTTAGTAGAACTTTTGTAAATCCAATGATCGCATTCATTGGGGTACGAATTTCATGACTCATATTGGATAAAAATTGTTGCTTTGCTTTTACCGCATCTTCAGCAATTCTTGTGGCACTTTCAGCTTTTGCCTTGGCCACTTCTGCGATTTCTGTAGCCAACTCTGCAAATACTCTTGCTTCTGTCAGCTCGTTTTCAAATCTCTTTTGTTCTATAATCACTCTCGCAATCACCATTGCACCTAAAACATTCTCGTCATCGTCCTTATAAACCGCTCCATTAAATAAGGCAGGAGTCAGTTTACCGTCTTTGATTGTCAGTGGAAAATCTTCTACAAATCCTTTTTCAAATAACTTTTTATAGGCTTGTCTTGCCTTTTCAGGTTCGGTAAAGTATTCCACAAAGTTGGAACCGATGAGTTTTTCTCTGGTGACGTGAGTTATTTTTGCGCAAGCATTGTTGAGATCTGTGATTTTCCCTTTATGGTTGATTACAAAAAGCGGATCCCTACTCGCTTCTAACAAACTACGTGAATAATTAGATAAGAGCCTCTGCTCAGTAACATCCCTTGCAGCAGCAAAAACACCTAGTACTTTACCATTGGTGTCTCTGTATAGTGTTGCATTGTATAGCACGTGGGTTAATCTTCCATTGATGTTTTTGATAGTGAGTGGATAATCAGAAACAAAACCTTTTTTGAATACCCTCTCATATCCTTCTTGAGCTTTTTTGGGTTCAGTAAAATACATTGAAAAATCTGTGCCTATCAACTGTTCTCTTTTAATTCCAGTTACATCCACAAGTGCTTCATTTACATCCATTATTTTTCCGTCCGAAGAGATGGTCACCAGTGGATCTTGACTTGCTTCAATTAGGCTCCTAGCATATTGGGCTGTTATTTTTATCTTGCGTATGTCCGCGTTCAACTCCACATTGGTTTTCTTCAAGATGGTGGATTGACTTAGTTTTTTATTATCTTGATTGGAAGATTCTTTAGTTCTGTTCTTATCATTAATTAACTTCGTATTACGCAGTAAATTTACTTCCTTCTCTAGTTTTAATAATTCTATGGAAATTTTTTCTTTTTCTTCTTTCACTTTAGCCAACTCGCTGTCCATCAGTGCTAATTCGTCCGTATATGAGCGTTTCTTTTTATCCATTACTTTACCGTATATGAGTTTTGTCATTACTTATCGAATTTTCTTCTAATGAATTGCCTACGTCCTCAAGTGGATTTCGATTTTTCTGTTTCAGTTTCATAAAATTTGTAGGTGTAAGGCCTGTTACTTTTTTAAATTGATTTGAAAGGTGTGCTACACTACTATAATTCATTCTATAAGATATTTCTGTAAGATTGAGTTCTTCGTACATCAACAACTCTTTAACGCGTTCTATTTTATGTAAAATAATAAAATGCTCGATGGTGATTCCCTTTATTTCAGAAAACATATTAGACATGTAGGTGTAGTCCTGACCTAACTTTTCACTAAGATAATCTGAGAAATTAGTCTTGGGTAAATCATCCATATAATGGACCATATCAATGATAACAGTTTTGATCTTTTCTAAAAGAATGGCTTTTTTATCCTGCATTAATTCTAGCCCTGAGATGGCAAGTGCGGCAGCTAAATGCTCCCTTTGTACAGGAGTGATGTCTTCCATAATTTCAACCTCACCAAGGTCTAGTACTACAAAATGCAACCCCAATTTTTTTAATTCTTCCTTAACTACCATTTTACAGCGATTACTCACCATATATTTTATGAATAATTTCACCGCAATATATTTTGTTGTCAATAATGGTAAAATTAATATTTATTAGCCTCAACGGATTGTATAATTACCAGTAAATGTTACATAATTCCTAGGTAATAAAATGGAAGATTGCACCTATGTTGAAAAGATCAAAATGGTCAGAAATTCTATTAAACTGTTAATTCGAATTCAGAATATACTGTTAATGTGTGGTTTATTTAAACAACATTAACCTAAATTTATTATTCATTTTGACTTTAATTTGATAAATTGATTTCAGTCTTTATGAGCTTCATTTTGTTAAGAGCGCTGAAATCAACCATAAAAAGCATGTCCTAAGCATGCCGAAGGGAACCTCATCTGACTTAAAATGTGCTTATTATTATGATTTGATCGCATAGTTCTAAGTAGTTCTATTTTAGATTTTAGGTATAAAAAAGAGGGGTAAAGAATTGGAGTTAATAAGTTTTCAGTGTTGTTATTTGGGTTATAACTGCCAATTCTTTTATTGATACTTGATCAATAGTTCTTAGTTGTTTTTAAAGACTCAACCCCCGTTTTGAAATACTCCCCTAGTTTATCAACAATATGTATTTCAGGGCTAAATACATAAGAAATTAAATTATTAATCTGACATTAAAGAAATCTGTATCCTAATGTGCCTTGTAACCAAGTGTTTTTATACCTAGGAGTTTCTGATGTGCCGTCTCCATTGTTAGCAGTGAGGTCCCAGGCCGTTCTGACACCAAGCACTAGTTTGTCTAGGTTTAGATTTATTCCGAAAGATACACCATAGATGTTTTTTCTCAAATTTTCATTTTTAAACAATTCTATTTGTTCAAAATTTTGTGTTCCATTTTCAAACACATCTTTACGTCGTCTTAAATAGGATACTTGTGGTCCAGCCAAAATTGTCAATCCACTTATCGGCTTAATAGCTAAAAAGAGGGGAATATCTATATAGTCTACCGTTCGTGTGAGCTTGTAATTACTACCTAGAAGCGTTCCTTCACCTTTAAATCCTTTTTGTGAATAAAGTATTTCTGGTTGAAAACCAAATGCACTGACAATTGGGATAGAGATAAACACCCCACCGACAAATCCAAATTTACTATCGGCTCTAAAATCCTGGCCTACCCCATCGTACACATTGGCATAATTTGCTCCTGCTTTGATACCAAATTGAAATTTAGTTCTGCCATCACTTTGGCTACTCAGGTTAGTCTCTAAGAAGACACCCAGTATTAGAAAAATTATTAGTTTATTCATAACATTTGTTTTTTTAAGTAATTAGAAATAGCTTTTAGTTTTCAATTTTCAAGTCGGCAACTTCGTTTCCAAGTTTCTCCATATCCATACTAAGATTGGTTTTGAATGTTTCCCACTGTCCTGTACCACTATCTTGATACTCATCTAATGTTTTCTTTAAGTTCTCATTTCTTGCTTTTAGCTCTGCTATTTTTAAATTATATCTTTCTTTTATAATTTTACTTTCTTTAGCAAGCAGAAGGTTAAAGGCCTCCATGTTTCTGTTATTGGCATCATATAGCTCTGCCGATTTCAATCTAAATTCTTGTAAGTCGTCTTGGTAATCCTGTTCTACAACAGCTAATTCCTCCTCTGCCTCATCTACGTTTTCATTGGCTGTTGTCACGTCTTCTTGCGCATCATCTATTTTTTCTGCTGAATTTTTACAGCTTAAAAATAAAGATCCAAATAGTGATGCAGTTACCCATAGTACTAATAATGACTTTTTCATTTTATTGATATTTTACCGCAAATGGCGGCCCATTCGTGAAAGAATTTTCACTTTATACAAAGATCGATTTTTATTTAATCTAATTTGTTACACAATTTGAGGTATATATTACATCATTAAAAAGAATATAATGTTGAATATTTAACAATAACGTAATGTTATTTTTGTTGAAGTGTTTGAAATATGGCTTCTTTAAGTCTTTTTATTTTTTGAATTATAGCTTCTAAAACCATCTGAAACTTCTGAGGATTTTTACTAATCAGATGAGTTGTAACGATCAGCAAGAGTATTCCGATCATTCTTTTTAAAGGGCTCATCGAGATCCGTTCATATATTTTTTTGGAAATGAGGCCCATCAGCATACCCATTGCAGTAGAGAGGATACCGCCATTAAGGTTTAATTTTGGAGATAATGCTTGTAGGGTATTTTTTACCATATAGGTTGGACTTAGACTTTTAAGCTCTGTTACTAAATCATTCTTCAAGTTTGCATAGGCAAGTGATTGTTTTTCTTCTAACATGGTTATTGTTTTTTTTAATTCCTGGTAATTGATTATTTCATTCATTTTCCACATGCTGTTCTAAGGTCGTTTTTACAATCATGTTGCCCACAGTATTAGTTAAGAATTTTTGTAAATAGGTTGCAAAAAATACAGTCAATAAAAAATAAAATAAAGCAACAATATAAAATCCAATTGAGAGCTTATTAAAATACTCACCTATGGATACCGCGAGTGCTATGTTAAGAGTTAGCATAAAAAGAAAAGCTGCAATGAGAATGAATATTTTGGATATTAGCCCAATTATTATTTTTGCCAGAAAGTTTATAATACTTAGTTTCGTTAGAAGCAAACTTGTCTTTCCAAATTCGCTAATTTTTTCAAATATTGATTCTTTATGGGTATACTCTTCTTCCATTTTCACTTTAATTTAAAAAGAATTTTGGGGCTTTTGGTTCTTGTTGTTAAAAGAATTCTGGGGTTTTTTGGTTCTTGTTGTTAAAAGAATTTTGGGGCTTTTTGGTTCTTGTTGTTAAAAGAATTTTGGGGCTTTTTGCTAGCTCTGCAATGTGGGGGGATGTGGGGTGATTTAGGATAAACAACACCCAGGGTAGGAAATATATCTCATACTTTGGTATAGATTATCTCTTTACCCTGATGCATTGTTTGTAACTTTCACAGGGGCTTAGGCGTCGATATGGTCTACCCTAGATCTTACTTTAGTGGCCACATCTTTAACCTCCTCCCTGACGTCATCTTTTGCATTTTCAACTTTCATCGATAAACTTTCAATAAATTCATCAAATTTTGAGCTAATGTTACTAAGCATATCTTGACCATTGTCAGATATTCTTCTTCTAGTTCTTGTACCTTTTTCTGGGGCAAGTAAGACTCCAAAAATTGCGCCTACTGATAAGGCTGCTAACAAGCTTAATAATACTTTTCCTGCGTTCATTTTTTAAATATTTTGTCTTTTGATCTAACTAATCATTAGGATACAAAGGTCAGATTTTCTAGGTTATAAATCATTACACAATTGCTTCTTAAATTTACATTATTACATTGAAAATGTGCTACTTATATTCGTTTATCCATTTTTTTAAATGCGCTTTAATTTAGGAATGCTATATAAACGAAGTTGCTTTTAACCGCGGAATTGGTTTTGTTATTTATTAAATTTATCTGTAGTTAACACTCTGATCTCTGCGGGATATGTAGTGTTTTCATCATCTTCTGCGGTAATAAAAATTTTAGTAGGCTTAAAAGTTGTAACTGTTTTAAAAGTAGCTTTTAGAGCTTTTGAAAATGTGCCGTTTGAAGTTTTAATCTGACCTAGGTTTTTAATAAAAGTCTCATCCGTTTCCATCCAAACCATATACATCTTTTTTGGAGGTGTCAATCTTTCAGGTTCTGCAAGGTTAACGATACTTATTTTAATAGATTGGTTGTTGTTTTTATCCGTTTTTATTTGTACGTCCCCGTACGAAGCCGGCACTACGGAAGAGTTCAGAAATGGCATTTTTTTACTACAAGATATTGTTCCGAGGAGTAAGAAGCTAAACATAGAAACCATTAAGATTGGATTCCTAGGAATAAATAATTTCATTTTGTTCATTTCAACTTTTTTGAAGTTTATAATTAAATTTGTGGTGATTAGAAGGTTTTAGATTTTTACGCTTTTTAAAATGTCTAAAAATCCAAAGACATTAAGAAGCCAAAAAATGACCGCAATCACGGCAACTGCATTGAGTATATTTTTGATCTTCCTATCCATTGGTATATAGGTATTGATAATCCACAGGATCACTCCTATCACTATAAGCACGATAAAAACATTAATTAATGGCATTGTATGTTATTTTAGTTGTTAATAAATGAAAGTCACCGAAGGGGTGTTGAAATTAAATTTGTGCTCACACCTTATCCTTGGAGCACTCTTTTGTAGTAGGCTAACCTATCGGTCTTTTGCCTTGTATAATTCTGATGAGTATTGATATAAGAGCTACGACTAGAAGCAGATGAAATATACCGCCTAAATTATAGCCGACAAAGCCAATTAGCCAGCCTATTATCAATAAGACAATTACAGCATTTAATAAATTTCCCATTTTTATTTTTTTAAAATAATTATAAAATATACTATTCCAGTCGGTTTTTAAGATTCGCAGCAACGTTTGATAAAAAGCTGCGCTTGATGACTTGCAATAACTTTGCAAAAAAATTATTCAGTTTTGGCCGTAGAACTTTTTAGTGAAATGATCAAGAAATAAGTTTCACTTTCTGTATCGGATATTTCATTCACCATATGTCTATCAAAAAAATCTTGTACCATACTGTTCCACTTTTAGTCAGTTTTCTATTTTGCTAAACCATTACAGCAAAGGTATATGTCTTTAGCGCACAAATGATTACATAATTCTAAGATATAGTTACATAATTTTGATAATCAAAACTTACGAAAGTTATTTACCATCAAAAATCTTAGAAAGTTGGTAAACACAATATAAGAAAGCCTTCTCTAAGGTAGTTTTCTATTATTAATTGACCTGAATTATACAGCTAAAAAATGACCAATAATCGAAAAGATTGTACTATATTGCAGAGCTTAAAAATCGATATCAATGTACTATGATTGCTTTTTCTCATAGTTACTTTTCTAAGGTTAAATCATATTCATCATAAAAGATAAACGGAATGCAAAAATTTAAACTCTTCGTAATCGTAACTTTTTTACTTATAAAAAGTATTCCCCTCACTGCACAATCTATGGCTAAGCTGATAGACCAACAGATGAAGTTAGCAAATGAGCAATATAAGATCCTTGCTAAGAACGTACCTAATGATCGTATGCCAAAATATCTGAAGGATAATATTGTCCAAACTAGTGATACAAAATGGTGGTGTAGCGGTTTTTTTCCTGGTAGCCTCATCTATCTTTATGAATATACCAAAGATCAAGATATTAAAAAAGAGATAGATAAAAGATTGAAGTTGCTTGAACCAGAAAAACACTTTAAAGGCAACCATGACTTAGGTTTCATGATGTACTGTAGCTTTGGCAATGCCTATCGAGTGTTTAAGGATCCAAAGTATAAGTTCACCATCGATACGGCTGCTATGTCACTCGCAACACGGTATAACAAAGACTTAAAAGTAATTAAATCTTGGGAAGGAGGTAAACTTTATAAATTTCCCGTGATTATTGATAATATGATGAATCTCGAACTTCTCTTGTGGGCTGCCGAACATGGAGGTAATCCATATTTAAAGGAGATCGCGCTTGAGCACACAGAAAGTACCATCAAAAATCATTATCGCCCTGATTTCAGTTCTTATCATGTGGTAGATTATAATCCTAATGATGGAAGTATTATCAAAAAGGTGACCCATCAAGGATTTAGTGACGAGTCAGCTTGGGCAAGAGGCAATGCTTGGGGTTTTTATGGTTTTGTCACGATGTATAGATTTACAAAAAACAAAAGGTATCTAGATTTGGCTTTAAAAATGGGAGACTTCATGTTAAATCATAAAAATCTACCAAAAGACAAAATACCTTACTGGGATTTTGACTCTAAAGACATTCCTAATACGTACAGAGATGCTTCCGCTGGAGCTATTATAGCTTCGGCACTATTAGAATTAGGGCAATATGTCAATGCGCAAGAACGAAAAAAATATGTCAAGACAGCTGAAACAATCATCAGAAATCTTTCAAGTCCTGCCTATTTTGCACAATCGGGCTCTAATGGTGGTTTCTTATTGATGCACAGCGTAGGTTCACTCCCGCATAATAGTGAGGTTGACTCGCCATTGACTTATGCAGATTATTATTACCTAGAGGCGATGCATAGGTATCGGAATTGGTATTTGTGATGGCAAGGGAAAGTTCAGGGAAGAGCATTTGAAATAGCCTCGCAAAGTTTTGCTCGGTTCCTTCGTTATCGATTGAAATCGTTCAATCGATTTGCTCCTAATGTCGCAATCACTCAGTCATCTCACATTCTCGCCTTTTTTGCATTCAACCACTAATACCACTTCTATTTTTGTCATTTTCACTACTATTTCGTATATTTACCCTGTGGAAAATTCACCAGAACTAAAGGCATTGATTCGAAAAAACGCAGATCTTTTTTGGTACATCGCTGATGACAAGAAAGAGGATTTGCCACTGGAGGTCGTGGTGGAGTTTTTTTTAAATTATGCTCAGCTGGAAGATGTAAAAAAATTATTTGAGGTTGTAGGGATAAGGAAGGTGGCGGAAGTGTTTGATAAACAGGTTGAGATATGGGGCGAACGTAGTAATTATATACCTGTAGTCCAAAATTATTTTAAATTATATTTTAAACGACATGCATCTTAATATATTAAATGATGATCAGGTTGGGTTACTACCTCTTTTAGCCAAGTTTAAGAGAGAATACTATATGGTTGGCGGAACTTCCATAGCACTGCATATTGGCCATAGACTTTCTATCGATTTTGATTTATTTAAAAGTACTTCAATTAAACCAAGTAAAATTATCTCTGTCTTTCGAGAAATGAAACTTGATTACCATGTCACGCTAAATATAGACGGACAACTTAATCTAGTTTGCAACCAAGTAAAGTTTACATTCTTTCAGTTTGAATTCAATATACCTCATGAAGTAAAAGTCGATAAATACATTACTATACCAAATTTACTTGACTTAGCAGCAATGAAGGCGTATGCTTTAGGGCACAGGAGTAAGTGGAAAGACTATGTTGATCTCTATTTTATTATTAGAGATGAATACGAAATTAATGAAATTAGCCAAAGAGCAAGAGAACTTTTTGGAACGCTCTTTTCTGATAAATTATTTAGAGCACAATTGAGTTTTTTTAAAGGTATCAACTTCAGTGAAATCCCCGTTTTCCTCCCAGGCTTCGAAGTAAGTGAAGAAGAGGTTAAAGAATTTTTGATCAGTGTGGCGACAGATATTTAACTGCAGAATTCTTTAATTCGCTACTGCTTTCATAAGAGATTGGTTGATTTGACTGATTATCTCCAATTTTTTCTTTTCAATATTCCTTTTGGCTTGATTTTTTGCATTATTGAGTCCACCGATATGATACCTCACTAACCATGGTGTAATACTAAACGCGGCATCTTGAAAGGATAAACTACGCGTCACATCTATAAACAATATTGCTAAGCCTCCTACAACTGCTAGCGATATCAAACCGTCTTTTACATCACCATTGACCATTTGTCCTAAACCAGGGATGATAGAGCTCAATAAGGCTGCGTGATTGGGATTTTTTTTAATTATTTTTTGGTAGTTCTTTAAAAGGTTTGATAGTTCATTCTTTTCAGCTTCATTCATATAGGATAGATCAAATCCGTACTTAGTGGCATCTTGGATGTTATTGGACAATAGATAATTGATGAATAGATAATACTTAACTCGATCGTTTACGGCTGATTCATCCGTTTCAGGGAGTTGTAGGAGCTCAATGATCGCTGTGTTGTAATCATTGCTCATGGTATGTATTCTTGTTTTAGAGATAATCGCTTCAAACTTTTTCTCTTCATTGTTGATATTTTCAAAATACCATCGGTCGAGGTAGTTTAACGCTTTTTTAAAGTCTCCTTTTTGTAAAAATAGATCACTGATTCTTTTTGAAACATCTATTGTATCTGATTTGACTCGAAAATAATTACAGCGCAAAAACTCGATCAAAGCTGCATCATAGTTACCATGTTGGTACAAGTACTCAGCATGGTTGATATCTACGAGTGAAGCGTAACTTTGACCTTTTAAGCCATCAAGAGATGAGATATTAATCCCTATAATAAAGATCAAAATAACTTTTCGTACCATCGTATACTTTTTGATATTTTAATTTATTGTATCGCTGTGCTGCTTTTATTGACCCATAGATATTGCCTGTGTAAAATCCTCCAAAAATTACAGCATAGGCCCACCCTGAGGGAGATTCGATACCATTGTTTTTAAATCTTCGGTATGCTTGAAAACCACTGGTGCCCATAAATAGGAGACTGAAAATAGCATCTTTATGATCTCGGGCGTAATGCCTACCTGAAGTCGGTATTAATGTGGATAAAATTCCTGCTAAAAGGGGGCTCTTCTTTTTTGTGTTTTTATGAACGACTAATAAATTTTTTAATCTTTCATCCAAGTTTTCATGCTGCTGCAAAATCAATTGAGCTTGATTTGGCTTGTGTTCTAGCAATAACTGACCAACTATGCAGTTATTCTGTATTTGTGCGGTGGTGTAATTTTTTAACTCAGTATCAAGTACCCAGCGTGAATTAGCTATGTCGTCTACTTTTATATAACTAAGATACAATTGCATCATGATTTTTAAATCTTTTTGTGGGTAATTGGCTACCTTTTCTTTTATTATTGAAGAGTTACCTGCTAATCTGTTGGCTTTTAATAGCTCGAAAAAATATGCAATGTTGTTTGGATGATGATAGACTAGACGTTCAAATTCATCAGCCGCTGATTGGTACATACCTTGATCAAAAAGAAATTTTGCAAAACTATATTGTTGCAGAGAGTCTTTGTATATTGATTGATCTTTCGCTTGACTAAATGCGATAGATCTTGTAAATAATATAATAAGTACTGAAATGATTATCCTCACTCTACTGGATCTTTTAGTCGTTTTCTTTCGATATCAATGACATATTTCTCAGGGCTAAATCCATTGCACCTACCCAATCTATCAAATGCTTTCATTCCTCCAAGTATCAATCCTTTTCTTTTAATACTTTGAATAGCATATTCTGAACAACTCGGATGAAAATTACATACATTTAAATCTTGAGAGGAGAGAAATGTTTTATAAAACAAAAATAGACCTGTAAAAATGACATCTATCTCGCCCTTATTATTTTTGGCACTTTTTAAATAATCGGTTGGTTGCTTTTTACTTAATTTAGATTCTACTGCGGAAGAAACAAAAGTAAAATCTAAATTATTTTGGGCATAAAGCAGATTAAAATTAATGAAAATGTAAAATATCAAGAATTGAAATCTTATAATCTTTCCATTGCGATTGCTATTAATGCACTTCCACATCACTGAATCTTATTAGTTTGTAAAGATTTAATTTTTCGCCACGAACGTGTTGTTTGACCAACTTTGGAATAGGTATACCGTTTATCACCTCATAATCTTCAAAAAAAATAGAACTTATATCTACATCATTAACATCGGTTATGACTACTGCTTGCAATAAATTATTTTTCAACGAGGTAGTAGCTTTCGAAATAAATTTATCGTAACCATTTGCAGGAATCCATTCGATATAAACTTCATTTTTTTCTTTCGTTATACTGCCCTCCTTAAAACCTAAACTTTTTAGACCAAAGTCATTCGTACGCATGTTAAGTAATTCTTTAAAAATTGATATTTCTTGCAGATTATTAACTTTTGATTGGTTAATGATGCTATCTCCCTTGTATTTAAATAGTATAGAATCTATGATGACCCAATTTTGTTTTTCAGGAAAATAGATATCCATTTTTGTTGAATTGGTCAATTTGTTGAATTCAACGAAGCCTTTTATAATGCTTTGCTTTAAGGTAGTCTCATTTTTTTCAATAATGGTAAACTTTGATTTATAGGATTCTGAGTTTTGGGAAATAAGTCCCGTAGTAATAGAAACAAGCAATAAAACTAAAATATATCTACGCATATTCGAAATCAAAATAATATAAATGAAAAAGCCCCAATTCGGGGCCTAATCATATTTTATGCAATATAAATTTCTTAACAATTTCCTGCGGCCGCTGTAAGTACAGTTTTTGTGGCTGAGTCTCCAAACCAAGCTACACCAAGAACAGTAAAATACAAAATACCCCAAATAACTGCCCAAGCTAAACAACCATACAAAGCATTTTTAACTTGATCTTTTCTGTCTTGTCCTTCATCCATCATAAGGTAGACAATTAACATTCCAACCCATCCTAAACAAAATCCCCACCAAAATCCTGGAATTCCTAAAGGAGAGTCAGCAGCTTTATCAAATACCCCTTCCTCCATCACGGGAGCAACTGGAGTCTCTTCCAATAAATCTGGATACTTTTCTGCCAATTGTGAATATGTCAAATTCTCAGCTTCTAAGATTCTATCAATTTCTTGAAGTTTGAATAGTTGATCAGTGACAACTTGCTTCGTTTGATTCATTTTTTCTGCTGGCTTCACAGGAGTTGTAGTCGCAGAAACAACTAACGCAAATGATGCTAAAAATAAAAATGTAAATAATTTTTTCATTGTTTTCCTTATTGAGTTAAATAATATAGAGCAAATATATCTTAAGAGATTTTATTTCACAAATTTTTTAAAATATTTTTATCTTAAACTATTAATATAAGCTGCAATCTTCAATCCATCTTCCTTTTTGACCTGTGGCATAGCAGCCATTGGCACTGCATATTCTGGCCAGTTTTTGGGCTCTGGATTATAAATGAGTTGTAAAATACGTTCGTTTGAATATTTTCTTTTAGCTATATCCTTGTAGCCCGGTCCGATTTGTTTTTTATTTTCATTATGGCAAGCTATACAAGTATATTTTTTTAAAAGTGGCTCAGCTGCAGCTCTTAATTCTTGTTTATTTAAGCCACTACTGTTTGCAGTAATGCTATTTGATTTGCTGGCAACTGCTTTTGCCTTAGCAGGAGCAACTCGTGTTTTTATAAGTTCTGTCGAGGCTAGTTTACTACCTTCTGGAATATTATTTAATGTATAAAATACGGTAGGATGGAGTAAGTCATTACCATCTTTATCTTTTACTCCTGAAAGCACTAATTCGTGTACGTGGTATTTGGTAAGATTAGAAATGACCATTCTTACTTTTGTAGCATCGTCACTAATTTTTACCCCTTCAATTTTTAAAGATTCCTCTTTTACTTGAGGGCTACCATACACAGGAAAATATTTAAATATAAAAGATCTTCCAACAAAATTATTGAGATTTTTTAGTGTTTTTTCATCTGCTGGCTTTGTAAATACGATCTCAAAACCATCAGGCATTGCCCGTACTTCCTTCATTTCAAATGGGGTTTTTCCATTCCAATACAATCTTTGGATACCCTCATTTTTATCACCTGCAGAACCCCAACCTCTATTGGTTTGGCCTACGATAAGACTACCATCGTTGAGCCAATCCATACGCATAACTCCAGACTGAAAATCACTTCTAAAATCAAAAGCAGCACCTTGATATTCACCATTTATTTTTTCTAAGAATATCCGCATGATTTTACTTTGGCCTTGATCTCCAACAAATACTTGACCAGGGAAAGGACCAAATTTGCCTTCTGTCTTATCTACTTTGATCTCAGAATTAGAAATACCCAAAATACCGTGAGGCAACCATACTGCTGGCATTTGAAGTTCTGGCAATTTGTCTTTGAGGTCATAAAGTGTTACAAAGGGCTTGTTTTGGTCATTGTCTGGTTTTATATAGTCACCTTTGTCATTTTTTACTTGCATATGGTCAGCAATACCCTTGTGTTGTTCATAAGTAAGTTTGACGGGCGAATTGGCTATTTTGTCAGTCCATTTCAATCCTGCTGGATGACCAATGAAACTTCCTTTTTTTACATTCCAGATCGCACCTGAGCCCACCCAGTCACCTTGATTATCAGAATAGAATAATTCATTATCTATGATACCATAACCCGCTGGAGAACGCATACCCGTAGCAAAAGGTGTCATTTTACCGTCTTTCGTAATTTTCATAGTCCATCCTCTCATTGGCACTTTGCTTTCGCCTCTCCACCATTCTTGGTCACCAAAAGCTACATTGCCAGTAACGTAATAATCTCCTTCTGGTGTCAAGGCCGGTCCAAAGCTATATTCATGGTAATGGCCACTCAAAGGCCATGCATAAACCGTCTCATATACATCCGCTATACCGTCTCCATTGGTATCTTTAAGTCTTGTCAACTCTCCTCTTTGAGCTACAAGTAGTGCATCATCTTGATAAGTACATCCCAGAGGCTCGTGAAGTCCCGATGCAAAAAGCTTATAATTGCATCTTCCATCTTTTGCGGCAATATTTTCTATCATCCACACATTTCCTCTTCTGGTCGATACGGCTACCCTACCATCTGGCAAAGTGGCAACGCCCCCAATTTCTAAAAGTATGCCTTCGGGTACCGCAAGTGTCACAATGGGATAATAGTCATTTTCTGCGGCAACTCTTAAAGCTGCTTTATTCACAGGTGGTGCATTTGGATCATCTTGCGCATTCGTTTTTATTGAATTGGATAAGACAATCAAGAATCCTATTAGTACAATATATTTATTTTTCATCTTTTATTAATTTGTGTTTAAAGGTTTAAATTACCAGCTTAAGAAATAACTTACTACACCATTGTCAGGCACTGTGGCCACTAACTCTTTTTTACCATTGATCTCTCTCACTTTATGCATACTCAATGTTTGAATATAATAGTTACCGTCAATCAAATAGTTTGTTTCATTTATTTTTTCAATTCGATCACCATGCGCAATTCTAAAGTGTGTTCCAGGTTTTACATTAGTGACCTTTAAAGATCTAATCATACTATTTGATACAGCATCGGCATAGGATTGATCTTCTACGTCCATACCCTTAATGGTGTATTTAAAAGTGGGTGTTTTAGTAAATTCATTGATCACATATCCTTTTGATCTGAATTCTTCATCACCAAAACTTGTAGAGAAGGGAGCTGATTCTGAAGCTAAAATATCTAATTGAGGCGTGTTGTCTAAATAAATAGCATCTCCCAAAGGTCTAAAAGAACCATCACCTCGGTCATTCCACATTGGTGTAGCATCTACAAATTTACCCCTCCATATGCACGACAAAGTACCCAATGCGTTGTCAAAAACATAATTCATTCCTGAAGGATCACCCACACCCACTGTATGAGTACGTCGCAATTTATAATCCTTTTTAAAGTCTAAAAATGCTCTTAAAATGATTGGTTCACCTTGCACATTGACGTGAAGTGGAGCCGTGAAGCTTTTAACAAAGTACGATGAAGGAGCGTGCAGAGGTTGAGGTGCCAATCTATTTGATCCCATAAACAATGCTAAAGCTGGTGACCTCCAAGCATCAGACCTACTGTAAAAAACGTCCATCTTATGCTTACCTTTTGTCAAATTAAATGCTGGCTGACTAATTTTATCCCAAAACCACGCACCTGTATTCTTAAATACGATTGCATCATCAATATATACAGCTAAGTACCCGTTGTATGTCGGTTCAAAATAATATTGATCATCGTAAGGTACATCTATTTCTGTCTTCATATGTAGTGCAAAAAAGTCTTCTACATCTGAAACTTCCCACGTAAGACCATCTTTTGAAACACCAGACTTTTTAGGAGCTTTATCCTTATAGTCTGTCTCATAAGTGTATGGACCTTCCCAATATTTATAGCTTACAGGACCAACAGTGATGGGATCATTATCTAAGATTCGATATTTTATATTTTTAAACGCAACGGCACCGTGATCACCTTGTATCATGATTGGGCCTTTAGCGGTCTCTTTCTTATCAACAGGACCACCCGTAGGTAGAGGTACTTCAATGTTTTCATGAATAATGGCACCATTAACTCTAACTAAATTGAATCGAGCATTTTGAATTTTTTTACCTGATTTATCAAATCTGGGTGCATTAAAAGAGATATACATCTTTTGCCATAACCCAGGGGCTTTAGCGGCATTGACCATAGGAGCTTTACCCATGTAAATGTCACCAGGCGTATTTTCCCAGTTTCTATAGATGCCACCAAGGTCAGAATATTTAGGATTTTTTACACCCCAACTATCTAACAACTGAATTTCGTATCTTCCTTGTAAATAAAAGCCTGAGTTAGAACCCTTAGGCATCATAAAATCAAATTCAATTTCAATATCACCATGCTCCCAAGCAGTAAGTAAATGACTTTTTATTTTATCATCATTTCTATTTAAAAGAACGCCAGATCCGTCTGTTGCTTTTATACCTTCATTGCCACTTTTGTTTACATCTTTTGAAGGATCCATCATCACATCACCGACAATGGCCCAATTGCCAGCCTGCGATTTAAAATTAGATAAATCTTTAAGTGGTAAAGGTTTTAAGGTTTGGCTAAACGATGTCGATGTTAGAATCAAGCTAGTCATAAAGACTAAGAGTATTCGTTTTTTCATGTGCTTTAAATGATTTTTTATTTTAGCCCGTAAACTTAAGATTATTGGTCAAATAATGGTGCAACTTTAAATGATTTTTTAAAATATATTGTGAAAGTGGGCGGCTGAGGTTGCGTACCCAAGTTGTGGTCAGTAGCTGATTTGAAGATCCTTAACTCCCATTTGGTCAAAAGAAAATTTATTATGAAGCTACATGGAGTTTTTGAACTATAAAGTTTTTTAAACTGAAAGACGAAACTTTCAGTTTGGTCTTAAATTGGTGCATTAATACCAATTATATCCGGAGTTCATCCTTTATTCTATCAATGATGCGGCATTTGATAAAATGGCCCATTTTACCTCGTAAGAAAGTTTTGAAACGGGGATAATCGCACTTTAAGCCCTCATGTCAAAGATCATTGACCTATATCGATTTAAAAAAGAATGATACTCAAAACAAAGTATTAAAATAAATGTCCATTTATAGATATGTAATACAATTTATTAATTCTCAACCTTGGCCTTCCATACTGACAAAGCAATGATTACTGAAAGAATTGCTGAGCCTAACCAAAAATACTTGGCGACTGAAAAGTCGTAAACAATTTGATTATTTAAAGTGGTTTGACTATTACTTATAAGAAAGCCACTCAACAGTTCCTGAATACCAGCACCAATATAACTTGCAATCCCCACTAGTCCCATTGCAGCACCTGTAGCATTTTTAGGTGACAAATCTACAGCCATAAGTCCTCCTAAGAATGTTATTAGCACTCCTATAGCAAAGCCATGAATCAACATTGCTATTACATCCGTTGTAAAATTAGCGTTGGGATAAAATAAAAATAAAGTCAAGGATAAAAAATTGAGCAATCCCGATATTAATGCTGGAGCATTTCGACTTCCACTAAAGAGCCTATCAGAAATTAAACCTGATACAGCGGTTCCCAAGATTCCGGTAATAGCCGTCATGCCGATAATCTCACTAGCTTCAATATTACTATATCCCTTTTCTGTCTGTGCGTAAAATATACCCCAACTTTCTATGGCATAACGACTGATATACATGAATGCACTTGATAGTGCCAAAAGCCATATAAAGGGGTTTCTTAACATCGATTTTTGTGAAGTCACCACATTACTTTTCTCAAAATTTGTGTTCGTATCATCCGCTTTAGCTTCATTATGATCAACGGGAGGAAGGCCTCTGCTTCCGGGACTGTCAAATAAAAATAATTTGATCATGACTGCACCGAGTAAACCCGCAATACCTGCACCCCAAAATCCCCACTGCCATCCTCCCACACTAATCAAAAAAGGAAGTAAGGTGAAAGTTATGGCCTTACCAATATTGTGGCTGGCACTCCATATACCGTAATAAGTTCCTCTTTCATTTACTTTAAACCAACGAGTCAAGGCTACAACACAAGGTGCCGCCCCTTGAGACTGAAACCAGCCACTTAAGCCCCAAATGACCATAAATACCATAAAGTTTGGAAAGAATCCCAAAATGAGGTTGCACAAGGCTGTTGCCATTAAACCAAAGGATATAAAACGATTGATATTTCTGCCATCAGCAAAAAAGCCATTTAATAATTTACCAATAGCATAGGTAAAAAAGAGTGCGGAGCCTATAGTGCCAAGCTGTCCTGCTGAGAAAATTTGCTCGTCTAGAAGTGGCTTTTTTAGTACACTTAAGCTGAGTCGACATACATAAAAAAGAGCATACCCTAATGTGGCAGACAGAAATACGCTCCATTTTGATACAAAATATTTTTTCTTAATTTCTTCATTCGTGCCTGTGACGGGTATAGATGGAAAGGGTTCAAAAAAATTCAGTAACTTTCTTTTCATTTTTAATAAATTGATGATTATATTGTACTTATGAATTTACAAAATACAACATACATGTAGGAAAATACACTTTTGGCATATTCGGGTAAAAGGTGCCAATAGCAGACATATAAACTAAATAATGGGTTTATTAAGTTAGCTAAAATCCTTGATCTGAATAGATGTCTATGAGGTTTTAACTTTCAATTCGTGTGATGGGCGAAGTCCTTTTTTACGTAAATATTTTAACAATTCAAAAGGTCTATCGGTTTGTATAATGGTGACTCCATGCCTGATAAGCCAACCCCAACTTTCATCAGGCTGGTCTTGTTCTACTGCTCTATTATCATCATGAACCCCGTTGTGCTCAGGCCATAAAGCATTCAACCATAGATGGATTCCTGACGCTTTTACGGCCTTCATCCATTTTACAAATGGTATTGTGTCAACAGCGAAAGTAGGGTGCATAATAACATTCTTTCTATCGCTGTATGATTTTAATAAATTCTGCGCTTTTAGAGTATCATTTGGAAACCCAAGCAAATTCAACATCACATTATCGTTCATACCTTGAAGATTACGAGCCAATAAACTATCGGTTGTCATGGCAGGAATATTATAAATAATCTGATGAACCATATCCATTTTAATAAAGGCTGCCATAGCTTGTTCAAAATATGGAAATCCTTTATCTATGCAAATGACTACCTTGTTTTTAGCCTCAGCTAAGAATTCATCTAAAGTTGGAATGAGGTGAATGGTAGTGTGACCTGCTCCGTCTTTTAATCGCAATTGCTTTATCTCTGCTAAAGTATAATCTTCTGGTTTTCCCTTTCCAGACGTAGTACGGTCTAAAGTATTGTCATGCAATATAATAAGATGCTTATCTTTTGTCAATTTTAGATCGCATTCTACAATATCAACTCCCATTTTTATGCAGTTCTTAAGTCCCTGTAATGAGTTTTCAGGGGCATTTCTCCAATCTCCTCTATGGGCAGATATTAAGATAACCTTCTCATCAGGATACTTTAATATTTTGATAACCTCATTCATTGGGGAAGTTTGTAGCAAGGTTTTACTCGTGGTACAACTACTATACACTAAAGAATGAAAAACAATAAACATGAATAGATGAAACCTGCCAAAGAACAAATGCTTTTTGTCGTTTATTTTAACCATAGTGATTGATTTTTTAGAAAATTTATTATTTCTGAGGGGTAATCGGTTTGAATAATAGAAACCTGATTATCCATAAGATTTGAAATAACAGGGTCTCTTCCTGCCGAAGGAGGCACATCTGCACTGTTAACATAAGCATTTGCCCATAGCTTAATACCAGCTTTTGTTGGTTCATTGGTATAAAGTGGGCTCAGTGTAGATGATGAAAGATGCCAGACCACCGCCCCAGGTCTCAGATTTACAGCATTGCTATAGTCAGTGGCATTGCCAGCACCTAGAAGGATATTTACGGTTTTGTCTATTTTTAAGAGACTTTCTGCAGACTGAGCAGATGTGGTATAGATCAAGACCATATCAATCATATTAAGAGCTGCAACCGTATTGTAGATTTTATTGAAAAAAAATGGCGTATTAAGTTTTGACCCATCTATAGCTACATAAATTTTGCCCTTTGCCGCTTCAAGATATTCTTTTAATGTTGGAATAGCTATGTTTGTTACTATCCCTTTATGCATCAACTTTAATTGTTTAAGTTCTTTTAGTGTTTTTTCAGCTACGGCAACATTTTGATTAGTAGTTCGACCAGTATTCGCATCGTGCATGGCTACCAGTTCATTATCTAAGGTAAGTCTTACATCTATTTCTGTAAGATTCACATTATGCACAGCTGCATCGAGTAGCGATTCAACAGAGTTTTCAGGATAATCCAGAGTATAACCTCGATGAGCAGCAACCATCACCTTAGGATACAACATGGATAACTTTTCTTTTATGCTTATAAGATTGCCATACTCTGGTAATCTATCATTTTTAACTAATATCCTCTTACTATATTCGGCCGTTTTGCCAGATTTACTTTTAACCGTCAATTTCACCAAAAAACTTCCTGCAAAATTAAATGTATGCGATGTACTTTTTGAAAACACTATAGGAGCACCATCAGCAAAATCCCATTGCCAAGAGACAATTCCACTCTCAACATTATTTGTAGTACCGACAAATGATATAGGTTTATTTATCGTTGTTTCCTCCGCACTTGTTGAAAATGAAACCAATAACATTTCTTCATTCGAAACACCTTGATTCATAGAGGAGTCACATTGTATCATAATGACACTAATAAGCAAAAGGGCAAGTTTTAATTGAAAATTTTGCATCTTATATTACATATTTGATTTTGGGGTATCTTGTATTGGTAAAAAAAAATGCACTGTGCAAGATACAGAGGTATTTTGTTCCCGAAAAGTTTCTCAGTAATATTACCTGTAAAAAACAGAAGTCAAACCTAGTACCTTGAGAAACAAAATAAGAACTTCCTCTCAATAGATAAGTCAAACTTGACAGTGCATTCACTTTCAAATCGTTTACATTAATTAATTGTAGCCAGGATTTTGGGTATACTTTGCTAAATCAAGTTCTAAGAGTGGTATTGGGTAATATAACAGATAATTACGACCATTAAGAGAGGGTAAAAGATCTAACCTTTTAGTTCTTTTTATGTCAAACCAGCGGTACCCTTCACCATAAAACTCGCGATTTCTTTCGTCAAGTATCAGGTTTTGGAATTCTATTTCAGTCAATGCTGCAATTATTCCCGGAGCGGTGGGGGTAGTGTATCTTGCAGCCAAATAAGGAGCCAAAGTGGTTTGGGCTGCTACACTAGGACCCTGTGCTTCGGCTTTAATCAGGAACATTTCAGATAATCTACAAACAATCACTGGTGTTGCATCGGCATTGGTCGTTGTAACCAATTGCTGGCCTGACTTACCATTAGGGAATTTAATCAGTCTGGTATTGTCATTTGAAAAAACAGCTCTTCTTCTTTTATCACCCACTCTATTCGGAGCGTCCCTATATAGATTGGTAAAGAGATTTAGATTGGGAGAATAATTCCACGTTGGATCTACATCATTTACTAATTGATAATACAGTTTTCTATTGTTAGTGTTGTTATTGACAAAAGCAAAAACCACCTCTCTACTTGTGGTATTGGCCACAAAATTGGTGGCAAAACTACTTGAATCTGAGGTGAGGTTAAATCTACCAGAATTGATAACTAAATCTGCATAAGTGATTGCATTTTGCTTATCACCATTATCTAAATAAACTCTTGATAGTAAAGCCTGAACAGCTTGTTTTGAAACGAAAAATTTATTGGATAAATCTGGGATTAAGATTTCGGCTGCTTTCAAGTCAGCAATAATCTGTGCCCAAACTTCGCCTTCGCTTGAACGCTGCACTACCTCAAAAGTTCTAGATGTCAAAAGAGGAACACCTCCCCATCGGGTAACAAGCTGATAATATAACAAAGCCCTAAAATACAATGCTTCACCTTTGTAAGTCTGAACCAATGGATTATTCACTGTAGATTTTTCTATAGTCTCCAATAGAAAATTTACATCTGCAATAGGATTGTAAGCCCTTCTCCATAATGTTAACAGATTATTATCAGAAGGAGCCATATTGGCCGCATCTACTAAGCTAAATCCAGGACCTCCTCTAAAATTTTCTGATTTCACATCAAAATCAAAGGCAAATCCAAAAAATCCAGCCTCAACTTGTGCATATACTCCATTGCGAAGCTTACCTAAATCAGTATCACTCAATTGCTCCTGAAGTATTCCATTTTTAGGCTTGACTTCGTCCAATTCCTTAGAACAACCTAACAATGTGATACCTATAAAGAGGATTAAGGTAAATTTTTGCGAAATATATTTGTTATTATTTTTCATATATAGAATTTTAATAATATTTAAAAATTAGAATTTAAAATTCAAACCAAAAAGAATGGTTTTTAAAGAAGGTTGTAGACCAAAATCAACGCCATAGTTTGCATCACCTGGGCTGGTAGTAAGAGATTGCTCAGGGTCATATCCTGTGTATTCTGAAAATGTCAAAAAGTTGTCGAATGTGACAAAAGCTCTGATGGAATTGACGAGTTTATTTATATGGCCTAATGTGGTGGGAACATTATAAGCAAGGGTAATTGTCCTGAATCTAAAATAAGAAGCATCTTCTAAAAATCGGGTACTTGTCAAAAAATTATATCCTGCTGCTCCATATCCCGTATGAACACCTCTGCGAACAGGTCGTGGCATGGTATTACTTGTGCCCGGTCCATTCCAATAATTGTTTGCAGCAAATTTACTAATTCCAAAAAATTGTTCAACCGTTGTACCATCTAAAAGTCTTGTATTCGAAAATGCGTTGCCAAGGTGGTCTGTCCCTTCAGTACCATTCACACCTTTCCATGAAGCCATTACCATATTTCCAACTGAAAATTGAGAAAATATATTCAACTCAAGTCCTTTATATGAAAATTCAGAAGTAATGCCTCCAAAATAATCAGGAATGGCTTTACCAACATTCATTCGATCCGCATCAGAAATGTCACCGTCACCATTTACATCTGTGTATATTACATCACCAGCTCTTACGCCTTTAGCCAATAATTTCTCAGGTACTTCAGAATCATTTTGATAAATACCTGTTTGCTTAAACATGTAAAAAGTACTAATGGGTTGACCTACAATCAAGGCATGCATTTGGCCTCCAAATAATCCACTTCCAGATGCAGGGACAATCAATGTTTGAACGTCATCTAGTAAGGATACCAATTTGTTTTTAACAAATGATATATTCCCTGATAAATCCCATTTAAAGTCTTTGTCCACTATTCTGCCAGAAAGTGACAACTCTATCCCTCTGTTTTGTACTGTACCAATATTGGCAGCTACAGTAGAAAATCCTGATGTAGACTGAATAGGTTTGTTATAAAGAAGATCAGTTGTTTTTTGCTGGAATACATCTACCGTAAGGTTCAATTTGTTTTTAATCAACCCAGCATCGATACCAAAGTTAATTTGCTGTGCTTTTTCCCATGTAAGATTTTGACCAATTTGCGATAGTGCAAATCCAGACTGTCCATTGTAAGAGTTGGTTCCTGCCGTTATAAGTGATCGAGAAGCAAAATTTCCAACACCTGATATACTTCCCGTCACCCCAAAACTCGCTCTAAGTTTTAAATCGTTTACGACATTTTGGTTTTTAAGAAAGTTTTCGTTGCCTAATAACCAAGCAGCCGAGACGGATGGAAAAGTTCCATACCGTTGTTCAGGTGAAAATTTAGATGCTCCATCTGTCCTTATGCTGGCGTTTAACATATATTTATTTTGATAAGCCAAATTGATTCTTCCAATATAAGATTCTAGCGCAAAGGCATTAAATCCAATACCTGATGCATAAATATTCGGACCGGCATTGATTAATCCAAAGTTACTAGAAGGAAAAGCTCCATTTGCATAGTTGTCACTCAGCGCACCGAAATCTTCGCTACTTAATTTTTCAAAAGAATGACCTGCAAGTATACTATATTCTAAATCATCAACTTGATTTGTATATTGGAATAAGTTTTCTATGATATAACGTAAATCTGTATTTTTATTTTGGGCAATTGCTCCCCACCCTGCACTCTGAGCACGTGCCACCATGCTTTCGGTAATAGTCTTCTTTTCATCAAAAAAAGAACCAAAAGATTTAATTGAAGGCGTATATTTAAAACCTTTGAATGGTTTGATGTCAAGGCTTATGGTACCTATACCTTCATACCTACTTGATGTCCAGTCCTCCTCGTTGATTAACATTAATGGGTTATGTCTTATCAGTTGTACACCATTCACTTTATAAGCACCTGTCGAGGTAAAAGGGCTGTACCAAGGTTGTTCCTCCCTAGCGGTTCTCAATATTTTTAACCCACTATTCTCTTCCTCCAATAGGACTCTGTCTGTAAGATTCAACGATAAGTTGGTGTTCAATTTTATATAGGGACTTATTTCGTGGCCAACTTTGATTCGAAAAGAATACTGATCGTAATTACTCTTCAGAAATATTCCTTCTTGGTTAAAAACTCCAAATGAAGTGTAAAATGAAGTTTTATCATTGCCACCACTTAAGGATAGGTTATGATTAAAAGATTTAGCGCTTGATCTAGATATAACTTTTGTCCAGTCCGTTTCTTCAATCTGATCTGTTGGAGGTGCATAAAATTTTAAAGACGTACCTCTTTGTTTATTATGATTATCCACAGCAAGTTGCATAACATTGCTATATTCTTGAGAGTTAGCCATTTCGATATCATTGGCAATTGTACCTGTACCCATCCATGAATCCAGTGATATGGATGTTTTACCTGACTTACCTGACTTGGTAGTAATGAGTATTACACCACTGTTAGCCCTACTCCCATAGATAGCCGCAGCTGATGCGTCTTTGAGTACCTCCATTGACTCAATGTCATTCGGATTGATATTAGGGTATCCGCCTTCATTGGGCACTCCATCCACGACATAAAGTGGAGCACTTGATCCGCTAATTGAACCCACCCCCCTAATCAGTACGACTGGCTTTGCCCCAGGAACACCAGATGGACTTACAATATTAACACCAGATGTTCTTCCTTGCAACATCCTGACTGGATTATAACCTGCTCCCTGATCTATATCTTCCATCTTTACCGAAGAAATGGCAGTCGAAATTTTTTGTTTATTTTGTATACCATATCCTACCACGATTACTTCGTTTAGTGCGTTTCCTTCTTTCAAAACAATATCTATAACAGTTCTTCCTCCAATGGCAACAACTTGCTCCTGATACCCAACATAACTCACCCGTAAGTTTTCATTTTTGAACTCGTCTTCTAGGCCGAGGGTATACTTGCCATTTACATCAGAAATAGATCCAATAGATGAACCATCTAACATGATGGTCGCTCCGGCAAGAGGTTGGTTTTTGTCATCTGTCACAGTACCACTAATAATAAATCGGGCCACTATTTCCTTTGTGTTCTGATCTAAATAGGTGTCTTCTTTTAAGTTTTGTTGTAAGCCAATTCTTTTATCGATCTTTTTTAATAAAACACGCGATCCGACCACTTCATAAGAAATTTGTAATGGATTCAATAGTTTTGGCAACACAATGGATAGTCTTTCAGACACTACGCTAAGGCTCACTTTTTCCGTATTTTTAACGGCTATATTACTAAAAATGAACTTTACCGTAGTCTGTCTTTCAATTTCAGAAAGAACATCTCCGAATTCAACAGCTTTAACATTGATAGAAACTGATTGATTCAAAACATTCTGATTAGTACGCTTGTTGGCGAATAAATTTGATCCTATAAAGACCATCAGTATAAGCTGAATCAACTTAAAATTGATATTGTATTTAATACTTGTGTAAAAATTAAATTTCATTTGTATAAGTTTTGTTTTTTTAATAACTTTTTTAAATAATTGTATTTGGCAATTTTATTTCATACTTTTTGACCATTCCCATTTTATCATTCTGTAAAAACTTCAATGATCATGGATCAAAATAGCGTTGAAAAGGTTTAGCTCATTTATCATTAATTTGGAAACTTCATCCGAGGAACATCGTCTTTATATTAGGGTATTAATTTCAACCTATCATCTCAGTAGGTTCTAAAAAATAGGATGAAAAAAATCAGCACCCCTTACTGAATATCAAAATCTTTGTCTCTTGTTTTTCATAATATCCATTTATGGAGTTAGTAATAAAATATAATTGAGCATCCAAATCCAGATCATTTAAATCACCCGTAAAATCGCATCCTTTCAATTCATCTACGGGTATGATTTCTACACCGTACATTTTTTCTAGCTTTTTTAACACCTCTGTAACTGATTCTTTTTTGAATAAGAAAGTTTCCACAGACTTGGGGGGTACTAAAACCACAGGTTTATCTACAAGTGCAGTTTTTATTTCATTGGTTGTCTTTTCAAAAACTACTTTTTTATTGGGTGTAAGAAAAGCTTTTTGAGATATAACTTTTCCTTTACTATTTACGTCTGCTTTATATACAATCACTTTCCCACTGACCACAATCACCTCCGATATTTTTTCATGGTCATAAGACTTTACCGTAAAACTTGTACCCAATACTTTTGTCACCAAATTGCCCGCATATACAAAAAAAGGTTTTGAAGCGTTTCGCTTTACATCAAAGAAGCCCTCTCCTTTTAAATACACGACTCTATTTTGTTGATCAAACTTTTCAGAAAAAGTCAAGGTACTATTGGGCTGCAAGTTGACAGTGGTGCCATCTTTGAGTGTAATCAGTTGAGCAACTGCCGTAGTATTCTTCATTTCAATTCCCCTGTAACTGTCCGGTTTTTGAATATCTGATCTCATATTATACCAGATAAATGCAGCGAGAAAGGACAAAAAAACTACTGCTATTCCAATGTATTTATAATTAAAAAGCTTAATCTCTGTATTAAAGGATCGGTAGGTAATGTGTTTCCACATCTTGGTTTTTAGACTAGTCTCTTCACTTTTGGATAGTACATCTGTGTGGGAAGGATGTTGTCTTTTTGTCCATTCATCCAAAAAAATATCTTCTTCTGGTGTTGTTTCACCTCGTAAATATTCTTCTAGCAATTTATCAAAATCGTATTGTGTCATTTTTTGTTGAATTTAAAATTATAAAGGTTTACCACCTCAATTAATTAGCGTTAAAATTGAATGTGTTGAGCTCAGCTTTTAGGACTTTTAGCGACTTAGTAATGTGGTACTCTACCGCTTTTTCAGAAAGATTCAAATATCCTGCAATTTCTTTCACCGATTTTTTGTCATACCTGCTCATTTTGAAAACTTCAACTGTTTTTTCAGGTAATGTTTTCATCGCGTTTTCTACCGCTTTTTGCAAATCTGAATAATTGATAATATCTTCGGCAGACGTTGTAGCGTATATTTCCTGAAAAATCAGATATTCTTGGAATTTACGCAAGTTGATCATAGACTTAATATGCGCTAAAGCCAAATACTTAACCGAAACCATCAGATAAGTTGACAAATTTCTGATATTTGAATCGTGTCTTTTCTTCCAAAGATTTTCAAATAAATTTTGAATTAAATCTTCTGCTTCTTCTTTTTTGCCAATCTGATTGTGTGCAAACAAATAAAGCTTTAGCCAATATCGATGATAGATTTCCTCAAAAGCTCTTTTATCATCTGCCTTCATTAATGGCACTAAATCCTCGTCATTTAATTTTTTGTAACCCACTATGATTTAACTTTATTAATTTGAATACACATAAGTGAGATAATAATAGATAATCCCTAAACTTAAATAACAATATTTTTATAAATTATTTAATTTTCTAAAATAATTGCAACAAAATTTCGACTAAAACATTGATAATTAACACATTATGAAAAAACTAAATAATAAAAAATTCTATGCGATCCTTCCGATCTATGCAATCTTTGCTTCCTATGAAATAATTACGCCCCAATCCTTTTTTGCCTTCCTTTAGGCTGTAGGATATTTATTCAGCAGGCTAAAGGATCGATATCTGCTATCAAGCTATCATCATCCTAATAAAAAAATAGTGCTCCTCTTTAATATTTTACAATTTTTTATCTATTTTCACATGTTAATAATGTATTTCATCTAAATAATGGGAATAATATGAATAGAAGAGAATCGTTAAAACTCATTCCAGCACTCGGTATAGCTTCAATATGGCTTACCAATTGTGGTACAAAATACGTAGAGGGCTTTACCAATCTAAAACTTAGTGAGGAAGATATCAAAATTATCAGTGCGATCAAACAATCCATTCTACCAATCAAGGAAGAAGTGAATGCTAGCAAGTCCACAGATTTTGTACTAAAATATGCAGATCAGATTATTAGTACAAGTAAGCGTAATACTTTTGTTTCCGGTTTTCAAGCATTGAAGTCAAAACTAAAAGGTGAGCTGCAATATAAGGTTTCTGAATTAACACCTGATGTCATTCAAAACTTTTGGAATGATGCAGCAAAATCTTCAGAACTCATAGAAGGATTCTTGTCCACTATAAAAAAAGGTGCGGTACATTATTATAAAACAGAAGAACCTTATATGACCAATCTCGTGGGTTATAAATTGGTGCCTGGAGAATTTCAAGGATGTGTAAAAATTAGTTAAATATGGAGTATGATGTAATTGTTGTAGGTGGCGGTATGACTGGAAGTTGGGCTGCAAAAGAGTTTTGTGATGCAGGCTTAAAGACACTGATATTAGAAAGAGGTAGAGATGTGCAGCACAATGTAGATTACCCCACGACCAACCTCAATCCATGGCAAATGGAAAATCGTGGTTTGCTCCCAGAAGACCTTTTGGAGCAGAATCCTATAGCCGCTAAGTGCTATGCATTCAGAGAAGATACACAACATTTCTTTTCAAAAGATGCCGATCATCCTTATGTACAAACAAAACCTTTTGATTGGATAAAACCATATCAAGTAGGTGGCAGGTCGCTACTTTGGGCACGTCAAGTACAAAGATGGAGCGATTATGATTTTGAAGGTCCAAAAAGAGATAATTATGCTGTCGACTGGCCGATAAGGTACAAAGACATTGCTCCTTGGTATGACAAAGTAGAACATTTCATAGGCGTATCTGGCAATAAAGATGGCATTGACGTCATACCTGATGGTGACTTCTTAAAGCCCCTACCCTTCTCTTGTGGCGAACAGTTTTTAGTAGATTTTATAAAGCAAAACTATACGGATAGACATCTCGTGTATTCGCGTATTGCCCACCTTACCGAAGTAAGAGATATCCATAGGCAACAAGGTCGAGGCCTTTGCCAAAATAGAACCGTCTGTGAGCGAGGGTGCCCTTTTGGAGCCTACTTCAGTGCTAACTCATCCACTATTCCATGGGCTAAAAAAACTGGCAACTTAACCATCATTCCCAATGCTGTAGTAAAATCTGTAGTATACGATGATACACTCAAAAAAGCAACAGGCGTAGAATATGTAGATGCTGAATCTAAAGAAACTAAATTGGTCAATGCAAAAATCATCTTCCTCAATGCAGGTACACTTAATACCAACTTAGTACTCCTCAATTCAAAATCAACACGCTTCCCCAATGGATTGGGCAATGATAATGGCCTTCTAGGTAAAAATGTTATTTTCCATAACTACCGCGCACGTGTATCGGCCACCTACACAGGTGATAAAGACTTCTCCTATGTAGGTAGAAAACCAGCAGCACTTTATATGCCAAGGTTTAAAAACTTAAAAGCTTCTACAGAGACTTTCAAAAGAGGATATGCCATCTATGTGAGCTTGGACAAAGGAAAATACGCCAACGAAGATGGTGTAGGCCACACACTTGCCAAAAACCTAGATGAACTAAAATATGGAGATTGGAATATTTTTGCCATGATGATGGGCGAGACTTTAGCAAAAGAAAACAATCAAGTCACCTTACATCCGGAGCTCAAAGATCAATGGGGTATCCCACAATTGGCAATCGATGTAGATTATGATGAAAATGACAAAGCCATGATGGAGGATTTTTATAAAGAAACCTTTGCCATGTTTGAGAAAGCAAAATTAGAAAACATTACAAAGATCGACACGGAGCAAGCACCTGGTTTAGATATACACGAAATGGGCGGAGTCAGAATGGGTACAGACCCAAATACAAGTCTACTTAATGGGTGGAATCAAATGCACTTATGTGATAATGTCTATGTATCTGATGGGGCCTGCATGCCTACTGTATCTTGTCAAAATCCGTCACTTACTTTTATGGCACTGACAGCAAGGGCTGCTAATCATGCGGTAGAGCAGATGAAATTGTCATAAGGAAAGTTGGAGTGAAGATAAATGGGCTATTAGCTTGTTAGTCTTTAGTCTTTAGCTTAAATAATCTATTCAATATAATCCAACTATGCGACCTACGCAATCTCTGCCACCTATGCAATAATTTCGCCCCCAATCCTTTTTTACCTTCCTTTAGGATCGAGGTAAAGCAAAAAAGCTTAAACCCAGATTACGCATTGGACTTTTTTCGAAAGGAAATTAGGCAAAATAGTAGTGAAGCACATGAGCTGCGTAAAAAATTGATATCCGAAATATCAATTTAGCAGCGAACTAAAACCAACTGGATTTTAGCTTCTCCAATAATTTTTGCAGCCTTAGCTGAATAAAGACGGAAAATTGAGTACTGAAACTAATATGAAGCATAATTTTCTTGCAGTTAATTTCTAATGCGTAATCTGGGTTAAAATGTAAAGTTGAGGTAAAGATAAATGGGCTATTGGCTTGTTAGTCTTTAGTCTTTAGTCTTTAGCTTAAATAATTTATTCAATATAAACCAACTATGCAACCTATGCAATCTATGCCACCTATGCAATAATTACGTCCCAATCCTTTTTTGCCCTCCTTTAGGATCGAGGTAAAGCAAAAAAGCTTAAAATGTAAAGTTGGAGTGAAGATAAATGGGCTATGGCTATTAGTCCTTAGCTAAAATTATATAAGCAATCTTTGCTAACTATACAATAATCTTTGCTATCTATGCCACCCATACAGTCTTTGCGATCTATGCTACCTATGCAATCTATGCGATCGTTGCGACCTCTATTTCCTTAATACCATCAGAGCATTAGCAACCTTCCGCTCACCAGCATGATCAAAAATTCTATTGTCACAAGGCATATTTACTACCCCAGCAGCACTACCCTCATCCACATACATCGTTGTAGAACCACCTCCATCAAAATTTATTGCAGAGGTGCATTCTAACGCTAACAATAATTCTGTAAGTTCAAATAAACTCAACCCATAAGCTTCATTACTGCGACCATCAGCAGTGAGTAATATCACTTCGTCATCAGTAATACAAGCACAAGTCCTTGGATGTCTATTTTTATTAAAAGCATTGTCTACCAAGGAGACAACATTACCATCCAAGATTAGCAGAGGTCCAGATTCGATGGCATTTGGCCATTTCAGTCTTTCATCCCAATGCTTACCCATGCTGGTGTCTCTTTGTAAAATTTGGGCTTGAGGACCGTCAAAAACAAAAACACCCATTTGGTGAGAACTGTACTTACCTTTATTGATTACAGTAGTATCGACAATCTTTCCATTTTGCTTTATCATGTTAACCGATTGGCCCGTTTTTACATTAAAAAATGAGGCGTTTACTGCACCAATTGCATTATTCGCTTTTGCCAATTCACTAGTCAACGTACCTTCATCTGGTGTTGTCTTTGCCACTGCTAATTGAAGGTTTTTGCTTCCTTTTGAGATACGAAGGAGGTGTATATGTTGTCTAGAATTAAAAATAGAAGAATCCCTTGTGTGGATGTATTCCCATTTTAAACCTTCTACTAATTCCTTTTTTGTCCATTCACTCTTTACAAGTAATTCTTTTACAGCACTTTGAGAATTAATAATTTCTATATATAAAATGCATACAGCTACTGTTATAAATAATTTAACATTTCTTTTTACCATATTATACTAACTTTTGAGTCATACATCGTAGTCTTACTAATAAATTAAAATACAATACTATGAACTTTAAAAACATTTTGATAATTGCTGCGGCTCTATTTTTATTTTCTTGTTCTGATAATGATACAGATGTCTTTTCTGAATTAAAATTCAAAATTGGAGAAAGTTACAAAGTGGACGACAAAAAAAACCTTGAAATCACCAAAATCAATGAATCAAGATGTCCTATCGGTGTCACATGCATCCGACAAGGTGAAGCATTTATTATTTTTAAGCTCACTGAAGGCAACACTTCCAAACTAGATTCGACATTTGTTGTAGGTAAAACTGAAAAAAAAGATACCATCTTTTCAAATCTTTTTCTAAACATTACTTCACTTGATCCTCACCCTGAGAAAGATAAAACAATAAAACAATCAGATTACACACTTACTATGAAGGTGACAAAGTAGACTCCATTTCTGCTTAAAAAGGGATAATAATGCCGACAAAACGAATATTTTGGTCGGCATTTTTATTTTAGCATTCTAAATAAGGGAAAAACCTTATCTTTGCATTTAAATTCTTTCTAATAATGCGTAATTCTAAGCAAAAAAAAGTCTTCAAAGGAGATTTCTCTAAATTCATAACAAAAGAAAAATCTAAAGATGAAGTCATTTTTGAAAAAACAGAAAAATCCTTTCCTAATAAAATAAAGCGTATTGTCGATGGAGAATTAGCTAAATTAGAAGCCCCTAAAAAAGTTAAAGAGGTTATAAAACCAGTTAAACCGCTCGTTGAGAAAAAAACTCAACCAACACCAAAAATCGAAGAAAACAAAAATTCAGAGCCATTAAAACTGAATAAGTACTTAGCACATGCTGGCCTTTTTTCAAGAAGAACAGCAGCAGAAGTTGTGAAACAAGGTAAGGTATTGGTAAATAACAATGTCCAAACAGATCCTGCATACACCGTACTCCCTAGTGATATCGTTACCTTCGAAGGTAAAACTATTCGGGTAGAAGAGAAAAAAGTTTACGTCCTAATGAACAAACCTAAAAACACCATTACGACGCTATCTGACGAAAAAAGTAGAAAAACAGTTACAGAAATTGTCCAGCCAAAATACCAACAAAGGATATACCCAGTAGGCAGATTAGATAGAAATACAACCGGTCTATTGTTATTGACAAATGATGGAGACCTTACAACCAAACTCTCCCATCCATCATATAAAGTGAAGAAAATTTACCTCGCAACTTTAGACAAGAATATAAAGCCCGAAGAATTGGAGAAAATCAAACTTGGTTTAGATTTAGAAGATGGCAAAGCTGAAGTAGATGAGATCGTATATGGAGATAATGGTAAAAATGAAGTACTCATCACTATTCATATAGGCAAAAATAGAATTGTACGTAGAATATTTGAGCACCTTGGCTACGAAGTTGTGAAATTAGACAGAATCTATTATGCAGGGTTGACTAAAAAAGATATACCGAGAGGCTTTTTTAGAGACCTAAACCAAGAAGAAATTAACATGCTTAAACATTTTTCAGTAAAAAAGTAGTGTGTCATCATGATTGATATTAGAAATTTGTCTAAGCTGGAGTTGGAGGCCAAATTTACTGAAATGGGTGAACCAAAATTCAGGTCAGGTCAAGTATGGCAATGGCTTTGGCAAAAAGGAATAACGAATTTTGATGAAATGTCAAACCTCTCAAAGCCACTCCGCGATAAGCTGAAAGAACTTTTCTTCATCAATACCATTACCTTAGACAAATCGCAATACAGTGCTGATGGTACGATCAAATCAAGGTTTAAACTCCATGACGGTCATATGATAGAAGCTGTACTCATACCTGTCGTTGACGATAAAAGATTTACAGTATGCATTTCTTGTCAAGTAGGATGCAGCCTTACCTGTAGTTTTTGTGCAACAGGACAAATGAAAAGGGTTCGCAATCTTGATCCAGGAGAGATTTTTGACCAAGTAATTGCTGTCAACCACCTGTCTATGGCTTACTTCGATCATCATATTACGAATATTGTATACATGGGTATGGGCGAACCGCTTCTTGCTTACAACAGTGTTATGAAAAGTATTGAGCATATTACGGACCCAAAAGGCCTAGCTATGTCTCCCAAAAGAATAACAGTAAGTACGGCAGGAATTGCTAAAATGATCGTAAAAATGGCTGACGATGGCACTAAAGTAAACCTAGCTTTGAGCCTCCACGCTGCAGATGATACCAAAAGGAATGAAATTATGCCCATCAATGAACAAAATAATTTAAAAGTACTGATGGATAGTCTTAAGTACTTTTACAAAACTACGGGGAATAGAATATCTTATGAGTATATAGCCTTCGACAATTTTAACGACAAATTGGAAGACGCAAAAAACCTTGTTAAGTTGTGTTCTCAATTTCCAGTCAAGGTAAACGTAATCGAGTATAACAACGTCGATGGAGTAACACTTACAAAGGCAAAAGAAGAAAAAATTGATGAATTTGCTAAATACGTGCGTAGCAAAGGTGTTATGATTTCAATTCGACGAAGTAGAGGTAAAGACATTGATGCCGCTTGTGGTCAATTAGCGAATAAAGATTAAGTTTTATTTTATGAATTTAAAAGCTAAGAACACACATCCTTCCTCTTTTCTTTACATTGTGTTTGCTCTTGCAATTCCAATTTTAGTATCGAGAATTTTGTTCCTAAATGTTGCTGCGGGTAATGACGAATCCATGTATTATATCTTGGGAGAAGAAACTTTAAAAGGAAATGTTCCCTACTCTACTTTTTATGAAATGAAGCCCCCTTTATTATTTTTTAACTATGCGATTGTGGCCTTGTTTTTTAGTAAAAGTGTGCTTGGATTACATTTAGCTGGCCTATTCGTTTCTATTTTGAATACCATTCTTTTTTACTACCTTATTTGTAAAATCTTAGATAGAGATAAAGGGCTGATTTCTGCCTTAGTTTTTTTTACATTAATATCGAGCCCACAACTATGCGGCCTATACTTACTAAGCGAGCATTTCGTGTTAATTTTTGTTTTTTTATCTTTGATTTGGATAGTAAAAAGTAATTCTGAACAAAATAAAAATTTATTTATTTCTGGGTTCTTTTTAGGTATTGGAGTTTTAACAAAGCAGTCGGCTATTTTCTTTATCCCATTGCATTTATACCTATTATCTGAATATTACCAACCTTTTACCTATTTAAAAAAAATTAGTGTTTTGGTGGCTGGAGGATTAAGTATCTTGTTGGTAACTTTATTTTATCTATTTGCCACCGATAGTGCGACAGATGCCTATTACTGGATTTTGAAACACAGCCAAGCTTATACCACTAAAAACACTATAAGCGACAGCTTCGAACCGTTTAAGTTCTTTTTAAGTGTATTTGTTACTAATCACATCGTTTTTTTGATTTTAGCTGGTATTGGTTTTTCTATTTCAGCTATAAATAAGTTAAAAAAGGAGGTGATTATCGGTCTATTATTATTTTGTATTGGGATTATTGCTCTTTTACCTGGTTTAAGGTTCTATTCACAATATTGGATACTACTTGTTCCAAGTTTAGCCTTGATGTCTTCATATATCCTCAACTTAGAATACAAGTTAAAACAAATAAAGTATATTATTCCTCTAGCATGTCTCATCCACTTTGGTTTAAATTATAGAGATTTTTTCCCTAAGGATAAGGATGCATTCATTTCCTCAACTTTTGGTGGGCAAAATTTTAAAGAATTAAAGTTGCTTAGTGAAAAACTAGAAAAGATTATGAAAAAAGATGAAACCTTTTTGGCACTTGGAGGAATTCCTCAAACATATCTTTACACAAATAAGTCTCCTATCACACATCACGTTTGGACGCCAATGATCAGTTTTAAGAATAAAGAGTGTGAGAAATATAGAACTGAATTTAAAACATCATTTGAGACTAATCCACCTGACTATGTATTTTTTAGTTATAACCCTTATCATTGGTCATTCACCAAAGACGCGTCACAAGAAATTTACAACTATGTTTTTAGACAAGTCAATAACAATTACCAAAAAATAATGGCTATTGACCTTATTGCTCCAAAAGAAATTGTGGCTGGAAATGAAATATTTAACTTTACTGAAAAAGAAAATTCAATGGTCGTCTACAAAAGAAAGTAAAGAAATGTTACTACTTTAATTGTTTCATCAATTCCTCCACTGCTCGTTTCAATTGATTGTCAGTTCCCCTCGCTAACCAGTCTATATCATTTTCAACCAATATATCAGGTACAGCGGGTCCATCAATTTCTTGATTTACATCAGTGGCTTTTGTATACCAACCTCTGAGTGGTAGGCGAATGAATGAACCATCCATTAATCCTTTGCCTCCCGTAGAAATAACAGATCCGTTTGTTGGTTGACCTACCAATGTACCAATACCTAAGGTCTTATAAGCATGTGAAAAAATCTCCGCATTGGAGTAACTTCCTTCATTACAAAGGGCAATAGAAGGCTTTGTCCATGCTGCATACACCAATCTTTCACCTATCGGATAGTAATCTCTAAATTTCAATTTGTTTTTTTCTAAATCTTCGGTTGCTCCACGTGGTATCGCATATGCATGTTGTTTGTAATTTAAGATAGTCATCAGGTAATCAGCTGTTGATCCTCCACCATTGTACCTCACATCGACCACAATTGCATCTTTCCCATAACCTGCTGCCATAAATTCACGTTCCACCACTTCAAAACTTCCAAAATCCATACCTTGAATGTGGATATAGCCAATACGGCCTTTAGAGTATTCATCTACCAATTTTTTTCGGTTGTCGACCCATTCTTGATATAACTGATCACCTATATTGCTTGTAGGTCGAATGACTACTTCCTTTTCTTTACCACCCTTATTGACTACAGTTAGGATAATATTTTCATTTACCTTTCCATTTAAAAGCTCATAGGCATTTTCATTACTTGCTATTTTACTTCCATTTATGGCGATGATTTTATCGTCGACATTCAGTTTACTTTTTGTTTTATCTGCAGGTGTTTCAGGTACTACTCTCTTCACCACCAATCCATTATCTATGGGGTTTACTTCTACTCCAAGCCATCCTGTTGATTCTCTTTGCGTCTCTGCTCTATCTTCTACAGTCAAGCCCATATGACTAGAATTCAATTCCCCCAAAAGAAGATTAAACATATCTCTAAAATCATTATTAGTACTTGCGTTTACGCACCTTTCTTTGTACTTTTTACCTAATTTATCCCAGTTATATCCATGAAATTTAGGGTCATAAAATCCATCTCTGATCGTCCTCCAAGCTTCTTCATATACTTGTGCTCTCTCTCCAACATAATCTACTTTCATTTTAGACAAAAATGGTAAAGACTCACTTACACCAGTTTTACTATCAATACGTGAAAGACTTCCACCTCGAGAAAAATAAATAAATTTACCTTCTTTGTCAGTGCGAAGGCCGAAAGGACTTGACCCTCCCTTAGTTATTTCTTTCAAATTTTTACCATCCCACTTTATCGAGTATAAATCTCTACCTTGAGCGTTGCTTGATGATGTAGTATAGTAAAATGTTTCTCCATCGTTAGAAATGATTAAATCTGATTCATCTCCCGGAAAATTGGTCACTTGTACTATTCTATTGTGAATACCTTGAAAATCTATAACAATATCTTTTTTTGACCCTTTTTTATCACTTGGCTTAGCCGCTTCTTTTGCAGGTTCGTCTTCTAGCCAATCGGTGTTTGTTTTTTCCCAATCTTCTTTTTTTAACCATACAAAATATACATCAGAGCTTTTTGATACAGACCTAGAAGATACAAAACCCAATTTAGATCCATCAGCACTCCAATATGGCTGAGCATCTCTTCTTGGGTGCATAGAGATGTTTACAGGTTTGTCCATACCATCTACTTTATGGATGAATACTTCCTGATTGTAGTATAAATCTGTCATGCTGTAAGCCAAATACTTATCATCAGGACTCCACACCACACCATTCGCAGACGTCCAAGACTCAGAAAGCACTTTTTCATTTTTAAACTTAAAGAGGCTATCAATTTCAGAAACGACCAAGGTTCCCCGACCTCTTGTGTAGGCAATCTTCTTTAAATCATTAGATACTGACAAAGCAGACTCATCAACTGCAGTATTTGTCAATCTACTTATTTTATGTTTAAGTGATTTAAAAATATTAGATTGACTTGTATCGGCAGATTGTACCATATAGATTTCAAAATTCCCATCATTCCCATCACTCGTATACAGCAATGTGGTATCATTCAACCATTCAGGATTTATATCTCTAAAAGCATGATTGGTTAAATTTACACTTCTAGACTTTTCCTTATCTGCCTCCTTCACAAAAATTTCACCTCTTATAGAAAAAGCAAGATATTTTCCATTTGGTGATATAGCGTATTGATTTGCACCGTTGGTAAATGTTTTATTTTCTTCATTGTCAAATCGCTCATCCGCATTGATCGTTACATTAAGTTTTGTAGGGGCTCCGCCAGTTGATTTCATGGTATAAAGAGCCATATTTTGCTCAAAAACTATCGTGTTTCCATCTCCTGATATATCAAAGTGCCTGATAGATTCATCCTTAAAGTTTGTCAATTTCGACGGTTTTTGTTTGAAAGGGTCTTTATTATTTAGATCTACGGTATACAAATTATACTCCCCTTCTACACTACTTAAAAAATACAGTACATTTTTCACACCCCACTTAGGCATCACATCATTGGTCTTAAAACCCTCAATTTTGTGATATGACTTCTTTTGTGTATCGTAAATCCAAATCTTACGAGCCGAACTCCCTTGATAATCTTTACGAGCTACAGGGTTGATATCACCCCTTACAAAAGCAAGAAATCGTCGATCAGGTGAAAGTGTAGCTTCATACCCTAAAGCATCCAAATATCTAGACTCTGTACCTCCATCAGGATTGATACTGTGTATTTCACTCGGTCTTTCTAATTGCCTAAACTCTCTATTTGCAGACAAAAATATTTTATCGCTGTGGTTCCAACTAGTAGCCATATCACTTCCAGAATGGTATGTTAGTCGCTTAGGTACGCCTCCTTCGATTCCTACTGTATAAATATCATTGTTGCCATATCTTGCACCTGTGAAGGCAATCTTACTACCATCAGGGCTAAATATAGGCATTGACTCATAAGCCTCGTGTATAGTCAATCTAGTTGCTTTTCCTCCTTTACCCGACACGGTCCATATATCCCCTTGATACGAAAAGGAAACCAATGACCCATCTTTATTAATCGCAGGATGTCGTAACAATAAGTTCGATTGAGCTCTGAGGCTTATAGTAATTATTGAAAAAAATAAAAATAATTGTATGAATCTAATATGTAACATGTCTATGCTTTTCTTTTTAATGATAATCAAACCACTAATGTAAAAAATAAACTGAATAGATTTTAACAACATTTAGTATTAACATTTTTATAACTAATTTTTAAGGGGTCTTTGGCTGTTTGTCTTTAGCTCTTGGTCTTTGGTTTGTTGTTCGATATAGACTATTACCTAAAGACTGAATTGGCTTTAGGTGATCAACCTGTCAACGTATTTCATGAGGTGTCAAGTTCGCTAAAGACTATTACCTAAAGACTTAATAGGCTATTGGTCTGTGGAAAATGAAACAGGGCTAAGATGTACTCACCTTAGCCCTGTTTTATTATGATAGAATTAATAAAATTAATCTATCTTTATAATATTCTTACTTGTAGTTTTACCACCACTATTGATTACTGTATTGTAAAGACCTGATACGAGATTTGGTAGATCAACCCTCAATACACTATCATTTGACTTTTGGTCAAAGATTAAAGCACCTCTGCTATCATAGATTTTAACTGAAGCATCTTTATCTAATCCTCTCAATGTAAATCCTCTCGTAAATGGATTTGGAAATACATCTACATCTCCACTCTTTTTAGAAAGCATTTCAACTGCTTTTATATCGCTGTAGACGAAGCTACCATCTGTGTCTACCATCTTCAACCTATAATAATTTATACCATTATATGGCTCCAGATCTGAATGACTGTAAGCACTTTCATAGCTATTACCATTTACTCTTGCTATAAAATCAAACTTATCACCAGTTACAGATCTTTCTACTTCAAAATGTGAGAAGTTGGTTTCCGCTTCAGATGTCCAGTTAAGATTAACAAAATCAAATAATTTTTCAGCTTTAAATGAAGTTAAAATTATCGGCAAGATGCAAGAAACGGTTCCTGTTGTCGACTCTGCATCATCAGTAGGAACATTACTAAAACATGTAGCATCTTGAGGTACAGTCAGCTGAACTCCAATTCCTAAACCTTGTCCTGTTGTAACTCCTGTAGCTGGAACTGTTATATTTACAGTAAACGTAGTTTGGATAGGATTAAATGGATCAGAACCAGTCGAAGGAATAGGCGCAATTTGTGTTGCAATTATTGTATTTGAGCCAGAAAAAGCATATGAAAAAAGTGATTTAAAACCTTGGGTATCACTAATGTTATTTGCTGCAACGACTTGATCCGTAAATCTCCATCTTGTTACTGATATTGTTATTCTTAATCCTGAGCCACATACCGGATATGCTGTCAGTCCATCAACACCAAAGTTAAAATTCGCTACCATAGCTTGACCGCAAGAAAATGTTCCTTCCGACAAACCTGCTGAATTATTAGGCTCTAAATCAATAGCTCCTGGCCTAGGATTATGTTGACCTATTAACCTTGAAAAACAGGTTAAATTGATAAAGATTAGTAGTACGAGTTTCATTAAATTTTGTTCCATTATTAAATTTTTATCTTAAATATATTAAAGTTTCACCATCAAAATTATTATTTATCCTAGTTTCACCTCCACTACCTTGAAAAATTTGTATAGTAAAGGTTGTCCTTCCTTCCGTTCCTTGATTATCATACATTCCTGAAAAACCAAATGAAACAGAACCATTAGAAGGAAAAGGATCTGGACTAGCTTGTGTACCATTTCCTACATAGATCCAAATATGGAAATTATTAGTAATACCTAGATACTTGAATTTAGAATTACTAATTTGATTTCCTAATAATTCAGTACCATTTGCTTCATAGTTCAAAATATATCTTTGACCTAAATTTGGTAACAAAACATAAATAGGTGAACAAGATGGGTTTCCATTTAACTCCCGTATCTCTACAAGACCGCTAACAATTTCATTACCTGCAATAATATTAGGTATCAATGTAATATTTGGAGTATAATCAGGATCTCTTCTTGTTATTGAGATTACATTAAATGAACTACAAGCACCAGATGTATATGTATAGGTATAATCTCCAATTATATTTACTGATGTTGGATTAGATACGATAACACCACCTAGAGTCCAAACTCCATTAGTAAAACCAATTGGCTCAATACTTCTTAAATTAATCCTATTTGTTCCACATAAGAACTGATTCGGAATTGAAGGCATTACAGGACACTTAACATACCCCGCATCCACACTCCTATTATACTCCCCGTCTACTAAAGTATAGACCCCAGTTCTACCTGTAGATACATTAGCATCACTATCAAGTGTATCAGAGATTGAAAAAGCATCTATTGTAGCTCTTACCTGGTCACTTACCGTACCAAATTGTATAATATACTGACCTGGTGCTAAGCTATCAAATTTATAATTACCAGCACCGTCTGTAAATCTAGGCTTGATTGGTGCACCAAAAGCATTTGTCGTTACAGGATTACCTTCTCCGTTTAGTAATATGACTTGTACACCATTGATACCTGGCTCACCAGCATCTTGTCTGCCGTTGTTATTTGAATCAGCCCATGTTCTATCACCTATGGCAGCTGTAGGAGTATAATATCCTGCATCTAATGTGATATTAGTTTGACCACCAGCTAGTGTGACCATTTGAGTAAATCCTGTAGTAGCATTTGCATCACTATTCATAGTGGTATCCACACCACTTTGAGGAGATGTCCTTGCTAATCCAGGTGCACTAGAAAAGTGAACATAGTAACTTCCTGGTAATAAGTTTGCAAACAAGTATTTACCATCATTCGTTGAGACTAATGGTAAAATTGCATTTCCATAAGCATCATTAGTTACCAAATTTTTATTTTTATCGTATAGTGTAATGGTAATGTTAGCCATAGAAGGTTCGCCATTATCTTGTAAACCATTTCTATTTTGATCCATCCAAACACGGTCGCCAATAGCTGATAAAGGAATGAATCCTGCATCTATTCCATTATTTGTCTCACCTGCTCCTAACACGATACCGCTTACTACTCCGCCTACTGCATCACTATCATTGATGTCTGAACTTAGATTGTTTGTGGTATTTCCTCCTGCATTTGGTGTCGTGGCTACATATCCGCCTGTTGGTGTACCAAATGTTACGGTGTATGTTGCTGGTGGTAAATCTGTAAAGTTGTATATTCCTGAAGCGTCTGTCGTATCTTTCTTCGTGTATGTCACTCCATTGATTGTGTACGTCAATACTACTTCTACATTTGCTATACCTGGTTCGCCTGATGTTTGTAAGCCGTCTCCATTATTGTCTGCAAATACTTTATCACCTAAAGCACCCGTTCCTGTAAATCCGAAATCTACTGTAAGGTTACCATTGCTGCCATCTCCGTCTGAAGTCGGCTCTCCTCCTATTGTCAATGTCACTGCTCCACTCTTCACTTCTCCTGTTGATGATCCTGTTCCATTATCATCATTATCCATATTGTTATTTGGAATACCTCCATCTACACTTGAGCTCTTGTATCCTGCTGGCGGTGTTACTCCTACTACATAATCGCCTGGGATTAGGTTGGTAAAGTTGTATAGACCATCCGTTCCTGTAGTTTGTGCAACTACTCCCGGTACTAGTGTTGTGCCATTTGATTGGTACAATCTCACTGTTGCTCCCGATACTAAGCCTTCATTTGCATCTTTTATTCCATTATTGTTCGCATCGTAGAACACGATATTTCCTACATTGACTGGAAGGTAAAAGCCTGCATCTATTCCATTATTTGTCTCACCTGCTCCTAACACGATACCGCTTACTACTCCGCCTAATGCATCACTATCATTGATGTCTGAACTTAGATTGTTTGTGGTATTTCCTCCTGCATTTGGTGTCGTGGCTACATATCCGCCTGTTGGTGTACCAAATGTTACGGTGTATGTTGCTGGTGGTAAATCTGTAAAGTTGTATATTCCTGAAGCGTCTGTCGTATCTTTCTTCGTGTATGTCACTCCATTGATTGTGTACGTCAATACTACTTCTACATTTGCTATACCTGGTTCGCCTGATGTTTGTAAGCCGTCTCCATTATTGTCTGCAAATACTTTATCACCTAAAGCACCCGTTCCTGTAAATCCGAAATCTACTGTAAGGTTACCATTGCTGCCATCTCCGTCTGAAGTCGGCTCTCCTCCTATTGTCAATGTCACTGCTCCACTCTTCACTTCTCCTGTTGATGATCCTGTTCCATTATCATCATTATCCATATTGTTATTTGGAATACCTCCATCTACACTTGAGCTCTTGTATCCTGCTGGCGGTGTTACTCCTACTACATAATCGCCTGGGATTAGGTTGGTAAAGTTGTATAGACCATCCGTTCCTGT
>JALHLK010000012.1:102875-103804 GCA_022844565.1 Saprospiraceae bacterium
TTGTTATTTGGAATACCTCCATCTACACTTGAGCTCTTGTATCCTGCTGGCGGTGTTACTCCTACTACATAATCGCCTGGGATTAGGTTGGTAAAGTTGTATAGACCATCCGTTCCTGTTGTCAGTGGGCTACCTATTGTTGTAGTACCATTTGCTGCGTACAATTGGACACTTGCGCCTGATAATGCTGGCTCACCTGCATCTTGGATTCCATTATTATTCACATCATACCATACATAGTTTCCTAAGTTGACGCATACTATATTTATTGTTGCTATTGATGTATCATTTGGACATGGGCTAGCTCCTAATACTACATATCTAAATGTAGATGTGGTAGTTCCTAAGGCTGGGGTAAAGGTTGCACCGCTTAACGTGCCTCCTGTTCCTGTAATTCTAGTCCATGTTCCTCCTGTGTTCTCTCCAGTTATTAATGTTGCTAAATTGATGGCAGTTGTTGAATTATCACATATTGTGGTATTGCCATCTGTACCTGCTGTCACAAATGGATTTATTGTTACCGTTGATATTGATGTATCATTTGGACATGGGCTTGTACCTAACACTATATATCTAAATGTAGAAGTGGTAGCACCTGAGGCTGGTGTAAAGTTTGAGCCACTTAGTGTGCCTCCTGTTCCAGTCAATCTAGTCCATGTTCCACCTGTATTTTCTCCTGTTATTAATGTTGCTAAATTGATGGCAGTTGTTGAATTATCACAAATTGTGGTATTGCCATCTGTACCTGCTGTCACAAATGGATTTATTGTTACCGTTGCTATTGATGTATCATTTGGACATGGGCTTGTCCCTAACACTATATATCTAAATGTAGAAGTGGTAGCACCTGAGGCTGGTGTAAAGTTTGAGCCACTTAGTGTGCCTCCTGTTCCAGTCAATCTAGTCCATGTTCCACCTGTATTTTCTCC
>JALHLK010000012.1:103904-104204 GCA_022844565.1 Saprospiraceae bacterium
CCTAACACTATATATCTAAATGTAGAAGTGGTAGCACCTGAGGCTGGTGTAAAGTTTGAGCCACTTAGTGTGCCTCCTGTTCCAGTCAATCTAGTCCATGTTCCACCTGTATTTTCTCCAGTTATTAATGTTGCTAAATTTATGGCAGTTGTTGAATTATCACAAATTGTGGTATTGCCATCCGTACCTGCTGTCACGAAAGGATTTATTGTTACTGTTGCTATTGATGTATCATTTGGACATGGGCTTGTACCTAACACTATATATCTAAATGTAGAAGTGGTAGCTCCTGAGGCTGGT
>JALHLK010000012.1:104214-115298 GCA_022844565.1 Saprospiraceae bacterium
CCGTACCTGCTGTCACGAAAGGATTTATTGTTACTGTTGCTATTGATGTATCATTTGGACATGGGCTTGTACCTAACACTATATATCTAAATGTAGAAGTGGTAGCTCCTGAGGCTGGTTTAAAGTTTGAGCCACTTAGTGTGCCTCCTGTTCCAGTCAATCTAGTCCATGTTCCACCTGCTGTTTCTCCAGTTATTAATGTTGCTAAATTTATGGCAGTTGTTGAATTATCACAAATTGTGGTATTGCCATCCGTACCTGCTGTCACGAAAGGATTTATTGTTACTGTTGCTATTGATGTATCATTTGGACATGGGCTTGTACCTAACACTATATATCTAAATGTAGAAGTGGTAGCTCCTGAGGCTGGTGTAAAGGTTGAGCCACTTAGTGTGCCACCTGTTCCAGTCAATCTAGTCCATGTTCCACCTGCTGTTTCTCCAGTTATTAATGTTGCTAAATTTATGGCAGTTGTTGAATTATCACATATTGTGGTATTGCCATCTGTTCCGGCATTAGAATTGGCTGAAATAGTAATATTAACCACTGCATTATCACAACAAGATCCCAAAGGTGGGCTACAGCTAGTAGTTGATGCTGCGACTGCTCCTACACCGAATGAATCGCCATTATTATTTACTGGAGAGCAAACTTGTATACTGGCAACTGAGTCGTTAGGTCCAATGTTATTTAATGTGATTACTGCTATTCCGACACCATTAGTTGAAGAAGTGATTGTTTGACTTCCGAACTGAGAGCCAACTGTAATTGAAATGGTTGCTGGTCTTCCACCTGCTGTTTCATGTAACGGCACTGAAAATGTGAGACTTCGTGTTGAAGAACTACTTCTACCAATAGGCATTAATATTGTACCGCAGTCATTTCCATTAACATATGCATGATAATAATCTGTGTTTTTAGACACAAGGATAGAGGATCCTTCGCCGTTTGCAGTATTTCTAACAACATATGCAGCAGCACTTGAAAGGACACAACCAGAAGGCTTAGTTATAGCAATGCTTGTTGTAAACCCACTAGTTAGCGTAACTCGATATAATTTTTCAGGCTCTAATGTTGACCCGTTTGTTCTATATATATTGGTGGGAGTGGCTAATACTCCGCCAATTGTAACATTACCGCCACATAATTCTTCAGCCCAAACTTCAACAATAACTTTATCTATATTTGCAATAGAAGAAATATTAATAGAACTTGCACCTCCTTCTAATCCTTGGATATAAGTGTCAACAATTTTTCCCTCCCCACAAGGATTAAATTCTATTGTTGGAAGACTTGTTGTACTTGGAATTGCAGAAGAATAACATCGTCTATAAGTAAACTGATCCGCACCAGATTGATTAGGATTCTGAACATATGTATATGTTCCGTCACTATTTAACGTTACATTACCTTTTGTCGGATTTGTAACCTTTGTGTACACATAATTGGATCCACCATTTGCTAAAACATCATTAGTAGAGACATTACCATTTAAAGTTACTCCCTGGCAAACGATAGCGTTATCATTCGTAGGTGGAACACAGCTAGAATTACAATTTACCACATTAGCAGTTACCAAAACTTGATCTGTTGCAGTACATCCGTTACTACCTGTTACTGTTAAAGTGTATGTAGTATTTGAAGTTGATGAAGCAATCGGATTACTGACATTTGTTGCAGATAATCCAGTGGAAGGTGACCAAGAATATGTTTGGCCACTGATAGGGTTAAAACCAATTTGTGCAGAAGGTGAAGCACAAGTTAAAACTTTGTCAGTTCCAGCGTTAACAACCGAAGGTGTTTTATCAACAATTACAGTTACTGTATCTTTAGCAGTACAGCCATTCAACGTTGTTGTTAGTATGTATGAAGTAGTAGATGTCGGATTTGCTATTGGATTACTTATCGCTGCGTTGCTTAAGCCTGTTGATGGGCTCCAGCTATAAGTCACGCCTGATACACTTGCACTTCCGATTACTCTTGTTGGTATTGTACATGTTGTTGTGAAGTCTAAGCCCGCATTTGCATTTGGTGTTGTTAAGGTTTGACTTACTGTTGTTGTTGCTGTTGCGCTACATCCATTGCTTGTGCTTGTCACCGTAACTGTGTAAGTTCCTGGTGCTGTTACTATTTTCGAAGCTGTCGTTCCACCTCCACTCCATGCATACGTTACTCCAGTCGATGGACTTGCTGTCAATGTTACACTTGTTTTCACGCATGTAAATGGTCCATCATTTATCGCTGTTGGCGTCGGTAACGTTTCATTGACATTGATTTGTACTGTATCTCTGTCGATACAACCACTCGCTGTGTTGGTTACCGTTAATATGTATTGTGTATTTACTGTCGGATTTGCTGTTGGGTTACTTACTGTCCCGCTGCTTAACCCTGTTGATGGACTCCAGCTGTATGTATTGTCACTTACCGTTGCGCTTCCTATCACCACTGTTGGTGTCGTACATGTTGTCGTTGCATCTAGTCCCGCATTTGCATTTGGTGTTGTTAGGGTTTGACTTACTGTTGTTGTTGCTGTTGCACTACATCCATTGCTTGTGCTTGTCACTGTTACTGTGTAAGTGCCGGGAGCTGTCACAGTCTTGGTTCTTGCTGTTCCGCCTCCACTCCATGCATAGCTTACTCCTGTCGATGGATTCGCTGTCAACGTTACACTTGTTTTCACACATGTCAATGGTCCATCATTCGTCGCTGTTGGCGTCGGTAGCGTTTCATTGACATTGATTTGTACTGTATCTCTGTCGATACAACCACTCAATGTGTTGGTTACCGTTAATATGTATTGTGTATTTACTGTAGGATTTGCTGTTGGGTTACTTACTGTCCCGCTGCTTAACCCTGTTGATGGACTCCAGTTGTATGTATTGCCACTTACCGTTGCGCTTCCTATCACCACTGTTGGTGTCGTACATGTCGTAGTCGCATCTAAGCCTGCATTCGATACTAGTTCTGTGATGTTTTGAGTTACTGTTGTTGTTGCTGTTGCGCTACATCCATTGCTTGTGCTTGTCACCGTCACTGTGTAAGTTCCTGGTGCTGTTACTATTTTCGTAGCTGTCGTTCCACCTCCACTCCATGCATACGTTACTCCTGTCGATGGACTTGCTGTCAATGTTACACTTGTTTTCACGCATGTCAATGGTCCATCATTCGTCGCTGTTGGCGTCGGTAGCGTTTCATTGACATTGATTTGTACTGTATCTCTGTCGATACAACCACTCAATGTGTTGGTTACCGTTAATATGTATTGTGTATTTACTGTAGGATTTGCTGTTGGGTTACTTACTGTCCCGCTGCTTAACCCTGTTGATGGACTCCAGTTGTATGTATTGCCACTTACCGTTGCGCTTCCTATCACCACTGTTGGTGTCGTACATGTCGTAGTCGCATCTAAGCCTGCATTCGATACTAGTTCTGTGATGTTTTGAGTTACTGTTGTTGTTGCTGTTGCGCTACATCCATTGCTTGTGCTTGTCACCGTCACTGTGTAAGTTCCTGGTGCTGTTACTATTTTCGTAGCTGTCGTTCCACCTCCACTCCATGCATACGTTACTCCTGTCGATGGACTTGCTGTCAATGTTACACTTGTTTTCACGCATGTCAATGGTCCATCATTCGTCGCTGTTGGCGTCGGTAGCGTTTCATTGACATTGATTTGTACTGTATCTCTAGCTATACATCCACTTGCTGTGTTGGTTACCGTTAAGATGTATTGCGTATTTGCTGTTGGGTTTGCTGTTGGATTGCTTATCGCTGCATTGCTTAATCCTGTTGATGGGCTCCAGCTGTATGTATTGCCAATTACCGTTGTGCTTCCTATCACCGCTGTTGGTGTTGTACATGTTGTCGTTACATCTAGTCCCGCATTTGCATTTGGTTGATTATTTACCGTTATAATTGCTGCATTGGAAGTAACCGATGTACACCCAGCTCCATTATTTACGATAACTCTATACCGAGTAGTAGTAGTTAAAGCAGTCGTGGTATAATTTTGCAACGTTGCACCAGAAATATTGGTCCAAGTGGTACCATTTGGGCTACTTTGCCATTGATAAGTCATAGGTGTAGCACCTCCTGAAGTTGCTACAGTTAGTGATTTTGAATCTCCTGTGCAAATTGAGCCATTTGATGGATGAGTAGTTATAGTAGTGGAAGGACAAGTAATAGTTAAACAAACATTATCCACTTTAATCCAATCACCATTCGTTCTAAATAAAACTCTTACTTTATTCGCATTTGATGGAACTGCCCCTGATAAAGTAAGTGTACTCATATTTGGCAAAATACTATTTATGTCTACCGTAGTGCTAGAAGAAATTAAGGCAGAACCGTTATAGTATTCAAATAGAGCAACAGCATTAAAAGAGCTATTGTGTACACCCGCATTAAAAGTAAGACTTAGATTAGTGCCTCCTGAAATATTTATATCCTGATAAAACCCTCCAGTGGTTGTAGTGTGCTGAAATTCAGCTCGATATGTACCACAGACTGGATCAAAACTACTTCTATTTAGATTGCCATTATATCTGGTCCAATTAGCTAAAGTTGTTCCCGACGTTACTGTTTCAAAACTTGGGTTTAAGACTACGTTGTTAGGACAAGTACAACAAACACCTGAAGATGTAACACTTACCGTAGCAGTATTAGAACAACCATTTGCGTTTGTGACTGTAACAGTGTAAGTTCCCGCAGTACTGACTGTTGCAGTATTTGAACTATTTACAGGAGTGGCACCCGAACTCCATGCATAAGTCATACCCGAAGTAGGTAAAGCCGAAAGTGTAGAAAATGTAGTCGTGCAAGATAAATTATTGCTTGACGTAACACTTGCTGTAGGCTTCGGATTAACTGTATAGAGAGCAGAATTAGAATTAACAAAACATGTTCCTGAGCTAACTTTAACTCTGTAATATAAGGCTGAAGTATAATTATCTATTGTTAATGTAGCAGTATTGTTACCTGGATTACCTGCATTTTGCCATGTTGAATTGTTTGTACTATATTCCCATTGGTATGTTAAATTTGTTCCTGAAGCAACAACTGACATTGTAGTAAAAGTAGCTCCATTACAAATTGTTTTTGGTATTGGGTGAGTAGTGATAGAAGGATTAACGCAAGTACTTCCGCAAGAGATATTTGCATTAAAATGATCTATATGCACTTCTCCTGAAAGCTGAGAAAAAGATAATGCAACTACTTGCCCATCTATATTGTTAGCTCCTAATGGTTTGGTTACATTGGCATTAGGAGCAAGTATTGATCCAATCAATCTGCTCACATTTAATGTTGTAGTATTATAAAAATTCCACAAAATAAAAGGAGCTTGACTCTTATGATTTTGATTTATGGTCGCAGGCAAAGTCAAAGTACCAGCTGCATTGACGTTAATAACTAAAGGTTTTGAACTCGATGCACCAGAGATAGTCAAACTACCTAAGCTACTAAGCTGTGCTCCTGTAATATTCAGATATTGTGGTTGATTAGCTAAACTACTTAGGTTAATCGTCCAACTCGTGCCTGTAGGCGTAGATATAGTTGCTGCTTTTTGAGAAAGACAAGTTGAAGTACTTGATAATGTATTAAACTGAGTCGTAAAATTAATAATATTAGCTTGTACTAAAGATGTTTGATTTTGGGTAGATCCATTTAGTTGGATCAATTTACCACCGCTTGAGAGGGTTGTACCAGAAAGTGTTCCGCCATTTAATGATCCAAATTTCACTAAACGTGAATTAAGGTTTAAATTGTTCATATTATATTGAGCAGTACTTGCTGTCCAATTGATATTACCTCCAATAACAGCAGCATAATTGATACTACTTACTGTTCCGAAGGTCGGACCTACACCTCCAGCATTTGCTGCACCTGCATAGGCAGAAGCGTTAAAAGAAAAATTTCCACCTGCAGCAAAACCACCTTCAACATCAGCTGGACCGATATGCAAATTATTTTTTACAAAAATATTAAATCCATAAGCAGGAGATAAAGGGTTTTGACCCTTCAAATGCGAAAAACTGAATAAAAGTATAAAGATAAGTAAAAAATTACTAAATTTTGAGTACTGATACATACGCAGTGATGCATCACGAGATACAATAGTTGTCATTTAAGAATATTAAGTTTTTCCCTATAAAAAATTTCCAAAACTGTAGACGTTGTCTTTTAATTTTGGTCACACATTTTTACTTCCCCAAATAAAAATGATAAATTTCCCGCAAATCTATAATAAATGATTATATTTAGGTAGTTTAATGTGAAAAAAGTTATATTAATATCGTATGTAGTAATTTGTTAAAAAATTAAAAAAAATAGAAATTTGTAAAAAAAAATAGAAAATAATCAATAAATTTATTAACTTCAAGTTAAATTTTAATAAAAATTTAAGATTTATTAAATTTAATTTAATATATCAAAGGCAAAAGATATCTAAATAATTTTTGATAAAAGAACAATAACTTTCTAAATAGGAGAGATTTTTCTGATTATTTATCAGAAATTTATAAAGAAAACTTTTTCTTAGTGTGTGTTTTGATTTTTATATCTTAAACAATAAGATTTTGAGCTACGTTGAATTAACATAAAATTATACCTTATATTTTTTTAATGGAAAGAAAGTTTAAAATCATTATAATAGATAAATAATCTTATGTAACTTCATAAGTATAGACATTTTGACAATAAGTTTAACTTAGTTAGTTTAACAATGATGAATTTCGAGTTTTCATAAACATTCATGATTTTGTGGATAGAGATTAGAAACATTCCTAAAGCATGAAAGTATCGCTGAATCTGAAAACTGATAAAGTCATGGAATTAATTATGATATTTAAAATAACTTAACAAAAAACAATATTTACAAAAATAAAAAAGGGGAAATGATATGTCAAATCCCCTTAATATATTTTTTTGTAATCAAGACTAAATTACTGAGCTCCGTACTTCTTAAGTCTGTACTCAGCGTTCAGAATTGTGTTTCTTCGAGCCACTGAAGGCTTTTCAAAATTCTTTCTTCTTCTTAGTTCATTGATTGTACCAGTCAATTGAAATTTTCTCTTGTATCTCTTAAGAGCTCTGTCGATAGATTCGTCGTCTTTAATGTTGATTATTAACATGTATTTCTTTGCTTTTTAAATTTTGAGCCGCAAAGATAAGTCAATAATTTATGAAAAGCAAAATATTTTATGAAATAAATTAAAGTCAAACAGCATTTTTTTAAATCAAGTGCTCTTTTGACATTTTAAAAGGACCAATACTTATTGAAAATTGTTGGCATTTTATCTTCTATGATAATAATGGAATCTCTATTCTGATGACCATTCGATCATTTTAATATCCGATTACTAAAATTAGATCGTATAAATCTATGAGGGGGGACTATAAGATCATTTCTATAGTGAAAAAAATATGAAATAGTAATGGAAAAGAGGAGTGTTAAATAGTACTGCAGGATAGCCATTGCTACATCGAGGACATTTTTCTACATTCAACGCAGTAATTTGCCATTGCAGTTTTTTGTAATAGAAATGGAGTTTATAGATCTACCCTATAATACAACCCAATTTTTTCTACTACTTTTAGACAAAATATTTTTGACAGATGAAGCCTTTGGGCTAATTTTCATAGCAACCAGATCATCTCGAAGTAATTGCAATTGCCTATATTCGTTTCTGATCCTTGCACTTCGTTTTAAGACTTCTTGTACCGCAGCGCTTTCTTCGATCGAAGTTTCTTTATACAAATATTTAATAAGAGTACTTTCGTTGTAGATTTTTACCATTTAATTAAATTTTAGTTATGGTCTTATAACTAAATTATTGATTGTTATATTGTGTGAGTAGAGAATAAAGTACTTTAGACTGATTAAAAAAAAACCTTAGCTTCTTAAAGTTACTACATGCATTAACTTTAAAATATTGCATTGGCAAGAAAAGCATATCTTTGTTGCTTTGATGAAGGTATAAGAATGATCATGATGTTATTATAAATCCTATATTTAATAAGAATAAGAACCTTTAATGGACTTGGTAGAATTAAAAAATAAATATTTAGGGGTTTTAAATTCCATATCTTCTTACACTGGGGAAGAAAATGACCTTTTAGTAGAACTTATACAAGTTTTAAGGCCAAAAAATGGAAAGCAACATCAGGAAATAAACCATAGATTTGAACTACTTATAAGCATTTTAGCTGAGAATCGTGATATCAACACACACTTTAAAGATTATATATTAAGAATATTAAATAATAAAAACTATCATACAGTCTTATCAGACTCGAATATCGTTTTAGAAACAGGCTTTTGGGGAGAACTTATTGAAAGAATTGTCCATAAAATACTTCCAAATAAGCAAGAAAAGGATTTTATTGAAGATGTGATTAATGATGTTTTTCATAAAGACACTGATATAAAGTGGCTAAAAAACATCACTTTGAAAAATCAAATAGAATTTTTAAATGTATTAGAAATAAGTGGTATGCATGAAATGGAACTTTGCCACCCCTTTTTAAAAGACATCATTTATTCTACAGATGTCATCATGCAAAGATTAACAGGAAAAGCTTTTGACGCAAATGTACTAAAGCTGGCACCAGAATACAAAAAATTAAATAATCCTTTTACCAGGTTACAAAACGAATTGGGCATTTATTTGAGCAGCATTAATTCAAATAAGATAACACGATCTATTGATGAGCCGTTGTATAAAAAAGTTGAATTACTATTTTATGATTGTAATCAGTTTATAGCAAAAGCCTACAATAATATTGGTACATATGGCATCAGCTTTAAAGCACATCAACACCTAACATTAATCGAACAATTACTTTTAAGATTGGAGACAGTGCTAAATTTTTTAGTAATCGACCATAAAATAAAGTCCAAAAAAAAGTTGATCAATATATTTTACAACATTTTGGAATTTGAAACTGGCAGAAATAAAATAAGGGAATATATTAGTAAATCTACCCAAAACATAGCGAGGGAAATAACAGAAAGCACTGGATCTAAAGGAGAAAGCTACATAACATTAAATAAAAAGGAATACATATCAATGCTGAAGTCTGCTATAGGCGGAGGATTCTTAGTAGCCTTTGCCTGTTTTATAAAGATGAATATGGGTAGCGTATCTACGAGTTTATTTGGTAAAGCTTTTATGTATTCAATAAACTATATTTGGGTGTTCACTTCTATATATTTACTCAACTTTACACTCGCTACAAAGCAGCCAGCTATGACTGCTTCAACGCTTGCAAAAGCCATAGAATCTGGTCTTGTGAAAGATGACAATTTTCAAGGATTAACAATTTTAATTTCACGTATTTGGAGAACACAATTTATTGCTTTTGTTGGGAATGTATTCATGGCATCTTTTACAGCTTTAGGTATCATGTTTGCTTGGCAATACCTATTTGACACCAATCCTGCAGAAAAAAAAGCTTATACACTCATCAACGATCTTAATTTTGTCTATTCTCCCTTAATATTTCATGCTGCGATTGCTGGATTTTTCTTGTTTATATCAGGAGTAATATCTGGTTATACCACCAAGAGGACAAAGTTTAATAACCTTGTTGGAAGAATTCAAAATCACCCAATATTAAAACAAATTTGCTCCTACAATACCAGAATGAATATAGCTGACTATCTAAATAAACATATTGCAGGAATAGTATCTAATTTTTGGTTTGGTATTTTCATGGGTTCTACAGTAGTGGTAGGCATGTTTTTAGGATTAAATCTTGATATTAGGCATATTACTTTTGCGGCAGGAAATTTTATGCTAGCGTTCTTTGGCCAAAATTTTACGACCACCACTTACGATATCTTGATGTCACTTTTGGGGATTGGCATTATTGGGTTTATAAATTTTATTGTGAGCTTTACATTATCATTACTACTAGCATTGAGATCACGAGGAATAGAATTTAATTCGTTAAAATTGATCTTAAGTAGTTCTTTATCTTATTTTTTTAAAAATCCTTTGTCATTCTTCTTTCCAGTTGAAAAATTAGAACCACATAAAACGAATTAGTAAAAAGGAAGGTATTTGTTTTTTTTAATATTTTATTTCTTTACAGTTTCTTATTAACTCAATAATTATTTGCGTTTTACTCAATTGTGATGTCAAAAAAACATTTACATAAAAAGAGGATTATTCTTTTCTTCCGAAACGAATAATCCTCTATTACAGATTTAAATTTATTGCTACTTTATTTTAGCCTTTACAAGCATCTTTTATAGCTTGAAGCTCTTCTTTTGAAGCAACACTTTTTACCTCACCATCTTTTAAAGTTATACTTACTGGAAACTTTAACTCTGGTTTCTGTGCTCTAGGCTGCCCTTTCTGACCTCTCATTTTCTTAATATCCTCAGGCCCTGTAATAACTACTTCTGTTCCATTAGCAGTTTTAATGGTGAATGGGAAATTTAATTTAAAGCAATGCATTCCCTTACCATGTCCTTTTCCAAAATGTCTTGGACACTCTTTCCATAATGCTTTTAACTCATCTTGATCGTCTATTACCACAATGGTGCCATCTCCTTTTACAACGGAAATAGGAAATACAAAGGAAGGTCTAGTTTTATTATCAGGATTAGCTTGTTTCCAAGTTTTGATAGCAGCTTTGATCCCACCAGCAGAATCTGCGGTTGCAGTAGATCCATCTGCAAATTTGATTTCAATAGGAAATACTAATTCAAAACACCCACCATGTCCAGTATTAGACCGCTCTTGCAAATCAGTTGTTGCTGCCTCAGCAAATTCATCAGCATCGGTAGAACTAATTTCTTCTTTAGAACATGCTACAAAAATCATTGTAAATAGAACAAATGCGAACGAAAACTTCAATAATTTAATCATTTTTATTAATTTAGAATTTAAAAAAATTTGTTTATAAACTAGAAAGTACAGTCATCAATTTTTGTACTCAATAATCTCCAACATTTTTTTAAAATAACGTGAATAATGTTTAAGCTGCAGTCAAAAAGGGTTTAAAAGAGTCAAGTTCGTGCTTGATTTTGATGCTTGGTTTTTTTTCAAAGGTTTGATAAGCAACTAAAGCTGAAATAG
>JALHLK010000013.1 GCA_022844565.1 Saprospiraceae bacterium
TTTCAGCTTTAGTTGCTTATCAAACCTTTGAAAAAAAACCAAGCATCAAAATCAAGCACGAACTTGACTCTTTTAAACCCTTTTTGACTGCAGCTTAAACATTATTCACGTTACTTTAGCATTTATAATTATATGTTCAGCTCTGAGAAGTCAAACATTATCGGATACTGAAAAAAGGTTAATCGTTGCTATCGACAAAAATTATAAAGAAACACTAGCGCTATTAGAAGAAGTTGTGAATATCAATTCAGGAACGCTTAATTTCAAGGGAATAAGATCAGTTTCTAAAGTTTTTGAAAGAGAGTTTAGTAAAATAGGGTTTACAACAGAATGGATTACTTTACCGGATTCAGTAAAAAGAGCAGGCCATTTTGTAGCGCACAGAAAAGGAAAGAAAGGAAAAAAGTTGTTCTTCATAGGTCATCTTGACACCGTTTTTGAAGAAGATATGCCCTTTAAACCTTTTCACTATATTGATGAAAATACGGCAAAAGGTCAAGGTGTTAATGACATGAAAGGTGGCAATGTGATGATTTTTGCTACTTTAAAAGCACTACATGAGCTAAATTTATTGGAGGATAGGACGATTACTGTATACTTTCCCGGAGATGAAGAAAATGCGGGTAAATATGCATCTGTTAGTAGAGAAGATTTTATTAAAAGGGCTAAGCAGCACGACTATGCGCTTGGCTATGAAACTGCACAGAGCTTTAGTATTGCAACTGTAGCGAGAAGGGGTGCAAGCGGTTGGAGTTTAAAAACGGAAGGCAAACAAGCACATTCGTCAGGAGTTTTTAGAGAAAGTGTAGGATACGGTGCTATTTATGAAGCCGCAAGAATACTCAATGAGTTTAGATTAGAATTGGCCGGAGAAAAGTATTTGACGTTTAATCCAGGACAATTACTTGGCGGTTCAGATGTAGATTATAATGAAGCCAATGGACAAGGCACCGCCTTAGGTAAAACCAATATTGTATCTAGGGAGGCATATGTGACCGGTGATTTGAGATTTTTAGGGGAAGAGCAAAAGGAGAAAGCAAGGGTCAAAATGATTGAAATAGTTACAAAAAACCTTCCTGGAACAAGCGCTAGCATCACATTTACAGATGGAATTCCTTCCATGGCACCAAAAGACGGAAATTACGAATTAGTATCAAAATTAAACAAGGTAAGCTTAGACATGGGCCTCGGAGAAGTAAAAGCGGGTGATCCAGGGTCTAGAGGTGCCGGTGATATTTCTTATGTTGGTGAGTTCCTCAATTGTATTGATGGCTTGGGTGCATCAGGTACAGGCGCACATTCACCAGACGAGACCATAAATATGAAAGAATATCCAAACCTATTGCGACGCAGTGTAGTATTTATCTACAGACTGTTAGAATAGGTTTTGATGGAACCACTCTCGATTATAAATTTGTAATTTCATTAAAAAATCGAAACTGTAGCATTAAATCATCGACCTTATTCATCAATATATTAATTTGTCAATATAAATAGAGAGAAATTAATTTTCTTCGACTATGACAATTAATTCCTTATTTAACGGATTAAGGTTTTCGAACAATATTGGCAGTAATTTGTCACCAAAAATGAGAAAATACTGAAAAAAATTATCGACTCTTTCTTGTAATCCCTCTCCTGGAAATAACTTTTGATGCAATTTAGCGATTTGATTTATTGCTGTTTCTTCATTTTTTTTCAATGACTTTATCATCCTTGCTTCCAAACTTTCAATTTGCTTCAAAGCTTTTGTTCTTTCGACTTCCACCCCATCTTTTAAACCCTTTTCTATCTCAATTGCTTTATCAGCTATTTGACTGAATACTTTGATTAAATCATCCTTTTCTTTTGACAAATCTAACTCTATTGTACTAACAGATTGTAAATATTTTTGGTTAATATTGTTTACGTCCTCAAATAAATCTTTCCAATTTAAACCTAGATTTTCGGCCGTTTTTAATTGTGGCTTTAATACAAACATGGTAGAGTTTCTTCTGATTAATACAGGCATAAAGGTTCCAAAATATTTCATTAATTCCTTTCGCTCTTGCCAATAAGCTAACTCTCCCCCACCTCCAATATAAGCTATATTCGGAAAAATAGATTCTTGGTAAACTGGTCTAAGAATTACGTTTGGACTAAAAAACTCCGGTGAAGAATCTACTAAATTTAAAATTTCTTCCTCACTCCAACTTAGATCCGTATTTAATACTTTAAAATTTCCATCTTCAAAAACTATCCGTTCGCGGAGGCCCTTTTCGAAATAAAACAAATTGACATCTCTTGCATGTGCTTGCGGTTTATATCCAAGTCCTTCCAAGTCCTTTTGAGCCTTTTCAACTATGATGTGAGAATGCTTTTGAGTTAGTTCTTTTTTAATAGCGGGAATGAATTGCCTTTTTAATATTGAGTCATCCGTATTAACGACAATCAATCCTTGATTTTTAAAAAGCAGATTTAAAAAATAAAACACAAAGTCATTATAATTACCAGATTTATCCATTGCTGATTGGAAAATGGAAATGATGGTATTTGCATTTTCAGATTCTCCTAAAATGGCTTTGAATTCTTCAAAACTTTCTTTCAAACCATCCATCGACATTCTCCCTACAGGTCCTTTCTCTTCATTATTCCAAATTACTTTTTTTCCATAAATTGTTAAATGATTTACCTCTTCAAAATCATGGTCTTCGCTACCGTTGATAAAAATGGGAATAATCTTTTTACCAGAAATTTTTGTTAAATGTTCTGCCAAAACGATCGTCGAAACTATTTTTGTAATATAGTAAAAAGGTCCAGTAAAAAGAGCGGGTTGATGGGCTGTGATTACCGTGAAACTATCATCTGACATCAGAGCATCAATATTTTCTTGTTGTCTTCCAGAGACCTCAACTTTTTTATATTGTTGGCTGATAGCTTCATGCAAAGCACTTCTATTTACCTTGTATTTACTTCTATCGTTAATCGCTGATAATAAACCATTTTCGTCTGGAGAAAAGCTTAAATATTCTGAAAATATTTGACTGTTTAATTGATAATCTTTATCTCGCTTTGAAAATTGTTTTACCTTATCGAAACCAACATGATGAATAACCATAGTATATATTTAATTAAGAGACAAAGAAATGGATTAATGGGGGCATTCTCATCAAAATAATTGTTAAAACAAATATAAATTAGTCTCAATATTATTTTAAGGAACAAATCAAAACTGGTGAGCGTTCTCTTTACAGTTCTTAAAAAGCAAAATAATCAATAATAAATAAGGATCCATAAATAACACTGGCGATTCCATTTGTTGTAAAAAAAGCCATATTTACTTTTGACAAGTCACTTACTTTCACTAATGTATGTTGATAAAAGACTAACATTGAAAAAATAATTAAACCTAATATAGACAAAATGCCGATTGCCTGATAATTTTGAAAAGCAAAAATGGTAGCCGAACTTATACTGACTATTGAAATTAAATGCAAAATTCTTGAAATTAACAAAGCTCTATGTCCGCCAAAATAAGAAGGTATCGAATACAATCGTTGTTCTTTATCAAAATACTCGTCTTGCAATGCATAAATTATGTCAAACCCAGACACCCAAAATAAAACAGAAATACCAAAAAGAACACTGATAATCCCGAAGTACCCTGTTACTGCCAAATATGCTCCAATTGGTGCAAGACTCAACCCCAATCCTAAGACGAGATGACATAAAAATGTAAAACGCTTAGTAAAGGAATAACCTAAAACAACTAGTAAAGCAATGGGACTTAAATAAAAACATATACTATTTATGAAATAAGTTGTAGCTACGAATAATATACAATTCAATATTATGAACAATAAAGCTGCCCTGGAGGTTATGAGTCCTTTTGGAATTTCTCTTTCGGCAGATCTGGAATTGAGCTTATCAATATCACGATCAACATATCTATTAAACGCCATCGCTGCACTTCTTGCAAATACCATGCAAAGAATAATCAAAAAGAGTTTTTTATCATCAAACATATTATTGCTATCCAACAAACCTAGTATATATCCTACAATTGCAAATGGCAATGCAAAAATGGTGTGTGAAAACTTAATTAGGCTCAAGTAGTTTTTTATCATACTTATTTAAACATGTTGTTCTTAATAAAATGAGGATTTAAAAAAATAGTATGGAATTTATTAATTTTAAAATAACCATCTTTTTAAATAAAGAAAAGAGCGTTGGAAAACAAATTCCAACGCTCTTTTATTGCAAACCCTAAAAGGGATTGATATAAATTATTGAGCTGCTTGTGGAGTACCTACTACCGTTCCAAATATTCTTAGATTTGTAGTTGTAGGCTCTGTATTAGCTGTTATGTCAATAGTCTTAGATTGAGCAGCACCTTCAGCAGTTCCTTTACCTTTTGAATCAAATACAGCTTTGATTTCACCCGTTTTACCTGGTGCGATAGCATCTTTAGGCCAATCAGGTACTGTACAACCACAACTAGCAGTTGCATTAGTAATAACCAATGGTTCTTTACCTGTGTTGGTAAACTTGAAAATTTTTGTAACTTTCTCACCATCTTTTACTGTACCGAAGTCATACTCGTATTCAGCAAATTTAATAGAAGTGGTAGGTCCAGTTGCAACAGGAGCAGCAGGAGTTGCACTTCCGTCAGCAGTAGGAGTAGTCATTGCCATGTTTGCATCTACTGGAGTAGCTGCATCTGCTGTACCTTCCGTACCAACGCTAGCCTCAGCAACATCACCATCTTTTGCTTCATTTTTACAAGCTATCAAGCTCATTCCCAACATAAAAACAAAAAAGAATTTTTTCATCATTTAAAATTTTAATATAATTTGAATTAAATATGCCACAAAAATAATACATTGAAAACAACGTAAGCAATTAAATCAATGTGATTAACATGCCATTAACACCAACATAATGATTTTTGTTGCCACAAATATAAAAATAATTCTTAATAATATACATATTAACTAATTATTTTATATGAAAAAACATTGAATCTTGGATATATAGGTTTAATTAAATTGTTTGTGATAAAATGATGTTAACACTTTCCTTTTCCACTAAAAAACCGTCGTGACCATATTTACTTTCTATCTCATAAAGAACACTGTTTTTGATGTGTTGATTCAAATATCGTTGATCTTCTAAAGGGTACAAAATATCTGAAGTTATACCAATTATCACTGATTTAGCCTTTATTTGACTAAGTGCGGATTCTCTTGACGCTCTGCCTCTTCCAACATCGTGGCTATCTCCAATTTTTGTAAACAAATAATACGAGTAGGCATTGTACCGGTTAGCCAATTTCAAGCCTTGATATCTCTGATAAGAGCTTGCTTTAAAATGATCAACCTTTGATGATTCTTCAGATTGACTTAAATTGAAACCTTCATAAGTCCGATATGATAGCATTGCAATTGCGCGAGCTGCCTTTAATCCCTCAATTCCACTTTGTTTGGTATTTTCTGACCAAGATTTGTCAGATTCAATGGCCATTCTTTGGGATTCATTAAAAGCAACAGCCCAAGGCGAGTGGTAAGCACTTGTAGCGATAAGCACTAAGTTTTTAATCCTATCACTCTCCATTATTGCCCATTCCATAGCTTGATGCCCACCAATAGATGCTCCTACTAAAGTATGTATTTGATCAATTCCGAGATGAGATCTTAATTTTATAAAGCCGCCAACCAAATCTCTGACGGTCAAATTAGGAAAATCGTGATAATATTGTGTACCTGTCAGCGGATTAATATCTAAAGCGCATGTTGATCCATAATGTGACCCTAATGCATTTGCACAAACTATAAAGTGCTTATTTGGGTCTATTGGACAATTTTCTCCTACCATATCACTCCACCATTCTGTAGGATTACTATTACCTGTTAAGGCATGAATAATCCATACAACATTATCCTTTGCCTCATTGAGTTGGCCAAAAGTGTGGTAAGCAATCCTTGGTTGAGTTAATTTAGTACCTGATTCAAGGATAAAATCTTCATTTAAGTAATAATACTTTATTTCTGTATATTTCTGCATACTTTTACTTTCTTGGGCAGGAGAAAACTGAACACTCATAGATTATTAATTTACAATATTATATTTGACTAAAAGCATTAATAAAGTCGTCTTTGATATCTTCAATGTGTTCAATACCTAAGGAGACTCGTAATAAATTGGGTTCTACGCCTGATGCAATTTGTTCACTTTCACTTAATTGCTGATGTGTAGTTGCAGAAGGTTGAATAATTAATGTTTTTGCATCACCCACATTAGCCAAATGACTTACTAATTTAAGCGAATTTACAAAAGTTGAAGTTGCATCTTTATCTCCATTTAAGTTAAAGCTTAGTACTCCACCAAAACCATTTGAAAGATATTTTTTACCTAATTCGTGATAAGGGCTTGATTTTAGACCAGGATAATTCACATTGGATACTTTTGGGTGCGCTTCTAGCCATTGAGCTAGGGCTAAAGCATTGTCTACCGTTCTTTGTACCCTTAATGATAATGTCTCAACTCCTTGTAAAAGTAAAAATGAATTAAAAGGACTAATCGCTGGCCCAAAATCTCTCAACCCTTCAACCCTAGCACGGATAGCAAAGGCTACATTTGGCATTCCTAATGGATTATTTACTCCGAACACATCAGAAAATACAAGTCCATGATATCCTTCAGAAGGCTCACTAAATTGAGGAAACTTCCCGTTGCCCCAATTATAATTACCACCATCTACTATAATACCTCCGACGGATGTACCATGTCCTCCTATCCATTTTGTTGCAGAAGATGTCACCACATTAGCCCCAAACTCAATTGGTCTACATAAAAATCCGCCTGCACCAAAAGTATTATCAACCACTAATGGAATATCGTATTTTTGGGCTATTTTAGCTATTCCTTCAAAATCAGGAATATTAAATCTAGGATTACCAATAGTTTCTAAATAAATTGCTTTGGTTTTGTCATCTATTAAACTTTCAAAATCTTGAGGACTGTCTCCTGTTACAAAGCGAGCTTCAATTCCAATTCTTTTGAAAGCTACTTTAAACTGATTGTACGTCCCTCCGTATAAAAAAGAAGTTGAGACAAAATTATCCCCTGCTGAAAGAATATTATTGAGCGCTAAAAATTGAGCAGCTTGTCCAGAAGAGGTAGCTACCGCGGCGACACCTCCTTCAAGGGCAGCTAGTCTTTGCTCAAATACGTCAGTTGTAGGATTCATGATCCTAGTATAAATATTACCAAACTCTTTTAAAGCAAAAAGATTTGCTCCATGCTCTGCACTATTAAATACATAACTCGTGGTTTGATAAATTGGAACAGCTCTTGAATTTGTGGTAGGATCAGGTTGCTGGCCAGCATGTAGCTGTAAAGTTTCAAATCTAAGTTTTGACATGTTATTTGTTTTTAATTTTTAAGTAAAATATTAAATTTATTAAATAGAAAGCATTGTTGCCTTTGTTGACATTTCCAATTAGTGGTGTGTTGTTTTTAAACTTTTGAGAGATTAAAAATAGAAAATGAATACTCAGCGTCTTTTTGAAACTGATTAAAATTTTAGTATAACAAATGTGTGAAAACATGTTTTATTCGTTTATTAAGTTCGTTTATATGCCCCAAGTTTGGGCAGGATTTGGCACCTTGCTTCTAGTAGGTTGCCTGAGGGTCACAGAGCCTGATCTCTCGCCTCATCGCTATAAAAGAACTTCGAACAAAACTTCAACTTCAAGAAGCTGGAACGAAAATTCTAGCGGCACAAAGATATAACATAATTGGCAATTGGAAATTATTTTATAGATTTTTTATACTATTGTTTTAAAAAAGCAGTAAATATTAACGAAATTAAACTGGGATATCCCTGAGGTAAAGATGAGAAGGTTGGTTAACTTTGATAGTTATTATCTTGCTATTCTTTGAATTAAAGTATTTTATTTTGAAAAACTCGAATACTGCCCCTTGCTGCCTTTTTTCATTAGCTTCACTTTTCAATTTAGTAGTAAAATATTTTTTTAATTAAAAGAGAAAAGATGCACATTTTTCAATGCAATAAAATACTATTTAACAGAGTTCTTTATTAAAAATAGTATAGCAAGAAAAATTACTTTACAGTTGTTTAATTTTTATAATATTAAAATCATGTATAGAAGTAATTTTCTGTGTTTATTTCTCATTCTAGTATGTACCCAGACAAATTTCGCCAATTGTATAAAAGGGTCTTGTAAAGATGGGTTTGGCAAGGTAGTTTTTACAAACGGTGGTAATTATGAAGGTTTTTTTGTAGATTTCAAGTTTCATGGGGAGGGTGTTTTAACCTTTAGAGATGGAAGTTTCTACAAAGGTACTTTTCAAAAAGGGAAGATGAATGGAAAAGGTATTTTCACCTACAAAGAGGGACATCTATATCAGGGACAGTTTTTAGACAACAAAAAGCATGGAAAAGGAACTATCGCTTTAGCCAATGGGGATAAATACAGTGGTGACTGGATAAATGATAAGATGGAAGGCCTTGGTAAATATACTTTTGATGATGGAAGTACTTACGAAGGTCAATTTAAGATAAATTATTTTGAAGGCGAGGGGACTTTAAAAGAATCAAATGGAAAAGTCAGAACCGGTTTATGGCAAAACAACAAATTAGTAACCAAAGAAAAGACAGAATCAGCATTAAATTGTAATAATTCAGATTGCCACAATTGTACGGGCGTATATACATACCAAGATGGTACAATTTTTAAAGGCTTCTTCATAGCTGGAAGACCAAATGGTTACGGACAAGTTTTATATAAAGATGGTGCGGAATATCTAGGAGAATGGAGTAATAACGCTCCAAATGGGAAAGGAAAATTCAAAGAAGTAACAGGAAAAACATTTGAAGGGCATTGGAAAAATGGAAATCTACTATCCAATACATCAATTTTGACTGATTCTAAATCAAGTCACCAATCTCACAGCAAGATTTCAAATATTAATCAAACACAGCAAACGAAAGGATCAAATTCTTCAACTCAAATTTATGCACTTATCGTAGGTGTAGCTTCATACAATCATATGCCGTCATTGAAATATACCGACGATGATGCTTACCGAATTTACTCATTTCTTAAAAGTCCAGAAGGTGGTGCTTTAAATGATAACAACATTCAGATTCTCGTTGACGAAAATGCTACCACCCAAAACATTAAAGATGAGTTATTAAACATATCAAAAAATGCTACTGTGAACGATCTTATTTTGGTCTATTTTGCAGGACATGGAGTGAATGGATATTTTATCCCATATGATTTTAATGGCAAATCAAATAAACTAGGATATAACGAAATTGAATCTATAATTGAAACAAGCCCCGCTAAAAACAAGGTAGTGATCGTAGATGCATGTCACTCAGGAAGTCTGCAAGAAAGAGGACCTTATGACCTTCAACTTCAAGATTTTTATACAAAATTAGGAAATGCAACGAATAGCACAGCTTTTATTACATCTTCCAAAAGCGAAGAGACATCATTAGAAAGTTCGGGGTTTAGACAAGGTGTTTTTAGTCATTTTCTTATAAAAGGATTAAAAGGAATGGCTAATAAAAATAATGATCATATTGTCTCTCTTGGAGAGTTGTATGAGTACTTAGTGATGAATGTAAAACAATATTCAGCAAATAGACAAAACCCAACAATTAATGGTGATTACGATCCATTATTACCTTTATCATCAATTCGAAAATAAATTGACATTATATTCATTATCAACTAGTAAATCAGCCATTATTTTATGACTACTGATGATTTTATGTTCGATTTCAAGTACTGATTCTATAAAATCTGACATTTCTTCCCGACCTCGCTCGCTCCTTTGTTCATACGTGTCTTTGTATGTTCTTTCTAAGAATATTTTACAATCTACATTATTCATCAAAGTAGTATAGGTACCTTCAACGATGATAACCTTCACGTCATTAAACTCTACATTTACCGTATGAACTTTGTTGTCTTTATAATGAACTAACGGTTTATCAATTTTTTTTACACCTTTTTTTAAAGCATCAATATGACTTTGTAATAAATCAAGATTGACTTCGTGGGGACCCACATTTTCGATGGATAAAAGTCTATTATTATGATTAGAAGATGGTGGCAACACAAAATAATCATCCATATGAAAAATATACGTATTGAACCCTCTTTTGTCCAATAACATTTCTAAGGCAATTGCAAGTGTACTTTTACCACATCCACTTTCACCTGAAACGGTAAAGACAAAAACACTTTGTGAATTTTCAATCTTTTGGATAGTTAAATCTAATATTCTTTCTGCAGGTGGTAGATGATGGGCTTTAACTACTATTTTATCTCCAATCATAAATAATGATAAAATTTATAAATTTGCTCAAAAATAGGATAATGTATTTATTAGACATCGAAAAATTTAAAAAATTATTGGAAGAAAATGAGAATACACTTGATGCAAGTACAATGAAAGGGTATATGAAAGATCATTTTGATTTTTATGGCATCAAATCCGTGGAGAGAAAGCTATATTTTTCCAAATGTTTATACCAATCTAATGAAGCAACAAATATTCAAGAACTACAAAATCAACTTGACCAATTATGGGACGAGCCAAAAAGAGAAATGCAATATGCCGCAATGGAATTATTGGATAAATCGAAAAAAAATCTTGATCAAGATTGGTTGACTTTTATTGAAAAAATGGTGATTTCAAAATCTTGGTGGGATACGGTTGATCATATAGCATCACACTATTTAGGTCATATTCTAAAAAATCAAGATTACAACACTCAATGGGCTACCTGCGAAAATTGGATTGAGACTGAAAATCTGTGGTTGCAAAGATGTGCCATCATTTATCAATTAAAATATAAGGATAGTACCAATTTTGAAATATTAAAAAATTCTATTTGGGCAACGATTCATAATAAAAACTTTTTTATACGCAAAGCATCTGGATGGGCATTGCGTGAATATTCAAAGTCAAAGCCTTATGAAGTAAAGCTTTTTATTACAGAATATGGTGAAGTGCTAGATAAACTTACCATAAAGGAAGCGAGTAAATATCTATAACTTCTCCCCACATCTTCTACAGTGGATAGCGTCTTCTTCATGCCCTTCTAGAAGACAACTTGGACATCTATTTGTGTTATGAGTCGTAGATTTTTTTTGACTACTTGCTGATATAATCTCACCAGTTACAATGCCGGTAGGTACTGCTAAAATAGCATAACCTGAAATCATAATTACAGATGCCAATACTTGACCAAGAGGAGTAATTGGAGAAATATCTCCGTATCCCACAGTTGTTAGCGTGACAATAGCCCAATAAATACTTCTAGGAATACTGTCAAAAGCTTCATTAACATCTCCTTCTACGACGTATATCAAGGACCCAAATATAGATACTAATATCAAGACAAAAATTACAAATACAAAGATTTTTTCTCTACTTGCCTTCAGTGCATTCATGATTAGCTCCCCTTGCCTTAAATACTTTGATAGTTTGAAAATCCTAAATATTCGCAAAAGTCTTAAAGCCCTTAGAATGAGCAATGAATTGGACCCACCTAAAACCAGCAGTAAAATAGCAGGAATTAAAGCTATGAAATCTATAATTCCATATGTACTCAAAATATAATTCATTGGTTTTGGCAAGCAATAGATTCTTAATAAGTATTCTATTAGAAAAACAGTAAGAAATATCCATTCCAAGATTACTAATTCATTGCCATAGTTTAATTTTATTTGAGATACTGTTTCAAGCATTACAACCAATATAGAAAGTAAAATCATCACCAATAATGATAAATCAAACAATCTTCCCGCAGGTGTTTCTGCCTCAAAAATAATATTATAGATTTTTTTCTTTAATCCTTCGTTTTTCATCATCTAGCAAAAATACATAGTTTTGCAATAGTTGATGTGATTCGATAAAACATTCAAGAAATAAAGTTAACTTTCTTGGATCATTGATTAAAAGTTTTGACTACAAAAACTGATCTAAAATATTCAAAACCAATTGATCTGAGAAATAGCTGTTTCTTTTTTCTATAAAACCAACATGCCCACCATAATTGAGCGGTATAAAATGTAAATATTTACTCTGCCTTGCAATTTCGAATGGGTGACAAGAATCACTTAAAAATGGATCATCTAGAGCATTAATTAAAAAAGCTGGTATATTAATTTGTTCTAAAAATTGCTTCGAATTACTTTTATCATAATAATCTTTTGCATCTTTAAACCCATGAATGGGTGCTGTATAATATTCGTCAAAGTCCATTAACTCCTTCAGTTTAGGTAGGTACTTTAATTCAATTTCTGGAAAAACCTTAGCTTTTTGAGTTATCTTCACCTTTAAGGTTTTAAGAAATTCGTAAGTGTAAGCTTTGTTGTACCATTTTGTTAATTTAATGCTGCCACCCTCTAAATCAGCTGGAACAGAAAAGGATATCACTAGTTTTAGTTGATGGGGTAAAGTGTAACTTCCTTCACCTAAGTACTTTAAAGCGACATTACCTCCTAAGCTATAACCAATAATAATAACCGAGTCGTATTCTTGGCTATATTTTGTTGTCACATGTGCAAGATCTCGTGTAAAACCTGAATGGTACATTTCAAGTTTTCTATTTAGTTCTCCACTGCAGGATCTGTGATTAAAAGAGCAAACATCCCAACCCAATGGAAAAAGCATCTCAGCTGCTCCTCTTACATATTGACTATTACTTGATCCTTCAAGACCATGTAACAAGATTACTAACTTATTGTTACCATTTTGTTTCATCCAATCAAGATCAATAAAGTCCCCATCGGGCAATTCTTCCCTTACTCGGGTGTATGGTAGATTTGCAAACTTTCTTAAAAAGTAAGGATAAAAAGTACTTACATGCGGATTTTTAAATACTGTTGAAGGATCGAAGATGTGTTGGTCTATAATAGGCATTGGCTAAAAGAAATACCAGATTGATTGGAATAATTTACCAACTATCCTTTGTTGAGATAAAACAAAATTTTTATCATAAGTGGAGACAAAAAACCTCATATCAGGATCAATTTGATTTGGGGAAGTTGTTTTTACTTCCTCAATTAAATCTTGAGCAGCATAAAAATTATATTTCCTCTCAAGATTGTCCTCAGACACCAATTTTATAGTAGCAAATTTTGGTTGTACTTCTATGGTTTTTCTTTCTGGATTTTCGGTTTCATTGCTTTCACCGACTATGTTTGTATAAAAGTCAAAATAAGCCTCAATAACTTTTTGATTAGGCTTTTTAACGGGAATCACCTTTCCCTGATGATCTAAAATTTTATATGTTTCATTGTACTTTAAAATGGTAAATCCAGATGACGGCTCTTGTGGATACTCAATACTAATTTTTTTAATTTTGGCTACATTTTCACGAAAAATTACTTTAGTTCTCCATTCTCCTAAGTCAAAATTCATACGCCTTCTAATAGATCCGTCCAATCCTTTTAACTGCATCATGAAAGCTTGATTTCCTTTGGCCATTACCACTGGGGTATCCGTGCCATCACCAAACTCTGAACCTACAAAATAATGCTTCTCAAGAGATGTTGTATCTGTGTATAATTTAATTTCAATACCATTTTTCTTTATATCTTCGTCTATCGTTTTATTCATGGTTTTAGGTGGAATATACTTTAGGTCCATATTTTTGAGCACGGCAATAAAGCCAATCATCGTTTCTTGATTAACTGGCCATTTGTTGTTTATAATCCATTCGGCACCATTACGTCTAAAAACCAAAAGTGGATATCTTGGTCTTTTTAAATGTATATAATTAATTTTATCAAAATCAGTATAGGCAAAGGAGCGTTGTTCTTTAAAAGGGTCTTCCGTCTCTTGAACCATATTTTTAGATCTATTATAGAGCATATACCCTGCAATAGAACTTAACAAAATGAGAATAATAAAAAGAAAAAGATTTTTATTTTTCATCAATTAATTCTTCCCATATTTATTGGTTCTATAATAAGATATACCAAAATAAGCAAAAATCAAAAATACTATAGGTGCAAGCAGATTAATTAATTGCCATTTTACCTTTTCGTTTTCCACTTTTATCATATCAAGAGGTCTCATCTTTATCTCCTTTGACCGTGACTCTAAGATATTACTTTCGTCCATCATATATTCTATGGCATTTAAAATAAAATCCTTATTACCTTTGTACTGTGCTACTTCCCATTTATTAAACCCTACTTCTTCCGCCTGTTCTGTCCGATTATTAATCAGGTTGAGCGCAAAATTGACATCACTGATGACCAATTGTTTTGTTGGATTACTCTTGTCTCTAAAAGTCAATTTCATATCACTCAAAACTGATTGAAAATCTGAAGTAAGTCTATTTTTATAGGCCGATACAAATTGACCTTCCAAAAGCAGTGCGATTGGAATATTCCCTTTATTGTACATTGCCACTTCGGGTTGTTGTTTGAGGATTTCAAAATTTAATCTTACGGGATTAAATTGGACTCTACTGTATTTAGATGTAGATAAAAGTACCGTTTTACTAACTGGCAACTCTGTCAACGATGTGTCTATTTGTGAAGGAAAGTTAAAATTTACTCGGTCAATATTTTTTACAATTGGATGATCAGTCTTTGAAGCTATTAAAGGATGATAAGGCCATTTAAATAACATTGTTTGTGGTTTATCTCCGCTTTGTCCCACAATCTGAGGTATACTAGTCGACTCCAAATCTAACACGAGATTAGGCAGTACTTTAGCTCCATATTTGAACAAAAGATCGTCTAAACCTGTGTCAATATCCTGAGGTATGTAAAATTGGTATTTATTTATGCTATCTAAAGAAGCTGTAAGTTTCTCAATCATCCATATTACTTTACCACCGTTCATAATATACTGATCTAACTTAAATTTTGATTGGTCAGAAAATCTACTTTTAGGTCCGGCTATGATAATCAGATCAACTTTATCATTAATCATTAAAATGGAGTCTAGATTAACTCTCCCCGTATTATACCATTTTCTGAGCTCTCTTTCTAGGGAAACCGTATTTTGAAGAGGAGCCTCACCATTGCCAGTTGTGAAAACAATATTTTGCTTTTGAGACAATTGCAATTTTTGTAAGGCATTTGCAAATTTATATTCTAACAGAGAAATACTTTGCTCTAGGACTTCTTGTTCGTCTTGTCCTGGAGATTGAGCTTCTAGTAGGTTTACAAAAATTTTTCTTTGTCCCAATTGAAAAATCACATAAGGAAATATAATCTTTTGTCGGTATTCTTTTCCATCATACACTTTTAAAGATCTTGGAGCAAGTCCTTCTTTCACAAGACCATCATATCTTTGTTGACGCTCATTAATATTTCCTTCTTCTACATTTTCGGTATTGATGACAATATTACTATTCAATTTTTTAAATTGCAGTAACATTTCTTTAGTTTTTTCTTCAAGCCGCTCAACACCTGGAGGAAAATCGCCTACCAGTAATATTTTTACGTTGATGATATCGTCTACATTTCGCACTAGCTTTTTGGTAGATGGAGTTAATGTAAATCTTTTATCTTGAGTAAGGTCAATACTCCAATTTACAAAACTAAAAATCACATTTATCGCAATTAAAATAGCCGTTATTAGCAAAAATGTTTTATCAATCTTTAATTTCATATCTCAGATTAATTATTTAATATTTCAACTCTACTCTTCGTAGCAAAAGTAAATACTAACACTACACTCACAAAATAGACAATGTCCTTTATAAAAATGGCCCCTTTACTTATCGAAGCATAGTGATAATTCATTCCCACAGACTCAATAATACTTTTAACCTGTTCGCTCCAAAACGGGAGATTAGCCAAATATGAAAATCCCCAATGCACAACAAAACTCAATAATGAAGCAATTATAAAGGATACAATAATATTGTCTGTGATCGAAGACGAGAATATTCCAATAGCAATGAAGGCAGCTGCTAGAAAGAATAAACCAATATATGAGCCAATGATTGCTCCTGTATCTAAATTACCTTTAGGAGACCCGAGCTGGTAAACGGTAAAATAATATATAAATGTCGGTATAATAGCCAACGCTAATAATGTAAAACAAGCCCAAAATTTACCCCAAACAATATCATTGGATGAGAGAGGTTTTGTGTACAAAAACTCTAAAGTACCATTTTGTTTTTCTTCTGCAAAACTTCTAATCGTCAAAGCTGGTATTAGAAAAAGAAAAACCAATGGAGCCATAGAGAACAATTGATCTAAGGTTGCATAATTATAGTCCAAAACACTTGTATCTGGAAATAACCACATAAATATTCCTATTACTACAAGAAATACCCCAATCGTCAAATAACCTAAGACATTGCCAAAGTAAGTGCCTAATTCCTTTTTATAAATACTCCACATTTATATTATATCTAATTTGACTTTGTAAGTTTTTGAAAAATTGACTCTACATCTAATTTTTGATAATACATCCCTATGATCTTACAATTTGCTTTGACCATTTGATCAAAAACGTCTTCCCTTACATCATATTGGGCATTGTAGCTAATTTCTATTAAATTTTTATCATTTTTAGTTACTTTACTCACAGAAGTTATGGCTTCCAACGATGATAAATCCGATAAAATTCCTTTATATTCTACAAAAAGTACTGTATTTCCTCCTATCCTATTTATTAATTTATCAATAGGATCATCAGCAATGATTTTACCACTATCTATGATAATAACTCTTGAGCACAACGCTTCTACCTCCTGCATAATGTGGGTCGAAAAGATGATTGTTTTGTCTTTTTGTATAGATTTGATTAGTGACCGAATCTCCACAATCTGATTTAAGTCAAGACCAGAAGTAGGTTCATCCAAAATCAAGACTTTGGGATCATGTAGCAAGGCTTGCGCGAGGCCCACACGTTGTTTATAACCCTTTGAGAGCGTTCCTATCTTTTTGTTTTGCTCTTTTATTAGTCCCGTTTGTTCTATTAATTCTTTAATTCGTGATTGTTTATTGGTAATCTTATGTACATTACCTACAAATTCAAGATATTCTTTTACGTATAAATCTTTGTATAATGGATTTGCCTCAGATAGGTAGCCAATCTGACTTTTATACCAATCTGCGTCGTCAGCCATTTTTCTATCATTCAGTGTAATTTCACCTTCGTTTGGACTTAAAAATCCTGTAATCATTTTCATCGTGGTTGACTTGCCCGCCCCGTTTGGTCCAAGAAAGCCCAAAATCTCTCCTTCTCCTACAGTAAATGATATATTATCAACCGCTTTTTGACTACCGTAAACTTTGGTTACACCCTTAAGTGATACTTTCATTAATTCTTTTCAGATATATTGGTAAAATGCAAAGATATAATAGAAAAGTGATATGTGATGAAATAGTGATAAGAAGATGTCAAAAACAAAAATCTTTTTTAAAAACGATTGTATAACCAACTTCAAACTATGTTCAACCCAGCAGACAAAAATTATAAATTTCAGAAAACATCTTGGAAAAACTTTCTAAGATTATACAAAGAGAAATAAGTCCTAATGCTTATTCTATGATACCGTGAGAATAAATATAAAATTAAACACCCACTTATTTTTTAATATATTTTCTCGGTCTCCGTTAATTCAACTCCATTTTCCAAGAAAATATTAACAATCAATTTATGATTTAAGAAAAAATCAGCATCAATCATACTTTGTGTTACCAATCCCTTTTTCCCAAACGACATCGCCCAATCTACAGACACGATCATTGGTATCGCTGTAGCAACTTGAATTGCTCTAAGTTTAACTCCAAAAATAGTTTGAGGCTTAACTTCATAAGATTTACTTACGGATTGAAGTTTTTTATTGTCATTTAAGTAATCCAAATATGTATAAATTATGATTTTGTCATCTTCTACAAAGGGTACTTCTTTTTCCATTTCTGATAAGAGAACTTTAGGATCTGTTATCTTTTTATTTTTAATCAAGTCTTTTACCCATTGAAAATGTCCTGGATACCTTAATGTTTGGTAGCTAATATTTTTAATTTGTGAAGCGAAGATTTCAGCCATATCAGCTACACCACCTGAAGTATGTGAAGATTCGTAAGAAATTCCGTCGATAATGTGGCTACTAATTTTTGCCAATGAATCAACTTTTAATTCTTGATGATTTTCAACAAGATTAGAAGGCATAAGATACTCAGTGGCAACTCCAATTGGACTCCAAGTAAATGCATAAAAGTGGGGGGACCTTGCATTATCAGACAATGCTCCTACCATCATATCCAAGGTTTCTAATGTACTTTTTGGGTGTTCTGTCTGAACTTTTTCTATCAGTTTTTTACCCACTATATTTACGAACCCAGGTGCAACACCAGATTGTAAGATAACAGCTGCACTACTGTAAGATTTTGCCAGATCACATATGATTTCAGTTTCCTCTACATATTCAGTAAGATTAATATATCCCATTTCGTTTTGCATAGCTAGAGAAGCAACTTTTGGAGCAAAAACACCTGGAGTACAATCTAACACAAAATCACCATCAATTTCTCCAACAAATGTTTTACTCAAATCAATATTGTGCTGGGTAATTCGAAGTTTTACATTTTCATCCAAATCCGTAAAGTAACGATTCATATCATCAAATCTAATGTCGTAAACATGATAAAAAGAACCCATAAAACAAGACTCTAACGCAACTATGGCTGCCTGACCTATTCCTCCCGAACCAAAAATGTGAAAATTCTTATTCATTATTTGTGATAGTTTAATTATTCACAAACATAAGCATATTTGTTATATTTATAACATAAATAATGTTTTTGTCTTTATTTTTAACACTTTTTTTACTATTAATGGATACACATGTGTTAATTTATCAAAAAAAATATTAGAAATTATATCTAAAATAAACATTGGAGATAAACCTTACCTATATTTGCATCGCTAAATTAGATATGACTTCTACAGCAAGAATATTAGAATTAATTAAAAAGGACGTTACTGCCGAATTCAGAAATTTCTCTTCGACTTCTTCTGTATTTTTATTTTCGGTTACGGTAGTCTTTATAGCTATCAAGTCAATTGTGACATGGGATTATGCTTTATTTGGCGCCATACTTTGGATATTAGTTTTGTTTAGCGCTATTAATGCTACCTCAAAAACATTTGATAGTGAAGGTTCTAATCAAAAGCTTTTTTATTATGCGCTTTACAACCCCGTTGAAATTATTGTAGCAAAAATAATTTACAATACATTTTTCATTTTCCTGATTTTTCTGTTGTGTTATGGTTTGTTAATTTTTTTCACAGATATGTCAGTACATGAGAGTTTTACTTATATTTTTGTGTCTTTACTAGCAAGCTGTGCTTTAAGTACAATCAATAGTTTTACGAGCTTAATCGCTAAAAGTACAAATGCCAATAACTCAAATTTACTACTCTCCATTCTAGCTTTACCATTAGCGATTCCTGTATTACTTATAATGGTGAAAATTACAAAAAATATTAATTCAATTACCGAAGAAATTTCTATCAAAGATGACATTTTAATTTTGTCGGGCATAAATCTTTTGTTAGTTGGAATTGTTATACTTTTAATAAGAGAATTATGGTCAGCTTAGAAAATAAGGATCGATGGATGCACAAAAACTATTGGAAAACACTAGGCATAATCATAATGCTTTACGTGTTGATTGGCGGAATGACTGTTCCATTAAAGCCCGGATTAGAAGAGGTTTATGGTGTCAATTCATCAGTAAAACCAGGAGAAAAGATAGCGCTCACGGTTAAAGGCTACAACACACATTTTGACATAGCAGAAGATAATACGGCATTCCTAAAGTTAAATGAGTCCCATTTCTTAAAATCTTCAAAGATCGTTTCAAGTGAAGGACAAAAACTAAAAATAGATTTTGAAATTCCAGCAGAAATGATCAATAAAGTTGGTTTAGATCCATTAACATTAGTGGTGACAAATTCGATAGACGGTTATGCGTTACAACCCAATGCAGTAAGTATTAAATGGGTAGTTTTGGATACTAATTTAATCTCTTCAAATACTGGTAAGTGGGCCTTAGAAATGCCAAAAGTTAATCAAAATTCGCAATTTGCCTTCCCGTATAGAAATATATTGAATGAGACAATAAGAAACACCTTTTTTCATGTTGCCTTATGGCTAGCGATGATCATATTGTTATTGGCAGGATTATACCATGCCGTAAAGTATTTAAGAAAAAAAGAATTGAGAGATGACTATTTGAGCGCGTCTTACAATACTGTTGGCATATTATACGGTATGTTGGGTTTAGTAACAGGTTCCATTTGGGCAAAACACACATGGGGCACATGGTGGACAACTGATGTAAAATTGAACATGGCGGCTATCGGAATGTTAATTTATTGTGCATACCTAATCTTAAGAAATTCGACCAATGACTTTGAAAGAAGAGCTAAGCTTTCTGCGGGATTCAGTATTTTTGCTTTTGTTGCTTTCATACCTTTAATTTTCGTAATTCCAAGATTATATGATTCGCTTCACCCAGGTAATGGTGGTAATCCTGCTTTAGGTGGTGAAGATTTAGACAGTTCATTAAGGATGTTCTTTTACCCATCTATAATAGGCCTTATTTTATTAGGGGTCTGGTTAGCTACCTTGAAGTATAGGTCCATGAAATTGGAAAATTATTTATACAGCAAGAAATAATTTGATCACACATTTTTTAATTTACGATTATGATAAAATTATTCAATAATTTAATAACGCTTCAAACTGACTTTCTAAGCAATACTGGAAAAATTTATTCCGTTGTTGTGGGAATAGTCGTTATATTTTTAGGAATCACTTTTTACATCTGGCAGGTTGATAAAAAGATAAAAAAATTAGAAAAACAAATCAAACATGAGCACTAAACAACAAAACTTTTACGAAAGTGTACAGCGTAACTTTGATAAAGCCGCTAAAAGGACTGACTTACCTAAGGGTCTATTAGATCAAATAAAGGTTTGTAACAGCATCTATCAAATGAATTTTCCAGTAAAAATTGGTGACGATTACAAAGTAATTGAAGCATTCAGAGTACAACACAGTCATCATAGAATGCCCACAAAAGGTGGAATCAGATATTCGCACTTAGTAAATCAAGAAGAAGTTATGGCTCTTGCCGCTCTAATGACCTACAAGTGTGCTTTGGTTGATGTTCCATTTGGGGGTGCAAAAGGGGGCGTTGCCATCAGTACTAGAGATTATACACCTGAGCAATTGCAGCAAATTACGAGAAGATACACCATCGAGTTAATCAAAAAGAATATGATAGGCCCTAGCCAAGATGTACCCGCACCAGATTATGGTACAGGTCCAAGAGAAATGGCATGGATTCTAGATACTTACCTTACTTTTAAGGGAGGTGAAGAAATGGATGCAGCTGGATGTGTGACGGGTAAACCTGCCAATCTTTACGGTATCCAAGGTCGTACGGAAGCCACAGGGAGAGGCGTTTTTTATGGCACAAGGGAACTTTGCAACGATGAAAGAATCATGTCAAAGTTGGGCATGAGTCTAGGCATAAAAGATAAAAGGCTCGTAATTCAAGGTATGGGTAATGTGGGCTCATATACTGGTATGATTTCCCAAAAAGAAGGCGGCGCCATCGTGGTGGGTGTTGCAGAAATGGAAGGGACCATAGTTTCTGATAGTAATATCGACATAGAAGCACTTTTGGCTTATCGACAAGAACATAAAACAATCATTGGTTTTCCGGGGACAAAAACCCTCGAAAATCAAAAAGACTGGGTTGCTATTGATTGTGATATTTTAATTCCAGCAGCATTAGAGTCTCAAATTACTGAAGATAATGCCCACAAGGTTAAAGCTAAAATAATTTCTGAAGCTGCAAACGGGCCAGTCACTGCAGATGCAGAAGATATCTTATCCAAAAACGGAGTTATCATTATACCTGATATGTATATTAATGCAGGTGGGGTAACCGTATCATATTTCGAATGGTTGAAAAATCTTTCCCATGTAAGGTTTGGTAGAATGGATAAGCGTTTTAATACAAATACTTACCTTCAAATCCTAGAAACAGTAGAACGATTAACTGGTAAAACCATCTCAGACATGGAAAAAAGCATCCTCACTAAAGGAGGAGATGAAATTGATTTGGTTAGATCAGGCCTAGAGGAGACGATGATCAATGCCTATCATTCCATTATGAATGTATATATCAATGAAAATGTAGATAACTTGCGTACAGCCGCATTTATCACAGCAATTAGGAAGGTAGCAAGTGATTATATCTCCATGGGCGTATTTCCTTAGTGGAATATTATTCATTAACAAATAAAAAAAGTTAATAGCAAATTACTGAATTATTAGATATGAGTGAATTTAGAAAAGAAAAAGATAGTTTTGGGTATATCGATGTGCCAGTTACTAAATATTGGGCAGCACAAACACAGCGCTCAATGGAAAATTTCAAAATTGGAGGACAAAAAATGCCAATTGAGGTAATTAAAGCTTTTGGAATCCTTAAAAAAGCTGCTGCGATCACTAATTTTGAATTGGGTGTATTATCTAAAGAAAAGTCAGATCTTATAGGAAAAGTTTGTGACGAAATCTCTTTAGAGCTATTGAATGATGAGTTTCCTTTAGTCGTATGGCAGACAGGTAGTGGTACCCAAAGTAATATGAACTTAAATGAAGTAATTGCCAATAGAGGGCACGTTATCAATGGAGGTAATCTTTTAGACGAAAAGAAGTTATTACACCCCAATGATGATGTAAATAAAAGCCAATCTTCAAATGATACATTTCCGACAGCGATGCATATTGCTGCTTATGCAATCTTAATAGAAGTGACGCTCCCGGGTATTAAAAAATTAAGAGATACACTTCAAAAGAAATCTCAAGAATTTATGGATGTGGTCAAAATTGGAAGAACACATTTTATGGATGCCACTCCTCTGACTTTAGGTCAAGAATTAAGTGGGTATGTTGCTCAATTAAATCATGGTATCAAAGCTATTGAGAACACGCTACCCCATTTGAGTGAACTAGCATTAGGTGGTACTGCTGTAGGAACAGGATTGAACACTCCAAAAGGTTATGACGTTTTGGTTGCAAAACATATAGCGACAATAAGTGGGCATCCTTTTGTAACTGCTCCAAATAAATTTGAAGCTTTAGCAGCACATGACGCCATTGTTGAAACACACGGTGCACTAAAGACTGTAGCCGTTTCTCTGATGAAAATTGGTAATGACATAAGAATGTTGGCATCAGGCCCTCGATGTGGTATAGGTGAAATCGTAATACCGGAAAATGAACCTGGGTCTTCAATTATGCCCGGCAAAGTCAATCCAACACAATCCGAAGCTATTACAATGGCTATGGCACAAGTATTAGGAAATGATGTTGCAATCAATATTGGCGGTATGAACGGACATTTTGAACTCAATGTTTTTAAACCCGTAATGATATACAATTTTCTAATTTCTGCTAGATTGATCGGAGAAGCATGTGTAAGCTTTAATGACAATTGTGCCATTGGTATAGAAGCCAATCATCAAAGAATCAAATTTAATTTAGACAACTCTTTGATGTTGGTAACCGCATTAAATCCAAAGATTGGTTATGACAAGGCAGCAGAGATTGCTAAAAAAGCACATAAAGAAGGTACCACATTAAAACAAGCAGCTCTTGATTTAAATTATCTAACAAGTGACGAATTTGATCTATGGGTTAAACCAGAAGACATGATAAAATCATTGTAATTTTTAAAAAATAAACTAATTTGGTTTATATTTGTTGATGATAAATATTCTTTAATAAAAACTAAAATAAAACTATGGCATTCGAACTACCAAAATTGGGTTATGCATACACCGCACTAGAACCACAAATCGACGCACGCACTATGGAGATACACCATAGCAAGCATCATAATGCTTATGTTACCAATCTCAATGCTGCAATTGCAGGTACCGACATGGATACTAAATCAATTGAAGCCCTGATGAACGGTCTAGATATGACCAACATGGCAGTTAGAAACAATGGTGGTGGACACTATAATCATACATTATTTTGGGAAGTGATAAACCCAGAAGACAAAGGTGTATTAAGTGGTCCATTGGCAGCTGCAATTGACGCTGCTTTTGGCTCGAAAGATGGTTTCCAAGAGCAATTTGCGAAAGCAGGAGCTACAAGATTTGGCTCTGGTTGGGCTTGGTTGTGCGCACACAAAGGTGGAAAAGTAGAAATTTGCTCTACTCCAAATCAAGACAATCCATTGATGCCTTCTACAGGGTGTGGTGGTACTCCTATCTTGGGATTAGACGTGTGGGAACATGCCTATTACCTTAATTATCAAAATAGAAGACCAGATTATATCAAAGCATTTTTTGAGATTATCAATTGGAATGTAGTTGAGAAGAAATATGCAGCGGTGATTTAATTGTTAATTATCAATGGTTAATGGTTAATGGTTAATTGTTAATTGTTAATTGTTAATTGTTAATTGTTAATTGTTAATTATTAATTGTTAATTGTTAATTGTTAATTGTTAATTGTTAATTGTTAATTGTTAATTATTAATTATAATTTGCAATTATAATTTGCAATTAGAATAAAATCATAAAAGGTTTGTAAGGTTTTTTACAAGCCTTTTTTTTATTATTCTACGATGAGAATTCAAAATATAGAAAAGAACTGTATTTTAATTCTACGGGCAATGTCCTTATTAGTTTTTGCCACCATTTTGATGCAAAAATGGTGACAAAAGAATTGTCGCTTTTTTTGTTTTCCACGACCTAAAGGTCACGGTAACTAAAAAAGTATTGAATTTATAAAAGTAGTATTAAAACTTCAATGTATTTTTGACCGTAATGACAGAGACCATTTTTTTAAATAGAAATTGATCATAAATATGAAGAATTTTTCAATTTTGCTGCTTATATTTCTTTTGAGTTTTAATTATTCTTTTAAGCCTAAAAATGGCCTAGATATTGGTGATACTGCTACTGATTTTTCGCTCAAAAATGTAGATGGAAAAAGAGTTTCACTCGCAGACTACAAAAATGTAAAAGGTTTTATAGTGGTTTTCACAAGTAATAGTTGTCCATACACAATAGCTTATGAGGACCGCATGATTGACTTATCTAAAAAGTATAAAAATGATTACCCAATTATCGCCATTAATCCGAATAATACGAAGCTAAAGCCTTCCGAAAGTTTTGAAAAAATGAAAGATAAGGCCAAAAGTAAAAACTTTGATTTTGCATATTTAATTGATGAAGAACAGACTGTATTTAATGCATTCGGTGCTAGTAGAACACCACAGGTTTATTTATTAGACAAAAATAAAGAAGTCAAATATATTGGAGCTATTGATGATAATGTTGAAGATGCAACAGCGGTCAAAAATACATATGTAGAGAATGCTATCGATGATTTAGAAGCAGGTAAAGATGTAAAAATGGCAGTGACAAAAGCTGTAGGATGTGGTATAAATTCAAATAAAAAAGTTTAAAAGTTTTACTCATATTTTGATTCTATTTATGACAATCCAAGTAAATATTTATACTGCTTAAGACTTTTTTTATTGCTTAGATCTTAAATTTTATAATCTTACAATTTTACTACCTAATAATTGTTCAAGTGCAACATTTAACGTAGATAAAATGTACTCATATATACAATCATTAAATAATATTTGTACGTTTGTTTTTGGAATTAAACTTTGTTGTATTTTTCAAGTCTAATAAAAAATTCTTAAAGTGATGGAAAGAAGAGCATTCTTAAAAAACTTGACCAAAATCGCTCCTGTAGAAGGGGAAAAGCCTATAATGGAAGAGGAACCGACAAACACTGGACTCAATAAATTTACGGGGACTTGGGATAAAAGAAAAGTAGCACACCTATTAAGAAGGGCAACTTATGGTTTCAAATTTTCTGATTTGGAAACATTGGAAAAAGAAGGATTGGATAAAACCATCGAATTATTATTCAGAAATCTCCCTTTAACAGACTTACCTTTAAATTATGATTATGCCGATGATCCTAATGTTCCTTTAGGTCAAACATGGGTGAATGAAAAAAAAGGTATTGATAATAACACTTCAAATTACCAATTCAGATCCATTAGAGCATGGAGAGTGGGTAGAACGTACTCCGGGGAATTATCCATTAAAGAAAAAATGACCACCTTTTGGATAAACCATTTTGGAATTGCTGATGTTGACGATGGCAGATTTTTATGGAGATACCTCAACTTATTGTATGATAATTTTGATGGAGATTTTAAGAAAATTATCGAAGAAATCACCATTAACCCTTCTATGTTGAGATTTTTGGATGGTAGGGTCAATACTCGAAGATCTCCAAATGAAAACTTTGCAAGAGAAGTTTTAGAGTTATTCACCATAGGGAAAGGTCCAACTGCAGGGCCAGGTGACTATACAAATTATACTGAAAAAGATATTTTTGAATTAGCAAAGGTGTTTACAGGTTGGCGAGATACTAACTACAGGAATGCTGTTAATGAAGGAATTGAACCTGTATTTACTCTGGGAAATCATGATACTACTACAAAGCAATTGAGCGAGAGATTTGGTAATGCCAAAATTGCAAGCAATGGCATAAATGAGTATAAAGATGCGATAAATGTTATATTTCAACAACCAGAGGTTTCTAAATTTATAGCCAGAAAATTATATCGATATTTTGTTTATTATAAAATTGATAATTCTGTAGAACAAAATATAATTGAACCTTTGGCAAAAATGATTAGGGATGATAAATACGTATTAAGAAGAGCTATAAAAACATTATTGTCCAGCGAGCATTTTTACGATGCTGCAATTATTGGTACAATGATAAAAAATCCTCAAGACTTCATGAGTCATGCTTCTGTAAATTTAGGTCTAACTATTCCTGGTAATTATGTGGCAAAGTACAGATATTTATATTCTAGTGACTTATTGCATGGTCGATTGGAAATGTCAACATTCAATTTACCCAGTGTTGCCGGGTGGAAAGCCTACTATCAAGAACCTACCTACTACCAAGGATGGATAAACTCGGTCACACTTCCATTAAGAACTAGGATTACAGATACTTTTCACTTAAGAACAGCTTATTCATTTGGTGGGCTAGGAGTAAAAATAGATGGAACAGTATTGTTAAATTCATTTAAAAATCCAAGTGATATCAATGAAGTATTGAGTAATTTAAATGTGCTGTTGTTCGCTAAACCATTTACAGATAAACAAATCACATCCCTTAAAAAATTATTATCTCCAAAAACTGGCACTGATGGAGAATGGTCGACAACTATAAAAGATTGGAATACCAATCCTTCTACTACAAATACGACCAATGTCAGAATGTTGATGCACGACTTATTAAGAACTATGTCTTATATGCCTGAATATCAATTAAGTTAATCATACCAAATAAGTAAATTTTAAAATGAAAAGAAGAAAATTTATACAAACAGGTTCTGTAATGACGCTTCCCATTTTCTTGAATGGTATGGAGGTTACGGCTATTCAAAGGTCACGATTAATGGATTTGATAGGGCCAGAGAATGATAAAATACTCGTTTTAGTACAGCTTAATGGAGGAAATGATGGATTGAATACATTAATTCCATTGGATAGATATGATAACTTAGTCAATGCACGTAAAGATATCATTATACCACAAGACAAAGCTTTAAAAATAACGAGTAAAGATGCACTACATCATAAATTGACCAATTTTGAAAGTCTTTTCAAAGAAGGGAAAATGAGTATTGTCCAAGCTGTCTCTTATCCAAACCAAAATAGATCACATTTTAGATCAACAGATATATGGATGTCAGGTTCCAGTTTTAATCAATATGAAAATACAGGTTGGTTAGGAAGATATCTTAGCAATGATCATCCAAATTTTCCTTATGGATATCCAAGTTCTAATTATCCTGACCCTTTTGCTGTGACAATGGGTAATATTGTATCTGAAACTTGCCAAGGTACCATCACCAACTATAGTTACACACTTAATTCACCTGCAGATTTACGGATCATTCCAGATACCGAAAGAAGTGTTGAGGATACAAAAACCAATTACGGTTATGAATTAGACTACATAAATTCAGCATTTAGACAATCCAATTCTTACGCAGCAACCGTTGGAGACAAATACAATAAAGGCACCAACAAAGCAACCTACCCAAATACAGGATTGGCAGGTCAGTTAAGAAACGTGGCAAGACTCATATCTGGAGGATCACAAACAAAAATATATTTGGTGAGTATGGGAGGTTTTGATACGCACGCCTCTCAAGTCAATGGTATCGACCCTTTAACAGGAAATCATGCAAACCTCATGGATAACTTAAGTCAAGCCATTGGAGTCTTCCAATCAGATTTAGTGCAACAAGGATTAGATAAAAGAGTAGTTGGTATGACCTTCTCAGAATTTGGGCGTAGAATTCGAGCCAATAACAGTTTTGGAACAGACCACGGTACTGCAGCTCCTTTGTTTGTTTTTGGTTCGTGTGTAAAAGGTGGTGTCATCGGTGAAAGTCCAACCATCTCAGCTAATGTAGGTCAAGATGAAGGTGTTGCTATGCAATATGACTTTAGATCGATCTATGCCTCTATCTTGATTGATTGGTTTAATGTAAGTAAGACAGATGTAAGTGAAATATTATTTAAGGAATTTCAACACTTGCCTATTATTGAGGGATGTGCGATTACAAGCATTGATGAAAATGAACCACTCGTGATCAATGCCAATATTTTTCCTAACCCTGCGTCAGAGTTTATCAATATAGCGTTTGAATCAAAAGGTGTAGAACATACGAGTTTAGCAATTTTTGACTCCATAGGTTCTTTAATCAAGGTAATCTATGACAAGCGATTAGACTCAGGCCAACAGCAAGTCACTGTTCCAATATCTGATTTAGCTGTAGGAATATACTATGTTCGCTTGGCTGAAGGATCAAGACAAAAGACAATGAAAGTTTTGGTTGCTAGATAAGTTAGAAAATTTCATTCCCATATAAAAAATACCCAATACAAAAATATTGGGTATTTTTTTTCTAATCAATCATATCTGAATATCTGGTGGCATTAAACCCATATTAAGCATTAGAAATGAACTGCAAGAAAATTATGCTTAATATGGGTTAAATGGTAATAAACTCATTTATTCTATCTTAGACCTTTAAATTTGTTATAACTTTGCAGTAAATTTTTATATCCAAAGCTATGACAAGACTAAGTGTAAATCTAAACAAGGTTGCTTTAATAAGAAATTCTAGAGGGAGTAACATGCCTGACCTCTTAAAAGTAGCAAAAGATTGCGAAGAATTTGGTGCACAAGGTATAACAGTTCACCCAAGACCAGATCAACGTCATGTAAGATATGATGACCTTGCCTTATTAAAAGAAGTTGTCACCACTGAGTTTAATATTGAAGGATATCCATCACTTGACTTTATTGAAATGGTCTGTAAGGTCAAACCTCATCAAGTGACTTTAGTACCGGACCCACCTGAAGCTTTAACTTCCGATACTGGTTGGAATACAGAAAAAAACCTTTCTTTCTTGCAAGAAGTAGTTCAAGAGTTCAAAAGTTATGATATTAGAGTCAGTTTATTCCTTGACCCTGATGCTAACATGCTGGAATATGCTAAAAAGACCAACACGGATAGAATTGAGTTTTATACAGGGCCATATGCCCATGATTATTATATTGATAAGCACCAAGCTGTTAAAGCCTTCAAGGAGGCATCTAAAATCGCTAAAGAGCTAGATTTAGGCCTCAATGCTGGACATGATCTAAATTTAGACAATCTGAGATGGTTTAATGAAAATGTAGAAAATCTACTAGAAGTATCCATTGGGCATGCATTGATTTGTGACGCACTTTATCTAGGGCTTAAGAGTACCATACAAATGTATAGACAAAGATTAAGTTAGAAATTTCAAAAAATCCCTAAATCTTTGTGGCCTTTGTGCCTTTGTGGTGAATTTAAAGCCTACATAAATCTTTGTGTCCTCTGCATCATAGCGGTTATATATTTTTCCCGCAGATTTTCGCAGATTTGTTCCCGCAGATTTTCGCAGATTGGTTTTTTTTACAGATTTTCGCAGATATATCATTATGTGAAATAAAACAAACAGGAAACTTAACGTCCTCTGCTCCTTTACTGTCAAACAAAAAGCTTTATAAATCTTTATGGCCTTTGTGTCTTTGTGCTGAATTAAAACCTACATAAAGCTCTACGTCCTTTGCGACTCTCCGATTAAACAAAAACATTAAAGTCCTCTATTTAACTACCGTTAAAAAAGAATTACTATACCCAAGTGCTACCAACTTATCCTTTGCAGACTTGGCTTCTGTGTGTGAGGCATAATCACCAATTTGATACTTGAATAGATTACCATCTTTAACAACATGGACAGAACCAATTTTTTGGATATTTTTATCCTTCACCATCGAATCAGTCATGTCTTTTTGAAGTGCGGCAATTTGTATTCTATATTTGTTTTCTTGACTATTAGAAGTAGAACTCGCTACTTCAACTGAGTTTTGAGACTTATTCGATTCAGTAATATTATTTTCATTTAGTTCTTTACTGTTTTGTTTGGTAGATTCTACATAAACAGAAGAGCCAGCCATCGTTCCGAATTTTTCAATTGATTCGAATATTGAATTTGCAATTTCTAACTGGCCAGCTTCAGTACCTAAGTATTTTTCTTCTTCAATATTAGACATAAATCCCGCTTCGACTAAGATACTTGGCATGGTAGCTCTACGAAGTACTGCAAAACCAGCTTGCTTCACTCCCCTACTCTTTGTGTATCGCCTATTTGCAAAAGACTTTTCTACAAAAGACGCCAATTGGATACTTCTATTCAAATATGCATCTTGAAAAGAAGATAACAAGATATGTCCAACAGGTGAGTTTGGATCAAATCCTTCATAATTTTGTTCGTAATTTTCTTCCAATAAGATAACAGCATTTTCTCTTTTTGCCACCTCAAGATTGTCAGCAGCTCGATGCAATCCCATTACAAATGTTTCGGTTCCTTTGGTATTGGGATTAGAAATTGCATTGCAATGTATAGAGATAAAAAGGTCAGCATGTTGCTTATTAGCTATGGCGGTTCGAACGTGTAAAGGAATAAACACATCTGTAGTCCTTGTGTAAACCACTTCTACATCAGGATACTTCATGTTGATCATTTTGCCAAGAATTAGAGCCATGTTAAGAACTAAATCTTTTTCCTTGTATCTCGCTCCTACAGCCCCACTATCATGACCTCCATGACCCGGATCAATCACAATCTTTTTTATCGGGGCATGCTCTAATACATTTAACAAATCATTAATACCCTTCGATGCATTTAGGCTGTACATACCAAGAAGGAGTAACGTTAATATTAATAATTGCTTTTTCATATTACTTTTAATTATCTAACACTTATCTTTGTACGAAAATTGTGCCACAAATATAATACATTTTTATAATAAGTAACATAATTGAAATCAATAAAATACATATTATTTATTTTTTTAATATCTTGTAGCACGTATTCTTCACTTTTTGCACAAGTATCCGACACGCTGAGGCTTCCTTCTGCGGTGGACACTGCTGCCACAATAGGTCAAGATACAAGTCAAGTAGATTCTTCTTTATTCGACGAAGAATTAGGCGTATTTTTATCTAAGGATGCCGTTGAATTTGAAATTAACTATGGAGCAAGGGATTCCAATTATACGCAAGTTGACAAAAAATTAATCATCCTTTTTGGGGCCACAAAGATGAATTTTGAAGAAAGTCAATTAGAAGGTGACTCCACAACCATTAATTTTGAAACGAAATTGGCTACCTCTTTTGTCAAAACAAAAAATTATAGAAAACTTGAACAAATGCCAAAATTTTCAAGTGGTGAAAATCAAGCTGCCTATGAAAAAGTACAATTTAATTTTGAGACTAAAAAAGCTTTTATTCGAGAAGTTCGAACGCAAGAAGGCGAATTCATTGTTTTAGCAAGTAAATCAAAATATGTTGCAGGCAAAGATACCGCAAATGATAAGGGAATATTTTATAATATTTATTCATTAATTACTACTTGTAATCATCCACAACCCCATTTTGGAGTAAGAGCTTCAAAGGTTAAGATGATTCCAGATAAATTAGCCGTATTAGGTCCTGCTGTGATTGAAATATATGGTATACCTACACCTTTGATATTGCCATTTGGATTCTTTCCATTGATTAAAGGGCAATCTTCGGGTCTTATTTTCCCCAAAAGTTATGATTATGATAGAGAATTAGGATTTGGATTTAGAGAAGTAGGATACTATTTTCCCATCAATGATTATGTAGATATGAGAGTGACCGGGGATATCTATACAAGAGGAACCCACGCGGTAAGAGTCAACAGTAATTATCGAAGAAGATATAAATACAACGGTAGCTTCAATCTTGGATACACCAACACCATACGCGAAGTGCTAGGTGAACGAGAAAGCGCCCCATCATTTAATTTGACTTGGTCGCACACACAAGATGGTAAAGCACACCCTTTTCGACAAGTGGGCGGTAACATCAACATCAGTACCAACTTATACAATGCGAGAACATTCAATAACGCCGCTAATGTACTAAACAATACCACACGATCTTCTTTCAACTTCAATTATCGATGGCCAGAGTCCCCATTTAAATTTAGTATGGGTCTTGACCACAACCAAAATAACCTTACTCGAGAAGTCAATTTAACCTTACCTACTGCCAATATCAACATGAACTCGATCAATCCTTTTAAAAGAAAAAATAGTGGAGGGGAAGAAAAATGGTATGAAAGCATCGTTTTGGGTTATAACGCCTCCCTGAAAAACTTTGTCAAAGCGACAGATACCACCTTATTTAGCTCACAAATATTTGATAATCTGCAAATTGGATTGGATAATAACGCTAATTTAAGTACCAATTTTAGGATATTGAAATACATCAACGTTTCACCTTCCGCTCAAGTTTCCAACATTAACTTCTTTAGAATTTTAGAAAAAAACCTTTCAAATGATATTTTAGTAGATACTACAATTCTTGGAAGGAATGCCTTGGGTGAAAACGTTTACAGATTTGATTCTACTTTTGGAGAGATCCAAGAACGATATATCAATTCATTTTCTCCATATTTCAACGGAAGTTTGTCAGTGAGTGCCAATACACAGCTATTCTACACCAAACAGTTTAAAAAAGGCTTCCTGAGGGGATTTAGACACGTCATGAAGCCCAGTGCTTCTCTATCCTATTCACCCGATACAGAAAGCGCCTATCAACGATTTGTCGATACCGATCTTCGGGAAGGTTTTAACAGACCGATGGCTTATAATCCATTCATCGGTGGGGCTTACAATGCCTCTTTGGGACAAGAAAATTTTGGTATTTCATGGAGTATCAATCATATCTTCGAAGGTAAGTACCGAGGGAAAAAAGATACCATTGACAAAAAGTTTAAGTTGCTAGAAAATATGTATTGGAGTGGCAATTATAATTTTGCAGCAGACTCTATGCGATGGAGTGATGTATCTATCAATGGTACTACCCAGATATTCAAAGGATTGTCAACTTTCAACTTCAGAGCAGTAGTTACACCATACGAACTTAACCCACAATCCCGCAGACTAAATCAATTTGTTTTTGAACGTACCAAACTCCCCGTTCAGTTCGCTGAGTTCAATGGTTCATTTAACACAGGCTTAAGTTTTACCCAAATTCGCGATATCATTGGTGGTAAAAAGGAAAATGACAATACTCAAAACACCACCAATAAGCCTACATCAACCACAAACAGAACAGCAGCTCGGGTACGCCAAAGCGACACACAAGGCTTCTTAGACCTCTTCAATGATTTTCGCATCAACCATAACCTTACTTTCTCCGTTAGGAAACTAGATGGCAGAGACACCTTGACATTAGATGTAAATTCTATACAAATTTATGGTTCCCTCAAACTCACACAAAACTGGCGACTAGACCTAGGTAATATATCTTATGATTTAAAAAACAAACAATTTGTCTACCCCTCCCTTTCTTTTGCAAGAGACCTCCATTGCTGGAATATGCGCTTCTCTTGGTTTCCCGACCGAGGTGTCTATTCCTTCTTTATCGGAGTCAAATCAGGCGCCTTCAACTTCTTAAAATATGATTATGCGCAGAGGAATCCGGGTGCGGCGTTTAATCCGTTTGGGGGTGGGTAGAGTTTAGCTTGATAGGATCGGTAGGAATTGATTTTATTTCAATTTGACCTAATCATACAATGTTTTTAGAACTCCCCTTAATTTACAAGTTCTAATATTTGAATAGGCAGATTTTTCAAATATTTTGTGATAATACATTTTAAGGTGATTTAACGGAACTTTAATATTTTATCTCAAAATATTTTATTTGTAAAGAATTTATGATTATTTATTAGGTGGGAAATGTAGTCAATTATCAAATTTGTAAAAAATGCTTTCAAATATGATAATAAGCTAAATTACTCAATACTGACAAGTAAATAAGCATAAGTGGTTAAAATAAAACTAGCTATTTCACCTTACGAAGGATCCTGAATAGGAGAAATGTGATGAAAAAATTTGGAATACAGATATAGGGGGAAATAGGATTACCGTGAAATTTTGAATTGCCCAGAAAATGGCATCTTTTGGGTCCTTTTCCCACTTCATCAATGAGATTTTGGAACTATTTTACAATAAAAAATATGCCCTCACCCCAAAAACCCAAAAACACACGTATGAATTATATTTGGTATACCCGTGACGAAATCATCTGCAACAACATAGCTGTGCTCTTTATTGGCAATTTGTTTAAATCCCATTTTTGCTCCACCTACTTCAAAAGTATATTTTTCATCTACAAGAAAATCACCGCCTTTTTTGGCTATGTGGACTTGATGTTTAGTACTTATTTGATTAAGGAAAAAACATTCTCGTATACTGCTTTAATTGACATTTTCAAAAGCTAAAGCGTACTGCAATACAGGAATAAATGCTAAATATAATAGCAATATTAGATAAAATATGCTAAATTTATTAGCATTTATCGTATTAAAATGCTAAACCAAAGAGCATAAATGATTCAATTTTTATTACTTTTAACGAATAAAATCAGCGTAACGCGATCAGCATAAATCAGCGGGAAATTAATCTTTGTGTATTTTTTCCGCAGATTTTCGAAGATTAATCTCGTGGATTCTCGTAGATTAACTCTTCTATACGGCTGTTAGCTTTGGCTAGTAGCTTTTAGCCTAATTATAATCTATCCACTCCCTATTCTTAATCAAGCCGATATAAGCGGGTTCTTTGCCACTTTCTAGTTTATAAATGAAGGCGTCGTTCCAATCAAAAGTGGTGAGACCTACGCGTAAGCTTCTAAGTTGTGAGTGGCCAATTAAGATGTGGACTTTATTATTTACGGGCAATTGTTTCATTAGATTTATAGCATCTTTAGAGTGGTCTGTACCATAAACAATATATGTCAATTCTTTGGATATTTTGAAGGGGCCTAAATTCATGTTTTCTATGGTTTGTACATTTCTACAAAATTCACTTGTGTAAAGCTCCCCAACAGGCAAGTTCCACAGTTTGATATGTTCGCCTATTGACTTTGCGTATTTTATACCGTTTTGATTAGCTTGTCTTGCAACTTTTGAATCACAAGATTTCCACCAATTGGGTGTTTGAGAACTAAAATTGTCTTGTCCAACATCTGCATCAGTATGTCTTGTTAATATAACATACGTACCACCATCGGTTAACACTTTAAATTTGTCTGGATCATTACTGACAAATATTTTGACCAATGTCGAGTCATTTTTATTGTTTCTCGCCATGACTGGATAGACTCCTGTATTGTTTAAAGTTATTTTATTGGATGTAACTAGAGGTTTACCAGGCAAACTCAAATCGCGGTAACTAATGACATTTGGAATTTCAAAAACAGGAGCTGATGCATCCAATTTGACAAATAAAAAGGGTTCTATTTTATTCGTGGGATCTTCATTTTCTGTTTTTTGACAGGAAATAAATGAAATCAGTAGGCCAAGGGTTAAGATTGATATTCTCATTTGTCTTATTATTAATTCAGCTTCAAAACGTCATCAATCTCAGTTGTATTGTAATTACATAAATATTAATATTCGAAACTCTAAAACAAAAAATTGATGCTATATTTCTGTTTTACCTTTTTAGATCACTTGAATAAAACCTACTTATTAAATTATCCTACCTCTACCACCTCAATCCCCATTTGCGAAGCCTTAACCAATAATCGCTTATCAAAAGAAGCAAATGCAGCACCTTTATTTTGGGCTAAAGCTAAAAATAGGCAGTCGTAGATAGGATGATTGAGAGAAAAGGAAATTTTGTAAGCACTTTGTAATATTACATCATCTTCTACAAATTCATCTATTAAATTGAGTACCTCTTCAAAATAACTATCAATAATTGGTTTTTGAATATGATTTAAAAAATGATATTTTCTTAATATGTTTAAAGTCTCCAACTTCAAAAAACTTGGAGCAATTAATATTTGATTTTTTAACAATTCGTCATTAATCACGTTTTCTTCAATAACCAAAGAAATTATGACATTTGTATCTACAACAATAATCGATCTCTATCTTCTCTAATAGACGCAACAATATCTTCCGTGCTAATCCCACTAAAATGGGGTCTTAAAGCCTTTATTCTTTCTAATGCTTCCATCTTTCGTTGCTTCTTTATATTTAAATCTGTTTCAGTTGCCTCTTCCAATAAAACAATTGCTTGCTGTGTCAAACTTCGTCTATTGATTTCAGCAGATTCTACTAATTTATCGTACAATTCCTGAGGCACGTCTCTTATTTGTAATGTAGGCATAATGCATGTATTTTGCATGAATAATGCTTTATAAACGTAACTATGCTTAATTTAGTTCCAAGGAAGTCTTAAAGACACTGGTGATTATGATATTATAATTTGTTTATCAAGATTTCTTATTCCCTTTTAATGACTTAGGAACTGTAAAGAAATAGTGTGTACAAATTTGACGAAGTAGTTTTGTTTTTTTTCAAGGCATAAATGAGGAGAATAACCTTAGCTACTTGACGAATTTATAACGAATAAAAAAAGCAAAAGAACGAGTCAAAATGGATATGTTATTCCTTTACAGCTCCTTAGGTTCCTTGGCACTTACAATCTCAGATTTGGATTTAGTTCCTAATTTTTTAATGTTTTTAGCCACAGGAAGTTCTTCAGGCATAGTACCACCCAATTCTGCTATGGTTTTTCGTACTTTTTTACCTACTTCAAAGTGCGTTTGGTTGGCATTTTGTTTACCTACGATATGGTCACGGATGAGTTTTTCTTCGGTTTGTGTAGCACGGAACAAATTGGCTGCTAACTCAGTGCTGCCCATGTGGTCTAGGATTTGTTGGCTATTTTTTAGACCCTTTTTAGTATGGATACCTTTTGCATCTAGACCACCGTACAACCCCATATAGCCATGATTTTGGAAAATCGCATAATCCATTGGCTCAATGACTCCAGCTTTCTTTGCTGCCGAAGCTAACTGAATATTATGTTTTGTCATTTCATTTCTCAGATACAATCGTTTTTCGTCTTCTGTAGATAAGCGATTATATTCATCTAATTGACTTATTTCTTGTAGACGAGTTTGGACTGCAAAATAGGTTTGGCCTAAAGCTACAACTTCTTTGTTAGGGTCTGCATTTTGTACGATTAAGTAGCAAGCGTAGCGAGAAAGCTTTACCCCATCATTGAAACCACGCTCAGCACCCGAGCCAATTTTAACCATCTCGTGGAAGTCCACGAAATGGTTTGTAATGTGTTGTCCGCTATTTTTGCACGCTTCTTTTGATTTTTCAATCACTGGTTTGAAGTTTCTATATTCTGAATACTCTAAGACCTTCGATAAGTCTCTTGCACTCCAATATTCGTTCCCTTTTTCGTCAATTTGTTTAATTTGCTCAAATAAGCTATTCTGCTGTTGCATTAGTTCTTTTGCCATATCTCAAGATTACACATATTAATAGATAGTCAAAATTAATAAAATTATAGATATTAGGTCTATTAATTTCTGATAATTAAGCCGTAGGCATTTAGAACTTTATTTTTACCTAACGAAACTTTTTTGCTTTGCCTCAATCCTAAAGGATGGCAAAAAAGAATTGTTGGTCATCAAAGAAAATTAAAAATGTAGCTATTCAATACCCCGATTTCATATTTAAACCTAACTGAACAACCGTTTTTCGTCTTCTGTTGATAATCGATTATATTCATCCAAATGACTTATTTCACGAAGTAGGGTTTGGACTGCAAAATAGGTTTGGCCTAAAGCCATGACTTCTTTGCTAGGATCTGAATTAACAAGCGTAACGGGCAAGTTCAACGCTTTATACTTCTCTTTTGGCTATTTTACCGATAGCGATCATTTCGAGGATATCCTCGAAATGATCGGATATTTCTTGTCCACTATTTGAACTTGCCTTTTTTGCTCTTTCTATTACTGGCAAAAAATGTCTATATTCTAAATACTCTAGAACCTAAGATAAGTCTCTGCACTCCAATACTTATTACCCTTTTCATCAATTTGCTTAATTTGCTCAAATAAGCTATTCTGCTGATGCATTTCAAACATTTAGAATAGGATTTTACTTAAAAAAACTTTTTGCATTACCTCAATCCTTCAGCCCGTTGGATAAATATCCTACTGGCTATAGGATGGCAAAAAGAATTGTTGTTCAAAAAAGCGAATTAAAAATTTAAGTATAAAGCTTTTGACTCCCCTTAACGCTCAAATAATTTACATAGTAAGAATGCATAATTTAATCAAGCTAAAGACCAAAGACCAAATAAGCGAAGCGAAATCCCGTCAGAACGGGAGACCAATAGCCAAAAGGCTTTACTTCTACTTCACCCCCTTCATCAACTCCGCCACAGCTTTCTCCAATTGCTGATCAACGCCTTTATCAATTTTGCCAGGCATATTTTTGACCTGTATGTCTGGGTAAGCTTCATTGTTTTCCATCCATTCACCCTTGATGTCTTTTGCGCTGATGGGTACCATTCCCCAGCGAGTGCCATCAGGTAGGCCTTCCCAACTAGCAAAGGAGCAGGTACCTGGTACGGGCATTCCGATCATTTTACCAATCTTGAGGTCGCGATATCCGCAAGCAAAACAGTGTCCGTCGCTGTATTGAGCTTCATTGATGAGGGCAAGGGTTGGTTTGGTCCATCGGAAGGTAGGTTCGTAGCCTACTTCGCGTTCTTCGTTGGCATAGGTGATATATTTGGTGCCGGTGAATAACATAGCGAGGTCAGAAACTAAGTCTCCACCACCATTGAAACGGGTGTCAACGATGATACCTTTCTTATCGTGGTATTTGCCCAACATTTCGTCGTATACATTTCTAAAAGGTCCGTCTGCCATTCCTGGAATGTGCACATAACCCAACTGTCCATTACTGAGTTTTTCAACTTCGTCTTGGTTTTTTTTGACCCAACGTTTGTAAAGTAAGCTAGATTCTTGGCCTAAGGTGATGGGTTTTACGGTAATAATTGAGGTGGTTGTTGAATTTTCAGTACCGATTTCTAGAGCGATGAACTTATCACTTTTGTGTTTTAGGTAATAAGCATGATCAATGTCGTTGGTGATCGACACACCGTCGATGGCTTTGATGATATCTCCTTTTTTGACAGAGAGATTAGCTTTGTCTAGTGGACCACCTTTGATGATCTCAGCAATTTTAATACCTTGACCTTTATAACCATAATCAACAAAAATACCCAAAGAAGCCGTTTCATCACTGCCTACCATACTCATATTGTACCGAGCCCCAGAATGAGAAACATTGAGTTCACCCAACATTTCTGAGAGTAATTCGGCAAACTCATAACTGTTGCCGATGCTTTTGACTAAGGGGGCGTATTCTTGTTTCATTTTTGGCCAATCAATCCCGTGCATTTTAGTAGTATAAAATGTGCCTTGCGTACGCAGCCACACATGTTCAAACATGCTTTCTCGAGCGGCAATTTCATCAAAGGTCATATCACCAGCAATTTTTACTGATTTGGTAGATTCTTTATCAAGGTTGACTTTAGAAACGGTACCGTCACTTAAAAGAAACAAATTCTCCATTTTTGCATCCCAACGGAGCTGACCACTTCTTGCATCCAATTTGATCATCAATTTAGTCTCTTTGGTTCTTATATCCGTAGACCATAGGTTGACATCTTTTTCAAAACGAGCGAGGTAGTACAACTTTTCACCGTCCTTAGAGAGTACCGCGTCTGAAAGATTCGACGAATGAATGGTCAATTTAGCTTTTCTATTCTCAAAATCATCCCATTCAAACTTGATGTCTTCCACTTTTGTAGAATCCTTTTTAGTAGTATCCACAGCGACTACGGGGCTTTTCACTTTATTCTTTAATTTTTTATCAGCCTCTACTTTTGGGTGAACCGCTACTATTTTAGCTTCTTCTTTTTTCTTATTTTCTTTGTTTATTTTTTCTACTTCTTTGTACAATTCGTACTCATCTTTGGACAAATTGTACTTTTCCCATGCATCTTTTGTAAAAAAAGCAGCATAAACATCCAATTGGCTACTCCCACTTTGAGCCAATGATTTAAGACCATCGCGATTGCTTAGCCACAACATTTGTTTACCACCGTTGACCCACTTAGCGCGATAATCGCTGTAGGCGCTTAAGGTAAGATTTTTCATTTTTTCGACTCCATTGGCATCCAATAGTACTATGTCAGAATTGGCCATCGTAGGTCCATATTCTGCCAATAACCACTTACTATCAGGACTCCAAACGAAAAATTGATCTCCATCACCCATGTGAAAAAGTTCTTTGGAGGTAAGCAATGTTTTTGACGATTTATCAGCTAAGTTATAGACTTTGAGTGTTCTTCTATTTTCAATATAGGCCATCTTTTTGCCATCGGGAGAAATTTTAGGAAGGTAGTTTTCATTTTGATTGACTAAAACGGCCTCTTCTTTAAGGAGTGTCGAAGCGAAGAAAAAAGGTTCCTCTGTGCGAGTAATGGTAGATTTATAAATACCCCATCGGTTATTGACTTCTCGACCGTAGTAAATAGCTTTTCCATCATGACTATATGTAAGAAAACGCTCCAATTGAGGTGTATTGGTGACTCTTTTGGTGATTTGTCCATCTACAGAAGTAATAAAAATCTCCCCTCTCGCGATCACAGCAATCTCTTTACCATTGGGCGATATTTCCATTTCTTGTACACCACCGTTGATTTTAATATAGCTTTCATTGTTGGCAACATCTTGAGTGATGATTTTTATATCCAATTTTTGAGGTTGACCATTTTCTTTTTGTGTGTAAATGGCTCCATGATATCCATAACATAACAAATCGTCATTAGAGACACTTAAAAATCGAACAGGATGGGTCGTAAAGTTGGTAATTTTGGTAGATGGACTGTCAGATTTTATTGACTTTTTGAACAAATTAAAAGTACCTCCTTGTGCACTTAGGTAAAAGAAGCTTTCTTCTCCTTTAGCAAAAACAGGATTACGATCTTCGTCATTGACAGTTGTCAATTGAGTATGGGTATTGGTGGCTTGATCATATATCCAAATATCGCGTGCTATCCCTGATTTATGATGTTTTCTCCAATCGTTTTCTCCACCTTTTTTGTCATGGTAAAGCATTTTATTGCCCGCTTTATTGACATTCAAGTATTCAGCAGGGATGGTCCAGAGTTGGTCTACCCTACTCCCTTTGATGGATACAGAGTACACTTCAGGTTGCGAACCTGTAGGATATTGTCGATGATCTACGGCATCTTGACGAGCTGAAGTGAAAAGTACATTTTGGTCATCATGGCTAAAGGTATACGGATATTCTCCAGCAGAGTGATAAGATAATCGGGTAGCTTGGCCTCCAATGGCATCCATCACATATATATCAAAATTGCCAAATCGATCAGAAGCAAAAGCTATTTTAGACCCATCTTTGCTCCACACAGGCATAAAATCATGGGCTTTATGGAAAGTCAATTGCTGAGCAGTTCCGCCTTTCGAAGAAACTTTATACAAATCCCCTTTATAAGTAAAACAAATGTTTTGTCCATCAGGTGAAATAGTAGGATATCTCATCCATTGATCAACATTCTGGCTAAATGCTATGAGTGATAAAAGAAATAAGCCTACTGTATTTGAAAATCTCTTCATTTTTTTATATTTTAGCACAAATAACGCGGTAAAATTGGATAAATGAAAATATTTGAGGTTTTATTATGTAACACTTAGGTAAGAACTGATTATTATTTAAAGATCATTTTTTTTGCTGATGTAAATATTATTATTTTTTATATATTTGCTCGATTAAAATAAACATCGTCATGAGTGAATTAATTGAAGATTTGTCAAAAGGTGGAGAAAACCATTTGGTGACACTTACGGATATGTACCAAGAGTATTTTTTGGATTATGCATCTTATGTGATTTTAGAAAGGGCAGTACCTTATTTGAATGATGGTCTAAAGCCTGTACAACGTAGGTTATTACACGCGTTGAAACAAATGGATGATGGTCGATTTCACAAAGTAGCCAATGTGATTGGTCAAACGATGCAGTATCACCCACATGGTGATGCTTCTATTGGTGATGCTTTGGTAAATTTAGGACAAAAAGAGCTTTTGATAGATTGTCAAGGAAACTGGGGTGATTATCGCACGGGGGATAGTGCTGCAGCTCCAAGGTATATTGAAGCAAGACTGACTAAGTTTGCCTTAGAGGTCTTGTTTAATCCTCAAACTACGGATTGGCAAATGACGTATGATGGTCGTAAAAAGGAGCCTATTACCTTGCCAGTAAAATTCCCGTTGATCTTAGCTCAGGGTGTGGAAGGGATCGCTGTAGGTCTCGCCACGAAAATATTGCCACATAATTTCATAGAACTTTGCCAACAGTCTATAAAAGTACTCCAGGGTAAAAAGCCTGTGATTTATCCAGATTTCCAAACAGGAGGATACCTAGATGTCTCAGAATATAATGATGGCTTAAGGGGCGGTAAAATAAAAAGTAGAGCCAAAATTAAAATTGTCGATAAAAGTAGTATACTAATTCAAGATTTACCTTTTGGAGTCACAACAGGGTCTTTGATAGATAGTATCGTAAAAGCGTCAGAAAAAGGACAAATCAAAATCAAAAAAGTAGTAGATAACACTGCAAAACATGTAGAAATCGCTATAGAATTATTGCCCGGTGTGTCACCTGATGTTACTGTTGACGCTTTGTATGCTTTCACGGATTGTGAGTCCTCTATTTCACCCAATTCGTGCGTTATTTTAGATGACAAACCACAGTTTCTTGGTGTCTCTGAATTGCTTACCCTTTCGACGATTAAAACAAAAGAACTTCTTCGACGGGAGTTAGAAATCAAGAAAGGCGAGCTTGAAGAAAAGTGGCACATGGCCAGTCTTGAGAAAATTTTTATCGAAAATAGAATCTATCGAGATATCGAGGAATGCGAAAATTGGGAAGAAGTACTCACTGCCATCAGTGAAGGGTTAAAAAAATACATTGTCACACCTTCTGATAATGCATCTGCAAATGATAAGCGCATTAAAATGATGAGGGATATCACAGAAGATGATATTACCAGACTTACCGAGATAAGAATTAAGAGAATCTCTAAGTACAATTCTTTCAAAGCAGATGAATATATTGCCAATCTTGAAGAAGAAATCAAACAAGTACAGCACGATCTTGATCATCTTACTGACTTTTCTATTGCTTATTTCCTAAGATTAATCGAAAAATATGGCAAAGGGAAAGAGCGAAAATCAGAAATCATGTCAATGGAGACCATCGCCATACAGCAAGTAGTAGCCAATAATGCTAAACTTTATGTAAACAAAGCTGACGGATTCTTGGGTATGGGAATGAAGAAAGATGAGTTTGTATGCGATTGTTCTGACATTGATGACATCATTGCATTTACCAAAGAAGGGAAACTGAAAGTGGTAAAAATTTCTGACAAAGTGTTTATCGGGAAAGATATTATTCATATTGCCGTCTTTAAAAAAGGAGATGAACGTACAACCTACAATCTTATTTATATTGACGGTAAGTCGGGTATAACTTATGCAAAAAGGTTTAATGTGACGGGTATAACTCGCGATAAAGACTATGATTTAACCAAGGGAGAGAAAGGCAGCAAAGTCATTTACTTCACAACGAATCCTAATGGAGAATCAGAAACAGTAAGTGTCCAACTGTCACCCGGATGTACTGCTAAGAAAAAAGTATTTGATTTTGATTTTGGCGAATTGGGCATAAAGGGCAGGTCAAGTCAAGGTAATATTGTGACAAAATATCCTGTAAGAAAGGTAGTACAATTGGAAGTTGGAAAGTCTTCTCTTGGGGCGTTGAAAGTTTGGATAGACCAAGTAAGTGGTAAATTAAATACAGATGGTCGAGGAAACTTCTTAGGAGAATTTGATACAGGCGAAAAAATAATTTCGATTTATAACGATGGTCAATACGAACTCAATGACTTAGATTTAAATAAGAAATATGATATGAATGCCATCATGTACACGGGTATTTACAATGAAGGAGATATTATAAGTGCTGTGTATTATGAAGGAGAGAAAGGTTGGACTATGGTAAAAAGGTTTATGATTGAGACGACGACCTTGGATAATAAATTTAAATTCATTACAGATGCTGTCACTTCTAAACTTTATTTTGCTACTTTAAATTCAACGCCACAAGTTGAATACGCTTATAAAGTTGGTAAGGAAAAACATACGAAAACTTTATCTTTAGCAGATTTTATCGATGTAAAAGGATGGAAAGCATTAGGGAATAGATTGATCGACAATAAGATTACCGACATCAAAGAGCTAATTAGTGAGAATTCTGTTGAAAATCCAACAATCGAAAGTGAAAATACTCATAAAGAGGAGCTAGAAGCACCAAATAGTACTCCTGTAGCTGGGACCAAACCTCCTAAACAAGGTGATTTATTTGCCTCCTTAAATGAAGAGGAATCAGATACATCACAAAATGATAAGAAGGATATAAACAAAACAGATTCTGATAAGGACAATGATACATTTAAATCAGGTGATGTGATTGAGTTTGATATCTAAAACGGACTAAGCAGAAATTACATCTTTGATTTCAAAAAGGTTTTTTTCATTTTTGAAAATAGATGCACTTTCTACCAGTTGATCGTGTTCAAAAACGATTATGCCATTTGATTCAACAACTCTGTTAAGGAATATTTCTTTTTCATTCATGGTTAATAATGGACGAACATCATATGCCATCACATAGGAAGCCCCAATATGACAATGAGAAGGTAATAAATCTGCGGGATAAAAATATTTTCTTTTGGAATCGTTTACCTCAAGAGTCATCATAGCCTCAGTATGCCCATTGAAAAATTGAATGAAAATATCATCATCAAAAGCGTAACCATTTAGGTCGTAGGGCAGCCATTTCACTTTTTTTTGATCAACGAGAGGGATAAAATTTTCTTGTAGGAAAGAGGGTTTTTCTCGAGGGTTAGGGTTGATAGCCCACTCATAGTGTTTGTCACACATCCAATAAGTTGCATTAGGAAAGGTAACGAACACTGAATCATTTTTATCCTTATATAATGCACCACCAACATGATCAAAGTGTAAGTGTGTTATAAAAACATCAGTAATTTCCTCTGGAAGTATTGCTACATTATCAAGGTTTCCAATTACATCAACACCTTCTGGATAAAAAAAGGATTGCCATTTTGCAGATTGTTTATTTCCTATTCCAGTGTCTACTAACATTTTTCGATCACCCCACTCTATTAATAAAGAGCGCATAGCCCATCTACACATATTATTTTCATCTGCAGGGTATTTCTTTTCCCAAATTGACTTTGGAACAATCCCAAACATGGCACCTCCATCTAACTTAAAATATCCCGTTACAACAGATGATACTTTCACTTAAGCGGTCTGAAGTTTTTTCATTCTATAGTACTCTGTGAATGATATCATTCGTTCACTTTGCTCATCCCACAATTTGTGAGAAATCATTTTTAGACTTTCTATAAAAGTAACTTCCGTTGTGAATTTATGAAACCATGGAATGGACTCTATACTTTTTGCCAACTTATAACTAGGTATAGCCGGATTTAAATGGTGTATGTGATGGTACCCAATATTGCCTGTAAACCAATGCATAAATTTAGGAAGCTTATAAAAAGTACTTCCTTTTACTGCTGCAAAAAGGTACTCCCATTTGTTCTTCCAATGTTTGTAACCGTGTTCATGTTGGTGTTGTATATAAAAGAACCAAATGGCCACAATAGCAAAAAAGCTTACAATCGTCAAATGAGTAGCTAAAACTTTTTTCCAGTCAAAAAGTAGACAAACCCCAACAAAAACACTAATAATCAACAGATTTGCCAATATCAGCCTTATCTTTTCTTTTTTGAATTGTGGTAGACTTATCAAAGGTAATCTATTGTGAATTAAAATGTAGTATATCGGTCCTATAATAAACATCACAGGAAATGACCTGTAAACTCGATATAAAATCCTTTTAATAGGTGTAAGTGCGTCATATTCCGCCACAGTTAACGTATCTATATCTCCTATATCTCTATGATCTAACATACCGCTGTGAGAATGATGAAAATCATGACTTTTAGCCCAATAATGATAAGGGATAGTACTAAAAACACTACAAACTACGCCTATCGTGTCCCTCCAAAATTTAGACTTTACGTAACTTTGATGCCCACAATCATGCTGAATTATAAAAATTCGAACCAAAAAGAATGCATTTAAAAATGCTAATAATCCAAAAGCAATTTTACTATAGTCCCAAACAAAATACATCAGTACCCATACAGCTAAAAATGGTCCGAAAGATGTGATCATCTGGATAATAGCCTTCTTATTGTCTGGCTTTGCAAAATTCCTCAGTGTCTTTAATGCTAAGGTTACCTTTTCTTTGAAATCGTCTGAATAATTATATGTCATATTTGTAGAAAAAAATTTAGTGCAAAGTTACGTCATTTATTAAACTTGAATGGAAAATAAATAGCATTATTGTTGATATCAAGAATAAATAATCTTAAGCCATGTCTTTTGATTTATTTACAAAGTGCAAATAGTGAAGTCAATTAGCTACAATATTAATATTTGAATACAAAATTTCTTTACAACTTAAGATCTTATTATGGAAACTAATAGGGATTCTTGCCCAATCATGCAAATCAACTAATATGGGGATTTTACTATTTTGAATCGCATCTTTTAGAAATATAAACTCTTCAATAGGGAATTTACTTAAATCTTGCATGCGTAAAACAAGATCTAAATCACTTCCATCATGCGCATTACCGGACACACGGCTGCCATAAGCCCACGCCTCAAAAGGTAAGTTTACTTTATCAAAGATTTCTATTAATATCCGCTTATCTTTTTCTCTAAGAATCATGCTTATGCGTATTAATAACTTGAGCCAAAGATTTGCAATCAATTAAAAACTGCTCCAATATTTTTAATGTTTCTTCTGCAAAATTTTCACCATAATCATGTGCAGTGTTGTTTCTATTATCTCTATAGTCCATCCATCTATCAGATTCCTCTACAGAAATCAAACCCCTAAGTACTGATTTACGAAATATATCCTTATATGTTAGACTGTCTACAGCTTTTTTTGAATGCTCATATTGTCCCAAAACCTTTCTCAGCAACATACCACTTTGCTCCATTAAAATTTCAAACTCTTTTATGCAAGCTGACCTGTATATTTCGTAATCTATATCCCCAACTTCATTAGAAGTCATCTTTTTAAAAGCTCTATCTAGCGTGGTGATACATTTTTTATAAAAATCAAGTTCTAGCATTTGCAAATGATCTAAGTAGTTCTTTTTAATTTATCTAACACAAAAATACTAATAAGCAACAAAACCAAAGGTATTAATGTAAAATAAAAGCCATTTTGTGCCCCAAATTCCCTGAACGTATACCCAACAATCCTAGAGCCAATCGTACCTCCTAATGCCGAAAATATCACAATTAAACCCGTCATGGGTGCATGAAGGTTGATTGGTAAAGAATTTAAAACCGTAGAGTTTAATAAGGGATAGATTGGTGAAATAAATAGTCCAACCAAAGGGAAAGCAAAAGCAATTTTTGGAATGGAGTTAAAGGTTGAAATTTCTTCATTAACAGCAACAAGGCTTGCCGTTTGGGGTAAAACAAAAATGACTAGTGCCATTGCCGCTATGATGCATGAAGAAAGAATATAAATTGGCTTAACATACTGTGTCAATAAACCCGCAATCAACCTTCCAAGACCCAGAGATATTGCCAAAATGCTGGCCATCATTATACTTATGTTGGTAGAAAGTTTTATAACTTCTTTATTGAATGTGGGTAACCAAGTCATAATACCTTGCTCAATCATTACAAATAGAAATGCACTTATTACAAAAACGATCACAATTAATTTAGCCATTAACTTAAACATTTGGGTGAAGTCAGTTTTTTCATGTACAACTTCAGTATCTGACTTTTCTTTGAAGGGAGTAGACCATAAGAATAAAAATGACAATGTACTTAAAGCTGCTAAAACCCAATATACATTCAACCAACTATCAGGTTTTGAGTCAATATTGAAAGCTGGAAACAAGAAATAGGCCAATGCAATGCCAAACATAAAGACACCTTCGATGGTACTCATCAGAGAACTGTGTTCTTTCTCTGTGTGGGTGATTAAGCCGATCATACTATAGACAGAGACCTTTATCAATGCAAATGAAATACCGACCAATGTGAATAATATTCTAGAAGTATTAAAAGAATTGCCAAAATACATCACAATACAACCTATGGTAACCAACCCTAATGCAATCAACATCGCCCTCTTGTAACCAATTTTTGGTAGAAATGAGGCAAGTAAAAATGATACAATGGCAATCGGCATATCTTTGAATAATTCTAAAGTACTGGCTTGCACCTCATCTATTCCAAAATTTTGAATAGATTTTAAAATCACAATTCCCACACTATTAAGCAATATAGCAAAAACAAAATAATTGATAAATAATGATAGCTTTAATCTAAATTCACTTGACATTTTAATAATTTTGAGCCAATATAACCCAAATTTTATAAAAGAAAAAATGTTCTCCATGCAAAGACCATATTATTCTGAATTAGAAATAATTTTTCTGCGAGCTATTCGAGAAGGTGTTTCTGTTGATGGCAAATTAATAGCCGATGCAAAAGCTAAGTTTGCTTATGAATATATTCAAAAAGCTTATGAAAATGAAAAAGATGACTTAAACTTTGACTTTAAGTCTTTCTTCTTAACAAACTTTGAAATAAATAGTTACAATAATGAATTTATTACAGAAACTGATATAAGCATAGATCAACATATCAATAAATTATGGAATGTACTAGGAAGAAAAGCTGATGAAGATGACGAATATACTTCGTTAATTCCTTTACCATATCCCTATATAGTGCCTGGTGGAAGATTCAAAGAGATCTATTACTGGGATAGTTATTTCACAATGTTAGGACTTAAAATTCATCAGAAGTTGGATGAAATAGAATCCATGATAAAAAACTTTGCCTATTTGATAGATCAATATGGATATGTTCCCAATGGCAATAGAATGTATTATCTCGGTCGATCACAACCGCCATTTTTTAGTCTAATGGTAGAATTGCTCGCACAAGAAAAGGGGGAGCATATTTATCAACAATTCATGCCCCAGCTTATAAAAGAAGCAGAATTTTTTGGCAGTATGAATCGTCAAAGAACTGTGAATGAATTTCAAGTTACAATATATTTCGACATAAATGAAAGTCCAAGAATTGAAATGTACCTTGATGATGTCAATTTAGCTCAATCTATTGAAAACAAAGCACACTTTTATCAAAACATTAGGTCGGCCTGTGAATCAGGTTGGGATTTTAGTTCACGTTGGCTTGAAAATTCAGATGATTTGACTAGTATTAAAACACAAGACATAGCTCCAATCGATTTAAATTGCTTTCTTTATCATTTAGAAAAAACCATTTCTTCCTATTGTCAAGATGAAGACATTAAATATAAATTTGCAAGAAAAACTGAGGCAAGAAAAATTGCAATTCTCAATGTATTTTGGAGTGAGGCAAATCAATGTTTTATGGATTTTGACTTATCAATAAATAAGCATAGTAAAATTGTCTCTTGTGCCATGCTATACCCTATTTTTGTTGGAATAGCTACTGATGAACAGGCAAAATTAGTTAAAGTAAAGGTTGAAGAGGAACTATTGAAAGATGGTGGTTTGTCGACTACTAATGTCCATACGCATCATCAATGGGATGCTCCAAATGGTTGGGCCCCACTACAATGGATAGGTGTAAAAGGTCTTATGAATTACGGCTATAATGATTTAGCATTAAAAGTAGCGCTACGTTGGACTTCATTAAATGAAAAAGTATTCTTACAAACTGGAAAGTTAATGGAAAAATACAATGTAGAGGATTTAACACTTTTAGGTGGTGGCGGTGAATATGAAGTTCAAGACGGTTTTGGATGGACAAATGGAGTATACCTAGCATTGAAAAAGTTAATCAGCGCCTAAGTAGAATTATATTCTTATGTGCTAAAATAGTTGCTTGTCCAGGTTTGTCTAATTACAAAGCAATGTAAGCTCAGAAGTAGTTACCGTATTGCTTTTATTACCTGCTCGATCCAACATATAAACACTTAATGCAAGCTTATTTGTAGGCGTATCGTCAAGTTTTGAACAAGGAGGAGCGTTTGAGAATCTACAGCAAGTGGAAAATACATTTAAAGTGATCCTTCCTTCTATCCCATTGTTTGCTCCTTTTTCAGGAATGGCGGGGATTTTATAGGAATCATAAATTTCTTTCGTCCGGCTATCGATTAAGAATAAATTTAAATTCTGATCATTACTAGCTGTCCCAATATCACCATCACCATCTTTAAAATCCAAAATTAAAGATACACTATCTTGGTTTAACGTGCCTTGTCTCATTGTTTGTTTATTAAAACCAATAAAAGTCAATTCTGGTGTAGTACTAAAATTAGGACTTAAACTGCAAGCATACAATGAGGAAAAAAGTAAAATTACGTAAACGTAACAAACTGTAGAAATATTAAAGGTAAAAGGTCTAATCTTCATTATCCAAAGATAAATAAACTTTTTATTTCTAAAGATAAAATTATAGCAACTTTAACAGAAGAGTTCAACCTTTTACCAATAAAATAAACAAAAATTATGGTAAATATGATAAACCATTACGCGTTTTCCATAAAAAATATTTCTCTAAAAGAACTTTCGTGAAATCATATAAAACGTTGGGTATCATGATTGCAAAAGTTCGAGGCTTGAACAAGTGATTGCTTAAAATTAAAACTTCTTTTTTACCTGCATCCATAATACACAGACCCATTATTTTACCCCACGGCTTATTTATGAAATCAGTTTCGCCCTTCGTTACTTTAATTATATTTTCGGCAACTATTTTTCCAGTCACATCACTTGGGTATCCAGTTTTAGGAATGGTAAATGGTATTTTCCCTTGTTTAAATGGGGCAGGAACATCAACATTTAAGCCTGCTGCCCAAATATTTTCATACGTTTTGTGTTGATAATTTTCCTTGACTGGAATAAAATTATTAACTGGATTACCCAAATCTGGACTATTTTTAATTAGATCAACACCTACGAAAGGAGGCATTAACATCACAAACTTAGTATTAATTTCTTCGCCTGTACTTAATATCACTTTATCTTCTTTTACTTCTTGAATGCCGACATCAGTTTTGTAATGGATATTAAACATCCCCATAAAAGTCTTCAACATAGTTTCACCAAGTGGCATACCATCTATACCAAAATGACCTAAATACGGCTCTGGAGTGACCCAATATAAATCTACTTTATTTCTTATGTCATTTTCTCTCAACCACTTTTCTATATTAAAGAGAAATTCGTACGCGGCTCCCATACATCCCGCATTTTGAGTCGCACCAATTACAATAGGACCAGGGTTTTTCTTAAATTCTTCAAGCTTTTCTCTTGTGTCCATCGCACCAATTGGTGTTCCTATATAACAAGAGTGTTCTTTGACTCCTTTTGCAATATCAAAATTAACGCGTGGACCAGTAGCCAAAATCAAATGATCATAAGGGTAAACACCGTTTTCAGTAGTAACTTGATTTTTTATAGGATCTACTTTAATAGCGGTATCTAAAACAAATTTGACGCCCTTTTTAGTCAATATAGGCTCTCTAGGTACCGTGATATCTTCTACTTCCCTCCTACCAATAGGAACCCAAATTAAGGAAGGTATGTATAGAAAGTCTTTATTACGATCTATTAAAGTCACTTCGACGTTATCTTTTAATTTCCTTTTTAATTCTAGGGCTGCGGTAGATCCAGCAAAATTTCCACCAACGACTACTACTTTCATGATTTTAAATGTTTTATTTATCACAAAATTAGAATTTAGAAGAAGTACCTTCACTGATTTAAATCATTATTAAAGATGACTAAGCCATTGATAATGTTCAATGTATCAATTGTTACATTCGGTAATTGCAAAAAGAGAAACGTAAACTTTAAATGACTTGATATTCCTTCCTAATCTAGATTTGATGGAATAAGCCAATTTTTATTGAGGAGTACTTTTAGATTTTCTCTTTTCAAAAAAGCTATTACACCTTTTGCTCCGCCCAAATGAGCCGCACCAAAACAAAAGAAAAAAGACTGATCAGCGTTTTCCTCTAACAACGTAATGATGTGCTTGGCCATTACCTCATTTCTATCATATAACATCAATTTCCTGATTCCTCCTAGACTTTTCTTAGACTTTTTATAGATTTTATTTACCTCATTAGTAAAATAGCCTTCAATTAACTGAGATTGATTTTTTTTAAATTTGGAGACATTATAAAGTGCGTCTTGCAGCATCTTGGCTTGTAAATCCATTGGAACGCTTTGAGCTATAAGTATCTGTTGCTCCATTGACTCTAGTCCTGCCACACTGATATTATGTGACAAGGCATGTTGAAAAAGTAGTGCATCTAAAGAAGAATCTTGATGTTTCGCTACAATTTCACCAAGTTTAGATACTACGAAAAGCGGCTTTATATTGGCCATTTGATCTAAGTTAACATTAAAATATTTTTTGCTTATCTTATTGAGTTTTGAATATTTTCGCAAAGAGTAGAGATCTTTTAAAACCGTTCCTTCTGGCATATGAAAAGCATCCACAAAATTATTAGATACTTGGGTTATATCCATTTCTCCGTAAAACATATTACACCTATTGATATAAGGTTTTAAACTTTCGGCAACCAAATTTACTTTTGGACCACCAAGATGGATGGTACCAAAGATGTAATGTTGTCTTGAGCTTCCTACAACTGATAGGTTAAAAAGCATATATTGAAATATTGAACATAAATTTATATAGTAGTTAATTAAGCATAAAATAATGATGTGTTGAGGTCACTAAATATGCAGGGTTTTCTTAAATTTTTCTTCTTTTAATCTCTTGGTCAATAAAATTAAGTTCTCTACTCATTTCACCAGTAACAGAAGAGTTCTCTTCAGCACGACGGATTAGGTATGGTATAACTTCTTTCACAGGACCATATGGCACATATTTAGCCACATTATATCCCGCATCGGCTAAATTAAAAGTAATGTAATCACTCATCCCATATAATTGACAAAAATTAATATGAGAATGGGTTTTATCTAAAGCTCTTTCGTCCACTAATTGTGCTTGCAAGAGGTTTGATTTTATATTATGGGTAGCACTACAAAAACCTATCGTTTCATAATTATCTACACAATATACTACACCTTCATCAAATTGATTATCGGTAGCAGCTTTATCTGGTTGGACTGGAGAAGGGTACCCTTTATCTTCTGCCCTACTTCTTTCCTTATCCATATAAGCACCCCTCACCATTTTAGCACCTAAGAAAAAATTATTTTCTAATGCAATTTGGTGTTCAGATTTTAATTGATCCAACTTATTTTGAAGATACATTTGATAGGTGTTGTAAACAATTACCTTTTTCTTGTTATAAAGCTTCATCATTTCAATAGCTATGTCGTCAATGGGCTTTTGTATCCAACTTTCCTCTGCATCGATAAATACACCAACTCCCAATTCTTCTGCTTTACTACAGATATTATCTACCCTTTCTTTGGATTTTTCAAAAGCCTTTTCTTCTGCACTCGTTAATTTCTGACCTGCATTAATTTTTTCTAAAATTTCATTAGAAGCTAGCCCTGTGACTTTTATGCTGATGACAGGCACACTGTTATTAGAAGCAGCCATCTCTATCGCTTTAAAGTTTTCTAGCATTACTGCGTCAAAGTCCGACTCTTTAGTTTTACCTTCTGCTCCATAATCTAAAATAGTCAATGTATCATAGTTATTGAGTAGATCAATTGTCTTTTGACAATCCAAGAGGGTTTCTCCACCCACGAATTGAGGAAATATCGTATTTTTAATACCAAAATTTGTAAAAGGAATTTTAAGTTTAAGACCCAACATCGCTAAGCCTGTGGTTGCTTTGACCAATGTTGGATTATTCATTAGTTTGAAAAGATAGGCTGTTTTTATAAGTTCTGAATTTGATTTATAAGAAAAGGCTATTTTAGTGTTTTCTAAATCAAGTTTTGACTTTGTATCTATTTTATCGTTTTTACCCATTTTTAATATTAATTTTCGTTCCAAATTTCCCAAGATTTCTCTGCTTGTAATATGAGCATATCTTCTCCATTTTTTATTGTAGCATTTTTGTTTTTTCCCAATTCTAAAAATTTTGTCAATCTAGGGTTGTACACTAAATCATACAAAAAATGATTTGAAGTGATGCTATCATAGGGGATTTTTGGGCATTCTGAAATTTTAGGATACATGCCTAATGGTGTTGTATTTATAAGTAAGGAATGTTCTTTTATAACATTGTCGGTAACTTCTTCATAGGAGAAAAGTCCTTGTCTTCTAGATACCAATGTATAGGGAATCCCCAACTGATCCAATACAAAGATAACTGCCATTGCTGCGCCTCCTGTACCAAAAACCAATGCTTTACCATTAAAATTGGGTCCAATCATACTCAAAAGTGAATGTTCAAAACCAAAAGTATCCGTGTTGTAGCCAACAAGCTCACCATTCACATTCTTCACACAGTTTACTGCCCCAATTTTGTGTGCACTCTCATCTAGACGATCAAGCATGTCGATGATATCCACTTTATAAGGGATAGTGACATTAAATCCTTTCAGACCCTCAGATATCAACTTACCAACCTCGAGTACATGTTGGATAGGATAGGCTTTATATTCATAGTCTGTTAATCCCAATGCTTTGAATTTATTTTCAAAAAAACCAGGTGAAAAAGAATGGGAAAGTGGAAAACCTATTAAACCGAATTTCTTCATTAAATTATTAGAATTTTACAGCAATACAACTGATTTCAACATTGACATACTTGGGTAAGTTGGCTACTTGAACCGTCTCACGTGCAGGTGCCGTATCAGCATTAAAAAAACTGCCATAGACGGCATTGACTCTGCCAAACATTTCCATATCTGTAAGAAAAATAGAAGATTTTACTACATTTTCAAATGTTAGTCCAGCTTCATTAAGAATAGCAGCCAAGTTTTTCATTACTTGAGTGGTTTCTTCTTCTATATTAGAAAGATTGAGTTCTCCTGTTGATGGTATGATTGCTACCTGACCGGACACATAAAGTGTATCATTGATCATAATAGCTTGATTATAAGGACCTACAGGAGCAGGAGCTAGGGATGTTTGTATAATTTTCTTCATTTTGTTATCAATATTCTATTAAAATTGTAAAACTAACAAAAAAAGTACATTCTCGTTTAAATTTAGATAAAGTTGTTTAAAGCTATTAGCTTTGAGCGGTTAGCTATGAGCTCTAAAAAAATGGTTCTACCCTTTAAATTATTCAAAAAGTTCATTAGTAAAAGCACTAGTGCTCCGTCTAAATAAAAAATTAAATAATTTGTGGCTCTTTTTGAATATCTCTTCGTTAAAAAGCCTAGCTGAACTAGCCAGTTCAACTACGTTTTTCGCCTTGATCTATCCAAAAATAACTCACAACTTAATTTAAAAAATAAATTAGACGGAGCACTAGATAAATCACTTATCAATCTCTAATAATCTTTCTTTTATATCAACATCGAACCTTTCCTTGCCATCAAACAAGAATTCAACCCAAACAGGCAACACAAACACATTGATTTTCTCTTTGATAAATGTTTCATAATGAAGAGCAAGTCGAGTGGCATCTTTTTCCGTGGTTAACAGTATTCGCGAGGCTTCGTCTGGCATTCTTTTGTATGCTTCTAAAATGTTTTGAATATCAAACTCGGTAAAATATCTGTGATCTTCATATTCAAGATTTTTTACCTCAAAATTAAATTTATCTAAATAATCCATCAGATAAGAGGTGCTCGCAATAGCTGTCACCAACAATACAGATTTCACCCTATTAAAATCCAATTTGTAAGAGCCTTCATAGAGCGAGTAAGGTTTACCATAAATATATTTTGAGAAGTACACCTTTTGATAGTCAAGAGGTTTTAACTCAGAAATTATTTCTTGGGCTTCATTTTCTGAAAGGTCAGACGGGCACTTTGATACAATAATGATATCTGCTCTTTCTGCCGAAGATTTGCGCTCTCTCAATCTTCCCATTGGGAGCAGAAAGTCTTTTGTGTATCTATTTTGATAAGACGTAATTAAAATATTTACATCAGGAAATACAGAACGATGTTGATAGGCATCGTCTAATATGATTGTTTCTAGGTTTGGTTGTCTTTTGACCATTTCGGGTATGCCAGTAGATCTACTTTCGCATACTGCCACAGTAACATCTTGATATTTCTTAGCATACATCAGAGGTTCGTCTCCTACATTTTTAGAATTATCACTTTGACTCACCATCCTAAATCCATTAGTCGATCGATTATATCCTCTACTGAGAACACCGACATTAATGTATGGTTTGAGTAAATTTAATAAATACTCGACGTGTGGCGTTTTACCAGCACCACCTACTGTAAGATTTCCGATACTTATTATAGGAATAGAAAACTTAGTAGACTTTAATAAATCTACTTCATAAAAAACATTCCTAAGTCCTACCGTTAGGCCATATAAAACAGAAAAAGGCCACAATAAGATACGAACAATTGGATTTTTGATCATATATTATTTAGCTCCTAACAAGTTTTTGAATTTTACTTGATCATTTATTAAAGAGATAGTTTCCTTTACTTCAATGTCATTTCTCAAGTTAATCTGAGATTTCCCCTTTTCAAATCGGTATCTTGAAGCAATTTCTTTTTCTATTTCATGGATAATCTCGTCTTTGTGTTTTTTTAAGTCTTCAGCTTTTGATGATTTAAATTGTTCGCCAATTGCTTTCAGATTACTACTCATTGCCCCTTTCAAATCAGCAGCCTTATCTATAGAAGCATTCAAGTTTTCAAAATGATCTTCTCCTTCTAATTTGTAACTAAAATTACTCTTTTGAAGGAATTCAGTAAACTTATTAAACTCCGAAAAATTAAAGGACGTAATATCGCCTTCAAATGAAGGATTTTTTTTCATAAATTCGTTGACATACATGAAAATCGTCTTTTGATCTTTAAAAGCTTTCATGAGATTAGACAACTCGGGTTTAACCATCTTCTGATCAGGCGTTACTCCACCACCATCTAATACTACCCTACCATTTTTAGTTTTAAATTTAGACCTTTTATCATCAGGAATATTCACAGGATCCCCATTTGCATATTCTACGCCTTGTATGCACCTACCGCTAGGTATATAATATTTAGAGATAGTTACTTTCACCCTACTGTTATACCCTATTTCAAATATATTTTGTACCAAACCTTTTCCGTAAGTACGTTGGCCGAGTATTACTGCCCTATCGTAATCTTGTAACACACCTGAGACGATCTCACTTGCTGATGCAGATCTATCATCTACCAGCACCACCAAAGGTATGTCTAAATCCTCTGGAGTACTCATTGTCTTGAATACATTGTCTTTGTCGCGAAGCTTACCTTTGGTCGTTACAACTTCGAGACCTTTAGGTATAAACAAATTACATATACTTACCGCTTCTCTTAACAAACCACCACCGTTTTGCCTTAAGTCTAACATCAGCCCTTTAAGATTTTCATCCTTTTCTTTCAAACTTTTAAAAGCCTTAGAAATATTAACTGTCGAATTTTCTGTAAAAGTGGTCAACTGTATATACCCAATACCGTCTGCTACTAAATCACTGTGTGGAACATTAGAAATCTTCACCTCGTCCCGTTTTAACGAATATGACATCTCTTTACCTGTTTCATTTGAAACCAGCAAAAGAGAAACCGTGGTACCAGGTGCACCTCTTAAGAGACTTATTACATCATTTTCTGATTTTGCATCAAGGGAAGAACCATTTATATTAAGGATTCTATCTCCTGCTTTTAACCCAGCTTCTTGAGCAGATCCTCCTTCTAATAGATTTGAGAGATAAAAGTCTTTACCTATTTTAAATACTGAGGCTCCGATACCTTGAAATTTATCGTCATCTGAAATTCGGTAAGATTGAACTTGAGACTCTGTTATGTAATTAGTGTAAGGATCTAGTGAACTCACCATGGCATCGATACCTGTTTTCATTAAAGTATTCGGGTCAATCTCATCTACATAATGCACATTCAACATTTTATAAACAGATGCATACAGCTCCATATTCTTGGCGATTTCAAATAATCTATCATTTTCAACCGTAAAGGCAAAAATACTGGTTAAGATTAAAAGAGAAAAGCCAGCAATTTTTAATTTCTTCATATATTTTAATAAATTATTATGCGATTTTTAGTTACAACGTAATGGCTTATTACTTTATAACGTAATCAACCACAAATATAAATGCTAATTAATTATAATTTAGTTAATAAAAGGTCAAGGTAACAAGCAATATTCTATTTGTAAAAACTATTGCTTTATGAAATTTAAAAAAAATATTAACTATAGAATTGATTTTCAAACAAATAAAATACAAAAATCAATAATGGTAAAATTATTTGAAAAATTATTTGGTTGAGTGGAGTAAAAAATATTACCTTTGCATCGCTAAATAAAAAATGGCCCGTTCGTCTAGGGGTTAGGACGCCAGATTTTCATTCTGGTAGCACGGGTTCGATTCCCGTACGGGCTACAGTGATGCCTCGAATCCTTTGATTCGGGGCATTTTTGTTTTTCCCAGCTATTTCCCAGTCGATTAAAAAAAGCAAATGTATATATTGTTTTGATTTCTTTGTTTATTTGTATAAAATTTAATTTATATGAGTTTGGAAACAAAACTTAAAAACGCCTTAAATGGTTACATAGATCTTATCAGATTAGCCAAATCTGAAACTTATTTTCAATATTATAATAAAATTTACGTAAGATATCTTACAGCTAGGGGTGAATTAAAAGATAATTTTAATAGCATTATCTCAGACTTTATAAAGTATGATTATCATGATGGAGCAAAGCAATACTTAATTTCTACAATCCAACAACACCACATAGATGGTCCTTTACTTGAAGCGTATGAAGACTTTATTAAAAAGACTCTAAATAATTATTTGGAAAAATTATCAACCAATAATATTCTAACATCTCCAACTTCAGTATCGCCTGTAAGAGTATCTCCTAGCTTAGCATCACCTATCATAAGTATAAATTCTGAAGCCAATTATAATAAAGAAACTATTCCGCCACTAAATAAACTCTCCTTCAAGCCTGAATATATGGCTGTAATTGAAGATGTTTATAGAGTTATAGTAACAGAGCATAGAATTTTACATTGCAATCTTGATTCATTCATATCTTTATTTCAAGGTAATAAGCCAGAAGAGCCTATAATAATAAATGATGTGATAAAAGGTAATCTACTTAATTTCAAACTTTGTGTAAGAGAACTTTTAACTAGCAATAAATATACAGCAATTTGCCAATACATCACTTCTTTAAAGAATGAAAGGGCTTTAGAGCCAACCACAGTAAGTGGAGCTAAATTTCCAAAACATGAAGAAAATCAATATTCACAACTAGAACCATTTGGCATTCAGATTGAACTTAGGACGTTAAAATCAAAGGAAAAATGACCAGATTATAAAAGAGCTATAGATAATCCCAAAAAAGCTTCTAACACCTTTTATCCTCCTTTAGAAAATCATTTTCTTATTTATGTATCAGTAACATTCTTTCTCGATATTTTATGTTGCGTAATTGAGTCATTTGTCTATTTTTTCGGATCAATTTAAAATTGCAATGCTTAATCAATTAGATAGAAATATCTAAAACGTCGAAAACGTCAATCACGTTAAAAACTTTTATTTGTATGATTATCAACGTTTAAAACGTTAATTAAATTCATATATGATTATTACTTACATTTGCATCATCAATAAAAAATGATGAGAATATATAATCTTATAACAAATATTAGAGGCCCCTGCTGCCAACCAAAATTATGTCTATTGACATAAATAAAAGCTCGTTATGAGCAATTTTTTTTAATTTTTTAAATATTTAATTTTATGATTAAATTTTCTAAAGGTTTTGAGCACCTTATAAGCTCTTACAGCCAAGCTGAATTTACGGAGAATGAAGCAAAGGATTTACTTGAAAAGATCCTTGGTCCTAGCTTCAGCTTAGACTATTCCTTTTGTAGTAAAGGCAGATCCAATATATATAACTTCTTTTATAATAAGGAGTTTGTATACAAACAATATGATCCCAATTACGGAGAATTCAAGTATTTCCTAAAAAAGGAAAACCACTTTGTAAAGATTGCAGCTGCACATAGCGGTTACTTTATAACTCATGCAGGAATACTTCTCCTCCTTGCAAATGCAGATAAATTTAGAATTACTTCTGAAGAGGAAGAATGCATTAGAGAGAGTGAAGCTGAAATAATAACATGCTTAGAGCTCTAAAATAATTTAGCTTAAAAGAAAAAAAGAAACACCTGCACTTATTTCTAAATTAAAGTGCAGGTAAATTTATTATTAACAATTTAAATACATAACATAATGTTAGAGAACATTTTAACAGAAAATCAACTCCGTAAAGAGTTAAATCTTTCAAGATCGACCTTATTTAGATACCGAACAAAACTTGGGCTCCAGTTCATTAGAGTGGGAAACAAGAATTTCTACGAAGTAGAGGCGATTAGGGATTTTTTTAATAAACACAAAAGTAATTTAACTTTAAATGGAAGAAAATAATCTAATCCAAGGATCAATAGAATCCTTAAAACAGGAAAATGCCAATAATGCCAATAGTGACAGCTCTCATACAGAGAGTTGTCATAATTGGGACTTCATGACGGCATACCAAAATAATGAGCAAATCCTTATTCCAAAACAAGTGTATGATATTTTACCTAGAAGAGTTTCTATTTTAACGGATACTTATCCAATGGGAGAACCTACGAGAGACGTGGCACTATTGACACTTTTGGCACATTACTCCTCCATATGCTATGGCACATCGGGTGTGTACCATAATCAATATTACCACCCTAATCTATTCGTGATGGTAGTGGGAGAAGCTGCAAGTGGTAAAGGGAATGCCATTTTTGCAAGGAGGACTCTACAGGATATAGATAATTACACGCTTGATCCTTTACAGGCTCAAAAGAGGTTCATTATTGCTGGCAATAACTCTAGAGCTAATTTAATATATAGGTTAAATGCAAACCAAGGAATCGGTATGATATCGGAAACTGAAGCTGACGCTATATCTATAAATAATAGGTCAGACTGGGGGAATAGCTCCTCGGATCACAGATGTGCTTTTCAAAATGAGCGAATATCAATGGAGCGTGCAGTTGATAAAAGAGTAATTGTAATTGATAAACCTCGATATGCTATGTCAGTAACAATGACACCTGGTCAAGTTGCTAATATGGTTGGCGACAGAGAAAATGGACTCTTTTCCAGAATTCTATTCTACACATTAGATAGACAGCCTGAATTTACCTCCCCCCAATCTTCAGGAGTAGCTTCAAATAGAAATGAAATAGTATCTGACTTATCTCTTGAGGTCTTAGAATGGTATAAAAAGTTTGAAGATATAACGCATGACTTTGTTCTATCTGATAATCAGTGGTCAGATTTTACGAATTTTTGGCAATGTAGATTTAAAGTATGGACCGACATGTACGGTCAAAACGAATCAGATCTTATATTCAGGTTAGGATTATCATCATTTAAAATAGCGATGATATTGCATACTATAGAGTTGGACCATCCGATTGAAAATAAAATCATCCAATGTAAAGATGAGTTTTTGGAAGCTTCTCTGACGATCTGTGAACTTCTGTTCTACCATGGGCTCAAAGTTACGGACTATCTAGATAAACCTAAGATTTCTATTAATACTTCTATCTCAAAGATACTGGCAGCAATACCTAATACTTTCTCAACTCAAGAGTTCCTTAATGCAGCATTCAAATTTAATATGGCAGAAAGGACCGCAAAAAGGTATTTACACGGATTAGTTCAAGATAAGGTTCTGATTAAAATAAAACACGGTGTATTCGAAAAATACTTCTAGAAAAGGGTTATCTCTTATAAAGTGAACATTGGTTTTAACTACTTGAGCTTAATGCCTGTTTTGAAAACCTAGATACAATGGATAGATATTCTTAAAAGTAGCTTATCTTATGCTATTAGAATATCTATCCTTTTTTCGATTAAAACGAATGTCCTGTTATCTAAATGTGTGTAGTTTATTTTGTGGAATCCAATTTCCATAGACGTTTTCAAATATAAGGTGACCACTAAGAACTTGCTCCCAATGTCATATTTGTAAATCATATAGAAAAGATATACTCAATTTGGAGTTTTAAAAATAAACTTTTGTGTAAAAATCTCAAGAGCATTAATACACCCACCATTTACTCTAGAATAATTTACAATATATATAATTCGATTTATAATGTTTTCTATAGGACTTTGTTACGCTCTTTGTTAAAAGAAAGTTTTAAAAAGCGCAAGTATTCCAACGGATCGACTAAGTAAGGTAACAAATAGGAATACATGATTATATTTCTTCTACAGAAGGCACTGGCATGACCAGAGAGCTTATGAACTGTGATTACAACAATTACTTCGAAATATAGAATAGATAGTCTTAGAGTAGCTTATTATGTTATCTTACTAGGATATCTGTCCTTTTATCAATATAATATATCCTACCACAAAATGTCAGGTTATGTATAATACAGTAGCTAATTTCCTAAAAGTTCCAATCTTCTAAGAAGATGTCGGGCTATATGCTTTACTTCGTGTTCGCTACTATCCCTAACTCATTTAGAAACAAATTTTATCTAATTATGAGTAAGCGCTATGTTTTCATTAGAATATAAATTTAATCTTTAATGCATCGCACAGAAAGCCCACGTGTTCGTTCCCAAAGAGTCGTACCAGCAAAAAAGTCAAAAAGTGTTATGCTGTTAACAATAGTTCCACTAACTGTACTTGTCCAATAAGCTCCAACATTTCCTTCACTTGTAACTTCACCATAAGAACTTCGGTACCCTGGCACTGAAAATTTTGTTGCCGCACTTATCGCACCCGCAGGCTCATTAATTATCCAACTTGATCTTTCTTCCTCAAGTTCTTGGTAGGTTGGCACACTATAACCTTTTGGACATGGGTTATTCACCCCATTTACCCCCTGCCATAAATTGTCGTTTTGTGGAGAACGCCAATCTGAAACACCTATGATAAAATCCCCATGACTGGGTTGATCCATATTGCTCACAGAACTTCTTGTAGAAGAATTTCTACATTGGTGCCCATCACTAGCTCGACCCCATTGGTATAGGTCTCCATAACTCGCTGCATCTGTACTTGAAGTTGCAGCTTGTTCAGCACCCAAGTTACGATCCATCCATGTTCTACCTGTTATTGGGTTTACTACATCTACTATAGCTGTAGGTCCTGCTTCGCAAAAAACGAAACTAGCAGGGTATTGTGTCGATAAATCTTCTACCGTAATGCTCAATGTGCACGTTTGATCACCAATATTCAATGCAAAGCTCGCTATTCCATCTGAAGAAGGAGTTCCTGAAATCGCATAGGATAAGGATCCACCACCTTCGGAAAAAGTCCCTGCTGTAAGGGCAGCGTTTAGACCTGTTACCTCTGTCGAATTGACGATTTGTGAATTATAAGTACCACCATTTCCTCCAGTGTAAGGAATACTGGTGATTAGTCCATTTGTAATTGTTCTCTCTACCAATATGCCGTTACTTGTAGCTAATCCACATTCTAGCGTACTTATAGTCCCTACTGGTAGAATAACACTACCACACATTTGATACCACCTACCACTATTATAATAGTTAGGACATCCAGTACTGGTATTAAATATCATAAGACCATCTGCAGGACTTACGATCGAATCTCTTTGTTCATTAGTCATCCTTGGAGGTAAAAATCCTCTATTGGTACTTGTTACATCAAACTGTGCTGATGGGTGAGGATTGAGAGTTCCAATTCCAGATTGAGAATAAGTATAAAGCTGACTCATTACTACTATCAGAATTGATAAGAATGCTTTTTTAGTCATTTTGAGTTTATATTTTATATTTTTAGAGGGTAGGTAATTTATTTTTAAAACCATTATACTTAAATACAAAAGTACAAAATTATTACTTAAATAATATTTATATATCTCTAATATAAAATTACAATATCTATTAATCTTTTATAGGACCTATCACATATTGTTTATATACAGCCGCAAATTCCGATTTCCTTTACCCTATCCTCCTAACCTTACTCATCAACCTCCAGCATCCATTGCAGCAAATACAAGTTATTAGTCTTAACACCTACCCTATATAGTGATTTAAAAGTCTTATTACTAAAATACTTTTTTAACAACTCACATTTTATTGAGTTGTCAAGTTTACAATAGGCAATTGCCCATATCATTGTAAACTCTTGATGTACTGTAAGATTATTGTAAAAATCAATTCTTAATTGATTGAAGTCAGGCATCCTTAGGGGCCAATAATCCTTAGACTCATCTTTTGGGAAAGGGTAAGATCTTCTGCTTATTTGAAGTCCAGAGTAAGAAAAATCATAAGTTCCGTCTTCTTCAGGGTCCAAAATATTATCATGATTACTGAGTGAGACATATTCACCCAATTCGTGTTTGATGATCATACTCGATATGTGTTCATGCTCGTACTCTTGTTTAGCTGACGTATCCTTTATGTAAAAAAACTCAAAATCATCAATTAAGGTCTGTATAGATACCTCATGTTGTAGGTCTTCATTGACGATCCAGCTCAGCAGTTCAGATCTCCTTTCTCTTAATGCGTCATTGCTATAATTGTCCTTAGCCCATCGACTTATTACAGAAGAACAAATAGGATACCTTAATACACGATTAAGAAAATTGTTATTTTTAAACGCATTGGCACACAACCACTGCTCTTCCTCGTGAGACAATCCAATATCAATTAGTATATTATTTGCAAAACTCCTTGCATCTTCTACTTGACTTTTTGGTAAATACTGACTCTCAAGATATGTTTTTTTAAAGAGTTGAAATAAAAGCTTACAGGTGTCCGAGGGAAGGTCAATTGCAGGTCTGGCAACCTTAGCAATAAGCCCCCCATATTTATCCGTCGGGAACTTATTTAAGTACTTCTTTATAAAAAATAATAACTTAATTCGATTTATCCTCTTAGGAGATGACCACAAGTCATTAGTGATTTTACACAAATTGTAAAGGACTACAGGATTAAACTTGTAGTGTAAAAGAATATGCCTAACTTTCAAAAAATCAGCGTAAGATAAGATTAAACCATCTTCAGGATAAAGATTTTCTATTTCGGCAATTGCTGATTGAAGTTTTATTTTTCTGTCTTTTGGTAGCTTCATGGAATTTTATATTTAAATATATTAACCTCAAATTTTGCTTTTTTACAAAACGAGCTCAATTCATATTAAATTATATAATATCTATAATACTACTAAATTGCTACTAAAAAAGACAACCTCATAAGACTAAACACTCATAAAATTAAACCCTATGCCACACCCTCATACAAATGCTTTTGAAACTCAACAAATAGCGCACTGATATTTTTTACCTCACCAAGTACAGATTTAGCATCTTCCAGTGATTGGTATTTATTTATTAAGTTTGTAGAAAGTTCTATCTTTTAGCTATAATAGAGGCTACCAGGCGAAAACCTATACTGTTTTCCCTATCGTCAGGGTGAAAGCTTAAGCGAGAGGAGACACGACAATACTGCTCTTCGCTGATCCAACTGCCACCTCGATATACCCGTTTTGAAGAATTCACCTCTAGACAATCAGCTGTCCACTCCCATACATTACCACTCATATCATATAAGCCATAACCATTCGCCCTTAATCTACCTACCTCTTGAGGTTTATTACCACTGTTGTTAAAACACCAACATACTTCATTCACAATATCGCTCCCAGCAAACTCATAACTCTGTCCTCCTCTTGATGCAAACTCCCATTCCGCCTCAGTAGGCAATCGATATTTCACTCCAGTCTTCCTAGACAACCATTCAGCATACCGCAAAGCATTATACCAAGTCACTCCTACGATCGGTAAGCGCTCAGCACCCTCACGGCTATAGCCCATATCTTTGTACAAGCTATTATCGCCTGTCTCCACATGACCATGATTACCTACCTCTAACCACGACGGCCAATTACTATTCGTCTCCTTACAAAACTCCAAAAACTCACCGACTGTCACCTCATATTTGCTAAAATACAAATCATCTACGGTCTCAAGATGTTTAGGCTTCTCATCAATATAACCGTCACGCCCCATCATAAAACTACCCCTAGCGATATAATGCATCGTCATACTATATCTACCAACTGGTACTACTATCTCAGCCTCCTTTGCTTTCATTCTTTCAGCTATGCTTCGCACTCGGTTACTATTCTGCCCAAATACACTTGAGTATATACAAATGTACAAAACAACTATTAAGTATCTATTCATCATAATCTTTCTTCTTATATTTATCTTTCTCCAGATCATCCTGATACATTATAAACAAGGCCAAGATTTCTTTTGGTGACTATACAATCAAGCTTGCAAAGATAATTGAAGTCCGCAATTTTTTAATATTTTATACCTCCTTAGTTAACCAAAGTGATTTACAGACACACTATTCTTCTACAGACTTTATAATCCATGGCAAAAGACCATCCATTTCGCTATTTAAACAGCTTTAAAGCCGCTTAAAGGACCAAGCCAAGCGAATACCCCATCTATTCTACAAGCTCGCTTAAATCGTTTCTATTTAGATTATTTAATATATATACAATACAGATATACAGTGTAGTTAATCAATAAAAGGTATATTCTAACATTCTCAAGCAGGACCAAGCCCAAATCCAAAAATTCCAAAAATTTAATGTGTGCATAAACGAGTAGGATCCCTAATCTAGCCCCGCCTCTTATACTAGGGAGCAACATACGCCCCCGTCAACTTTGTACGGAAAAAATTTTTAACTTACGTAATTAACTTTAAAAAAGTATTGATTGATTGTAAATCACTTTAGAGTATTTAGAGAATTAGCTAGTGATAGCTTAGCTTTTGTTTTGTTTGAGGTTGTTTGGATCATCATACATTCATTGTATTGATTGCTCTCTTGTGTGTACTGTGTAACAATCTGTTTTTGGTTGATTTACTCTGTACATACATTGTATAACCCTTAGTGATAGTAAAATCCTAGTTCTATGATTGTCTTCAGTTCTTTATTTCTGTCAGTTGTAGAGCCTATAAAGGCAAATCGTGGATTTAACTGATACAAGCCTGAATCATGCTTAACTAGAATCTTCTTCTCAAGTAATGAGGGAAGAGTGTTTTGTATAGTTCTTTCATTAACCTTTGTAAGTTTAGATATATCTAATCTAAGTTTTTTAGTTATGTCAAACTTTACACCTTTAGCATACCTGAGTAAATAGCCAAAGATTCTAATCTCTGCCATTGACATTTCCATGAATGCATCGGTAAGAGCAGAATACCCTAAAAAGAATTCATCTTTGGTATCAGCCAAATGCTTATGTTTTTGAATACTTTCTTCTATTACTTCACCTGTTTGGCTAACAACCTTAACAATCTCTACTAAATGTGTCTTTAATTGTGATTTCATGTTATACTTATTTATGTCTGTAAAAATACACATTTTTATCTAGAAAACAATAAATGCGTATAAAACATACATAATAAAAGTATAAAACATACATAAAATACGTATAAATTATACACATTTTAAAAAATATAAATGACTGATAATGATTTAATTAGGTAGTATATCTTAGCTGCTATAGTATTTATCTATTAGGACTTATAATACGACATTTGTGAGCGTACTATGCATTTGTAGAGATACAAGGTGTTATCAATAAATTAACCCTAATCTAACCCCTCTCCAATTAAGATTATTCACATTTAAACATTATACATATGACGAATTTAATTATGCTCTTATTTATGTTCATATCTCTTGCTGGCTTTAGTCAAAACGTGGAGAGACAAGGTAACAAACTAATAGCCAAGACGGAAGTTAAAGCTATTAAACTGGATAACTCTACAAAAACATCTGATGTCTACATAGACAAATCTGGTAAAGAATATCCTGTATACAAGTCTTCTAGAGGAAGCTTGTTTATAGTTAGAACCTCTAAAACTGGTAATCAGTACAAATACTATATAAAGGAGTAATCCTTCTATAGAGACACCTTAATATGTGGTTAAACTAACAAAAATACTGATATAAAACAAAGTATTAAAATTATTTTGGGGTTACGAAACATCCCCCATTTATTATTCACAATTTAAATTCATTAAAAACATGGTAACAATTAAAAATTATGAAGTTCGTAAGAACATCGAAGATGGTACTACATTCGTGGTACTAATTATTCAAGGAGAATTGGAACTCGTACAGTCCAAAGACACAGGAAGATTCTACGCTACAGTTAGAACAACTAACATTCCATCTACCTTCGACGAACAAACTGCTGCACTCATGGTAGGCAAGGAGATACCAGGCACTATCATCAAAGAAAGCTGCGATCCATATGACGTCCAAATTCGCGAGACAGGAGAAGTAATCACACGTACTCATAGATATGTGTATGATGACGAATTACCAGCTGAGACTCCTAAACCACAGAATCAAATTTACAACCCATTTGGTATCAAAGCTTATGCCTTCGCGTGAGTATTGTTACCACTAATGATCAGGAGGTATGCTTAATTGTGTACCTCCTTTTTTATTAATCTTTAAAATTTAAAAAAATGCAAATTAGAAAAGCAGAACGCAAGCAAGCTAAAATTAAACTTGCTCTACAGGGACCAGCTGGATCTGGTAAAACTTACAGTGCAATACAGTTAGCAAAGGGATTGGTTAATGATCTGTCTAAGGTCTGTATCATCGACACTGAAAACAGCAGTGCAGATCTCTACGCTCATCTAGGAGATTATATGGTTTTACCTTTTAGTAAGCCTTACACTCCAGAGAGGTACATAGAAGCAATAGAGGTGGCAGAAGCAGAAGGTATGGAATGTATCATCATCGACAGTTTATCTCATTGCTGGGAATATCTTGTTGACTTCCACGCAAGTTTAAGCGGTAATACATTCACCAATTGGTCGAAGGTAACACCTAGACTAAATAATCTTATCTCAAAGATTCTCTCATCTAAATGCCATGTTATCTCTACGCTTAGAGTAAAACAAGAGTATGTCATGCAGGACAAGGGTAATGGTAAGTTTGTCCCTGAGAAAGTAGGATTAAAAGCTATCCAAAGAGATGGTTTAGACTACGAATATACTATCCTTCTAGAGATTGATATTAATCATTTTGCTACAAGCAGTAAGGATCGTACAGGGCTGTTTGAAAATGCTCCTGCCTTTGTAATTACACCTGAAACTGGTAGCAAGATAGCTAACTGGTGTAACGCTGGAGTCTCATTAGAAAAGGTTAAAGAATTTGTGGAAAATGCAAATGACTTGACCCAACTTACAGAGATTTATAAGTCATACCCTGCATATTACCCACAACTAAAGACCGAATTCATCGCTAAAAAAGCCTTATTAACTTCATCATTTCTTAATCATTTAAATCATAACAATGAATCCACAACTCGTCCAAACTAGCCTTTATCCATTTTTCGATGATTTTGATCTTCCCTTTATAGAAGCAAATACAATTCCTGTATCTTTAGCAGATATGGAGCAAAATCACATCATCCCTGTCTTCACTAAAGACAATCACGCTTTGATCAGTCAGCATGAGTTTATACATACCACTTACGATATTCTTACCTCTAGCAATCAAAATGAAGTAATTGGTCCTTTTATAAGAGTATCACATCCTGTAAAAGGAAGAATACCATCAGCTCGATACAAAAAAGCTTCAGAACTTTTACCGCACGAAGAAACCTTATACTATGAGCGTATGATGTTCGTGTACGTGATGCCTTCTATTACAAAAGTAATCAATGGTCAAGAATTGAAACTAGTCATTGGGGGTGTAAAAGCCTACAATCAAGACAACCTCAACAAAAACGGCAATTCTTTACAGCAGTTTACCTTCTTTATAGGATTTCAAGTAAAGGTATGTTCCAATCTCTGTGTTTGGTCCGATGGCTTCAATAGCTTTATCAAAGTAAATACATTGGATGCTCTAGGTTACTCCATCAACAGTCTTATTACCAGCTACAATCCAACACCTCAATTAGAACTATTGGATAGCCTAAGCAATTACAGCTTAACAGAGCGAGAATTTGCCCACTTCATCGGTAAATGCAGGATGTACAACTATCTTGATAAAGACAAGAGAAACTCTTTAATACCATCAGGGCTTACAGAGACACAGCTATCTTACGTAACTAAAGCATTTTATCATGATGAAAGCTTTTCATCTTATGGTGGTAGCATTGACCTCTGGAACTTATATAACTTATTCACTGGAGCTTTAAAGACCTCTTATATAGATACTATTGTCAATAATAATGTTCAAGTATGTAATTTCTTTGGACATCTTAAGTCCTCTTTGGATGATAATATACCTTCGTGGTATTTGCTGGATAAATAAAATTGAGACCATCTGATCATAGTGTTGGGTGGTCCTATTTTAATTGAAAATTAATTTTTTAGACTGTAAAAAGAGATATTCAAATGAAAAATATGATAAATAATTTTAACTAATTTGGTAAGTTTGTGTGCTAAAGAATGAGGGGAGTTCATTTATAAAGAGTTTATAAAGTAATTTCATTAGAGACTGTATAGTGCAATATTATATATAATTAAATTGTTATCAAATGAAATTTTTGTGTAATGCTCAATTACTGAACACTCTTTTATTTTTTATTTTAAAAAGCCAAACATGAATAAAAAAATCAATTTAAAACTGTTATTAGTTTTGTTACTGATATTAGAATTTAAAAAGGTATCTTTTTCACAATCATTCACATTAAATGAATTACTATCATTATCAAAATTATCTGAAGATGATTTTGACACAAAGGTAAATTTAAAAGGATATGAATATTATACTTATATAAATGATGACTACTGCAAGTCAAAATCATATTCATATGCTAAGAGCATAAATGCAGAAACAGCATCATATTATATAACATACAGAAAATGCGTGAATTTTATTTATAAGTATGGTGTTAGTTGGCAAACATTAAATCAAAAAGACTATTTAAATATAAAAGTAGTATTAAAAGCACATGGCTTCAATTACATTAATACAGAGGAAAATAATGGAAATATCAAACTTAATTATAGTAAAGGAAATATAGAAGTTAGTCTTTGGTCAAGTCAAGCTAAAGCTACAGGTGGAAAAATCATAAATTTTTACGAAATTAATGTCAAAGTCAAATAAATACCCTTCACTACTATTTAGAAAGCAAATCCTACTTAAATTCGAGATATTTAATTAAAAGTATTCCAGTTAGTAAATTAAAAAGATTGGACCAATTATTACCCATACAGCTTTAAATCACCCTACACAGCTTATTTAATACCAAGAGATATTGAGGTAGGTGAGCGAGTATATGTTGAAAATCTTGTAGAAGATTGTGTAGGTGTGCCTTTGGTGGAACCAAGGCGACAAATTTAGATTAGAAGGTTGTTAGGCGATGTTTAATCGTAGTGATTTGGTCATATAGTACAATCCTTCTAGAGATAGGGAGCATATAATAGGGTAATTTTACAAAACCTTTCGCCACATTAATTTTATGAATATCGAGAATATCTAAAATACATCTAAGAATTTTTTATTTAATCCTATGACTAAACGCATATTTTTTCTTAATATTAGCACGATAGTAGCTTCCAGGAGAATCAGCATTTTTAAATCCAAGAAATAACTGATAAGGCAATTTTTCGTGGATATAATCTCTACTTCCCTTTATAGTAGTATATATAAAATAACCTACCTTCCCATCACATGAATAGAATTCTGCCGACGCAATCCAATCTGAATCTACAGGGTCAAGAATATCTTTTATTTTGTATTTTTTACTTCTAACTGTCCTTGTAGCTTCCTCATAGCTTGAAAAATAGTATGGTATATTATTACAACTTAATGAGGGAGGAAAATATTCTTCTTTTTCTTCGAACTTAACCTCTATAATAGCTAGAGAATTATTATCATTTTTATAAGATTCTTTTGGTACACAGTACAAAAAATTAAATATTAAAAAAGTAGCTATAAAAATAATAAATACTTTTAGATGCTTTTTATTATCCATTTATTATAAGTTTTTTTAATGATTTTTAATTAGTACTCAATTTATTCTTGGATGATTCTTAGGAATTCCATTGCAGTCACGAATACATTCACCCCTTGCATTAATATCGAAAAGCTTATTCTTATATAATACGGATATAATTCCGTCAAAAAAGAATGCGCTTTTATAAATCAAGGGTATTACTTCCTTGCCATTAATATCTATAAATCCGTAATATCCATTGGTTTTTACTCTAGCCAAACCACCGTAAAATCCAAAAGCTTCATCATATTTTAACTGTATGATTTCGTTACCATTTAAATCTATAAACCCAAATTTATTGTTTAAATTTACGGCAGCAATCCCAGAATCTGTAAAGTAAATATCTTTATCGTAAATACATGACACCACTATTTCTCCTTTCCTATTTATTAAACCATATTTATCATTTAAAGAAACACAAGCTCGACCTTTTTCGAAGCCTTTTGCTTCTTCAAATTGGAATGGTATAATTTGTTCACCATTAGAATTAATATATCCATATTTACCGTCCCGTTCTACTGCCGCTAAACCTTCATAAAACTCTTTTGCATAGTCGAAATTTAAAGAAATAGCTTCTTTTCCTAAACTATCTATATAACCATACTTACCATTGACCCCTACAGCTAATAAACCTTCGCAATAAATGCCTGAAATATCATCATATTTATTTGAGTTAATATCATTACCAAAAGAATCTTTAAAACTAAATTTATCTTTGTATTTAACAATAAACATACCATATCGAGTTTGAATAACTTCATCATACTTAATGGAAATAATCACTTTACCGTTGATATCAATTACACCAAATTTATTAGCATAACCTACTATGGATAATCCATTCTCAAATTCTCTGGCAAAATCATATTCTTGAGGAACTACCAATTTACCTTTAAGGTCAATATAGCCCCACTTGTTATTTTTAAAGACCAACGCTCTACCATTACTAAATTGAGTCCACATCACCCCTTTATATTTTTGAGATATAACCTCTTTTCCAGATTTATTTATAAAGCCCATTCTCACATAACCTCTAACATCACTAAAGGATCCTACCATTGCCAAACCTTCTGAAAAATGGCCACAATAATCATATTTCGCAGGAACTATAATATTTCCTAAAGTATCTAAAAACCCTCTTTTACCTGATTCATTTGTATAAGGTGCTAATCCTTCATGAAATTCATTTATATATCTAAATTTTATAGGAACAACCTCTCTATTATATTTATTTATGTATCCATACTTACCATTAAGATAAACCCATGCAAAATTGTTCTTAAAATTATCAGCATAGTCATATATAATCGGTACGATTTCTTCGCCAGAGTGATTAATAAATCCATATTTATAATCTTTTCTCACACGTGCCATACCTTCGGTAAAAGTACTCACCTCATCATATTTTAACTCTGTGACTTCTTCTCCTTTATTATCAATAATCCCATATTTAAATTTATTACCAACTACAGCTCTATCTTCTGAAAATTCAAATACATGATCATATTTGGCTGGTATTTTAATTCGACCATTTTTTGATTTGTATCCAAAATTATTATTTTCTTCAAAAACAATAAATTCTATATTAGACTTAGGCAATAAATCTGACTTAAATAAAGCTAGTAATAAAAAGACAATAATCATTAGCGATCCTAATAAATAATACAATCTTTTATAGTTTTTAGCTTTGGGTTCAGTTCTTTCTTTTTCCTCTAAAGGAAAATCTTTTTGATCTAAAACAAGGTTTAACTTGTTAGGTTCACCTTCTTCAAAAATACTTAAATCTGTTAATTTATTTAATAAGACATCTACACTATTGACCCTTTTATTGTGATCTGGAACTAAGCAAGCTACTATTATCTCTTTCCATACATGATAAATAGTGTTTACTTCTTTATGTAAAATACCATCATTTATCCTGTTAATAATCGCTAATCTGGTACTCTCAGAGTAATTTTCTATTGAATCTACAAAGGGGTTTCTTCCGATAAATAATTCGTATAAAACTACACCAAGACTCCATAAATCACTTTTATCATTTCCTTGGTGACCATTTATCTGTTCTGGAGATAAATACGTTAGGTCTTCTAATAGCGCGGTATTTCTACCTAATCCGTTTTCATAATCATTAAAGTGTAGGTCAAAATCTGTAAGTTTAGGAACATAATTACCATCTGCCCCTTTAACTAAAAGGACATTTGAGCTTTTTAGATTTATACCAAATATATCATTTTTATGAAGGTATTGTAACCCTAGAATGATACCTCTTGCAATTTTGTCTTTTTGGCTATAACTTAATTGGTTTTTTTTATTCAGCTCATCGATGTTACCTTCGAAAAAGTAAGGTAAAATAATGTAGTCAAAAGTTCCATATTGATTTTTAAATCGTAAATATTCCTCATGCTTAGCAATATTCTTGTGTATTAATAAGTCCTCATTAGAAGTGCTAACTCTTTTTAATTCCAGACCTTCTTTCCCTTTGTGAACTTCCCTAACTTTTAAAGTTACAATTCGATTTAATGTGTCGTCATAAGCTTTAAACAATTTGCTATTATGACCAAATCCAATTAAGTCTATATCTGAATCGTATTTATATCTTTCAAAAAATTGATTTATTGTCATATCAAGATCGAACTATTAATTTCTTTTTAATTATGGAAAAGAAAGCATTAAATTTATTACGTATACTTTTTTGCCTAATAAAATATTTGGACAATAGGTTAATTAAATCTTCTTTATACTATAATTTTTCTAACTTTCTGTAATCAAGTACTATTTCTGAATCTACATCATATTCTTTAAGAGAATTAGAATTTTCAATAAGACTGTCAATATATGAATTTATTTTATTTTTTAACCAATTCATCTTTGTAATAACCTTTTGATCTTGAACTAATAGCCCTTTATTATAAATTGCTTTGAGCTTAGCTAGGTACATCAATATGTCATATAATGGCTCATCAAATATACTACTTGCTTTTGAGATATAATCTATATAATATAACCCATCATCATCTAAAGAGATATAATCGAAATACTCTTTATCAATAAAATATTCTTTATTAGATGAAAAGTTTTCACCTATTTCAAAAATATATTTATCAATTATAATTCTTGGATAAATCGCTTTTTTTGATTCTAAAACATATGCATCAACCATAGCAGGACCAAACAAAACCTTTTCCGTGTGTATTAATTTACCATATGTAATTCCTCCTCTTGTAAGAAAACCATTATTGGCTAATTCTATAGCAACAAAGAACATATCCATAAACACTTGGAAAACTTGATCTTTGTCATCTATTTTGAAGGATATAACAATTGAATCTGAAAATTGAGTTATCATTTTTGTCATGCCAAACTCATAGCTCCCTTTAGATGGTAGTTCATGTATTAAATCTATCGCTTTGTGAATTAATGCAATTTTTTCTATTCTATCATTTTCATCAGCATCCAAAGTCTCATCTAAATGATTTTTGAACCCAAGAATATCTACAAAGCAGCAAATTCTCCATTCATATTCCATATTTCTTTGATATAATTATTAATTATTTAACAATAATATATTTTACAATCAATTCAAGTCTAATCTTAATTTTGATCCCAGCTCTCTATATTGATTTTCTCTCTTTTGTATTTCTTTTCTATTTCATACCCTTGCGAGTCATATTGTATATGTCGCATTGTGTCTATATAGTAATTTGCTTTACCGCCCTTATGAGAAACATAAATTATAGGAAGATGATATAGGCTTCCCCCAGGAAGATTTAAAGAATCCCTCAGAAATTGAGAACCATCCTTTCTTTTTTCTATCTCTCCAAAAAATCTTAGCCCAACTAGTTGCTTAGGTAGTAATCTATCAATTTTATAAATATTTGATTCACCTTTTAAAATTTCATTTATTGGGCTGATAAGTACAGAATCAACCCCATTTTGTTTTATTCCTCTAACATATATTTCTTCAGCTAATTGATTTCCCACGTTTTCTATATAGACACTTTTACCAGACCTAAAAGACGTGGTGTCAATCACATATACAACTTCTAAATTTGGAGAATAAAAATACTTTGAAATTTTCTCCGCACCGCCAGTAAACTGAAGTAATAAAATAAAAAAGGAGATTATCGGTATTAAATAATAAATTACAAAATTATATCTTCCTTTTGTTTTTGATTTTTTACTCTTACTTTTTGATCCTATTGATATCTTTTTATCTATCAATTCATTTGGTGGAACTATTTCTTGCTGATCATTTGATTCTTCCATACAATAGACTATTATAAATTTGTGAATTATTTTGACTCCCATTAACGTCATATTATTACTTAAAGTTCCTAGACTTTAAACCAATTTCCAGTAGTTTAAGTACTTCTTAATATTTCAATTACCAATCACAACCTTACACCATCCCCCCAACAAACGTCTCCACAAAATCCATGATCCTCTGCAATATCCGATCACCAATTGTCTTACGCTTCAATAAACTCGGTTTTTCACCTTCTATCAGCTCTAATACCTCATCTCTAAGGGGCTTATGTTCTGCAAATAAGTAAGATTCGATTAAGGATTCTGTACGATCTTTAGATAAGTTTTCTTCCACGATCATTTTATTAAAGGCTTCTTTTTGTTTAGTATCCCAAAAAGCATCAAATGATTCGGTAATGGCGTCAGGATCGTCTATAGATGGTAAGTTTTCTTTTATGAATTGTTCAATAAGTTCTCTTTTACTTCTTAAAGTGACTTCAGAATTTAGGAGATTGATGATATCCTTCTCAGTTATTTTAGAATCTTTTTCTTTTTGAGATTTAAGCTTTATAAGTAATTGAATAATGTAGCTCACATTGATTTCGTCACGATGGATAAGCTCTAATTCAAAGTCTACATCTTCAAGTATTGATACTTTTTCTTTTGGTGGAGTGACTTTTATTTTATCGTAGAGATCAAGGTATTTACTTTTATAGTCTTCAAACTCTTGTTCTGTAAGATTAAAATCCTCCCATTTAAAATCAGAGAAAGTTACAAGTACATTTTTTATCCTAATGAGATCACGAAATGCTGTAATAAAGGACAATTCTGCTTCTTCAGTATCCAAATCATTAACTGCCTCTACAGAAGGTGCAATGGCTTTAAGTTTATCATAAGCTTGGTCAAACTTGGTAATGTAATCTTCATAAGGTTGGACCAATATTACCTCTAAAGCATCCTTATTGCTAAATAGCGTAATTGCTTCATCCGTTTTGGCTTTAAGATTCCTAAATACAACGATGTTACCTTGAGATTTTGTTTCATTGAGTATTCGGTTGGTCCTGCTATATGCTTGTATAAGTCCATGCATATGCAGATTTTTATCCACATATAAGGTATTTACTTTTTTAGCATCAAACCCTGTCAAAAACATATTAACCACCAACAAGAGATCAATTCTATTTGATAGGTTTTCAGGGTTCTTTTCTCTATCTTTAAGCTTCTTCGACAGGTCTTTATAGTAATTATAGAAGCTCTGGTTGTCTTTGGTAGAGAATTTAGTATTGTATGTTGTATTGTAATCGTTGATGTATTCGTCAAGTTTTTCTCGTGAGTGCTGACTGCCTACTGATTTGAAGTAACTAGAATTTTGATTAAGTTTTTCTTGTTCTTCTATGATCGAATCAGCTGCCATTGCAGGTTCTTGCTCTTCAAATTGATAGGAGTTTGACACAGGGTCTTCATTTATTAATCCATTGGCATCTTCATCAGCTTCATTTGTACCATAGCTGAAGATTGTTGCAATATTCAAATTATGCTCACCATTGATTTTTTTGCGCTTAAAAATATCGTAATACTTGATCAATGATTTGACACTATCTACGCAAAACATAGCAGAAAATGCCTTACTATGGGTCTTACGATGATGATTATGAATGATGTAGTTGGCTATTTTTTCTAATCTGCCTGGATCTTCCATCAGTTCCACTGTATCAATATCCTCTACCTCAATATCTATCTCTGTAGCAGTATCTTTTTTCTTATATCGCCCTACATACTCTATTGCAAATTTTAATACATTCTCATCTCTAATCGCATCAGTAATAACATACTTATGCAGGCAATCTTCAAAAAGATCCTTTGTGGTCCTTTTGCCAAACTCATTTTTATTTGCATTATCAGCAAAAATAGGTGTTCCCGTAAAACCAAACATTTGTGCATTGCTAAAGAAGTCCTTTATTCTTTTATGTGTTTCTCCAAATTGACTTCGATGACATTCATCAAAAATAAAAACAATCCTTTTATCTTTTAAATCAGCCATTTTCTTCTCGTATTTGAGCTTTGTAATGGCAGTATTGAGCTTTTGGATGGTTGTTACAATAAGTTTACTATTTTTAGCTTCTCCTTTTTTATCGGTATAGGTTCCTATGAATTGTTTAACCAAGTTAGAAGTATTATCTGTACCATCAATACATCCTTCTTGAAAACTGTTAAACTCTATGGTGGTCTGATAATCCAAATCGTTTCTATCTACCACAAATACCACTTTATGTACCTGGGGTAATGTCATCAATATTTGACTTGCTTTGAAGCTCGTAAGTGTTTTACCCGATCCAGTGGTGTGCCAGATATATCCATTTTTATTGGAGATCTTCACTCTTTCTATGAGGGCTTCTACCGCATAGTATTGATAAGGTCTGAGGACCATCAGTATTTTATCAGATTCGTTGAGTACAATGTATTTGCAGATCATTTTACTGATGTGACAAGGTTCTAAGAATGCATCCTTAATCCCATTGAGTATATTGGTCAATCGTTTGTTTTCTACATCCGTCCAATAGAAGGTTTGTTTAAAACTCTGATTACGATTGTTAGCATAGAACTTCGTATTTACACCGTTGCTGATCACAAATATCTGTACATATTGATATAAAGCAGTGCTTGAACCAAAAGAATGTCGTTGATATCTATTGATTTGATTAAAAGCTTCTTTAAGTTCTAATCCCCTTCGCTTCAATTCTATTTGCACCAATGGCAGTCCATTGATCAAAATCGTCACATCATATCTATTTTTATAACTACCTTCTTGTGACACTTGATTAGTGACTTGGTATTGATTTTGACACCAATGTTCGGTATTGAGTAGTTCTATGTGTTTGGTATTACCATTATCTAATCTGACTAACAGTTTACCACGTAATGTTTTTGCTTTTTCAAAAATACTACCTTTAGTAAGTTCGTTTAATATCTGATTAAATTCTTTATCTGATAATATGAAGTTATTGTGTTTTTCTAATTGAGATTTTAGATTAGCTATTAATGCCGCTTCATCTTTTAAAGCTACGAACTTATAACCCAATTTTTGGAGTTGGATTAAAAGCTGTTCTTCAAGTATTTGTTCGGATTGTTTAGGCATAATTATATTTCCTTCTTTATTTTATCCCAAAAAGATTTATTACTAAATAAAACTGCTTCATGGCTGCAAATTTTAACTTTTTAATCGTGTATTGGCATTTCTTTTATTAAATAAACATTTGTTGAAGTAAACCCTTCTTCCACAATTCCATCCTCTCAACCTGCATTTGTACATGACTGATCTTATCATCTAGTGCAGATAGGAAATTGGCGATTTTTGTTTGTTCGGGGAGAGAAGGTAGCTTAATTTCTATTGAAGAAAATGACTTTACAGAAATTGTAAATCGTGTACTTCCTGTAGCTAATTTAGTTAATTGGGCTAAAACACTTGGAATATTACAAAAATAGTGTGAGTACAAAATATTAATGGCGATGCTTGGTCTAAATCTCATTAAATGATAACTGAATACTGCACATTCTAAATCTTCAAAAATTACTACAGAATGCCCAATATCATCTGGAGTTTCAGAAGAAGGTGTAAATAGTATGTCACCTTTATTTAAATTGCAACTTCCTATTTGACTATCTTTAGCTGTGACAATTTGAAATGTTTTTATTGTTTCGTTATTTAAGCTTTCATGTCGATAAACATTCATGTAGTTAACTAAATACACTTCTTTTTCATTTTCTTTTGTTAACTTGTCAATTGAACTTGTTTGAAAACTCCCTATTTCCCCCAACTTCTTCTCCTCCCAATCAGGAAATTCCCTCCCATCATCATCCTTAAACCTTATTTTCTGACTAAATATCTTCTGCATCACTCCCTTTTTATACTGCTCCAAAAGCGATTTATTCTTTTTGATTGCTTGTAGCTTTTCGTCCACAGCATTTAAGAACGAAGCTATTTTTTGTTGTTCGGGGAGAGTTGGGAAAGAAAGTTCTAATTCTTTACATTCTTCCGCATTTAATCCTGGCTGTCCTGAACGCATTGACATTTTTAAAACCCATTTATTATAGTTTTCTTTTAATGTTTGAGTAAAAATAAAGTATGGGTCACCATGACTAATTGAAAACTTTATCAAGAATCCAGCAAATAGAAGATTACCATCATTGGGTTTATACAAATATGTTTTTCCGACACTTGCGCCTGTACGCGTGAAAACAATATCACCACTTTTTAATTTATACTTCTCATCAATTACCCCATCAGGAGAAACTAATGGCTTAGGTATAAATTCTCTGGAATTTTCGTCAATATCTGTAATTCTTAAATATTTATTTTCTCCATCAAACTCAATAGCAGCCGAATTCATACCATACATTATTTTATCTGATATTTCCCCCAACTTTTTCTTTTCCCATTCCCCCTCAAATTCAGGAAAACGAAGTTTGGGTATGTTTACTAACTTTTCCATACTTACTTCTTTTTAGTTTCTTTAAGCACTTTTTTTTCATCACCATCTAGTTTTCGCTGTACTTTTTTTACATCCTCAGCAGGTGGTAGATTCTCGGGTACTATGTCTCTCTTTGTCAGCATTTCGCGAACAGCGAAATTATTATCTATATGCTCTCTCTCTATTTTACTTTGTCCTGTTAGATCCTTAGTTTGAACATTCAGACCAGTCATCTCCGCAGCTAAATCTTTGGCTTTAATACTGATGGTAGGTAAAAAGTCAGCCACGGGTCTACTTTCAGGTACACCCATTTTTCGTTTTAAAGTTTGCGTATTTAATCGAAATAATGCTTGATCACCTTTACTTCTGATGATAGCAAATCCTTGATTGTCCACACCTCTTTCATATAATATGCCAGAAAGTTGTTTTTCTGTCTGACTTAATTTTTCTCTTGCTTTTACACGTTCATATTCTAGTAGCCTTTGTTCTACAAGTTCCGCCCTACGGGTTTGCACAGCAAAATAGTTTTGTGCAAAAGCAATTTGTTGTTTTCTACTGTCTCCATTTTGAGCAATAAGATAACAAGCGTACCTTGTTAATAGTATATCAATGATTTCTTTTTCAGCACCTTTAGGCATGGGTATCGTTTTCCTGACGTCAGGAAAATGATATTCCACTTTTTCACCTGCATTGATACAAGCATCTTTAGCTTTTTGGATTACTTTTTCAAAATTTTCCCACTTACTGTAGCCAAGTAAATATTGAAGTTCGCGAGCACTCCAGCACTCTATACCGTGTAACTCAGATGATGCGGCTTCAAATTGACTAAAAAGTTCTTGTATTTCTTCCGTTTTCATGTCTATATTATTAAAATGGTGTCGCTATTCCCAATTCCCTACAATATTGTTCAATCGTCTGATCAGTCGCACCCATACGCTCATCTAACCCTTTGATTTCCTCTGCAATAGCCTCTATATCTATCGCTTCCTCCGCTTCAAATGTATCCACATATCTCGGTATATTAAGATTGTAATCATTTTCAGCGATCAAAGCGAGGGATGCTCTCTTACTATATTTCTCTATTTCTAATCTATTGCGGTAAGTATCAATGATTTTCTCAATATGTTCTTCCAAAAGTACATTTTGAGTTTTTACCTTCTCAAAATCATTGCTTGCATCAATAAACAGCACATCTTCAGGATTTTCCCTGCACTTTTTATATACCATTATACAGGTAGGTATACTGGTCCCATAGAAGATATTAGCAGGTAATCCGATCACTGCATCAAGATAGTTTTTATTCTCAATCAGATATCGACGGATATGTTGTTCTGCACCACCTCTAAATAGCGCACCATGCGGTAGTACCAATGCCATTATACCACTTTCTGATAGATGATGGACCATATGCTGCACAAATGCAAAATCTGCTTTACTACTAGGAGCTAATTTACCATACTGACTAAAACGATCATCCGATAAATGGATAGGATTAGCACTCCATTGAGCAGAGAAAGGAGGATTAGCCACAATAGCTTCAAACGTCTTACCTGCATGCATAGGTCTTTCTAAGGTGTCCTCTTGTTTAATATCAAATCTTCTATAATGCACACCGTGAAGGATCATGTTCATCCTACACAAATTGTAGGTAGTCCGATTCATCTCTTGACCGTAAAACATAGCTACATCGCTTACTTTAGCTATTCTCAATATAAGTGATCCTGATCCTGATGTTGGGTCATAGACTGATTTAAGCTTTGTTTTACCAGTCGTCACAATCAAAGCCAATATTTTTGATACTTGTTGTGGTGTGTAAAATTCACCTGCTTTTTTACCTGCACCGCTGGCAAATTGTGCTATAAGATACTCATATGAGTCGCCTAATACATCTGATTCCGTATCACCAAGCTTGAAGTCTATTTTATCCAAATGGGTTAGTACTTTGACGATAATCGCATTGCGAGCTTCAGGTGTCTTACCCAACTTAGTACTGTTGAGATCCATATCCTCAAAGAGATTGTCAAAGTCATCTTCGCTTTCCGTACCCATCGTACTCAATTGTATATTGGTCAATATCTTTTGCAGATCTTCTAATATAAAATTGGTTTTAGCTTCATCAAGGTTGCTTTCATCTTGATTATCTCCTCGACCTCTAGCCGCAATCTCACTAAATAGCTCTTCAGGTTTCAAAAAATACCCTAATTTCTCAATTGCCTCCTCTCTTATTGCGTCTATATATTCACCATAAGCATCCATACTTAGACGTATATCCTTAAACTTCAGCTTATCCTGCTGTAAAATATCATCAGCAAAAATCTCCATCTTCTCGCTCAAATACTTAAAAAAGATAAACCCCAAGATATAATCCCTAAATTCATCCGCATTCATCTTACCCCTTAAGGTATTGGCTATATTCCAAAGTTGTTGCTCTAATGCTCTTTTGTGATCTTCACTCATAAGTTGAAAAGTTGTTTTCTATTGGGACAAAGATACTTTATAATTTATAAAATACTTATAGCCTATAAAGAGATTTAGATCGACATTCGCTGATATATACATTTTATATGATAACCCACCAAGTCTCAAATCACTTAAAAGGAATTTTGTTCTGCTTTAAAAAGCGAAACTTTGTACAAAATTTAATTGGTTTTGCAGATCTTTAAAAAATATTTTTATATTTGTTAGGCATTATCTACATCAATACTAAATAATACTCAAAATTTAATCGTTTAATGAAAAAAATTCAAGTCAGTTTATTATTAACATTTCTACTTTTTACTTCTAATATATCGTATGCTAAATATGTCCAGACTTGTAAAGTAAAATATAAGGTGGAAATTGGATGGCCAAAAATTTATGAGATTCAAGTTAGTTTTATGCAAGGTGATGAGCTTAATGAGGCTACCGATAGTTTTAAATACAAAAGTTCGTCTACTTATGCAATTATTTTTTGGTCAGATGAGCAAGTTACAACCATTAAACTAGATACAGACAAATGTGGAAGGGGGCTATATTATGGTAATAATATTTGTGATTATGATGACTTTCATGGCAGATTCGACAAAGGATATATAGAAGGGACTGACAATGATGACAGAGAATGGAAAGTATGTTATACAAATGACTGCTCTTACTAATTCAGCACTTATATAAAAGTAAGTTATTTTTAATTTAAAACTACCAAAATCAATGATCAAATCCCTTCTAAAAGCGCTTATATTTATATCTATTATTGCCATGTCTTGTAATAATCCATCAGCAAGAGACCCCTTAGACACTGATTTTCATGAATATGAAGAAGAACAAGAAAACTTAATTGAAGAAGAGGAGGAAGAAGAGGAAGAAGAGACAGAAGATGAAGAAGGCTATCAAGATGGTACCTATTGCGCAATAATAAAGTATTACTACTACAAGACAGGTTCTAGTTCCGAATATACGTTACCTGTAGAAATAGAAGATAATCTCTTAACTGTTATTCATTGGCCTAATGGTGGATGGTTAGACGATTCCCATTTTGATCCACCTGACATATCTAATGGAGATGCAACATTTACAACAGATGACGATCATCAATACTCTGTTAGTATTATTGGTGAAGGTAATTGCAGTCAAAATAGATCTAGACAATACCAAGAAGTTCAAACTACTCAACCTCAATCAAATTATTACACAGTAAATCAACGCTTTGTAGACTTTTATTCTAATGACGAAATGTATAATCCTCACGATTTAAAAGAGATAAGGTTATTTAATAAGCCTTTCTGCATTATGCAAGATTACTACGACCTCTTTGTCAACGCAAGTCTACTTCAGCAGGCACAAAGCTATTATTTTGAACCGCTCCTGATTCACCATAATGATCAATTAATATCTTCCCAACAAGCTATCAATAAAGACATAGCTAACTTTGCACAAGAAGGCATTGAATCGTTTAAGATATTAGTACAGCCAACTGATATGATTACAGACTTTTACGAATATTACGATATCTCCTCAACCTCTGTTAACTTTTATATTCTAAAAAACAATGGAAAACAACTAAAGCTATCAAGAAAAATGTATTTTGTCCTTAACAAAACAAATACAAAAATTTATGGCATTTCTTCACAAAGGATAACTCAAAAAAATGTTGATGATGTTATGGCAATGATCAATAGAAATTAAATTGGTCCTGCCACTATAAATTAAGATACAGAAAAAAGAAGGTTTTATGAAAGATTACTATTACATATTAGGAATAGAAAAGCAAGCCGACAGCATAACTATTAAATCAGCGTATCGAAAACTATCTTTAAAATTCCATCCTGATAAAAATGAAGGAGACGGTTTTTTTGAGGAGCGTTTCAAAGAAATTCTAGAAGCCTATGAAGTGCTGTCTAATCATCAAAAGCGAATTAATTACGATAAACTTTTAAGTGGTGTTTACAAAAATAGCTCTTTTACTTTTTCGGCAAAGGAAGATGAATTAAGAAGAAAAGAGGAAGAGTTAATACGAAAAGAAGAGGAGCTTAAACGTAAATATCAAACACCTGAAGAAAAAAAAAGAGAATTTGAAGCACTACAAGCCAAAAGAAAACAGGAAGAAGAAGAAAAGAAAAGACAGGAAATTCTTCTGTATGAAGCCCAATTAACCCAAAAAGAAAAAGAATTAACACAAAAGGAAAAAGAACTATCAATAATTATCCAAGCTCAATCAAAGTTAAAAATCGAGATTATACTTATCCAAGATAAAATTTCAAAACTTAAATTAGAAAAGAGCGATAATCCAGGCAAAAATCAAGAAAAATATAAAACCGAAAAATTTGAAATTGCCAAATTCCCAAAATTTTACCAAGACTTAAACATAATTAAAGATTATATAACTGCATATGATTTTAAGACATTTAGAATAATTTTTATTCAATTTACTAAAAATCATTCCATTGACACCTATTTGTCAGAAAATCATAAGGTGCTAGTTAATATTGTAGTTAATGAAGAAGTGCCCATAAAAGAAACTGAACGATTATTTCGGTTATATAAAGATAATAATGACTTTGTGAGTTCTTTGGAAAAGGAAATAATTAGAATTTTACAATAATAAAAACAAACATTGATAAATTTATTTTGAAGTTTTAACAATTTGTAATCTCATTTAAATTATTCAAGTGATGAACGCACTAAACATAAAATACACCATCAAAATAGTTCTCGCGCTACTATTTTTATCCTGTCTCCTAGATTGGGATTATGGATACTACCAATTTGTAAGATTTGTTGGAATGATAGGATTTTTGATACTATCTAACATCGATAAAGAACATAAACCCCTTTTAGTTTTGTGGATAAGTTCTGCTATCCTTATAAATCCGATAATTAAAATTTATCTAGGTAGAGATATTTGGAATATTTTAGATGTATTTTGGGCAATAATGTTAATAATAACAATGTTCTTTGACTACTTAAAAGCAAAAAATATAAACTGATGAAAATTGAAAGCTATATATTACATCTATAACATTACTTCAAAGACTAAAAAATGCAAAACATAACTCCTATAGTTCTTTCTTTATTAATGTCCTCGTTCCTATTAGGTCAAACAGGAAAAGCCACTTCCAGTACCTCCAATATTAAAATAATACAGAAATACGAGGAATGGAGGACAAAACAATATAAATTAGGAAAGTATGAGACACCTGAAAAATGTAACCCAGATTATTCAAACAAAGAAAATTATAATGGACCAGGAATTGGTATATCTTCTGATATAAATGTTTATTACACTGACCTAAATAACGATAACATCATGGATGCAATCGTCTGCTTTGAACCACTAAATTGTTATGGTGGTAGTGCAAACATGGGGCAAGGAAGAGTAATTATATACTCAAAGGGTACACAATACCTAGTAGACGACAAACTAATTGACGACATAGAAAACAACTTGGTATCAGGTCGAATTTTCATCACTAGAGCTTCTTATGGCGTATTCTATGGTGAGTTTGTAGATTACCTCAAGGATGACCCTAATTGCTGTCCTAGCATAAGAAAAGCTATCCAGATTACTTTCTCAGATAAAAAACTACATTATTAATAAATATTTGCCAATGAAAAATATAAACGGTTTTATCTTTTTTGTATTGATATTAATTATAACTTCATGTAATTCCACTGATTTTACCAATCCTGAAGAAGTGATGAAGCAATATAGAAAGCTCCTCCATGAGCATAATTATGTAAAGATTTATGATGAATTTATATCAACTAAGTCAAAAGAATTAGTTGGTAAAGACGAATTCTTAAAGTACAACTCTGATCAAAAAAAATTACAATTAATTGATCAAAATATTGAATCTATGGAAGTTGGTTTAAAAAGCTCTTCTTTCAGAAGATTTAGAGTAAAAGAGACAACAAAAATAAACGAAGATACCACCCATTTTCTTAATTATTATACTTTATTCTTAGAAGATGGCAAGTGGAAAATCATTTGGCTTTTTTCTTTAGCAAATCAGGCTCATATTAATACGTCAAAAGGTAATTATAATGAGTCTATAAAAGTACTAAATGAAATAGTTGAAATTGACCCTTTTGATGGTAGTTCATACGGTAATTTAGTATGGGCCTATGGACTAGATGAGTCAATTTCTAAGGAAAGCAGACAAAATATTATGCAAAAAAATGTTAAAATTGCAATTGAACTAGAGAGCGATGAGCCTCTCCATTATAATACGTATGCTACATATTATCAATTTATAGGTAATACCGATCTAGCAACTTATTATTTTGAAAAAGGATTAGAATATTGCACTAACCTAAAAGATAAGATAACATTTTATGATAATCTTGCAAGTCATAACATTAGTCAAAAAAAATTTAAAAAAGCAGAAGAATACATCAAAAATTCATTAAAAATTGATGAAAATGACCCTTTTATTTGGCTGCAATATGGTTTATTATATAGTGAACAAGATAAGAATAAAGAAGCTGTTTCTTATTTTGAAATAGCTATAGAAAAGAATGAAAAAGCAAAAAACACGGAAAAACTAACCATTAGTAATCAAGCATCATTATACTATGAAATTGGCGGCTGCTTATATGTTCTTAATCAAGACAAAAGAGCAAAAGAATATTTAATACAAGCATTAGCGTTAACTCCAAATGATTCAAGGATTCAAGGTTTATTAGGTTTAGTTGATTAGAATGAAAAATTCTAATGAATTATGTTAGTTTGATTGTCTTTAGATAAACATTTTAATACTATTTTAATAATAATAATAATAACGTTTATTAGCAATAACGCTATTTGAAAAACTCATACCCAAAATCAAGGAGTGTAAAGCGGCCTATAAACCTAATTATTGGCTCATAGAGGGAGTAGGGGGCGAGAAATATAGCGACAGATCGGTACAGAATATACTCAGAAAGGCTGTAGACGAAACGAATAGCAACTCCAACGGCACTGTGCATACCTTAGCATATATATGCCACTCATCTATTAAGCAGAGGTATGGACATACGAATAATACAACAGCTTCTAGGTCATGCTGATATCAAAACTACAGAGATTTATACACATATAACCTGATGTAATGAAAAAAAAATATAAAAGTCCTTTGGATAATTTGGAATTGTAAAATTAGGGCGGTAGATTTGATAAATAAACGAATGTTTTGTTCGTTTACATAGACGTTTGCAGTAATTTTTATGGACAGCGTAAATGACATTAAACGACTATTGACATCACAGTTTGAAACAGACTTGTTTGACGCTTCATTAGCAAGCCTTAACGAGACAGGTAACAAATTGCGTTACAACAATTTTGCTTATTCTATAAGAGAATTGTCCAGACATTTTTTGCATAGACTTGCCCCTGAACAAAATGTAAAAAATTGTAGTTGGTACAAAAAGGAAACAGAAGATGGTAAATTAACAAGGTCGCAAAGAATTAGATATGCAATCCAAGGTGGTATAACCAAGAATACACTTGAAAAATGGGGTTTTGACACAGAAGAATTGGATGAAACTATAAAAGAAATTAAGGTTGTTATTGACACTTTAAGCAAATACACACATATTAATCCTGATGTTTTTGACATAAATGAAGACGAAATAAAGAAATATAAAAACGAAGTTCTGTTAGCTTTTAAGAACTTTGTTCAAACTATCGAAAGTTACAGAGAACAACTAAAAACCTTTTTGAACGGACATGTAGAAGATCATATGATTTCATCGGTAGTATCAAATTATTTTGAAAACCTTGACCATTTAGCCCCACATTATTCTTTGAACTATAGTGAACTGACAGACTATCACATTTCTGAACTAACCGACCAAGAAATAATTGTTTCTGTTTTCGGTGATTTGCACGTTACATTAGAATATGGTTCAAAGCAACAAAGGCGTGAGGATGACGGACTTGACTTAGAGGAGAGTTTTCCTTTTGAGACTAAGATAAGATACGAAATAGATGATGAGTTTCTATCAAAAAAATATAAGGTGGACGAATTTGATGTAGACACGTCTGAATGGTATGGGGCCGAAGAGTATTACGAAAATGATGTTGATAAAGAAATTGAAAGACGAATTAATGACACAGAATAAAACTACCGCTAACAAATAAGCGTTCGTCGTGTCCAACGGACATGCGATGATAGTCAATTTCGTCAACAAGTTGTATCATATCATATACAGCCTTGGTCAAAATAAACCAAAGCTGTAAATAATATGTGTGGATAAGCTTGTACGATTATTCTGAATACCCCCGTATCCCTTTTCATCAATCAATTATGCCCCCCATTTATCTCCCTATAAATTATGACTCTAATTTATCAATTGCATCATCTACAGTCTCCTGTACAATCTGAGCATAGATCATTGTTGTGCTTACATCACTATGTCCTACAAGCTTTGCAATACTGGTAATAGGTACACCCTTACTGATTAATGAAGTGCAGAAGGTATGTCGCAGACTATGGGAAGAGATTCTCTTTATCTCCAATTTAACACAAATCCCAGCTAAAACCTTATTAAAGTAAGCAGTCTTAGATCCTATTGCCTTAAACAATGTAACCTCATCTTTAAAGTCAGCATTTATTAGCCACGGAAATAGAATGTCGTTAGCACTAAGATTATCAAATCCACTATCTAATAATTGCTGCTTTGCCTGATTCGTTAGTTTAATATTAACGTCTGTATCGGTTTTGCTAGTTGTTTTTTGTAATCTAAAGATCTTTTCAGATGTTGATAGCTCTTGTACTATTATGTCACTCTTGCGTAATGTTAAAACATCACCAATTCGTAATCCAGCATTTAGATTAAACTTAATAATTCTCAATACACGTAGCTCACTATCATTCTCAGGTCTATAATGGATTAACTTCTCCACTTCATAATCTTCTAAAAACTTACGCTTACCATTTCTTGAACCTGGGACAGTCAATTTTCCTTTACCAAAAGGGTACTCAGTCATTAATCCTCTTATTATAGCGGTAGAAATGATCTTTTTTAGCTTTTTAAACCTTGTTTGAATTGTAGCAGTTTTAAGACCACAATTTAATAAAAAATTATAGTACCTATTGACGTAGGCTACATTTACATCTTTAAGCATTACATCATTTTCTTCAAATTTATGAAGTGATGCAATTAAGGACCTATAAGAATTGAGGGAACAATGATTAATCTTGTCAGGATTTTCTTCTATAAAAACATTAATAAAATTCTTAAGCGATATATCAGAAGATTTCTTTTCACTTTTCTTCTTAACTGGACTACCGAATACTTCGTTAAAAACATTATCTAAGTTTACCTCCAGCTTTTGAGCAATTCTAGAATCAATTGCCTCTTCTAATGCTCTTCGTGTATTATTAATTTGGACATTGAGCAAATCATATTCTTTGCCTTTTGCCATACACCTATTCTTATCCCACTTCTCGGCATCAATTTTCCTACCAATACTAATTTCTTTTTGGTTTCCATCATGATAGGCTATAACTTGTATATACCCCATCTTGTCATTTTTCTTACATGATAATCTTGCAGTTACTTTCATAATTTATATAATTTATAGTTAAAAAATACATTTTTTTTCCCAGCCAATCCTCAAACTGCCTGAAACAATGGTGAACACAAAGATACAATAATTCCATATACATATCATTATTTAATATTTGTATTATATTGTTATACAATACTATAGCTGTTCTTTTTTAACTTATTTAGGACCAAATTGATTCAAGTTGTTTCAGAAGGTCTTATGTTAAATATTAGTTAATTCGATTCCCGTACGGGCTACAAAAGCCTTGGTAGATTAAGTTTATCGAGGCTTTTTTTTTGCCTAATACCTACAAAAGATAAAACTAACTCTTTACTTAAATTAATCATTTTGTTCTGTTAAATTTCTTTGTTAGGTTTACACTTAAAAAACTTAACAGAATGTCTACTATTGTTATAAAAAAAATTGGCCTTTCTGACCTTGTACAGTTGCAATACATAGGCAGACTCACTTTTTATGAAACCTTTTCAGCATACAACACGGAAGAGAATATGCTTAAATATTTAGGTGAAAGTTTTTCTAACGAGAACTTGAAAACTGAATTATCTAATCCAAATTCTGCATTTTATTTTGCCTATGACAAAAATGAAATCATAGGATATTTAAAAATCAACTTTGGAGAATCTCAATCGGAGTTAAAAGTAGATAACGCCCTTGAAATCGAACGCATTTATATTATAAAGGAATATCAAGGCAAAAAAGTGGGGCAACTTTTTCATGACATGGCGGTCAACATTTCTAGAAAGAAGCAATTAAAATACATATGGTTGGGGGTTTGGGAAGAAAATACTAAAGCCATCAACTTCTACAAGAAAAACGGTTTTAAAGAATTTGACAAACATATCTTCTATCTAGGTGATGATAAACAAACCGATATCATGATGAAAATCGAAGTTGATAATCAAATTGATCAATAATACAAAGACGTAATTTGATGAGATTGAAAGAGGTAATATGAATATAGTTCTTTTGATCTTAAATCCAAAAGAGGGGCCTATTTGGCCCCTCTTCGTAATTTTCCTACAAATTTCTATTGATACAATTCAAATCCTCAAAAGCCAATTTCAGTCGAGATACAAATGATTTTTCACCTTCTCTTAACCAAACTCGAGGGTCGTAGTATTTTTTATTTGGCTTGTCACCACCATCTGGATTACCAATTTGACCTTGTAGGTATCCTTTTTTAGATTCATAATAATTTTTTATACCATCCCAGAATGCCCACTGCATATCTGTATCGATATTCATTTTTACAGCCCCATATTCTATTGCTTCTCTGATTTCTTCACGAGAAGAACCCGAACCACCGTGGAATACGAAGTTTACAGGATTGGTTGCCGTGTTGAATTTTTTCTGTATAAAGTCTTGACTATTTTTCAAGATGATTGGTGATAATTTTACATTACCTGGTTTGTAGACACCGTGCACATTTCCAAAGGCAGCAGCAATGGTAAATTTATTACTTATTTTACTCAATTCTTCATATGAATAAGCCACTTCTTCTGGTTGCGTATATAATTTATTACTATCCACATCAGAGTTGTCTACACCATCTTCTTCACCACCTGTCACACCAAGTTCCATTTCGAGGGTAATACCAAGAGGAGCTAATTTTTCAAAATAATGTTTACATTCAGCAATATTTTCTTCCAAAGGCTCTTCAGAAAGGTCGATCATGTGTGAGCTAAATAGTGCATGACCATTTTTTTCAAAATGAGCAGTATTTGCGTCAATTAATCCATCCAACCATGGCAAAATATTTTTAGCGCAATGATCAGTATGAAGTAACACCGTCACACCATATGCTTTAGCCATCTGATGCACATGATAAGCACCTGCTATTGATCCTTGGATAGCTGCAAATTGATTGGTATTATCTACTGCTTTTCCAGCTAAAAATACGCCTCCCCCATTGCTAAATTGAATGATTACCGGAGAATTCACTGCTTTTGCAGTTTCTAAAGTTGCGTTTATAGAGTTTGTTCCAATAACGTTAACTGCAGGTAATGCAAAATCCTTTTCATTTGCATAATTAAGCAATTCAGTGACCTCATCACCAAATAACACACCCGGTCTGAATTTTGTACTCATTAGAAAAATTTGATTAAATTATAAAATTGATTTGTTTTTTACATTAAATAATGCCCTTATCGGCTAAATATCGCTCTGCATCTAGTGCACCCATACATCCTGACCCCGCAGCAGTTACAGCTTGTCGGTAGATGTGGTCAGCAGCATCGCCCGTGGCAAAAACACCTTCTACGTTGGTAAATGTTCGTCCTGGTTGAACTTTAAGATACCCTGTCTCGTCCATATCTAAAATGCCTTTAAAAATATCTGTGCTAGGCTTGTGACCAATGGCAACAAAAAATCCTGTGGCATTAATTACTTTTTCTTCACCAGTGACATTATTTTTCACTCTTGCACCTGTCACACCTTCTTCTCCTAAGATCTCTAATGTATCGGTATTCCAATGAACTTCTATATTTGGTGTATTGATCACTCGGTCTTGCATTATTTTACTAGCTCTCATTTCGTCCCTACGTACGATATGGTGCACCTTTTTGCACAATTTAGATAAGTAAGTAGATTCCTCTGCGGCTGTGTCTCCCCCACCCACGATGATGACTTCTTGATTTCTAAAGAAAAATCCATCACAAACAGCACATGCTGATACACCTTTATTCATTAACTTTTGCTCAGAAGGAAGGCCTAACCATTTAGCGCTGGCACCTGTCGATATTACAATACTATGACTCTGAAATTCCTCACCTGACTCACTCCAAACTTTGTGAATTGGGCCTGTAAAATCAACCTTCGTAATCATCTCATATCGTATATCCGTCCCAAACCGTTCCGCTTGTGCTTTAAAATCCTCCATCATCTGTGGTCCCATTACACCTTTTGGATAGCCTGGGTAATTTTCTACATCATTCGTAATGGTAAGTTGTCCACCTGGCTCCTTACCAGTAAATAAAATAGGTGAAAGATTAGCTCTAGATGCATAAATCGCAGCAGTATAACCCGCAGGTCCAGAACCAATAATAAGACAATTATGTACTTTCATGTATTAGTATGTTTTTATAAAGATACAAAAATACGAATATTTATTTAAAACTAAATGGTACATAAGTTACATAATATATTTTTCACGCTAAAGAGTATAAAAGAATTCAATATAAAATTTCGAATAATAGAAAAGCTTGAAATATTCTTACAAAACGAACGCAATTCAAATTATAAATTAGGACAATTACTCTATTAATCAAAACTAAATAGACAAAGAAGATCAATACAAAAAGCAATATTTTTAACAAGAAACACCATAAAAGATAACAAAGTAAAAATAAAATTACAAAAAGGTAAAAGATTTTTTGTTGATAATAAAAAAATAATTACTTTTGCACTCGCTTTTAGAAAAGCCCTGTAGCTATGCTGGATAGAGCATCCCGATTCAAAAATCGGGAATGTCTCAGGTTCGATTGGCTAGCAGGAGAATTAAAAAAGCAAAAAAAGGGCCCCGTAGCTCAGCTGGATAGAGCAACTCACTTCTAATGAGTAGGTCTCAGGTTCGAATCCTGACGGGGTCACAAGAATTTTAATGGATCACATTTGTGGTCCATTTTTGTTATGGTAATTCATTTCAAATTGTTTAATTCTAAACACACTTATTGTATGCAAACTTTGTGTATGTAGAAAAGGTCTATCTGATACGCTGTCTGGCTAAATAAATTTTATCCTTTTTCTAAATCTCATGAATTACAAATTCTCACCCTATTGCTGCATTGTTTCTAATTTTTGTCTTGATATTTAAGAATAATACTGTCAATATAATTTAAGTCGTACTCTAAATAGTGCACTTGATAGATTTCTAAATATATACAGAAATCAAAATAAACATTTAAATAAATTATCGGAATTTACTTCAATCGAATCATAAAAATGTCTCAATCACAGAAGTTTATAAACAATAATATGTTGGTAAATTTGACGCTCGAAAATACAGCTATAAAGATTAAAAAAACATATAAAATTACGACATAATATATAAAATCATTCAAAATACAACACATGTAATTTTTCTTTATAAATAAATTATCTATGTGTATATTGCTAACTAAAATAATTATGTTTTATAAATAAAAGGTTATAAACATATCAACATCGTTGTTAATTATTTAATATTAATATCGACCTTAGTTATCTCCATCTATTTTTTCAATCATTGTCTTTTTAATGAGGAATAATTATGCTCTTTCAAAAATTAAACTCTTAATATTGGCATAATCTAGTAGTAAGCTTATCTTCGCAGTTTTATTAAGATCAACTAACCAATTTCATTATGAGAGAATTCAAAAGACATCTTGTCACCTCGGCTTTACCTTATGCAAATGGCCCACTTCATATAGGTCATTTAGCAGGAGCATATTTATCAGCAGATGTTTATGTAAGATTTATGAGATTGATGGGCAAAGATATCGTTTTCATTGGTGGGTCTGATGAACATGGAGCTGCGATCACCATTAAGGCTTTGAAGGAAGGTACTACACCGCAAGAAATTGTAGATAAATATCACGCACTCTTTGTTGATACTTTTCAAAAAATTGGTATTTCTTTTGATCATTATCATAGGACTTCTGCCCAGTTACATCACGAAACTTCACAAGATATCTTCCGAGTTTTGTACAATAAAGGGGAGTTTGTAGAAAAAACTTCTGAACAGTACTTTGATGAAGAAGCACAACAGTTTTTAGCGGATAGATACATAAAGGGCACTTGTCCAAAATGTGGTCATCCTGAGGCTTACGGTGATCAATGTGAAAATTGTGGTACCAGCCTTAGTCCGACTGAATTAATAAACCCATTTTCTGTACTTTCAGGCACTCAACCTGTATTAAAATCAACAAAACATTGGTATCTACCACTTGATAAGTATGAAGATTGGCTAAGAGATTGGTTAGAAAATGGAGAAATTGATGGGAAGTTCACACATTATCCAGAGGATTGGAAGAATCATGTACTTGGGCAATGTAAATCATGGTTGGATGGTGGTTTGCAACCAAGAGCTATGACAAGAGACTTAGATTGGGGCGTAGATGTACCACACGATATACCTGGACATGAAGGCAAAAAGCTGTATGTGTGGATGGACGCACCTATTGGATATATTTCATCAACTAAACAGTGGGCAATAAATAATAATAAAAACTGGGAAGATTATTGGAAATCTGAAGACTGTGCCCTAATCCATTTTATTGGTAAAGACAATATCGTTTTTCACAGTGTGATATTTCCTGCGATTCTGAAAGCGCATGGGGAGTACATCTTACCTTACAATGTACCAGCCAATCAGTTTATGAATTTGGAGGGCAATAAAATATCTACTTCTAGAAATTGGGCCGTATGGGTACATGAGTATATAGAAGAATTTCCGGATAAAATAGACGAGCTTCGGTATTGCATGATTAAAAACATGCCTGAATTAAAAGATAGTGAGTTTACTTGGAAATCATGGCAAGACGCAAACAACAATGAATTGGTAGCAAATATTGCCAATTTCATCAATCGCGTGGTAGTGTTGGTCAACAAAAACTACGATGGTGAGGTACCAGAATTTGATGAATCAGAGGTTTTTACTGGTTCTAATGGTGATGATAGTGAATATCACGAAATGGAATTATTAACGCTAAATGATGATATACATGAGATGTGTGAACACTTAAGGACCTTCAATTTTAGAGAGGCGCTTAATCAATTAATGGCTATATCTTCTAAAGGAAATCAAATCCTCCAGTATAACGAACCGTGGAAAAAAATCACCAAAGAACCAGAAATGGTAGCTGTTGTCTTAAATATATCTTTGCAATATGTCACAGCTATTAGTATCTTAGTTAGACCATTTTTACCAAGTACTTCCGATAAAATAAGGTCTATTTTAAACTTACCATTGCTTGAAGAAAACAACGAATTGGATGAAATGCTTGATAAACTTAGTGAAAACATCTTACTCATAGAAGCAGGGCATAAAATCAATGAAAGTAATCATTTATTTACTAGAATTGACGATATCGTTGTCTCAAGTCAGGTAGAAAAACTTAAAAACTCAAAAATGGAAAATGTACAATCTCCAGTATCTCATAAGCCAGTAAAGGAGGAAATAACTTATGAAGATTTTATAAAGAATGATCTGAGAGTAGCCACCATCATTGCTGCAGAAAAAGTCGAAAAGGCTGATAAATTATTACAACTCACCCTAGATGTTGGCTTTGAAACGCGAACTGTAGTAAGTGGCATAGCGATGTTTTATAAACCTGAAGAAATTATTGGTAGAAAAGTAACTTTATTAGCCAATTTAGCACCTAGGAAATTGAGAGGTATTGAGTCTAAAGGTATGATTCTTATGTCAGAAAACAGCGATGGAAGTTTACAGTTTGTTGCTGCGCCTGAAGGTGCTGAAAATGGAGCTACGATTTCGTAACTTAGCTGTTAGCTTTGAGATTTGAGATTTGAGCCGTGAGCTGTGAGCTATGAGCTATGAGCTATTAGCGCTACTTGGTACAGATAAATTGATTATAGTAAGTAAAAGCAGATTAACACATTATTCTTAATACATAGCTAGCTTAATTTTACTTTATACCAACAAAAAAGGTCCGAAAAATTCGGACCTTCATAAAACAGTTTATGTATTACAACTCGCTTAAATTGACGGTAAAATCAATTTAATTCTTTTTCATACTTTCTAATATACCTCCTGTATCCATAACTACTTCTGCATTGGCAAAACCACGATTTGCAGCTTTTATTCTAGCTGATTCAGCAGCCTCAAAAGATTTAAAACCACCTAAAACAAAGATAGTCCATGTACCTTTACTCCATTGTTCGATACTACCCAAATCCTTTACTTTACTGTTGTCAAACCAGATAGGATCTTCGTAACTGGCCAAACGAACTTTATATAATACTTCGTATCCTACATTTCCACTTACAGCAGGAGTTGATTTGAAGTTATCTGGCTTATTCGTTGAAACATTTGAATTTTTATTTGTACTATTTGATGGAGAAGTGTAAAGAAGTTCTAAATTTTCTGTATTCATAACCTCAGCAACGATGAAAGCATCAGGAAATCCATCTTTCTTTATCTGATTTAATACATTTGTTGCATTGTTTTTATTGTCAAAAGATCCAATTCTAATTTTAACAGCATTTCCTACATGAAACTTGAAAATATCTCCATATTTTGAAGCATTCTTGAATTTATCAAAGTTTTTACTATCCTTACCGAAAGCAGCAAGTTGAACAAAATATGTCTCAATATTTGTTTTAGTAATCGTATATCCTTTTGATACCAATCTTGCACCAGCGTAGCTATTACTAACAGGTGCAGCACTTTTTGACGCTTCAGAAGGAATCTCCACTCTTTGTGCTATGAATTTTTCATCTACTTTTGTTTCATTGACATAGATGCCATCGCGCCCAGTCCTATTGGATGAATAGAAAAGTTTATTACCCGATAACTTAGCTAAATAATCATCAGCGTAGCTATTCACACCTTCTACACTAGTCACCTTTCCACCTTTATATGAAAATATGTCAAAACCACCTAAACCTAGATGCCAATTAGAAGAAAAATAAATTACATCATTATATAGAGAAGGAGAAATTTCATCTCCAACAGTATTCATTTGAGGTCCTAAATTTTCTGGGTTTGACCATTTTCCATTTTCCATTTTAGAAACGTACAAATCAAAACCGCCGAAACCACCTTTTCTATTAGAAGCAAAGTACATTGTTTTTCCATCATTCGAAAGATAAGGATCTATATTAGAAACACCTAACTCATTGAATGGCAAACTCATTTCTTCAATTAACGTTCCGTTGTCAAGCTTCGCAATAAAAATACTTGAATTTTTTATCCTGCAATGTAAAGATTCACAAAGAGGTATGATACGTGTGTATGCTATGGTATTATCATTAGTCAATGACACATTTCCTATATTTAACTTATTACCCAATCCTTTCAATACATTCATCTCATTTTTTCCTTCAGGTTTCACAAGATGAAAACCCAATTGACCTGAAATGGTCTTTTTAGCCAAATCATCCATCAGCGGCATTGCGTATGTATTATAGTATAACCCATTAGCATGGTTGAAAGCACCAAAACTAGCACTTCTCCCTTCCAACAATAATTTATTTGTTGATTTTAGACCCATTTTACTGAGCCCATGGTCACAATAATCCATTAAATGACTTACTGTAGCATCGACAGTCAAAAAAGACAACTCAGATTTAGCTACATCAAACTGACCTGTTCTTATCAATGCATTGGCATAAGCCAAAGAAAAAGAATAATCTGTAGGACTTAAAGTACGCGCTTTGTTAAATGAATTGACCGCTGCAAAATAATCCCCCAGATAATACTGAGACATAGCTTTCAGTGAGACAGCATTGGCATCAAGATTCTGACTTTTTTCTAATGATAGTAATGTTTTTAGAGATTCCTCGTAAATACCCAAGTCAAACTGCTTATTAGCAACTTGAAATTCCTTTTGAGCATTAATAAAATTATTGCAAAAAAGGACAACAAGCAAAATTGTAAAAATTGATATTTTATTCATTTTCCGACATTTTATTCATATTACAAAATACAAAAATATAATACTAATTGTAATTAAGCAAATAATATATTATATTTTTTTACAATATGTAAAATTATTTAACTAAATATATTGTAAATCAGTTAATTGTATAAGAGGACAAAAATCGAGCCAAAGGTAGAAATATGGTAATATTCTTTGAGGAGTGGGCAAAAGGTGTGATTTTGGAAGAGATTAAGCTGGATATCTTATCAGTAATTTGGACGATAGACTTTACATTTTTAGAGGTATTTACTTTACATATTTAGAATAATTTACTTTATATATTTAGAGCATTTCATTTTACATATTTGGAGTATTCTATTATACATATTTAGAATTGATTATGCCTTTAAACAAATTAATCTCATTTTTCATCAAAGAAACTGGTATGAAATTGTATACTATTTACATGATCTATTCATCAAATCGTACAAATGCACATAAATTCACCTCTATATTATTTCATGTAGAATATTATTAATAGACTGTTTATCTATTACTTACATATTATTTTTATTATTATTTTTATTATTATTTTTATTATTATTTTTATTATTATTTTTATTATTATTTTTATTTTTATTTTTATTTTTATTTAAAAAAATATTTTATATATTTGTTTACATAAAGTCTTTTAGAGTCCTTAGTGATGAACCGTGAAGTGTGATGTGAAGACCTATTAAGACAACCAATATTTTAATTTATTCCGATGTTCCGGAGCTTCGTAGAGTAAATATATTTTTCAAGTGCATAGTTGCTTGGAATTAAATTATTTTATTAACTTTATAAATTTTTTACGCAATGAAAAAAATTATTATTAAAAAAACGAATTTTGTATTTTTGAAAAAGTCATGGGCTAGAGTACTCCCTCTGCTAGTATTTACTTTTATTTTCTTTACTGCATGTGAGAAAGAGCAGAATAATGATCTGTCATCAAGTCTTGTTAACAATAGTAACAAAACTTTCCTAAAGTCATCTTTATCTGACCCTTATGTAAAAGGTGAAGATATACCAGAAATTCTCACGAGCATTGACGAATCACTCAAAGGAGGTGAATTAGAGGAGCGAAATGGCAGTAAATTGCCATTCAAATTTTTAGGTTATGACAAATCTCGAGCTTTTAAAGTGTATAATGATAGCTTTGAGATTACCTCGTATGCATTTTTAGCTTATACAGATATTACCGATCTGAATAAGGTGGTCAATATCGTAGTAACACAAAAGAAGAATGGGAAGCCAGGGAAGCCGTATTTGTATGAGTATACACTACAAAAAGTACCTAATCGTATTACCCCTCATTTAGCCAAAATAGTGAAATATAAGATCAACGGTGTGAAGGTTGATTTGCCTGGAGCTAATTTTAATCCTTGTATCGATGTGATTTGTGATCAGTATAATAATCCGATTGGTGGAGGTGGTACGAGCGGAACAGGAGGAAGTAGTGGAGGTGGAAGTGGTGGTTATGGAGGCACGAGTGGTACAGGTGGTACTGGTGGTACTAATTTTGGCTCGGGCTTTACTAACGTTACATGTGTGTCTCAAAATACAACAATTCGATGGGACGGAGGAAATGGTCGCACAGAGATTGTAGAAACATGGTGTAGTGACGGCTCTTATACTATGCAAATAAATTATTATCCCAACTATGCTTTTACAGATTGCTGCGATAGTGAGAATGTGAGTATTGGGGTAGTATATTCTAGACTCAACTCTTCAGTTTCCAATTATCTTTCAACAAACTATTTATTACAATCTAGCGTCTTATCATTCCTACACAACCAAAATCATAGCATTGAAGCTTATGAGCATGTGAACAATCAAGTCCAGAATATGATGAATGATTCACAATATGAATCACTTGTTACGTCCTCATTTAGTTTTTCTCCAATTATGTGGTCCATTGCCAAAGAATTAATCGGTGATAAAGCAGTAGATATCATATTTAAGCTGGTTCCAGGTTTTGGTGATGCTCAGAAATTAAAAGATGCGATAAAAGCGGCTAAAAATAACGACTGGTTGGAGTTTACTTATGAAGTTGGAAAAATTGTTGCTGGGAACACACCAGTAGGCAAATTACTCAAAATAGGAGAAGCTGGCAGTGAAATGTATGTTTTTGGAAAACAAGTACACAAAATATACGACAATATAAAAGGCTGGACTTCAACTAAAACGACTCAAATTTGGAATATTGTAAAGAAGAATATAAAAGTAGCTTCTAATCCAGATTATTGGAAATATGTGGATAATCTTGCTGCACCAAAATTTGGTTCATATTTTGCAACTTCAAGTACTTATAATGTAAATTTTAAAAATAAGTTTAGTGAAGTCAAGGATAAAATTGTACAAGTTCATCACGCTGTACCTCAAGAATTAGCAAACAGATGGGGACTTGTTAATCAGAGTGATATGCATTCTTTAGAAAATTTAAGAGGAATGCCAAGTCAAACTTTTCATCAAAATATAACAAACATTTGGAGTAGTTTTTTACAACCATATAGAAATTCAGGACAAGCACCTCCAATGAATTTAATTCTGCAAAAAGCTAAAGAAATTGATGATTTATACGGTACACAATTTATACCTCCAGTTAGATAACAAAAAATTAAATTAATATGAAATATTTCTTTGTAATTCCTAACTCATTTGAAAATTATGATGAAAAAACATCTTATGATCAAAATTTTGCAGCCTATAATTATGGGCTGCAATTTTCAAATTTTCCAATTGATGATTTCATGATGTTTGATAACAAATACTTTGTTACAGAAAGAGTCTTTTATGGTTTATTAGACAATTCAATAACAAATTCGAAATTAAGTGGTACAGAAAATGTAGGCTATGTAAGAATCGAAAAAAATAGTAATTGGTTCAATTCTTATCCAAGCCTTGAACCTGAGAAGTTTATTGAAATTTTGATAACAGGAAAACCTTTCAAAGATGATTTTGGATTATACAAGAATGAAACCATCCATGAAGTACTTGGTTATGTAATTTTAAAATTTTTGATTGTAAGTGAAATTGGTATAAGAAGCTTAGTTACGCATCATTCTCCTAATATTTTAGGTTGTGAAATATCCATAACTGATTGCCAAGAAATAAATAGAATTCAAAATGAAATTATTTACAATCAAGATAAGTATAAAATATTAAATCAAATTGCAAATTTTTAATAAATTTATATTAACGAACATAGAATATAAAATCAAACTATTAAATGATATTGGGATAGATCTTGAAAAGGCGGGAAATTTTCATAATTCTGCGGGTTTAATTACTAATTTAAACTATTTTGAAAAATATGATTGCACTCCTCTTAACACCATTTTATTTGCTCAAACTGGTGTAGATGGTGTACATTTTTCGTATTTAGAAATAGGTTTAGATATAAATCCAATAATTATAACCGTACCTTGTGCTTGGGGAAATAAACCTAATTCCTATAACTGTGTAATTGCTGAAACTTTTGATGAATTTTTAGGGTTAGGGTATTTCAAAGGTTGGTATTCTCTTGATGGTTATTTTTATGATCTAGAATATACGTTGGAAGAATATGGGATAAATCAAATTAAACATAATTTTACAAATAATAATGAAACTATTTTTATTGAAAAAGTAATCTCAAACTTTAAAATATCTCCAAAATACCTCAATACTGAAAGACTTGAATATTTGCAAAGTAATTATTTTAATAGATTAGAATTTTCTAAAGATTTTATTGAAAAATTATCAACTGTAAACTAAATTTATCAAGGTGTTTTTATTCATACCGAAGAGATTGTTCAATAAAGTGTGTCTACATATCTTTGTAAAATGAAAGAAGAAAGAACAAAAATTGAAACAGAAGAATTAATGCAAAGGATGCAAAAGCACCTTTATTCTAAAGAGCCCT
>JALHLK010000014.1 GCA_022844565.1 Saprospiraceae bacterium
AGAAATAAAGAATCTGTAAAGATATCTTGGTCATTTACAACGGACTTAGCAAGGAACAAAATGAGCAATAAATACCCGATTTTAATTTAAATCTTTAATTAGACGGAGCACTAGTGCTCTGTCCAGATAAAGATCTTAATTAAATGTCGTTCTTTTTCCAAATCTCTGCGTTAAAAATTCTCAGCGTAGCGGTGCTATGCTTCTAATTTTTGTCTTGATATTTGAAAAAATTACTTCCATTATAATTTAAGTCTTTATTTGGACAGAGCACTTGGTTTATGCTATTTTAAAAATTTCTTTAGACTTCTGCCTTATCATGTAAATCTTTCGAAAGTTATCGTGAAAAATAGAATTAAATTCTTTCCTTAAAATCTATTTGTATGTTTTTTAGAAAAAATTATTCTAATTGACAATAATAACTTGTATTTTTGCGTAACAAATCTATCATTTCAACCCTATTACTATAAAAATAAAAAATAGCAAATGATGCTTACAAAAATAAAGACTACTGTAATATTAGCTATAATGAGTATCGGGTCAATCATGGCTCAAGATATCCATTTTTCTCAATTTTATATGTCCCCATTAAATCTTAACCCTGCTATGACGGGTGTACTAAATTGTAAAAACAGATTTGTTGCCAATTATCGTAATCAATGGGCAAGTGTATTAGGGGCTAATGCCTACAACACATATTCTTTTTCTTATGATCAAAAGAACCCTATAGGGAGAGAAGACTATTGGGGCATAGGTGGAACCCTTTGGGGAGATGTAGCTGGTGAAGCTCGATATGGTATGCTTCAGGCAAGGGTAAGTGGCTCTTATAGCAAAAAAATGGCAGGTAATAGAAAATCAGCTTCTTATGCAGTAATTGGAGCAGACTTCGGTCTTAGTCAAAGAAGGTTAGATCAAAACGCATTAAGATGGCCTTCACAAATTACACCTACAGGATTTGATCCTTTAGCTCAAGGCGAAACGATATCCAATACTACTAAATTTTATCCCGACCTATCCCTTGGAGCACTTTGGTTTAGTGTGATAGATGAATTCAATTATTGGTATGCTGGTGCTGCTTATCATCACATCAACAGGCCAAAAATTTCGTTTTTTGCTTCAAGTGTTGCTGCAAATTTGGCTAGTAGGTTGACCGTACATGGTGGAGGTGAGTTTAGTGTGAATAATACAGTCTCAGTGATGCCTTTTGCACTATTTATGTCTCAAGGTCCACATAAGCAGTTTAATGGTGGTGCTTCACTTCGATTTGCCATGGGAGATAGAAGGACAAGCGATCAATCTTTTGAAGCCGGTGTATATTACAGATCAGGTATCCAAGATAAAAGCCCAAATGCTGAGGACAATGAGATAGGGTTACATTCTGATGCATTAATATTACAAACAAGATTTAATTTAAATCAAGCATCTTATGGTTTTTCATATGACTTAAACGTGTCTAAATTGGCAGCGGGAAGTCCTGGAAATGGATCGTTTGAGTTTTCTATTGTCTACCAAATTTGTGGTCCAGAGAAGAGGGGCGTTTATTGTCCTAGATTCTAGTGCTCCGTCTAAATAATTTTTGGAATTAAAAAAGTGACCTAAAGGTCTTACAGGGCTATGTACAAGGTTATCGGATTAATTTAATAATACAAATTTTTACAAAAATTATATAAAGCATACTGGTTATATTTATCTTACCTTTATTGGGTCATCGGTCGTCCGAGAAATACGGAACCCCGTTGTGAGAGTAGAATAAAATCAAATTAGTATGAACAATATATTTAAAGGACTTATTGCAGGATATGGAGCAAAAGAGTTAGGTGGTGGCTGTCTCGGGACCGTCTTAGTTTTTGTCATCATATGGGTAGCATTAGGGAGCTGCTAAGGTAGTTTTCACAAATCTGACCATGTAGGGTATAATATGCAATTAGGCAGTTATAAGTAAAAAAAACGGGACGGCCTGTTAGTGAAAAGAGCGAAAAAATATCGTGGTATTATTTCAATTTTTCGACCGTCCCTTATTTTTAAATTCTTCCTACCATTGTTCACCCACCAATTTGAAGTTTCTTCTTTGTCCATCAACTGAGATTGAGTAATCTAGTTGTAACGTACCATTTGTGTAAAATCCCTCCCCTTTGATAGTCACACCATCTTCGAGATACTGAAAAGGAATTCTAACAGACATCCTTTCATCATTTTTATTATTGATGTCTAAGGTCACAACATCCCAAATATCACCGTCCATTGGAGCATCAATCAATAAATTATCTCCATACTTTGCACTAATGCTAAATTTAAATGGCCTTGTCACTCCAACAACCTGACCTTGATAAATTCCTACAATTGGCAAAACACGCTCATCATATCTTTCGCAACTAAGCACAGTAAAAACAACAAGTAACAAAAGCAGTATTCTTTTCATGATTTAAGTTTTTATTTGCCTTTATGACGACTAAAATAATACGTAGGTTTTATTCACTTTAACCAAAATTGTACATTTATCACTAAATTAACGCAAATGTTAATACTTTGATATTTAACACTTATACATGTTAATAATTGTTAATTAGAATTATAATCAGTATAATATTAGGTTAAAAACGTTTTTATTTACTTTTGTATGGATAGTTTAACAAGGGGACATAAGAAAAAGAATTTTAAAAATTGCGAAAACTTCAGGTAAAGGGTCATCAATTCTGAGTGTGATATATAAATAAAGGCGAAGCTTATACCAATTATGAATATATTTATTATTTTTGATTCTAGGTAAAACATAAAAGGAAGGAATGAAACATTTAATATGGATTTTTTTATTGGTTGTAGTCACAAAAATTGATGCACAAGAGAAACCAAATGATTTTAGTAAAATTGATAATGTGATTAATGTACTCTATGGCGTCATTTCTGGGCCTGCTGGTGATAGAAATTGGGTCCTATTTAAATCATTATTTCACGAAAAAGCTATCATGGGCACAACAGGCACCAATAAAGAAGGTATAAAAATATTTAATCACTTTACACCAGACGATTATGTACAGCGCAATGGTCCAGCATTCAAAACGAGAGGTTTTTTTGAAGAAGAAATTGAGCGGGTTACCAATCAATTTGGTGGGGTAGCTCAGGTGTTTACTTCGTATCAATACCGGTTTGAGAAGGGTGGCGAGATACAGAAAAGAGGAATAAATTGCGTGCAACTGGCTTTCGAAAAAGATCGTTGGTTTATCACACAAATAATTTGGGAAGGTGAGTCAGCCAATAATATGTTACCTAAGTTGAAAAAGTAATCGTATTTATTTCCTGAGGGTAGGCATTTTTTGAAAAGTAATAAGTCTTTAAATTAAAGATTTTTGATATAATTAGGTTGTAACATTAGCATCTAAATAATAAGCAGTTTTTGACAAATTTGTCTTATAACATCATTGCCTTTATTTTCGTTTTTTATGTAGAAACTAGAAATCTATAGTCATGAAACGTAATTACTTCTTCATTGTTCTGATCGTATTAATTTTAGCAGCATGTGATACTGCAGATAGTAGTACAAAGAATACGGATGACACACTAACTGGTAAGTGGAAGTTGATAAAGTACCAAAATATTTCGTCAAATAAAATCGAATCTGAACCAACAGATATTTATCGATCAATAGTTCTTGATTTTCAAGATAATGGACTTGAAGGCACTATGAAAGGGCATACTGTTACTAACACAGTAAGTGGAACTTATGAAATAACAGGTGGTAAAAAGATGAAAACAATGAGCTTCGGAGGCTCTAAGGTGGGTGAACCCAACTGGGGAAGTAAGTTTTGGACCTCAATTCACGCAGCAGCATCATACGAAAGAAATGGTGATCAGCTCTTCATACTTTTTAATGATAATACCGAACAGATGGAGTTTAAGGCTCAATAAAAGCTCCTATCCTACCTTCACACTCGTCATGGTCAATGACCCTCCTATTGGCTTATCATTAAATAAAGATACATCATCTTTATCGTCTTTTAATGCCATTGCGTAAAGAAGTGGTAGATAATGCTCAGGTGTAGGAATAGCTAGATCAAAAGCTTTACCTTGTTTTTTGAAATTAATAAGGCTTTGGTGATCGCTAGTTTTGATCCATTCCTTCATCTTACTATCTGCTTCAATTGCCCAATCGTATGCGTAATCCTCTTTTAATTTATCCCAAGCTACTAAACCAAGGTTGTGTACCATATTGCCACTCCCTATGATAAGCACACCTTTGTCTCGCAACCTTTTTAACTGCTGAGCCAAATCATAATGCTGTTGAGGAGTTAGGCTATAGTCTAAACTCAATTGGATAACAGGTACATCAGCATTTGGGAATAGATGTTTCACAACGGACCAAGAGCCATGGTCTAAACCCCATCGTTCATCTAATTGAACAGTATCTTTTGGCTGAACAAGTAATGATATTTCTTTGGCAAGCTCAGGATGCCCAGGTGCAGGATATTGTACTTGGTATAATTCTTTTGGGAATCCTCCAAAATCATAAATTATTCGAGGATTAGCCATAGCCGTCACTTGAGTTCCCTTGGTTTCCCAATGCGCAGATACGACCAAAATAGCATTGGGTTTCTCTAAAAGTTCTCCTTGTTTTCTAAATCCTTTTACAAATTCATTGTTTTCTATAGCATTCATTGGAGAGCCATGGCCTAAAAATAGGACCGGCATCCGCTTTGTACTTTTAAAAGTGTCCCCAAGTTTTTCAAGTGAACTAAGGGTAGTAAACATAGGAGCAGATATTATACCTAGTGCCGAAAGTGCTAAAAAATCTTTACGTTTCATTTAAATTCTTTGAATGCTTAAGAAATAAGTTTTTCTATTTGGTTTATACCTACAAAACTAATACTTTTGATATACTAAGTATAGTAGATTATTAATAAATAGCAGTATACAAAAGTATAGTAACAAATTAAATAATAGATTATGAACAACTTAGAAACGTCCCTCGAAATAAAAAAGTGTCCAAGGAAGTATGTATTAGCCGTCAATGATACGCTTAATGTAATTAGTGGAAAATGGAAATTACCAATTATTGCCTCTTTGCTATCAGGAATTACCCGTTTTAAAGACCTTTTAGACAATATAGAAAAGATAACCCCTAGAATGTTATCAAAGGAATTAAAAGAGCTAGAGGTTAACGGTGTGATTAAAAGAAAGGTGTTTGACACAACGCCAATTAGAATTGAATACACATTGACTGCTTCGGGACAAAATATAGTTAGCGTACTTGATGCTATGGTAAACTGGGGATTGGATCATAGAGGGAAAACTTTTGTAGCCAACGATGTAAAAGCACAATTTAAAGCTCAACGTTAATAGCTGTTTAGTTTTTATTGTTTTTTCACAAACTAAACGAGACGCCAATATTACTTTTGCCAAGCGCTGATTCCAATCTTTGTACTTCGTCTATTTTGCCAATTTTCGTGTACTTGTACGAAGTTGTAAAATCCTTGTAAAACAAAACGATCGTATTTGCACCAAATAGCATCAAGTCACCTTTTTGAATGAGTTTTGGTACAGATGCATCGATAGGCAAACTTTTTGGTAAGTTGGCATATTTTTCATTATCATTCAATTCTATCATTTCAAGATCCAGAGGTAAAAAGGCTTTAAAAGAGATAACTGTAGGATTGTCCATAAGCGTTGCTTCGAAGGTTTTATCCTTAATTTTGATTTTTAGTTTTTGATTGTTATTTTCTTTCATATTTTTATCTAGTATTTGATTATTGTTATAATTAGAATTTCCCAATACAGTGAAAGTGCACATTATCATGGTTAAAATTATGCTATTTGACATTTATTTCACTCTTTTATAAGACCTACTAAAATTATAATTCAACGTCACATTCCACATAAAATTATTGTTGCCAGGGATGTTGGACTTAAAGGTTTGATTGATCGTAGATTGAAGGCTAAAAGGCAGATTTTTGTGATTTAATGCTCCAGTTACAGTCAGGTAATCACCTCTATAACCATCTGTGTATAAAAAATAAATGGATGGAAATATATTAAAAAAGATATTCTTGCTTATTCCTATATCGGTAATGTTGGTATTTAAAAACAAGACTCGTGTCAATTGAGGCCCATGGATTTGCAAAGCATTTCCCTGCAAGTACATGGCACTTACCCCAAGTTTCTTATTAATTTGGTAACTCGGTACTGCCTCAAATGCAACAAAGCGAAGTAATTCTGTGATTTCCTTCGTTGTATTATTTTGGCTAACCGTCTCACGAATAAGAGTAAATGCAGGATGAGTTCCAATTCTAAAACCAAATTTATCGCCATCCACCAATCGATATCGCAACCACCATATTAGCCCTCCTTTTTCTGCATTTGGCACTAATCTAAGGTCAGGCTCAAAGCTAAATTTGTTCTTTCTGATAGATAAATTGGTGACAAAAGCAGGACTATTCAATGAAAAAGTAGGAATGATAGAAAAACCATTGTTGGTAAATCCGACGGAGCCTGAAAATATAGTTGCATTTTTTGTTTCACTTACCTCTTGACTCCACCCAATAGAAAATGAGCAGACCATAAATAAAAATACACGAAGAGGACTTAAAATGTTCATAGTAAATATTTTATTAACTTCCTTAACCATAAAATAGATCAGGACACAAAAGTAGTCACCCCATATTTTTTACCTTTTATACATTTTACGGTTTTACGTACCAGTTTTACCTTTTACACGATTAATATTGCTTTTCTTTATATTTTTGGTGAAAATTTAATTGATGATACTATTTGATACCATTAAAAAATACAGCGAGACTTTTAACAATAAAACCTTACATCCGCTCATCAATTTAGTAGACTTAAATAAATCCCATGAAATACTTCGAACGAGGTTTACACTAAGCTTTTATGCCATCGTCATCAAGGAGACAAGGTGTGGAGACATCCGTTATGGTAATCAATATTACGATTATGATGAAGGCAGCATGGTGTTTTTTGGTCCGAATCAGATTATAACAAGCCAACCTGAAGGTGAACTGCACCAACCCTACGGACAAGCACTCATTTTTCATCCCGATCTACTACATGGTTCGAGTCTTGGTAAGACCATCCACGACTATTCATACTTTGGATATCAATCCAATGAAGCACTCCATCTCTCAGAAAAAGAAAAAGAAATCGTGATAAACTGTTTTGACAACATTGCCTTAGAAATCAGTCAAAATATTGATCGGCATAGTAAAAAACTGATCATAGCCAATCTTGAGTTGCTGCTCAAATATTGCACAAGATTTTATGACCGACAATTTATCACACGCGAACTTGCGAACCACGGTATTATCGAGCGGTTTGAAGCCTTACTTCAAACCTATATTTTTAGCGAAAAAATCAAAGATATGGGCCTACCTTCCGTCAATTACTTTGCCAACGAGCTCCACCTATCTGCCAACTATTTTGGAGATGTAATAAAAAAGGAAACTGGCAAATCTGCCTTGGAGTATATCCACCTAAAAGTACTTGATATCGCCAAAGACAGAATATTAGACCCCACCAAGACCATTAGTGAGGTAGCCTTTGACTTAGGATTCAAATATCCTCAGCACTTCACCCGATTGTTTAAGCAAAAGATTGGGGTGACGCCGTTGGGGTATAGGGAGATGAATTAAAGGATCAAGAAAATGTTTCTTTAAATCTTTATTTTTGACATTTCCCAAATTTGGCACTCCGATCACTTCACCTTCACAAAATCAAACACGATTTCCAAACTATCCCCCGAAATAACCGCTTTCAGATCTTTGCCATTCATCCAATATTTGATCTTTTTTGGAAAATCATTTTCCTCATTGGTACAGGTGAAGGATGTTTTATCAAAATTTGTAAAGTTAAATAGAATGGGTTGTGGTATGGAGGGTATTTTTACATTTAAGGCCCACAGGCCATCTTGCTTGACGATATCCATTTGTTCTTGGCTGATGGTGTCGGTGGCTTGCATAGTGAATCCTAATCCCGAATAGTGATCAGCATTGATTTTTGTCCAATTTTCGTAGGTCCTCTTATCTTCCTCATCGTTGGTCCGCTGCCAATTACCTAAGAGCCAGTCAAAATTTTCTGTTGCAATTGGGGTAGCATTGCTTTCAGGTTTTTGTTTTGAATTGCACATGGCAAATACCAGTAGCATCAAGGTGAAGCATGTTAGTTTAATTGTCTTTTTCATTTTTGTATTTATTTTTTATAAAGACATTCTCGAGGTCACTTTTTGGACAATTATACAAGATTTCTTTATTTTTTCTTATTTTTCTTGATCACGACGACAATCAATAAGGTCTGGATAAATGTAGCTAAGCCATTGGAGATCGTGATCGCAATCGCATCAAACCGCAAACCATATAAAAACCAAAAAACGAAGATAAGCCACCATCCGAGTACATAGCCGAGTGAAAGGCTGCTCGTCTGTGTGGACTTAAACTCTTTATATACCTGTATGCCTATTACAAAATTGGCAAGTAAGCCGACAATCAAACCTGCAGTTTCAAAAGCACTGGTAGGTATAGCATTTAAAAATTCCATGTAGAGGTATTTAATATGAACTCCAAATGTAATTTGATTTTTGAAGTATTCAGCATTTTGGGCATTTTATTCTTGTGGCTATTGTGTGTTTATGTTCATATTTGTAGAATAGTATCGTATATTTGGATTATCATTTAAAATCACACAATATGAAAAATAAAACAAATGTATTACTGGAACTTTGGTTGGAAGCTCGCACAAGATTTACCAATCAGTTGCAAAATATAACGTCTGAAGATTTAACCAAAAAATTGGGTGATTCGCCAAATTCAGTAGGTTTTCTTATTCGTCATATTGGAGATGTAGAGCTGTTATTTGCAAAAAACGTATTTGGTGACGCCACCGTGAAAGTATCGGCTAAAACTGTGATCGACAAAAGAGATACTGGCGAATGGACCGATCTGGAAACGCTCACGGAATACGTACGCTACTCTTTTGAAAAACTGAAGACTATTGTAGAAAATCAAACGGATGAGGATTGGGAATCAAGCGTGACTACACAAGAGTTCGGTACCAAAACTAAAGCACAAGCCTTTGGAAGAATCGTCTCTCATACGACCTATCATGCGGGTCAGTTAGCGATTATAAAAAAGTATGGTAAATGATTATCAACCACTCAATAAAAATGTCATGTAATAGATAAAATCCTACATTTACTAATTATTATGATCTAATTATCCAAAACTCAACCATAGGAATCTATAATGATGCTTCTTTTAATAATTATGGTAAATTAAATATATGTTTACGCCTAGATTTCCACGGCTCAAAAGCCAAAGACAAGGACTTCAATTCGTCCATGGAAACACACTTTGATCCCAACTTAGGAAAATAAATGTCATCTCGGAAGAGATCGGTAGAGTCCTGCTAAATCTCATCACCAATGCATTTTATGCCGTTAATGAGAGAAGTAGAACAGAAGAAAAAGGATTTGAAAAAGGAGGACACTTTATGACAATAAATAAAGCGGGCAAACTAAACAACATTTTATGACAACGGTTATGACGACTGAAAGGATGTTGGATGCATACCGATCGCCTTAGATGTAACTCTACAAGAAAGCATGGAATGCGCTTATAAAGAAATTTATAAGCAGTTAGATGAGTTTGAAGTATTGGTTATTATGGCTGACAGCTTTTTAGAGGAGATAGCCACAGAACAACTTCCCTATCAATTTGAAGTCAATGTGTTTGAGCTTACCTGATGTGCACATATGGTATTTCCCAAAATGCAGGAGACAGGAAAAGGTACAATTAACAACATTGGTTTTGTGGATGGCACTTTTACCACTGGTTCAAGAGCGTACCAAGCTACCAAATATGCATAGGATAAATAAAAGGTATTGATATAAAAACTAAACCAAATCTTTTTTCAAGGACTTTCGTTTTAGATATTTAGGCAGAAATAAAAATGTGTAAATATTTGAAAACTTTTCACACAAATGAAAAAACAAGATGAAGACAACATTTAAATTAAAAGATTTCATTACAAAATACCGCGAATATGAAACGAGAATTTTAGAACCAACCCTAAGAGAAATTAAAGTTGGCTTGAAAAAAATAGCAAAACCTGTCTATTGGAATAAATATACAACTGGATATGGGGTAGCAACACCTTCACCTATAAAAATCATAACCTCTCGAATCAAAGAGCCAGAAAAGGTCGTGGAAAAGATTTTTCGTAAGCCTGAGTTATTTCCAAACAAACTCTCTGTAGATAGTCTTTCAAAAATGCATGATACCATAGGGATTAGAGTCATTGTTTATTTCTCATCACAATTATCTTTAATTGATAGAGAACTTAGAAATTCAAGTTTTATTGAGTTAGATGAAGATACTCCGCCAGAAGCCTATTTTGAACCAGAGAAACTTACTGGATTGGGATTGTCTCATCTTGAAAACAAACAAAAGGAGAGCGGGTATAGTTCTATTCATTACATGGCACGTCTCAAGAAGAGTTCTGTGCCAAAAGAGGATCGTCCAGTATTTGAAATACAAGTACGAACGCTAGCCCAAGAACTATGGAGTGAATTGGAGCATGTGCTATGCTATAAACCTGAAACAAGACCTAATTTATCAGCGAAACGAAGATTTCAGATATTAAGTAAAGAAGTTTCGGTTATTGATGACCATTTTAATTTGCTTTATGAAGAACTGATGTACAGTCAAAAGAATATAGCCTACAAAGATACTGATACGCTAACATTTGAGAATACCCCAAAAGTTTTATCTGAAATCAATGTAAATTGTGCCTTGACTGAATTGAATCCAATTTTAAAAACACTCTTTAGTAATGGAATAAAAACAGTTGGCGATTTTTTTCGAATTGCAACTCATGTGAGGGTTTCTACTATCCGAAATAACTATATTTCTATTAGAGGGCACTCACCAGGCAATATTGAGCTGATTGCTCTTTTATCAATTTTAAACCAGATCTCATCAAAAGAACCAGAAGTTGAACGTATAAAGGCTTATATTAACCTAAAAGCTTAGAATTAAATTCAGGTTTATTTTCTTGAAAAGCTTTTATGCTTTAAATGAGCGATAAAAGAAGGTATTCAGATGACCCGCAGAAAAAAGTAGCATACTCCAAAGAAAGGGTCTTAATTTTTATTTTTGTAACGATATTAGTTGAGGTAATAGGAATAGACATGTTTTTAGTAGATAGCATCCTTATCTACCTGAAAGTATAGTAAACGATTATCTAAAAACCTGCTTGACTAGTTCTTGGCCTAACAATTCATATCCTTCACTATTCGGATGTAACCCATCAGAAAATAATTTTTCATCAATCTTCTTTGATTTAAGCAACAGCGACTTGCCGATGTCTTGGTATTGAATCTTGGCCAATTGGGCCATGAGCTTTATCTTGTTGTTTAATGTTACAATTCTTTGCTCTTGTGATCGACGTGGGTAGATGCCAAGGAGGATTATCTTAGCTTGAGGTTGTCGGACCCCTATTACTTTCGCCAGTGTTTTAAGACCTTCGACGATTTCTTCGTCTGAGTTGAGATGCAAGTTATTGGTACCGATATTGATGATGATTTTTTCTGGGGTGATACCATCCAATTCATCGTGATAGACACGCCACAATACATTCTCAACTCGATCCCATCCAAAGCCAAAATTTCTAATATTCCTTGGCTCAAGATATTTATCCCAAGATTCAGCACCGCGTATTCTATTATTTAATGGTTTTCCGCCCCAATTGTGGGTGATCGAATTGCCTAGGAAAACTACATTGTTTTTTTCAGTATTATTATTATTATGAGCCAACATCGCTATATGCCGCTCTTCCCATTCATAACTGCCTGGCTCGCGTCTTTGCCTAATTGGGATTTGGGTGATGTTTGGCCCACTTGGTTCGTGCATTATTTCGCGCAATTTCTTTTCGTATGCATTTGCATATTCCATCATACCAAGATCATTGGGGTGGGTACCGTCTACCATAGCGTCGATATCAAGGTTTATCTCTTCTTTGGTAAGTGTGTAAATGCCTTTGATGCCTTCCTTGACCAATTGGGCATAAGCCGCCTTCATGTATTTATTGGCTTGTTGATACAACCTTTGTCTTTCGGGTATCAAATATCCGTCTGTATATCCTGCATGTTCTGTCAATAAGATAGGAATTACTGGATGTTTTTGACGAAGGTGTTTTACAGATTCTGAGATCCTCTTTCCCAGTTCTATACTATCAAAACGAGATGCCGTCAGATTGGGTAAGCAATCCAATATGAAGACCTTGGCATCGATTTCATTGATCAGATCTATCAGCTCCTTTTCTAACTGACCATTACCTGAGAAGGCGAGATTGATCACAGGCCTATCTAATTTACGACCCACGATATTGGTCCATGCCATACCTGGGCGAGATGCACATGCACCTTGCGCGATAGACGTACCATAGACGACGATTGGTCCTTCCTTCATTTTTGCCAATGGCTGAAATATTGCGTCTTCTGGCACCCCAATTTCTAATTCCTTGACCGTGTTGTAAAGAGGTAGGTACAAACGATATTCTCTCCCTAATTTATGGTAGCTGTCACTTGGTTTTAATTTTTCATAGGTAAAACTAATGGTATCCTTAAAAGTGAATTTGCCTGTACAATAATGCCAATTGCCATCGCTATCAATACCATAAAGATCCACTCCACTTACACCTGTGGCTGGCATGTGATTCATAGCTATATTGCCCGATACTTTGTACCTAACGTTGATTTGAGGAGCGTTACTATAAAATCGGATAAAAAGTCCAGCACTATTTTTTGATAAATTCCACACAGGTTTACGCACAAGTGATTCTGCTCTTGGAGGCAATCTGTATAGAGAATCTCCCAATTCGGCAGACCAAAACTGACCATCAACCGTTGGAAAATTGGAATCTGAAGGTTTCCACCATTTAGTCGCTCCTTCATTTTGGGCCCACAAAGAGGTCGTGGTCAAAAGTATACACCACAATAAGAGCGATGTTAAATCTATCTTTTTACTCATCGTGATCTAGTCTATTTTTTTTGCTTTAATCTCTTCAAAAAAGATATCTTCATTAGGAACATCAAATTGGATGCTCGTCACTGATTTATGCTCATTGTCAAATACAAATTGTACAGTGCCATAGTCATACCATGCGTGCTCCTCATTCCAAACAATCTCGTACGTATCGTAATGAAAATGTTTTAATGTAGCACTCAAAGCTGGAGCGTGGGGAAATAGCATCTGTAGGTTTTTGCCATCAGTACTCTTAATGATGACTTCTCCGTACATTGGGTCAAAATATTTTCCTAATAAAAAAGAAAGTTCGCTCGGTTTAGTACCCTTTATTTGTGCTTCCTTCTTTTTGTCTATAATAACTTTTCTTGATTTTTGATAACTCAACTCATTTTCTAGGCCAGATTTTGATCTGTCTTTGTAAGGCAACTTGAGATATCTTTCTACAATGTGGCGACTTAATGCAGATGAAATACCCGTCATGCTGTTGGATAAAATCGTCACACCCAGTTTTTGGTTTGGTACCATCATCACTTGAGAGTACATACCATCATAACCACCACCGTGCGATACCATTAAATGACCACCAAGATCCTGAAGAACCCATCCAAGACCATAACCGTTAAAATTGGTAGATGGAGCTCTTTCTCTTTCGGCTACTGTGATTTTATTACTATTTTGTAAGGACCATAGTTCGTCGTAAATGGAAGGATGTATGACGGTCTTCGTAGCTAAAGTACCCCCAGCAAGATTGAGTAGCATCCATTTTGCCATATCGTCTGCACTAGAAAGTATACCACCTGCTGCACCCATGTTATCCCAATTGGTCCAAGGTATGGGTTTGAGTTGACTGTAAGTACTTTTATGCGGAGTGGCAAAGTTGCCCATTTTTGTAAGATCATTGGTAGAATAAATGGTTCGGTTCATACCGATGTGATTACCAATATTTTCTTTAATAAAATCAAACCAAGATTTGCCAGAAACTTTTTGGATCACTTCTCCTGCTGCTAAAAACATCAAATTGGTATACCCATATCCTGCTCTAAATGGATAAGCTTGTGGAAGGTATTTTGCTCGTTTTAACACCTCTTCTGGCGAAAAATTACTTTTATACCAAATCACATCTCCACTAAAGGTACCTAATCCTACTTTATGGCACAACAAGTCCTTGACTGTAGTATTGGCAGATACGTATGAATCATAGAGCGCAAAATAGGGGAGAAATTTTTGTACAGGATCATCCCAATTTAACTTTTTTTGCTCTACTAAGATTCCAAGGGAAGTAGCAATGAAAGCTTTAGTGTTTGAAGCGATGGCAAAGAGGGTATTTTGATCCACTTTTTCTGTTTTCCCCATCTCTTTCACACCATACCCTTTGGATAAGACTACTTTTCCATCTTTTACGATGGAGACTGCAAGCCCAGGAACATTCCAATCGATTACAGCTTTAGAAATATATTGGTCTAAACTATCAAGGTTTTGAGCATTGATACTTATCGAAAATAAAAGTATTGCTAGGATGTGTGCTATTCTTGCCATTTGATTTGTAAATTTCTACATAAAAATCTAAGATAAGTTCCGTAATGAAGGTCAAAAGTACAATAAAATCAGCACTTTTTGTGACAAATCATAGTAACGCTATGATGTGAGGCAAAAAATGAGCGAAGCGCCTGATTTTGCAGTAATTTTGAGCTGGAATAGGAAGTCTATTTTAGATTTTTATGTTCAAAATCTAATAAGAATATATTGACAATTAAATTTCATAAAAATCATAGTTAAATATCTATGGTTTCTGGTAGGTTATATATTCTTTTGTCAAAGTTTTATTAAAAAGGTGTGGGATATTTTTGCCCTCTCACTCCAAAACAAAACCTATCTTCTGCACATCTCTAGAATTAGTTCCTACCATCACATGAAACTCTCCAGGTTCTGCTCCATATTTAAGATTTTCATTGTAAAATTTCAAAAGATTTTCATCAATTGTGAATACGACTTCTTTACTTTCACCTGGTTTAAGATAGATCTTTTGAAAACCTTTTAGTTCCTTCATTGGGCGACTGATTGACCCAACAACGTCTCTGATATACATTTGCACGACCTCATGACCAGCTATTTTGCCTGTATTTTTTACAGAAACAGTTACTAACAATTTCTTGCCTTTGAGTAACTTTGGTGCGCTGATGACGGGTGCCCCATATTCAAATGTGGTGTAAGATAGTCCAAATCCAAAAGGCAGAAGGGGTGCATTGGGGGCGTCAAGATAGTTAGAGCGAAATTTACTCCGACTTCCATCATCCGGTCTACCCGTGTTTAACATACTATGATAAACGGGGATTTGTCCCACATTGACAGGAAAAGAGGTGGTTAGTTTACCACTTGGATTTACATTTCCAAAGAGTACATCACCTATAGCGTTTCCCCCCTCTGTACCACCAAACCATACATTTAGGATAGCATCTAGATTTTGCATCTCTTCGGTGATCGTCATCGGTCTACCAGCAAAAAGAACCATCACAATAGGTTTACCAGTAGCTTTGAGCGCATGCAATAATCTTTTTTGAGGTGACAAAAGATTTATATCGGTCATGCTTGATGCCTCACCCGACATGTCTGCAGCTTCGCCAAGTACCGCTACAATTACATCAGATTTGTGGGCAACTTCTAAGGCTTCTCTTATCATCTCGTCGGGAGATCGTTCGTCTATTACGATTTCTTCGCCAAAAGCATTGACTCGTTTAGCAAAGTCTTTGTCATCAGAGATATTAGCACCTTTGGCATAAAGTAAGTTTTGGGGACTGGTGATTTGTGCTTTTATACCTTCGATTACCGTAACAGCTTTTGTATAGTCACCTGATACACTCCAAGTACCAAGCATGTTTCTTCTACTATCTGCCAGTGGACCTACAAGAGCAATTTTAGCATCTTTGCGTAATGGAAGTAAATTGTTTTCGTTTTTTAATAATACAAAAGATGCACTTGCAACTTGCCTAGCAAATGCTCTATTTTCTTTAGTGAGGATGTCTTTGGCATCTCTTTTATCATCAAAATATTTGTAAGGATCGTCTAATATGCCAATTTTTTCTTTGGCTAATAATATTCTTATGCATGCTTTATCTATCTCTTTCTGTGAAACCTTTCCTTGTATAAAAGATTTTTTGAGTGTAGTTAAGAACGCTTCACCTACCATATCCATATCTACTGTAGCATTCATGGCTTGTCTAGCCACCTCCATCGTATCTCCAGTACCATGATAAGTCATTTCATTGATGGAGGTATAATCTGTTACAACTAGATGATCAAAATTCCATTTTTTTCGAAGGACATCTTTAAATAAAAACTTACTACCTGATGCAGGCACATAATCTACGACATTAAAAGATGTCATTACCGAGCCAACACCAGCTTTGACTGCTGCTTCGTATGGAGGTAAATATTCATTAAACATTCTGACTTTGCTCATATCTACTGTGCCATAATCTCTGCCTCCTTCTGAGTCTCCATAAAGTGCAAAATGTTTTACACATGCGAGCATGGTAGTAGGATCAGAAAGATCTTTGCCCTGATACCCTTTGACCATAGCTTCTGCGATTTTCGACCCCAAAAATGGATCTTCACCCGATCCTTCAGAAATTCTACCCCAACGTGGGTCTCGGGCTATATCTACCATAGGACTAAATGTCCACATGAGCCCATCTGCGGTTGCTTCTTTGGCAGCCATTTTTGCAGTTTGCTCAATGAGGTTCATATCCCATGTACATGACAGTCCGAGGGGTATAGGAAACATCGTCTGATGACCATGTATGACATCCATTCCAAATATCAAAGGTATGCCCAATCGACTATTTTTGACAGCGATCTCTTGGGCTTGCCTGACTTTTTGAGCACCTCTGATTCCAAATATACCACCAACTTGACCGTTTCTGACCTTAGACTCTACATCTTTACTTACTATTTCTCCAGTCACTGTACCCCCAGGTGTCAATAGGTTCAACTGACCAATTTTTTCATCTAAAGTCATTTTAGTCATCAATGTTGCCACCTTAGATGTTGCACCTAATGATTTATAATAGTTTAGATCTGCTGATACTTTAGGCTTTTTGGTTTGTCCGATTAGGGTAAAGCTTGATAGCAGAAAACATACAAATAGCGAGTTTACATTTAATTGTCTAGTCATTTACATTTTATTTAGCCATCCACCTTCAAATCCTGCCCGTTTTAGGCCTTCAATGATGTATGGATTTTTTTTCATTATGTTCCAAATCAACTGAGTTTCATGATTTTCGATTTGCAGAAGAATTGGGCCCTGGTCTATACCCAAATAGTCAATATCAAACCATCCAGAAGGGTTTTTTTCGTCTTTGAATGTCAAGTTAAAGGCGTCTTTAAAACCATACTCACCTACTAAATTTGGATAGTGAGTTTCCCACATATACTTGAGGCAAGCTTCTGACTCTATTGGTGTAAATGGAAATGATCCACCAGCCGCAGTTGGAGCAATGGTACCGTCATCTACGATCTGAATGCTCGCTGCGCCTCTTGCTCTATAGTCATAAAATTGTCTTTCTTGACCATTTATTTTGATGGTTTTGTATGCGGCACCATCACATGCTGTGAGACCCCACTGATTTTCGTGATAGCCCTCCCATTTCATAGGATTGGCTATACAATATGCCCGATTTGAAAGGGTAGCTTTTTTAGAGTTTTCAAAATAATCGTCCTGATTTGCACGCATAAAGCTATCCTTTATCCCCTTAAAATCAATCCAGACGTGGCTATATTGGTGACCAAACAATGGATCAAATTGCACGTTTTTAAACCCGTAAAAGGTATCAACAGGATAAGTAGCGCACCAAGTACTCCATGAAGATGGTGGTATAGCGTGCGTCGGTGAGCCCATAGCCATGATTAACAGCACCATTGCTTCGTTATATCCTCTCCAATCACTTTCAATAAATCCTTTCTCAGGATGCCAGCCCATGCTCATTGAGCCATTGGACTTCATCATCCAAGCCCAGTCTACTCGCCTGTACAATTGGTCACAAAGTGCGACGATCTCCTTTTCGATAGGGTCATCTTTGTCAAAATAAGACATACAACATAGGATTCCTGCCATCAATAGACCAGTATCAATTGAGCTTAATTCCACTTTTTTAAACCTGTGGGCTTGGTCTAAAGTAAGGAAATGGTAGAAGAAACCTTTATATCCACTTACACCTGCCGTATCAGGACCTTGTGGTAGTGCCCAAAGCACTTTTAGTACTTCTAATACTCTTTTTGTGCCTTGCTCGCGTTTGATGTATCCGTTTTCTATACCTACTATATAACTGCTGAGTCCAAATCCTGTGGCTGCTATACTCGAAAAAGTCTTAGACGGATATCTATCTAGCGTTTGAAAATTAGTATCGACTGCATTCCAAAAATAACCGAAGGTTCTTTCTTTTAATGCAGCGCGTGAGTAAAGATTTTCCTGTGTTTTTTGTGATCCACAGCCGAAATAAATTATTATAAAAAATAAAAAATATACATTTCTCACGTTGAGTTCTTTTTTTTAATATGTAAAACCTAATTTTTCTAATCCAACTTTTAAGTCTTTGTTTTTCATAAGTAAATTCCACAACAGCTCAGAACGATGATTTTCTATCATAATAATAATAGGTCCCTGATCTATTGCTAAAAATGAATCTGCATACCAAATATGATGTAAACTGAAGGCATCAATAAACCCATATTCTTTAAATGTTTTGTCACCTAATTTATAATAAAAATACCTTAAAGCGTCCATTGATTCTTGTGGTGTAAATGGCATAGATGACAGTGCTGCAGTAGGTGAAATAACCCCTTTATCATTTGTTGGACTGTGGGCGGTATATCCTCCCTGAGTATCACTAGCGGTCAGGCCCCAACAATCTTTACTATATCCAAGATATTTAAGAGGATTCGCCTTGCAGTATTCAAAATTTATCTTCGAGTGGTTGACAGCTTGTAGCCAATAATCTGCGTATTGGTCTTTTAGTTTTTTTGGATTAATACCCAAGAACGAATAGTGTTCGAAAAACAAAGGTCCTCCCAAATCAGGTCCTAGCGGTAGAGTGATACCGTAGAAAGATTTACCATTTTTCATATTGCCCTCTGAAGCCCATCCTTTGGAATACACAGCTTTTGATATAGGGTATGTTGGTGAAGCCGCTGCAAGAGCATATGTGACTAAAGCTTCGTTCCAACCTTTTAGTTGATGATTCATTTCCCAAGCATACTTTGGCGACCAATGCCAATAAAGTACATTTTCTGTTTCTTTAGTATACCAGTTCCATTCTACCGTTTCCCATATGGTTTTAATGTTTTTTCTTAAGTCTACTTCTGAGGCGTCACCGCTTGAAAAATATTCAGATGCGCTCAGTAGTCCTGCAATTAAAAATGATGTTTCTACAATGTCTCCTCCATCATCTTTGGTACTGAACGGTATTGTTTTGCCTGTAGTGCCACTTAGCCAATGAGGAAAAACTCCATGAAATCTATCTGCCTTGGTAAGTAGAAAATTTGTGATTAATGCGATTCTGTCTAGGCCTTGTTTCTTTGTTATAAATCCACGTTCGATACCGACAATGATTGACATGATACCAAATCCTGTACCTCCTGTCGTAACTAGATCACCTGAATTATTGCGCTCTCGAGACATTCCCGATATGGGGTGACCAAAGTCCCAAAAGTATTTTAGCGTTTGTTGTTGAACTTTATCCAGCAATGCTTCGTCAGCTATCAATGGAAATTTATTTGTAGTGTCTATCTGAGTGGTAAAATCCGCTTTTATTTCTGAAAATAAACTGTTTTTTTTCTGTGATTTAAGTTTTTGGGATACTGTCAAGTTATATTTCGTTAGGGCATTTAGCTTATTTAAAAATGAAAGATTGATGATTGAATCACCATTTGAAAGAGCCCATTCAAATTGGATGTTTTCATTTCTATTATTCACTACTAATATTGACTCTAAAACGGAAGATTTATCAATGGGTTCGGAGAAAGATATTGCAATCTTTGGACTTAAACTAGTGCCTTTTACAGACAGCTCTCGTCTACCCTCGATGGTAATCTCATTAAAGTTTAAATATTTTATTTCACTAGCATCATTATCCAGTTTTGAACAGGAAATACCTACTAGAAAAAATAACAAAGCAAAATAATAATTTTTCATACATTTAATAAAGGGAGAATATTTTCATATCCTCCCATTTCATTTAATAAATTATCTTCCAGCAGATTCTAATTTGAATAAAGATCCAATTTCAGCATCAGTCAATGCTTTATTGTATACTCTTAATTCATCAATTAAACCAGTCATTGCTTTCTGCCAACTCTCAGCAGTACCTGCAACATTTGTCCCCCATGCTCCAATTATAGGCTTAGTAGGGGTAAAGAAATTTAAAGGACCCGTCGTTCCTCTTTGCTCCCATTCAGAATTGCTGACTTTTACACCATTGTGATAAACTTTAAAGTTGGAAGAAGTGCCATCCCAAGTCATAACAATGTGATTCCACTTATTGACACCACTAGGTACTTGAACTCCTCCTTTTGAAGGCTCACTTCTTGAATCTTGAAAAGAAGGATTGTTGTCTTTTTTAGTAACAACTAGACCTTTTAAAACAAGCGTGTCTCTTCCAGCTTGCTTCCAACCTGTCTCTGACATTAAGTTAATATTTCCAGCCCATTCATTTGGTCGAGTCATTGTAAAAAAAACTGTAGGGTGAGAACCATTGTTGTCAAAATTTGCCCACGCTGACACAGTCACACTTGGCAAGCTATTCAATGCTGCAATCTCATTGTAAGCTAGATATCCAGCTGTAAGTTTTACAGCTTGACCTTTTGCTCCTGGTACAAATGTTGCATTAACAGAAGATGCTGGAGCTGCACCTGATTTCTTTTCTTTACCATCTCCATTCAACGGCCAATGGGCTACAAGATTAGTAGAAGCCACATCATCGGAGCTGTTAAAACCGTCAATCGGTGGGAGAACTTCCTCTTTCTTACAAGCTGTAAAAATCATGCTAGTAACGAGCGTAAAAAGAATAAAAATTTTAATTAAATTTGATTTCATTTTTGATAATTTTAAAATGTTTATAAATAAATAATATTGAACTTTTTTTTAATCCTTGATTAATATCCTGGGTTTTGGGTAAGTTTTCCTCCACTCAGCTCTATTTGTAATGCTGGAATGGGTAATACCTCATTTTTACCTTTTATAAAATTTTTGCCAGCTGCTTTCATGACCACATCTGCCCTGCCCTGTCTCACTATATCAAAAAATCGATCATGCTCCATTGCCAGTTCAAATCTTCTTTCTTGCCAAATAGCGTCTCTTAATGCTTGTCCTGCGCTTGGGTTGATATCCGTTAGTCCAGCTCTTCTTCGTATTCTATTCAAATTATTGAGCGCAAGGGTGGTGTTTGCCAACTCATTGGCTGCTTCAGCTTGCATAAGTAGCACATCGGCATATCGCAATAGATGAATATTTTTTTGCTTGTTATCACGATTGCCTAGATAAGGTTCTATCGTTCTTAATTCACTATGATAAGCTTTGTAATTATAGAATAAGTTTTCGATAGAGTCTTTACTTGGTATTCTATATCCATCATAAAGTATGGTACCTTTAAAAGTTCCAGAGTTATCAATTTCAATAATTGTAGAAGATCTCCTTAGGTCACCGCTAGCATAACTATTCACAAATTGAGCAGAAGGGGTACAAAAACCAAATCCTAGGTCTGTCCAGCCGCCTTTTCCACCTACTCTAGGTCCTTGCCATACGCAATAGCCATTGACTCCAAAATCCGTATTGTTGTACGTACCTGTTTGCACTTCAAAAACAGATTCTGAACTATTATTTCCTTCGTACCGCCAGATCAAAGCATAATTATTTAATAGAGCATATTGACCACTGTTGACCACTTCAGATGTTAAATCCAATACTTTCTTCCAATCTTTGCGATACATATATACTTTTGCCAGCAAGGACTGTGACATCCCTTTATTCACTCTGCCTATTTGTGTAGCAGATCGTAATGGTGTATTATCAGCAGCAAATTGTAGGTCTGTTAAAATGATATTATAAATCTCATCTATGGAAGCCCGAGTCACAAACTTTTCATCATTATTTGCGTCAGCTGCACTTTCAGGCACCCTCAATACGGCTGGTACCCCACCAAAATATCTTACAAGATTAAAATAAAAATAACCTCTTATAAACCTTACTTCCCCTAGGAACTTATTCTTTGTTTGCTGGGCTATATTTGCATTTTCTAAGGCTTTTACTGCCTGATTACATCTTGCAATGGCATTATAATGTCCATTCCAGATTGATCCTACAAAGATATTGGTAGGTCCATGGGTAAAATTATCTAAATCACCAATAATACCAATTTGATCATTGGGAGTACTCCCTTTGTCAGCATCATCTGATAAGATATTTGTCGTAGCTATAAAGGCGATACCGTGTGCATCACCACTACCAAAAGCATCTCCTGATATAAGACTATTGTATACGCCTGTGACCAGTTTTTCTGCTAAAGCTGGATCAGATGCTGGTGTTGCTGCTCCTTGTACGGGTACATCGAGAAAACTTTCATTACAGGAATTCAATGCAACTACTCCGATACTAACAATCCAAATTTTTAAATATGTTTTTATTTTCATTTTTTCCAATTTTAAAAATTAAAGTTTACTCCACAAGCCAGTGTTCTCGTAGTCGGATAAGCGTTAAACTCTATTCCCGCTCTTGTAGGTGATGAATCCAACAATTCAGGACTAAAACCAGAAAACCTTTGAAGGGTAAAAGTATTTTGGCTTGTCACAAATATCCTTGCATTACTTATTTTAAGTTTTCTAACAAAATCTGGTGAGATATTATAGTTCAATGTCACATTGTTAATCCGCAAGAAGTCGCCTGACTCTACATAATAGGTAGATGCTGGCAAAAAACCAGAATTAGCAATGGGTTCGTCTTGAATCCCAGCATTTGGGGTCCACCTATTGTAAGCCAATTTTTTCTCAACATTGTCCAGACCACTTAATCTCAATGCTTTTTTACCATTATAGATTACATTTCCTACATTCCCATAAAAATCCACTGATAGGTCAAAAGACGCATAAGTTAACTCCGTATTTAGCCCAAAATACATTTTTGGCTGATAAGACCCAACAAAAACACGATCCTTGTCATCGATTCTTCCATCATCATTGCTGTCTTGATATTTAAAATCTCCCGGAGAAGCGGAAGGCTGAATGATTGTACCCTTTGATGACTTGTAAGCTGCTATTTCTTCACCATTTTGGAAAACTCCCAACGTTTGATAAACATAAAATGCACCTACCGGCTGACCATTGTCTGTTCTTGTTGTGTAGATTTGTCCGGCACCGACCCCTCCATCAAGGATAGGTTCACCGCCATTCAGACCGATTACTTCGTTATTATTTAGTGTGATATTGGCACCTATCTTATAAGAAAATTTTGGACTCACATTTTCTCGCCAATTCAAGGATGCTTCAAAGCCAGTATTTCTTATGGAAGCTGCATTGGTTAAGATTACTCCATCTTCATCGCCTGCAGTGGCTGGTAGTTTGATATTGATCAAGAGATCGTTGGTCGTCTTGGTATAAAAGCCTAATTCTCCATAAAGCTTTCCTTTTAAGAATGAAAAGTCAAGGCCTAAGTCTATTTCTTCTGTGGTTTCCCACGTCAGGTTTGGATCCTTCACCTGGGTTATCGCGCTACCATTGACAGCTACACCTCCTCCAAAAGGATAAGCTAGATTAGGGGTAACTGTGACTGTAAAAGCATCTGATGGTACTCTGTCGTTACCTACTCTACCCCATGAAGCCCTTAGTTTCAGTGTTTCGATGATGGTGTTGTCTTTGAGAAAATTTTCATTAGAAAGTACCCAACCAGCACCAAATGAAGGGAAAAATCCCCATCTATTGTCTTTAGATATTCTACTACTACCGTCTCTACGTAGGGTACCTGTGAATAAATACTTGTCATCATAGTTGTAGTTGACTCTTCCTAGATACGAATTGCGTGTCCATGCTTCACCACCACCATTATTGCGTGATGTATTCGGATCACCTGTATTAATGTACCATAGATTTTTGTCAGCGGGCACATCATCTCTGCTGCTACTAAAGAAGGTTGAATTTAAAGCTTCCGCTGTTGTACCCACCAAAAAATTGAAGGTATGTTTATCCAATTGATGTTGATAAGACAATGTATTATCCCAAACCCATCGGAAACTATTACTATTTGTCAATGTTAAAGAGCTGCGTTCAGCCCTTTGGTTTCCACCCGAGTTTAAAAAAGTAATTTCGTCATTCAAAAATTTAAAGTTGTAACCTCTTCCATTGAAATTGCCATTATCTGCTCCTAACATTGATCGAAACTTGAGCTTTTTTATGGGTTCAACTTCAGCAAATGCAGATGCTTGGATTCTGTTATTGGTATTTCTAATATCATTATTATTTAAATCAAGGATAGGGTTTCCTACATTGTGAAATTGCGATGTATTGCCATATCTTCCTTCCACCACACTGGGTATGTTAGGAGTAGCCCTATAGGCATTATTGTATGCTGCACCTAGGTTGACGTCTCGCTCATTGGTAGTCGTCATTAATCCATTAAGGCCTACCTTTACAAAGGAAGATAATTTATAATCAAGATTTGTCCTAATATTAAATCTCTTAAAGCTATTATTCAGTACTATCCCCTCTTCGTCTAGATAGCCCAATCCCACAAAATGTGACATGTTTTCACTCCCTCCAGATATGGATAAATTGTGATTTTGTGTGAAGGCATCTCTCAAGATTTCTCGATACCAATCTGTATCTGCATTATTAGCAAGCACGGTCTGACCCGTTGCCGCTGATGCATAATTGGCATATTCTTCAGCATTGGCCATATCTACTATCCGTGCAGCAGATCTAAAGCCTATTATGTTGTTATAATTTACTTTGGTACCACCAGATGTTCCTTTTTTTGTAGAGATAATGATTACGCCATTGGCACCTCGTGCACCATAAATTGCTGTAGAAGACGCATCCTTTAATATGTCGACCGAGACAATGTCCGAAGTATTGATATTACTAATGTCATCAGTAAGGACCCCGTCTACTACGAAAAGCGCAGTGGTTCCAGCTAGTGCAGTGCCGATACCTCTTACTCTTACATTTGGAGATGACCCCGGCTTGCCGCTTGCTAAAATTTGTACTCCAGGAACTTTTCCTTGCAAAGCTTGTGTTGCTGTGATTACTGGCTGCTTTGACAGCTCTTCACCCTTTATCGTGACTGTTGATCCTGTTACATCTACTTTCCTTTGCGTACCATAGCCTATTACTACAATTTGATCAAGCAAAACATTATCTTGTTGAAGCATTATCTCATATTGCTGTTGATCGCTCACAAGAATCTCTTTAGATTTATAACCAGTGTAGGATACAATAAGGACATTACCTGTGGACGCCGCTATTTCAAAATTACCATCTATATCTGTCACAGTTCCTCTTCCCGTTCCTTGCACTGATATGGTAGCTCCGATTACTTGCTCATTATTTGCAGCGTCGAGGATCTTTCCTTTTATTAAGTTTTGACCAATGTTAGTATTAACAAATAGTGTAACAAAACAAAAAATGTGAACCACTTTAATAAGTATAACGATTCTCTTCATAGTATAACGATTAGATTCCAACCCAAATATTTTAAAAATTGGATTCAACAAATATACGACGAAACTCTCCAACTATGTTATTTTATCACTACGCCATGACTACGCCAACTGAAATTTTAACATTTTAAAATAATCAATTAATACCACTTTTCACCTAATAAAGTGGCTCATAATCAATCACTTTAATTTCTTGATCGTTGTTTCAATCATCTTAAAGTGTACGCTAGAGCATCTATTTTGAAGAGACAATCTACTAACTTTACTTCTATGACCTGAAAATCTATTCTTGGAAGTAATTAATAAAAAATTCATTAAGATCCAGGTTGCTATTTAGGTTAATTTTTTTTCGTAACCTATATCTTTTGTTTTCAAGTCCACGGAGGGATATATTAAGGAGTGGAGCAATTTCTTTTGAGCTTAAATTCATTCTTAAATAGGAGGCACATTTTAAGTCATCAGCGGTGAGTGTTGGAAATTCATTTTTTAATTTTTTTAAAAATTCACGGTGAATATCTTCAAAATTAACATTAAATAATTTTTTGTCATTTTGTAATGTTAGATTATCGTTTATTTGCTTCATAAACAGGTTATAGTCCTTGGGCGTAAGTTTTTGATCACCAGATTTCCTAATTTCTATAATTTCATTCTTTATATCAAGTAGGAGTTCATTCTTTTCTACCAATCTGCTCGTTACATTGGCTAAGTCTTTACTCTTTCTCAAATTTTCTTGTTGTAGATTCTCATTTTCGATTTGAATCATTTTTTCTCTAATGATTCTTTCATTTTCAGTTTTCAGTTTTTGTTCTTGTTTTTTTAATTGATTTGCGAGAATAAAATTTAGTATGTATGATATTAAAAATATGATACCAACATAGAATATCCATGCCCACCACTTTAAATACCACGGATACCCAATCGTTATTTTTAAAAATTGAGAAGCATTACCGTCGGTGACTTCTAATGTATATTTCCCATTTCTGAGTCCGTATAGGTCAATATACCGATTATTTGGTATGGCTGACAAAGTTGTGGTTTTGGGCAATAATTTATATTCTAATATCTTATTTTCATTAAAGTTGTCACTTAAAAAATGAATCCTTAAATCCCTACTTTCAAATGGAATTTTAATCTCTTCTTTATTTTTTAGAGAAAAACACTTTTGATCTTGAATGGATATTGCCTTATGGAATTGTATGATTTTTGACCTGGTGGAGTTTAGTTTTGTTAGATCAAAAATATCAAAACCTTCATTGGTGCATATGCCTACCCTTTTTTTGTCGTCTTCAAACAGTACGCTATAATCCTTATTTGCTGTGATTCTTTCTTTGCGTAGTAGCTTAGTACCTTTGTGAAAACTGATCTCATTATCATAAATTTTCACGTAAATGGAGTCATTTAAATTTCTTAAAAAAAAATTAGAATTTTCGTTTTGCAAGGATTGGTTTTCGACAAATGAATCATTATTTTCATCGTATTTAAAGTGATTTAGGCCATTAAAAACGCAAAGTCTGTTTTGTAATAAATCAATATCAAAATTGATTGAATTTTTGAATTCTGGACGTTTGGTGAAGTCTGTTATTTCAATTGTTTTAGTGTAATCTTCATTTAGCTTTACTTTTTTCAAACCTTTATTCGGACCTGAAACCCAAAATTCTCTTTCTTTGAGCTGTACTATTTTTTTTACAGGCTCGTTTATACCCTCGACTTTATGAGAAAATTCGACATTTCCTTTATTCAATTTGAATACGACCAATCCTGTATAATTGCCTTGAATCAATACTTCATTTTCACCTTTAGCGACAGTGGTAAACCATCCCCCCGTGACATCAGATATTTTCGTTGCCTTATTTTCTTCAATCAAAAATGTACCTTCATTATGACCACAGAGTAGGTTATCATTTAATTTTAAAAGTTGCCAGACCTGTCCTTGAGTACCTTTCACTAATTCAAATTGTTTGGCTTTATCATTATTATTATAGACAAACAATCCTTGATTAGTCCCTAAGTAGATATTGTTTTTTAAATAAGCCACGCTGTATGCAGCTCCCAACTGTCCCGTTCTATCTTTGAGCATGACTACTTCATCTTTGTAATGCAGACAAGTTATACCTTTGTCAAGCCCAAGCCAAATATTGCCAAATATATCAGAAAACACACTAAGTATTGTATTATTCTGCAGCCCATTATTCACATTGAGATGATATTTTACACTAAATTTTTCATCCAAAATGTACAGTCCTGATCTGATGGTACCAATAAGAATTTCATCATTTGGAAGTTTCAAAAGCTTATTGATTTGATATTCTTTTAAAGAAGCGTTTACAACGTTGTCCCATTTTCTAATTTTACTATTTTCATAAAAAAATAAACCTTGTTTAGAAGTGCCAATCAAAACACATTCCGACGATTTTCCTTTACATGGTATCATTCCAGTGATAATTTCTTCTCTAAAAGTGGTGGTGCCTGGTAGTAACTTTAAACTATCACTTTCTAACCTATATATACCATTTCCAATCACGGGAAGCCATATCTGATCGTCTATAACCTGCATAAACATAATGGCTCCAGGCGCTTTTATCCTCTTTATTGTCTTACCATTATATACCAAAATCACCGCAAATGATTGAAAATATATATGCTCTCCAAGGGCTACGATGTTCCAAATTTCTTCTCCCTTGAGTGCATCATTTGGAATAAGCTTGTTTAAAGAATGGTATGTATGTTCACCACAATCATTTACTAACCAATACCCAAATTCATCATAACCGCCTGTGTAAATTCTTTCATTCTTTGACAAGACTGACCTAATAATTTTATTATTTGGCAAAGGATATTTAAACCATTCTACACCATTGTGAGCAATTAAGCCATCTTTGTTGCCAAAGTAAATCAAACCTTTTTTGGAACTTGTCACAGACCAATTTTGATGATGTGCCTTGTAGGTAGATTCCGAAAAATTACTAATTCTAGGTGTTAGTTGACTTGATAAACTGCCAATTAAACAAACATTTAAAAATATTACATTTAAAAAATGTCTAATCAATGTTTCTTGTCTGAAGTGCATTTACATCATCTTTTATATTGATGGGAACAAATTTTACTTTGCAAAAATGATCATTTTTTATGATTTGGTCATTTTTAAATAGTATTAATGTGGTAGTTCATTAAAAAGGGGTTGATCTTTCTTTTGATATTGATAATTTTATTCTAAAATAAATTCTTTCTTTTTAAAATTTTCTATAATATTGAATTTTATTATCGTTTAAGCACTATAAAATGGAATTAGTAGCAAAAATCTTAATCGCATTGGTAGCCATAGAGCACATCTATATCTTATACTTCGAAATGTTTGCATGGGAAACCATTGGCAAAAAAACTTTTAAGTCACTCCCAAGTCACCTCTTTGCACCTACCAAAGCATTAGCTGCCAATCAGGGATTGTATAATGGTTTTCTAGCAGCTGGATTGATCTGGTCACTATTCATTTCTGACCCTATTTGGTCAAAAAATATTGCCATTTTCTTTCTTTTGTGTGTTATTATAGCTGGTATCTATGGAGCTATTTCTGCCTCTAAGAGAATCTTCTACGTTCAGGCGGTTCCGGCAATTTTGGCATTGATATTAGTATTGGTTTTCTTATAAAATATTTTAATTCTTAAATCATGAACAACATCAACTTAGGTATCTTTTCTCTTAGCCTAGCTGTCAAAGACATACAGGCATCTAAGGACTTTTATGAAAAATTAGGATTTTCCATTTTGGGAGGCAATATTGAGCAAAAATGGTTAATCCTTAAAAATGGTAAGTCTGTTATCGGGCTATTCGAAGGAATGTTTGATACAAATATCATTACCTTCAATCCTGGCTGGGACGAAAATGCACAAAACCTGGAGGAATGGGATGATGTAAGAGTTATCCAAAATCATTTGAAAAATTGTGGCATAGTTTTAACCGCTGAAGCTGATGGTAGCACAGCCGGGCCTGCACATATCACTTTGACTGATCCTGATGGGAACAATATACTCATCGATCAGCATCGATAATCCCAAATTGTATTAGCTATAAAGTCAAGAGCCAAATATACACAATCGTATGTCGCAACATATGATAGCTTCCAATTTAAGAATTCATCTAAGTAGCATAAAAAAGTTATAGGGAAAACAATCTTTGAGTATGTGATAGACTAAAAAGGTCTGAAATTGACTTTGACCATTGGCTGTCCGACTTTACTTTGGCATGGAATTGCCTCGCTGAGAACGGCCAAATTGCCTTTTTGCCCATTGAAATCATTGCTCATCGCCAAATTGCCTATCCTGCCCAACTTTCTCTATCCAAGGACCTATATTGGATTGCCTCTGCTAAATGTTCAATTTTGATTTCTTCACTTACGGCAAGGTCAGCAATGGTACGGGCTACTTTTAAAATACGGTCATAAGCACGGGCAGATAGTTGTAAGCGTTGCATGGCCGTTTTTAATAAGATGGTGCCCGCTTGGTTAAGTTGACATACGTCTTCAACCATTTTACCAGACATTTGCGCATTACTGTATACTCCAGTTAATTTTTCAAATCGTTTTTCTTGAATTTCCCGAGCTTTGATCACTCTTTTTACAATTTGTTGACTTGTTTCAGATTTTTTATTACCATCCGAGAGTTCATCATAACTTACAGGTGTGACTTCTACATGCAAATCAATCCTATCCAATAAAGGACCTGATACTTTGGCTAAGTATTTTTTTACAACACCCGGACCACATACGCATTCTTTCTCAGGGTGGTTGTAATAACCGCACGGACATGGATTCATCGCAGCTACCAACATAAAGCTAGCTGGGTAATCTACCGATGTTTTAGCTCTAGAGATGGTCACACATCGAGATTCCATCGGTTGACGCATTACTTCTAAGACTGCTCGCTTAAATTCTGGTAATTCATCCAAAAACAAAACACCATTGTGTGCAAGACTTATTTCTCCAGGAGAAGGGTTGCTTCCACCTCCCACTAATGCTACATCACTGATCGTATGATGTGGTGATCTGAATGGTCTAGTCCCAATTAATGAGGTATTAGCACCCATCAATCCTGATACGGAGTGTATTTTAGTCGTTTCTAAAGCTTCCATCAGTGACAACGGAGGCAAAATAGTTGGTAATCTTTTAGCAAGCATGGTTTTACCAGCACCTGGAGGGCCAATTAAAATTACGTTATGTCCTCCTGCTGCAGCAATTTCCATTGCTCTTTTAATGTTTTCTTGACCTTTTACATCATCGAAGTCCACATCATAGACACTTACATTTTCTTCAAAAAGTTCTCGTGTATTATGTACCTCAGGCTTTAAGTCTTTTTCTTCATTGAGAAAAGACACTAAGTCTCTGATGTGCTCTATACCATATACATCTAGATCTTTTACAATGGCCGCTTCTTTTGCATTTGCTTTTGGGAGTATGATACCTTTATATTTTTCTTTTCTAGCTTGGATGGCTATGGGAAGAACACCTTTTACAGGACGAAGGCTACCATCTAAGGCTAGCTCACCCATGATGATGTAAGAATTTAGTTTTTCCGATTTTACTTGGTCAGAACTGGCTAAAATGCCTATCGCTATCGTCAAATCATAGGAAGAGCCTTCTTTTCTTATATCTGCTGGGGCAAGATTGATGACTGTTTGCCTTCGTGGAAACTCATAACCTGAGTTTTTAATTGCTGCTTCGATTCTTTGAAAACCTTCTTTTACCGCATTGTCTGGAAGCCCTACCATATGAAAGAATCGTTGGCCTTCTGCAGGTCTACCGCCTAAATTGACTTCGATCGTAATGGTGGTTGCTTCCACTCCATGTACAGCACTTGCATAAACTTTAGACAACATGGATCTTTGATTATTCTTTTTCTTCTACAATGACCTCATCTTCATCTTCTGAATAAACTCCCTTTTCACGTTTTTTCAACCTGTTTTTGCGATCATCAACGTATTGTTTTCGATTGCGTGAGATTTCAATTGCGCTAAAAATCGCTGTACGCATAGAATCAGGACTGGCTAAGTCTTTTCCTACTATGTCAAATCCTGTACCATGGTCAGGTGAAGTTCGGACTACATTTAACCCTGCAGTAAAGTTGACCCCTGAACCAAAAGTGAGGGCTTTAAATGGTATAAGACCTTGATCGTGGTACATGGCTAGGATGGCATCAACTTTCTTAAATTGACCAGAACCAAAAAATCCATCAGATGAATAGGGACCAAAAACCATAATTCCTGATTTTTTAGCTTCTAAAATGGCTGGTTTTATAATTTTTTCTTCTTCCTCGCCTATGGCTCCATTGTCACCTGCATGAGGATTTAGGCCTAATACGGCTATTGTTGGCTTTTCTTTATCAAAATCTTTAATCAAAGACTCATTGAGTACATTGATTTTTTTAAGAATTTGTTCTTTAGTAATATTTTTAGACACTTCGTGTAGAGGAAGATGGTTGGTCACTAATCCTACTTTTAAATCTTCACTTACCATCATCATCAGTGAAGTCACAGACCCAATCGTTGATTCTAAATACTCTGTATGCCCTGGAAATCCGAAATTGGCCATTTTCATGGATTCTTTATTGATAGGTGCGGTGACAAGTGCATCAATAAGGTTTTCTTTTAAATCTTTTACGGCTCTTTCTAGTGCCAAGAAAGCATATTTACCACCAGCTGCACTAGCTTTACCTGGGGTGATCGCAACCTCTTCTTCCCAACAGTTGATGATATTAATTTTGCCATATTGAGCCTTAGAAGGGTCTGATACTTGTTGATAATTAAATTTTATCTCTTCAAGGGTGTTTTTATAATAAGATAATACTTTGGATGATCCGTAAATGACAGGGGTAAACGATTTGGTGAGCGTATTGTTAGAGAGTGCTTTTAGTATAATTTCTGGTCCAATTCCGTTTATTTCTCCAATTGTAATTCCTATCTTCATTTCTTTCTTAAATTAATTATTTGGTATGTATTAAAATTCAAAACATCCGATATCAGGCTTTGTTTTTCTGTTTTTTCCTGCTAAATCGATTTTGATGTTTGACAAAGGTAAGGCTTTTTCTCTAGCTATTGATATTGTATCTAATCTATAATCTTTATTATCAATTTTAAGAAACAATTTATCTGAAGATTTTTGATTTAGACAGTCCTTGCAGTTATCAAAAAAATTTGGCCACCGATTCGTCATCAATAGTTCATCTACCCTAACTACACAGTTTGTTAGATTGTATTTAAAGTTAGCGGGATTGTCTCGTGTGTGATTCAAAAAAGAAATTTCATCAGTATTATTACCCGAAATTATGCAATTGGTCATAGTCAAGTCCAATGGCTTAACATCCACCAATACACTGCAAGTGATATCTTCATCTAGGTTTAAACATTTTTTATTATTAGCGGCTATTGCTTCCCTTTGATTGTTAAATGATGCAAAAGTACAGTATGTAAAATTGTACTTTCCACCATATGTCATCTGCACTGCATGTCCTCCGTTTCTATGGACCAAAGAATTTGTTGCGTTCAACGCTCCATTAAAAGTAAAAATACCAGAACTCGAAGTGTTAAAAATCGAAGAATTGGCTATCGTAACTTGACTTCCGCTATCGATCACCATACCCACGATACTATTCTTGATTATGGTATATTTTAAATCAGATCCTTTGCTCCCAATAAACCGAAGACCACCCCATTGTCCTGGAATATCAGCATACTCGGGTTCCAATCTGGAACCTTGAATGATCACGGGATTTTCAGCTGTACCTTCTGAAGTTAATTTGGCATCGGGTAAAATTATAATTTGTCCATCATTGTATACACTTGTTCTATCTGGAGTAAATGCTATGCCACCATGTACATGAAGTCTTGTACCTTTTGGCAAGATAACATGGCAATCGTCAATTACAAGTATACCATAGACTACGTAAGGTTTTGGGTCTGCAAAAACCAAGGAACCCTTTTCGCAGCTTAATAAACCTATTTGCCCGGCCTTTGAGATGTAGTTTGCATTTTGACCCCATGAAGTCAGAAGGACTTTCACAGAGTTACCACTTTGATTTATTATAAGATTTTCTTCTATTACAAAGGGTGAGTCACTCTGAGGTTTGTTAGGGTCAATGGTTACTTCTGCAAAAATATAAATACTATCATTTGGTAAAATTTCCACCCCCTTTACCATGGGTCCTTTTATACCATCGACATTAATTCTATAAAATGATGAAGCACCCTTTTCTAAAAAAACATCCAACTGTACAGGTTTTGATTCATCGTTGTACAATTTTATAATTCTAGTTGCTGATCCAATACTGGTAAAAACGGTATCAAAAAGCAAAGTATCTACAGAGGCATATACCTTAGCCTTACCTTCAAAATATTCAAAATCTCTTTGACATGAATGGTAAAGAATTGCTGAAAATAAAAAGACAATGGCAAATATATATTTTTTTCGCTCTATGAGCATAGATATTGATTTTGATTAAATATTATGACTAAGAGCCTTTGACTTTGTAAACAATAAACCCACATTGCTTTCTAAATTCTGATTTTTCGAACCAAAATTCTTTAGATTTTCTTATGGCCAATGAAACCAATCCTTTATTATCAATAGTAGATTTTGTAGGCACAAATTCCGCTGTTTCTATTCGTCCATTTTCGTTTATGCATATTTCTATTGCAACTTCTCCATCATTTTCTGAAAGGATGAGAATACTAGGCTTTTCCAATATTTTTCTTTTTCCTGTGCCTTGACCGTAAATGGTGATTGTTAGGTCCTCATCTATTACTATTTCATTTGGGGTATTATCTTCCTCCGGTACTGGAAATGAAAAGGAAGGAGGTGCCGTTGTTTCACTCGTACTACTTGTATCATTAGTAACGACTAAAGGATTGGATTCACTTACGCTATCTGCTATCAGAGGAGGTGTTATAATTGTAGGCTTATTTTCTGTTACTACTGGTTGATTTAAAGTAGTTTGTTCAGTGCTTTTGCTTGAGGTTGTAATACCACTACAGTTTTTAGTAATGTTGATTGCAGCAGTAGAAGATCCGTTTCTAGACGCTATTTGCCAGATATCACATGCTTTAGCTGATTGGTTTTTGTTGTAGAGAATCTCAGCATACTCCAATAATACTTTTTCATCTTTATTGCCTAACAATATAGCTGTTTCAAGAGAAGTCTCTGCCGCATCAATGTTTCTTAACGCAAAATCACTTCTTCCTAATAAAGCGGCCATTTCCTTTGTTATTCCTTTAAGTTCAATTGATTTTAAAGCATCCCCTTTAGCATTGATGTAGTCTGCTCCCTTGAACCTAAGATCGGCTCTTAAAAATAATACATCTTTAAAAGAAGGATTATCTCTAATTATATCACTCAGCTCTTTTAAAGCCTCTTCTGTCCTTTGAGTTTTAATTAAATAATCTGCTTTGACATACTTAAACCCAATTTCAGCATCCAAATCTTGAGCTCTACCAATAGATATAACTAATAACATGAATAAAAATAAACCAATAAACTTCTTCATTCTTTATAAAATATGATGTGTCCAACTATTATTAGTTGACGAGCGCTGCAAAGATATGTATGTTAACAAAGCTATAAAACTATTGAAACCAATATTTTATTTTGTTTTCTGAATCTTTATATTGAAAAGAAGCCAGTTATGCCCTAATTCTTTAACTTTAGGCTATTAATAAGCTAGCATTCTTTGGTTTTCAGTACACCAAAAGTTAATTATTTGGATAAAACATGAAAAATTAAGATGACCACCCAAGTAATTAAATCACAACTGACCAAGTCTTATAGTGTAGTTTAGGTTTTTAAGTTTTAATTATGTCTTTTCATAAAAGGTCTCGCTAAAAGGGGTCATTCAGGTCACTTACCCTAATCAATTTTTTATTCACAAACTCTTGGATCCCTAATTCAGAAAGTTCTCTTCCATAACCCGACCCTTTTATGCCGCCAAAAGGTAAATCGGCTTGGGTCCATGTAGGATGATTTATAAAAACCATGCCTGAATCAATTTGGTCCGCTATTTGTTTGCCTCGTTCTATATCTTGGGTAAATACCGACCCCCCCAATCCAAATGGAGAGTCATTGGCTAAATCGATTGCTTCTTGTTCGTTTTTAACTTTGAAAAAAACTGCAACAGGACCGAAAAATTCTTCATAAAATACGGGATTATCTGGCAACATATTGGTTACTACGGTCACTTCTACATAAGCACCTGCTTGTTTTATCCTCTTGCCTCCCAATTCTATTTTTGCACCACCATCAACTGCTCTTTGGATTTGGTCTATTATGTTTTCGGCAGCTTCTTCGCTACTCATCGGGCCTACATGTGTGCTTGGGTCCATTGGATCCCCTACCACCAGCTCAGCTAGTTTGTTTTGTAATTTATCAAAGAACTCGTCCGCTATTTTTTCTACAGCGATAAATCGTTTTGAGGCGACACAACATTCTCCATTATTATTGATTCTTCCTACTACGGCCCACTCTACAGCCTTGTCAATATTTGCATCTTCCAAAACTATAAACGCATCGCTTCCACCTAATTCAAGAACAGATTTTTTCAAGTGCTTACCCGCTTCTGTAGCTACGCTGGCACCCGCTGCTTCACTACCAGTAAGTGATACACCTTTTATTCTTTTGTCAGCTACCAATTCTGATGCCCTTTTGCCTGAAATAAATAAATTGGTATACAATCCGAGTGGAGCACCGGCTACTAGAAAAAGATCTTGTATTGCTTGTGCGCACTGAGGTACTAATGATGCATGTTTTAAGAGTATAGTGTTTCCCACCATAATATTTGGTGCAGCAAATCGTGCTACCTGGTAAAAAGGAAAATTCCAAGGTTGTACACCGAGTAATACACCAATAGGACTATGTCTTACCAATGCTTGCCCGTGGCTAGGATGAAGTATTTTGTCTGCTAAAAATGCTTCGGAATGGTTGGCATAATAATCGAATATATCTGCACTAAGGGCAATCTCTCCTTCTGCTTGCGAATACAGTTTTCCCATTTCAAGGGTAATGAGCTCGGCTAGGTCTTTTACTTTTTCCCTTAATAAACCTGCTACCTTGTATAACAATTCTGCTCTTTCAGAATAGGTTGTTTTTTTCCATATGGCAAATGTTTGTTCAGATTTTACAATCGATTTTTCGACTGTGGATACTGACATTTCCTCAAATGCTTTAACTACTTTATTAGTGGCAGGGTTGATACTTTTTATTGACATTACTATTTTTTAAAGTGAATTAGGTATTTATTGATGGCTGGGGGCCTTATCTGCCTCAACACACCAGAGCAACTCTTTTATGAAATTTGCTGCAAATTTATCCGAATTAAGTTTATCAGACGGCTCTCCATTTGAATCATAAGCCTTATCTACATTAGGTACAGAAAACATGGCAGGAATGGTCCATGCCATCATTTTCCAAAGCGTAAATTGTAGTGCAAATAAGCATTGGTTACCCCCATAAGGGCCTGAAGATACTGTGGCAATGCCAATTGGTTTGTGTCTCCACTCTTCATAAAGGAGGTCGATAGCATTTTTTAAACTCGCTGGATATCCTCCGTTATATTCAGGTGTGACGATGATGATACCTTCCGAAGATTTAATCCTTTTTGCAAAGTCTAATACATTCTTTTCTGGGTGAGGCATTGTTTTTAGAGTGGTTGTAAAAATAGGGAAGTCATATACTTTCAAGTCAATGATTTCAGTGGTTGCAAGCTTTTTCTCAATTAGGTAGTTTTGAAAATATAGGGCAACATTGTGACTCTTCCGTCCATCTCTGACACTTGAGGAAAGAATTGATATATGTCTCATATTTTATACTCTTTTATAGATTCTGTCTATTTCCTCTGAGAGTTTTATGTCCTTTTCGGTAATACTATTTTGGGTTTCATGGGTGAATAGTGCTATGTCAACCTTGTTATAGACGTTACTCCAATTTGGATGATGGTTCATTTCTTCTGCAGCAAAAGCTACTTCAGTCATAAAAGTGAAGGCCTCCACAAAATCTTTAAATTCGAAGCTGCGTTTCAGTTCGTTATTTTCTTCTTTCCACATGATTACTTATTTTTTATTTTTTTTAAGTTTTCCGCCTCGCTTAATGCTATGGCGATGGCTTGTTTTCTGCTTGTTACGATCGTATCTGTATTTCCGATGTGAAGGTCACCTTCCTTAAATTCGTGCATCACTTTCGAAACCTTTTTTTGGCTTATACTTGTATTTTTCTTTTTCATATTCGTTTTCATTTATAAAATAGGCATAGATTTGGTTCTATGCCTATTTATTTTAATTATGGTCCACTATCAGTCTGCTATTGCCAGATCTCTCATAGTTTTTACCGTGTCGTGGTCAGCTTGTAATAACATGTGTTGCGATCTTATCATACTTCGCTGTGCCTCCGTCAGCGTTTCCGTATCATTTTTCAATACGTCACCGTAGGTGTCTTTTGCCGCATCTTCTCCGTATTCACAGGAGTCAAGGATTGCTTTACGATCTTTGCCAGTGAGTGCTGCTTTTACATCCATCCAAACTCTAAAGAATTTTCCAGTAATCAGTGTTCCATCTGACGGTTTACCGCCCAGCCTGTTTACCTCATTTGTTAATTCTCTTTTGCATTTTTGACTCGTGGCAGAAAATTGTGCGAACATTGATTTTAATTCGTGTTCTTCCGTTTCTTTCCCTGCTGTTTCGTAACCTTCGATTCTATCGTTGTTGATAGTGATGAGTGTGTTTAGCACATCAATCGTTTTTTCATTGTCCATTTTTTGTTTATTTAAGTGTTATTGAATTTATTTAGTTCTGCTTGATTGGAGATTTTTGGCTACTACTAATTTGCGTCTTTATCATCTGTAGCAATCTTAAATAAGTTTACCATTTTGTTACTCTGTATGTCCCAATTGTAAGCGGATGTTGGGTTTACTTTGATGATTGAAATGTTAGTATCGTCTTTACCATCTTTAAACCAAACTTGGGCTGGGGGGGACCAAAGTTCATTAATTATTTTTGTGTCTAAACTTATTTCAGCTTCGCCATTTAATACAAGGTAACTGTTTTTTACAGGCTGAGAGAAGAAGAGTTGCACGTTTTTGTCATTTGCAATTGCTGTGTTTTTCTCACTATTTTTTTCACTGAAAAACCAAACATTCCCTTGTTCGCAAACTTTTAATGCTGCCATTGGCCGACAAGTTGAACCGTCGTCTGTTTTTAAATCGGTACAAAAGAGACAAATCATAATATCTTCGACGATGATCTTCAGTTTGTCAATTGCTTCTTTATCCTTTGGGTGATAAGTAGAGGTCATTTTATGAGTTTTTTGAGAGTTATTATAATCTTAAAGAATGACCACAAAATTAGAGTTCTTCAGTTTGGGTTGCATTACACAATTCTTTAGAAATGTTACGTGATTTCTATAAGGTTAGTTTCTATTGTGATCTTCAATGCTAAAAAGGCTAGGAAGAGGTGAAGGAGGTGAAGAGAAGTTAAGTATGATCTGATGTGCAAGAAAACTTAACCTTCTCAACCATTTTGACACTATGTTAAAAAAAGGTTAAGGGAGGTTAAGGATAATCTAAAGTGCAAAAAAACTTAACATTATCAACCAGCTTGTCCCAATGTCAACAGGTTAAGGGAGGTTAAGAATGATCTGAAGTGCAAGCAAACTTAACCTTATTCACAAGTTTGTACCTCTCTTAACATGGTTAATGAAGGTTAAGAGAGGTTAAGAATAATCTAAAGTGCAAAAAAACTTAACATGTCTTAACTTATAAACTTAACATTATCAACCAGCTTGTCCCAATGTCAACAGGTTAAGGGAGGTTAAGAATGATCTAAAATGCAAGAAAACTTAACCTCAGTCACAAGTTTGTACCTATGTTAACATGATTAATGTAGGATAAAATAGTTAAGAGAAGTTAAGAGTGCTCCGAGTGCAAGAAAACTTAACCTGCCTCAACTTAATCACTTAACCTACTTAACCTGTTTCACCTTATGCCGATATTGATCGACATAGAGCCCTTAAAAGTTGTCTTTTTTTAATTAATCTAAAAAAACAATGCATTACTGAATAGCATCTGTCCATTCACCCAAAATGCTCGGAATAGCGGATTATCTACCATATAAATTATAGAGCCTCTTCCTTTTCTTTCTACTGCAAACGACACCGTTTCTTCTAATTTAGGCTTCAACTCCGAACCTATAAACCCATAATGGACAAATTTCTTAGGTATATAAATTGGATTGTACGCATTTTCTAAAAGTTTGTAATGAGTTGGGTCCGTTTTTAGACTGTAATAGTCTTCTCCTAAGCCAAATGACAAAGGATGAGTAGGATCAAGTTTGTTTTTGATAATAGATCCCGCCAAATAATTAGATATACCACTCCTTTCAAAAGATTCGTACAATTCATATCTAGCTTTCAATCCTTTTTCTTTTGAAGTTTTTTCCTCTGCTTTTTTCTCATCATCAGTTGCGAATTTTTTCAGAGCATAACCTTCTTTGTTTAAAAAATTATTATTAGCACCTTCGATAGAGATTAATTTACCACCTTTAGACAACCAAGCGTTCAATTTGCCCATAACACTTTGGTCAACTGTATATCTGCCGTCAGGTAAAATAATGGTATTATAATCATCAAGATTTACCCTACTCAAAGCATCTAAATAGACAATGCTTATGGGATAACCCAACACTTCATCAAAAAAGTGCCAAATTTGTCCCACATCGTTTGTGGAAGTACCCGAACCCATGACACTCAATACCTTTGGCTTTTTTAATAAATTAAAAGAACCCCCACCTAAGTCATTACCCGTATTGCTAAACCCAGTAGGCAAATAGTGCCAATTCCAAAATATTTTATCAATTACGGTACAAAAATCTTTAACTTTTGGGTTGTCTCCTCTTGTAATTATGATGGTGCCTCTATCAAGTTTTTTACCAGCAATGACTACTTCTGTATTTGCCATTCTAGCAACAAGGCCCTCGTTAAATACCTTTGATAATATTTTGGCAGACTCAAGGCTGTTCCATGGCAATGCTACAGCGTAAGATCCAGCACATTGACCTGCTTTTTCTTGCACTTTCATACTATTTTGCATGTCAATATCCTGATTTAAGCCATACGCGTCTACTCCATAAGCATAGGGTAATGCCCATGCAGAAATGTCGTAAGTCAAGGAATCTTCTAATAGAGGATTGGGGTCCATTAAGATTTGTAAGAAATTAGATTTTGGTTGTTTAGTCGTTATGATGTAGTCATTTTCATTCACGGTTACAGTACCTTCCACATCTTTTAAATAATCATATCCTTTGGTGGTTGTGCTTTTTGAAGCCATCCCGTATTTTATCCCATGTTTTGAAAGTAGGTTGATTAAGCCTTGGGCTTTAGGTGTGTTTTTGACAACGTAAGTTTTAAATTTACCTTTTGGTTTTTCAACTGCATCTTTAAAAAACTTCTTAAACTCAGAAATTAGTCTAGCGTGGTTTTTATTGGCTATTTCTACAGTGCTCATTCCTACGGTGATATTGTGAGTAATTCTATCTTTTAGCGTAAGTACATCACCATTTTCTATGTCGATGGCTCTGCCTGATGAACTATTTCCAGCTTTTTCATATGTCATACCTATTGCACCATTATATAGTGGATAGGTATCACCATAACTTGGGTAAAATAGGTCAAAGACTTCTCGAGTGAAATACAACCATCCTTCCTTATCAAAGTACTTAATGTGGTTTTGACCAATTTCTGTCTGAAAAGTCCGCTGAAACTCGGTAATGTTTTGATGTAATGGTTTAGCTGCAGGAGCAAAATAATAATGATTATTAATGCCCATCTCGTGGAAGTCAGCATGTATATGAGGCATCCAATTGTTATATATTTCTATTCTTTTTTGTGTCTCTAATTGTGTGAGCCATGCCCAATCCCTGTTTAGGTCAAAGAGATAATGGTTAGGTCTTCCTCCTGGCCAAGGTTCCATGTGTTCTCTGTCATATACTCCTGGATGTGGGTTTTTACCAGCATAGCCTCTCATCCAGTTGGTGTATCTTGCATTGCCATCTGGATTGGCACTAGGGTCGATCATTACAACAGTATTATCTAAATAAGAAGCAGTTGTAGAGTTGCCCTCATTTGCTAATTGATATAAAACATTCATACTACTTTCTGTAGTGGAAGCTTCATTGCCATGCACACCAAAACTCATCCAAACCAATGCTTTTTCATTCTTTGTTTTTGGTGCTATATCCGAAAGACCTATATTACTTAAATTGGTCAATCTTATATCTTCAAGGTTTAAAATATTTTCTGGTTTAGAAATGATACAAAGTAAAAGAGGTCGGCCTTCATTGGTTCTACCATATTCTACTAGTTTTACTCTCTTACTATTCGCAGCTACATGTTGTACATATTCTACAATATTATGATGAAGGGTGTATTCGTTATAATATTTAGATTTTAAAAAATCTTCAGGCGACTTAATTTGACTGATTACGATAACATTAAAAAATAAAATACAGGCTAAAACCGATAGAAATTTAAACTTCATAATTAGATAATTTTTTATGGCACAATTATACTTAATTTCTATTTAGTTTTCAATTTATTTATAAAGTGTTTGAATAAATACTGGTGCTCCGTAAACAACAAAGGTTTAATACATTCTTTTAAAACTTAGTCTAACCACTTCAAAAGAAAAATAAAACAAAATTTAAAAAGTATTAAGATAGCTTCGAAAAATTAACTTTTGGTTAAATTAATATAGTAAATAATTGATATTTAATACAGTAGATGTACTAAATAAACATATAAATTTTAAATTATTTTTGCATCAAATGCTCTTAATCAAAAATTTATTGTTCCTTGACTACTTTATTCTACATATATTTCTTTGTTTTAAAATTATTAATTTAATTTGTAGCTTCTTACATAATTTTAATAATAATTAAACCCAATACTACATTTATCATGGATCAAAAAATATCAAAAGAACTCCAAACCTATGCTATCACTGTTCTTATTTTTAAATTGCTAAAGAACGATGCATCTTATGGCTATAAGCTTATTAAAGATGTTGAAGCGATGACCAATAGTATGGTGCAGATCGAGGAAGGTTATCTTTACCCTGTACTTGCTAAATGGAAGAAAGCAGGGTATATAGATTACAATTGGGAAATGACCACAGGCAATCAAAGAAGAAAAAAGTACAAACTTTCAGCAGCTGGTAATGTCTTTTTAAATAGATTACTATCTGAAGCAAAGGAAATAGAAACTTTGTACGGCAAGTAAATATTATGTAGTTAAGTTTTGTGTAACAAATTGCACAATTAGAAATCTTGTCTATGGTTTACCCCAAAACCTAAGGGGAATCATGGGTAAGATTTCTAATTGATCTTGATTTGATTCTCTTTTTTAGAGAATTAATGAGATAAGGATAAAAATCATTTTTGCGCTATTTGTTGTACAAAAAGTTAAGTTCTTTTAGGTTGAAAAACTTAAAAATCTATAAACTTACTATTTTTCGCTATCCAGTCTTCCCTTGACTTGTAATCTGGCATTACTTTTTCGACGGTATTCCAAAATCTTGAAGAATGATTCATTTCTACAAGATGACTCAATTCGTGTACAATCACGTAGTCCAGCATAGGTTCTGGCAAAAGTAAGGTCCTTGTACTAAGATTAATATTGTTATTGACGGAGCAACTTCCCCAATTGGTGGAATTGTATTTTAAGGTAATCCTATTTATTGGCTTTTGGAAATGCATGATATTCCAATATTGGACTTTGTCAACAACATACTTTTTATAGTTGGCACTTATAATTTTTGATAACAATGTTCGAATATATACTTTTTTTTCAAAGCTTGGCAAGGTTTCAGGTATAAATACTTTAAGATGATTGCCACTGTGACGTTCTACGGTTCCATTGCTGCGATTTTGTTCTTCTACAAAAACGGTATATTCATATCTACCAAGTACGGTAAGGCTATAATTATCAGCATATTTTTCAATGTGGTACTTAGCTATAATTTCAGGCCTTTCTTTGTTAAGTGTAAGTAACCATTGTGTAGCATAGTTGATGTGTTTTTCAATTCTTGGGTGCTCAAAAGTAGGCACTCTAAGTAATACAGTATCCTTACCTATAGAAACCCTGACACTATTTCTAGCTTCGAGGTAAATGCGTAAAGGTATTTCGTGATTATCTACCCTAACAACTTTATCGAATATATTAGCTATTTTTTTGCTCAAAATCCTTCATTACATCTGCTAAAAGCTGTACTCCTTCCAAACTCATTGCATTGTAAATAGAAGCTCTAAATCCACCCACTGACCGGTGGCCTTTTAGACCATCTAGTCCAGCTTTTTTACAAAGTTCAGAAAAAGCGTCCTCTAACTCTAGTTTTGCAATATTAAAAGTAACATTCATATGTGATCTATCTTCTTTGACTGCATGGCCTATAAAAAGACTTGATCCGTCAATTGCATCGTAAACTATTTTTGACTTTGCTTCATTGTGAGTAGCCATTGCAGCTAATCCACCATTGTCTTTTATCCACTGTAAGGTAAGCATGGTAGTGTAGGTAGCAAAGACTGGGGGCGTATTAAACATAGAGTCATTAGCAGCGTGAATTCTATAATCTAACATTGAAGGTAGTTTTTTAGCAATTCTGTTTAATGCCTCTTTTCTAACGATGACCAATACAACACCTGCAGGCCCAATATTTTTTTGAGCTCCAGCATAAATCAAATCGTAACGATCGATATCTATTGGTCTACTAAAGATATCGGATGACATATCTGATATCAATTTTACAGAAGTCTCTGGCAATGACTGAAACTGAGTACCAAAAATTGTGTTGTTGGATGTATAATGAACATAACTTAAATCGCTCGGGATATCAAAGGCTTTTGGGATATAAGAGTGGTTTTTATCTTCTGAAGATGCTAATACTTGTACATTCCCCACCAACTTTGCTTCTTTGATTGCCTTTTCTGACCAAGTACCCGTGTTAATGTAACCAGCCGTGGTACCTTCTGCAAGAAGATTAAGTGGAACTTGATAAAACTGTAGGCTTGCACCTCCTTGTAAAAATAATACTTCAAACTCATCAGAAATACCGAGCAATTCTTTGGTTAAAGATACTGCTTGGTCCATCGTTTGGATAAAATCCTTACCCCTATGAGAGACTTCTATCAAAGACAGCCCCGTACCATTGTAATCTCTTATGGCATCAGCAGCTTGGTTGATAACACTTTGTGGCAGAATAGCAGGACCTGCTGAGAAGTTTATTTTTTTCATTGTATTATTTTATATCGAGTAATTAATTTCAACTTGTATGAATACCTACTATTCAACCGAAAAATAATGTTTTATTTCAAAATAAAATTTATTTCAAAATAAAAACATAATTCTGTAAAATAGATATAAACCTTATTTTAAATTCTAATACAAAAGTCATACTTTTCTCAGAAATAATCAATGATATTGACAAAATATATTAAAAAATTGTTTTGTTGATGAGTTTACCTAGATTATAAATTAGGGTTTTATTCATGCTTTGTTTTCCAGAAGGGTGGATTCAAACGAAATTCTACTTCTTAGCTAGTGGGAGTCTCATTTTTCTGTCCTTGATTTAATTAACCTACATATCTAAATGAAATTCGTCGTGAGAGACCAAAATACAGTAAAGCTAAGCTAACTTATTTTGAGGTATTTAGAAACCTTGACAGAATTTACATTCTAGATTTTTAGGTATTATTAAAAGATACTTTCTTGTCGAATTTTAACCGAAGTGCAATAAAACAAGTTAATAATTTAAAACACTTATAGTCTATATCCAATGGAAAGACCAAATCCAACGTTTTTAATAGAGCTTTCACTGGTAGGGTTGCGTTTGTCCTCCGGAGAGATATTGAACATACCGTATTGGGTGTTAAGCTGAACAAATACACCATTTATCATTTCATAACCTACGAAAATATTCCCACCTATATCAAGAGCCCTAAGATAGTAGTCTGTCAAAGGATCATTTAGCTCTATACTATTTTTGAATTTTATATCAGCAGTATTCTCGGCACTTGCTATCGTGTTGGTGACCTTACCGTTTATGCCATAACCAACATAAGGGCCAAATCCCAGCATAAAGTATCCGTTACCTAGGCTGCTTTTATATACAAAGTTTAAAGGTAATTCTAGGTAGGATAATTTGATTTTGCTATTGAAACCTGTGTTTTCAATTTCTGAGCCTTTGGTAGAGAAGAGTAGGCCCGGCTGAAAATAAAATTCAGGAACGATAGGTATTTGGGCGTTAATTCCAGCATGAAAACCAAAGATTCCTTTACTATTTAGCTTTTCTCCCGCAAGATCTTTACCTGTCAAATTATGAAAGTTTACACCTCCAAGTATTCCGAATTTTATCTTAGACTCGTCCAATGTTTGTGCTGAAAGAAAAGAAATAGGTATATAGATTATTAGTAATAAGATTAACTTTTTCATTTTTATTATTTTTACGGTTTTAGTGCTTTGTTTGGACAAAAAGTCACAATTAGTTTCATTGTATGTAAATAGGCCTGGATTAATTTGTTGCTAATTTCTGTGCATCTGCTTTCATATCTGCATTAGCTGAAATCACAAACTCTACTCTCCTGTTTAGTAGGCGCCCATCAGGAGTAGTATTGATGTATTTTGGCAATAATTCACCGAAGCCATTGATTTTCATTCTTGTATTTGAGATGCCTTTTTCTGCAAGGTATTGCGCTACTGAATATGCCCTTTCTTCAGATAAGCTTTTGTTATAAGATTCTGACCCTTTACTATCGGTGTGACCTTGAATCTCAATATCTGTATCAGGATAATCTTTTAATATACCGCTCAATTTGTCTAGATTGGACTTAGCATCATTGGTTATTGAAGATTTATCAAATCCAAATAACACATTGCTATTAAACTCGACTACGATGCCTTCACCAACTCTGATTACTTGAGTTTCGGGCAATTTATCCTTAATTTCTTGGGCTTGTTTGTCCATTTTATTTCCAATGATGGCGCCTGCTGTTCCACCCATTGCAGCACCAATTATTGCCCCTAAGGCGGTATTTCCTGTTGTTTTACCAATGATGGCACCCATTGCTGTTCCAGAAGCTGTACCAATTATTGCCCCTTTCTTTGATTTGTTAAGTGAACTACACCCTGTGACAACCATCATACTATAGATAAAAATGGGGACGAGAACCAAACTAAAATTTTTCATTTTTGATGTTTTATAAAATAGAGTAATTTCTATTTTTCAAGTCGCAAGGTACGTCCCAAATCCCTTAAGAATGTTACACAATATTTTAAAGTATTTACATGATATTATTATTCATTTATTCAATTAAATAAAATATAATTCTTTTATAGCTTCACTTTAGGCATTAATTATGGCTGTTTTACATCGTGATTTATATACTGATGGATGTAATCAAGCTACTGAAAGAGACTTGTTTTGTTTGTATTCCTTATAAAGTGGAGTTCTAAAGTTTCCTTAGTTTGTATATATTTAAAATGGTTTGATTTTTACAAACTATTCCTGACGATTAGATTAAAATCATTAGCAATTTGTAGTCTTTCATTGTTCAAAATCATTTGGGCACATTTTTTTCCCAATTGTTCGAAATCGGTAGAAATTACGGTGATGCCATCAAGTAAGACTTCTTTAAGCGGTGTTTCATTATAAGAAATGATGCCAACATCTTGGCCTACCTTGAAGTTTTTATCTTTGATCTTTTTAATGATTTTTACAAGATCGTCTTCCATTAGATTGATAAAAACGTCCCCTTTTTTAACCTCTACAGAGTTGGTATCATCGATTATTTGGTATAGGAAGTTATATTTTTGACAGAAAAGTTTTAGCCCGATGATGATTTCCTTTGGGTGGTATGTATTTTGAGGGAAAAGGATTTTTATATTTTGATATTTTGAGATCAAGGGCAATGCTTCTGTTAAAGCATTATACAAATCTTTTTGAAAATCTTGGTAAATACAGGCGTAATCCTCGTAAAAGCCATTGATTTTTTTGTCAAGGATCACCAATTTCTGAAGTGGAATCTGTTTTAATAATTCTACCACATTACCACCGCCTTCATTAAAGTGAGCTATGATGACAAAATGTGTATAGTTTTTATCTATTTGCTCAGACAAAATTCTCTTAAAAAGTTTATAGTCATTGTGGTAAATAAAAAAGTCTATGGGAATATCAGCCCCTAAAGTTTCAGCGATAGCGTCAAAGATGATCTTTTTATGGGTACTTAATTTATTGAAAAGTAAGAAGATTTTAGCCTTAGGTCTATAATTAGTTTTTCTGACATAATTTCCTTTGCCATGCACCGCTTCTATGATTTCTTGTTTTTTTAGGATATCATATGCTTTGACTACGGTATCTCGAGATATATCATACATTACCAAGACTTGATTGACAGAGGGTAATACATCACCCTCCTTCATGTGCCCATCTTCAATTGCAGAAAGGATGCCATTGACGATCTGAAGGTACTTAGGCGTAGTAGAAAGCTCATTAATCCAATTTCTAGTCATGGTAGCTAGTGATTTTAACCAAAACTAAGCATTTTCGCTTAATTCTTTTGCTCTTCTTAAAGCTGCAAAAACGCCCTCTTTGAAGTGATCACCTGATTTTTTACCATCCATCGTATTGATAGCCGCTTCTGTTGTACCCCCTTTGGATGATACTTTTCCTATCCATTCTTGACACGTGAAATCATACTTATTAAATAATTCTACAGCCCCTCTGAATGTCTGATAACTGAGCATTTCTGCTTCCGCTTTAGAAAATCCCATCTCTGTGGCAGACTCAATGAGTTTTTGCATAAAATAAAAGACATAGGCTGGGCCACTTCCTGAGATAGCAGTAGCGGCGTCAATCATTTTTTCTTCCTCTACATAGACCGCCTTACCTGTTGCGTTTAACAGGTTTTGCACGGTCACAAGCTCGATTCTAGTTACTTCAGGAGAAGAAGTGTAGACGGTCATCCCGACACCTATTTGAGCTGGAAGATTGGGCATAGCCCTCACCACTTTTTTTGTACCGATCCCTTCGGATATGGTCTCTATTTTTATACCGGCCATGATACTTAATACCACTTGTTGCTCATCCACAAAAGGTTTGATTCGTGCAAACAGATCTTTGATGTCTTGAGGCTTTACAGCCAAAATAATAAGGTCGGCTTCTTTGATGTAGTTAGCTGGTTCGCCATAAATGGTGCCTATTTGTTGCTTTTTAAGTTCTTCAGCTTTTTCGATACTTTTTTCGAGAATGTACATGTTTTCTGCCACGACTATGTGGGTTGCCAAGAAACTTCTAGCAAATGTCAGGCCCATATTTCCACCGCCTATTATGAGTATTTTCATTGTTCTAAGTTATGTTATGTTGATTAAAAAAATTTGAAAATCTTTAATTTACGTTGATCCAATTTCAAAAATTTGGCTAAAATTAAGAAAAAGCGTGTTACACAAAATCAAAAGTAAGCTTTTTTATCTTTTTCAGTCATTTATATGATAGATTTCACAGTATTTCCACAGACAATTGGACAAATGATTGTACTTTTGTAGCCATTTTTAATAAAAAGGATCAATATTCGTAATATGGCAAAGTACAGGGAGTTTAAACAACTCAATTTACCTGAGATAGACAAGGAAATCCTAAGTTTTTGGCAGGAAAATAAAATCTTCGAAAAGTCAATTTCTGAAAGGAGTGCAGACAAACCTTTTGTGTTTTATGAAGGACCCCCTTCTGCTAATGGTATGCCGGGGATTCATCACGTGATGGCCCGTACGATCAAGGATATCTTTTGTCGTTTTCAGACGATGCAAGGTCATAGAGTAGATCGTAAAGGTGGATGGGATACACACGGTCTTCCTATTGAATTGAGTGTAGAAAAAGAATTGGGTATTACCAAAGAAGATATTGGTTCGAAAATAACAGTAGAGGAGTACAATGCTAAATGTCGCTCTACCGTGATGCGTTACAAAGATGTGTGGGATGACTTGACGCGCAAAATGGGCTATTGGGTCGACTTAGATAATCCTTATATCACTTTTGAAAATGACTATATTGAGTCTGTTTGGTGGTTGATATCGCAACTTCATCAAAAAGGATATTTGTACAAAGGTTACACAATTCAACCGTATTCTCCTGCTGCTGGAACAGGATTAAGCAGTCATGAATTGAATCAACCGGGTTGCTACAGAGAGGTAAAAGATACTTCTGCGGTAGCACAGTTTAAAATAGTGAAGGATGAAAAGTCACAGTTTTTGTATCAAACTATTGGTAATGAAGATGTCCATTTTTTAGCTTGGACGACTACACCTTGGACATTACCTTCCAATACGGCTCTCGCTGTTGGTGAAAAGATAGAATACGTCTTGGTCAAAACTTTTAATCCTTATACTTATATACCTGTAAATGTAGTCTTAGCTAAAACATTGGTAAGCAAATGGTTTAAATCAGAAGGTGAAAATGGTGATTTCGCAAGCTACAAAGAAGGTGATAAAATTATACCTTACCAAATTATTGACACATGGATTGGCAAACAATTAGAACTTATAAGTTATGAGCAATTATTACCTTATGCACAGCCAGAAGATGGTGATGCTTTTCAGGTATTAGTTGGTGATTTTGTCTCCACAGAAGATGGTACAGGTATCGTACACATAGCTCCTTCTTTTGGAGCTGATGATATGCGTGTGGCAAATAAATATGGATTTGGGTCTCTTACCCTTGTGGATAAACAAGGTAAATTTGTAGACGCGGTCACTGACTTTGCTGGCAGATACGTCAAAGACTACAAAGACGAAGGTGAAAGTTATAAAAATGTTGATGTTGACATCTCTATCAAGTTAAAACAAGAGAACAAAGCATTCAACGTACAGAAATATGAACATAATTACCCGCATTGCTGGAGGACTGATAAACCTATATTGTATTATCCATTAGACAGTTGGTTTGTGCGAGCATCAGCAGCTCGCGATAGAATGCAAGAACTCAATAATACGATCAATTGGAAACCAGCATCCACAGGCGAAGGTAGGTTTGGCAAATGGTTAGAAAATTTGCAAGATTGGAACCTTTCGAGATCTAGATATTGGGGTATACCACTTCCTATTTGGAGAACAAAAGATGGTACACAGGCAAAATGTATAAATTCTGTGGCTATGCTTCAATCAGAGATTGAGAAAGCGAATCAAGTTTTAGGATTAGATCAAAAGGTGCCAAACGATTTGCATAGACCATTTATTGATGCTGTACAGTTGGTTGCTGATGACGGTTCGGTAATGGTTAGAGAACTTGATCTAATAGATGTTTGGTTTGATAGTGGGTCAATGCCTTATGCACAGTGGCATTATCCATTTGAGAATAAAGAAAAAATTGATCAGGGCAGTACTTACCCAGCAGATTTTATATCAGAGGGGGTGGACCAGACGAGAGGTTGGTTTTATACACTTCACGCGATAGCCGCTATGGTATTTGACAGTGTAGCCTTCAAAAATGTTGTGTCTACAGGTTTAGTACTTGATAAAAATGGTGTCAAAATGTCTAAGAGATTAGGCAATGTAATCGACCCATTTGACACGTTAATGAAATATGGGGCAGATGCTACAAGATGGTACATGATCAATAATGCACCACCGTGGGACAACTTAAAGTTTGACTTAGAAGGTATAGAAGAGACCAAAAGAAAGTTCTTCGGTACATTGTATAATACATACTCCTTCTTTGCTTTGTATGCCAATCTTGACAGTTTTCGATATGAGCAAACTACTGTTCCACTCAACGAAAGACAAGAAATAGATCGTTGGATTATCTCCTTACTCAACTCTTTGATCAAAGATGTGCAAAAAGACTATGCTGACTATGAGCCAACACAAGCCACTCGTAAAATACAAACCTTTGTAAGTGACCATTTGAGTAATTGGTATGTACGATTATGTAGACGACGTTTTTGGAAAGGAGAGTACTCTTCTGATAAAATCGCAGCTTACCAGACATTGTACGAATGTTTAGAAGCGATATCGCAGTTAATGTCACCGGTTGCCCCATTCTTTGCAGATTGGTTATTTAAAAACCTTAATGAAGTCTCTGAAAGATATCCACATACTTCTGTGCATTTGGCCTTATATCCATCAGTCAACGAAAGTGCGATAGATCTAGCTTTAGAACAACGAATGGATTATGCTCAGCGCATTTCTTCTTTGGTACTAAGCTTACGCAAAAAAGAAAATATAAAAGTAAGAATACCGCTTAATAAAGCGATTATCCCTGTGTTAAATCCAGGATTTAAGGATCAAATCGTCATGGTAGAAGACTTGATCAAGGCCGAAGTAAATGTAAAACATATAGAGTTGCTCGACGATACGAGTGGAATCATCAGCAAGAAAGCAAAAGCTAATTTTAAAACCTTAGGTAAAAGATTAGGCCAGCATATGAAAACTGCTAGCCAAGTGATAGCAGGGTTAACACAAGCTGACATTGCTACTCTTGAAAAAACAGGGAATTTCAAATTAGATGTCGGAACAGAGATTTTTGATCTAACTTTGGAAGACTTCGAAATAACTTCTGAAGATATACCAGGATGGCAAGTGGCCAATGATCGAGATATTACGGTGGCATTGGATATCACGGTCACAGAAGAGCTACAAGCCGAGGGTTATGCAAGAGAGCTGATCAATCGTATCCAGAATTTGAGAAAATCTAGTGATTTTGAAGTAACCGATAGAATCATTGTTAACATTGAAGAACATACTTTGATCAATGACGTAATTTCGAAACATAAGGATTATATAGCCAGCGAAGTATTGGCAAAAGAAATTAATTTAATAAGTCAAGTTGAAGGGGGAGAGATCGCAGAAATTACCGATGAAGTGAACTTAGGTATTTCTATCAGCAAGGCTTAATTCAAAACAAAACGACAAAACAAGTATGAAAGTACTCAAATTTGGTGGAACATCAGTAGGCACACCACAAAGTATCCAGGCAATCATTGAAATTGTAACTAAAGCCAAAAATAAGGGTGAAAATCTGGTTTTAGTGCACTCTGCTTTCAGTAAAGTGACAGATCAGCTGATTGAAATGGCAGAGAATGCTGCCAATGGCAAAGACTACCTTACCCTATTTGATCTTTATGTCACAAGACATCGCGAAGCTACTAAAACTTTGGTCACCGACTCGACCTATGAAGAAGTGAACAAGATATTAGAAGAAAATCATAGTACCTTGCAAAATTTACTACAAGGGGTAAAATTGGTCATGGAAGTTTCTTCGCGAACCATGGATTACGTGCTGAGCTTTGGTGAGCGCAACTCTAATTTGATTATAACTTATGCATTAAATGCTCATGGTATCCCAGCTGAATATGTAGACGCTAGAAAAATCATTAAAACCAACAAAGATTTTGGAGCTGCGAAAGTCAATTTTGAAATTACTAATGAAAAAATAGCTCAACATTTTAAGAACACCCAAGATAAAATCCAAGTTGTCACAGGTTTTATTGCGAGTGATATTGGTGGACTGACTACAACACTTGGACGAGGCGGCTCGGATTACACAGCAGCAATTTTAGCAGCTGCATTAGGAGCAGATTGTTTGGAGATTTGGACGGATGTAGACGGAGTCTTAACCTCTGATCCGCGGAAGGTAAAGAAAGCATATACCTTACCAACTTTAAGTTATGCAGAAGCCATGGAGATGTCGCATTTTGGTGCAAAAGTCATTTACCCACCTACCATACAGCCCGCTTTTGCCAAAAACATTCCTATATATATCAAAAACACATTCAACCCCACCTTCGAAGGAACCTTAATTAGCAAAGACGCTATGCAAGACTTTCCATCGGTGATAAAAGGCATCACAGCATTGTCCAATACCGTGATGGTTAGTCTACAAGGTAGTGGTATGATCGGGGTATCTGGTGTTTCTGCCAGACTTTTCACAGCTTTGGGCCTTGCAAATGTGAGTATTGTCCTCATCACACAAGCGTCTTCAGAGCATTCAATATCTATATCTATCGCTGAGAAGGATGCTAAAAAAGCAGAAATAGCCGTAAATAAAGAATTTGAAAAAGAAATCATTGCAGGTATCATTAATCCGGCTATTATCCAAAGTGGTCTATCGATCATGGCAGTGGTGGGTGAAAAAATGAAAGCTAGTAGAGGAGTTGCGGGTAAACTATTCGAATCTCTTGGTAAGAATGGTATCAACATCGTAGCTATTGCACAAGGATCGTCAGAGTTGAATATCTCCTTTGTAATCGACTCAAAAGATGAGGCTAAAGCACTTAACGCCATTCATGATGCATTCTTATTGTCTGACAATAGACGGATAAATATCTTCTTGGTGGGAGTCGGCCTGATCGGTAGTACGCTACTTAAACAAATACACGATCAACGAAAAGAACTCATTGACAATTTCAAATTAGAGCTTAACGTCGCTGGAATAGCCAATAGTAAAAAAATGTTATTTGACGAAGAAGGGATAGACTTGGTGGCTTGGAAAAACCATTTGGATGAATCAGGCATATCGTCAAATCCAAATCAATTCTTACAGAAAATGATAGAAATAAACCTACCGAATTCTGTATTTATTGATTGTACGGCCAATAAAGAAATTCCCAATTTGTACGATGAAATCTTGAAGGCAAATATCTCTATTGCCACACCTAATAAAGTGGCTACTTCATCTTCTTTTGCTAAGTATAAAGAGTTAAGAAAGCTAGCCACAGATAGAAAAATATACTTCAAGTACGAAACCAATGTTGGTGCAGGATTACCTGTCATCAGCACAATCCAAAACCTGGTAAACAGTGGTGATAAAATTTATAAAATTGAAGCGGTAGTCTCTGGATCACTGTCTTTTATCTTTAATAATTTTGATGGAACCAAGCCTTTTAGCGATTTGGTATTGGAAGCGAAAGATTTAGGTTTTACCGAGCCAGACCCACGAGAAGACTTAAGTGGAGCAGATGTAAGGAGGAAATTGATCATTCTCAGTCGTGAGTCAGGATTTGAGATAGAAGAAGAAGACGTAACAGTTCACCCTATCTTGCCTGATGTCGTCATGAACGCAGCTGATGTATCTGACTTTTTTATCAAACTCAAAGAGAACGATCATTACTTTATGGGTCTGATCAATAAAGCAAAGGAAGAAGGTAAAGTACTGCGATTTGTAGGATTGATCGAAGGAGGTAAGGCGAGTGTTTCACTCCAGATGATTGGTCAAGACAGTGCCTTTTACGGATTAAGCAGTAGTGACAATATGTTTGTAATAACCACCAATCGATATTTAAAGCGACCATTAAAAGTAAGTGGTCCTGGTGCGGGTGCTGAAGTTACAGCAGCTGGGGTTTTTGCTGATGTGTTGACGATGTATTCATAGAAGGAATAGTAGATACCAAATTAGATTTTTAAATTATACAAATCAAATATAAATTTCGAGAATCAATAAGTAGCTTCTAAATTTAAAGGTTTTAACGCAATATATTTAGTATTAGCTTTTGGATTTTGGGTTTAGAGGATATTCTCTTTTTACTTGGCCTTTAGAAATTTAGCGTTAAGAAATCTTGAAGTCAATCCGTTAAAAATTCTAAACTGTTTGAGCACTTTCTGCTTAATAAGTTGCTTTGAAGCAAAGATAACCTATAATATAGAGAGAAGCACAACGGTTAAAGCGAGTTTTTAGAATTTAGGATTGAAGGAAAGATTTTAGCTAAATTTCTAACAGCCTTGATTTTTTGGTTCTTTTGTATCAAGACAAAAGAACATAAATGAATGCTGTATATTTGGCTTGATGACTTTTCAATAAGAAGGATTTAGTTTTACACAAATCAAAGATTATTTCTTACTTTGGCCGCTCAATCTAATTTGATGATTCAAAAATGGGCAAGCAAACATTAATCAAGATATTCATTACCTCTGTGACAAGCATAATGTTTGTCTTTTTAGATGGTTTTATAATGAAAAAACATGTTCCATTATTTGGAGTAATGACCAAATTCGAAAACATGGATGAGGTGAAGGCAGCGGGCGGGGATTTCATCGGTATAAGTGTAGGAGATTGGCTAGACCCCAATTTGCCAGAAGAAGCTTTTTTAGAGCGCCTAGAAAAGTCCAAAACGGGTGTATTGCCCATCATGCTGGCCAACGGTTTTATTAGACCCAAACATTTGAAAGCTACCGGTCCTGATATCAATCATGATGAATTAATGGTATATATTGAAGTAGTATTTCAGCGTGCTCAAAAGTCAGGAATAAAAATGATCAATTTTGGTAGTAGTGGGGCAAGAAACATACCTGATGGCTTTGATAAAGAGCTTGCTTTTAGGCAGTTTACGGATTTATTAAAGCGTATTGGGCCATTAGCAGCAAAATACAATCTTACTGTAGGCGTAGAACAATTACGCAAACAAGAATGCAACTTTATCAACACAATAGCCGAAGTATCTCGTGTGGTAAGAGGTGCAAATCACCCAAACATTCTGGCAGTAGCTGATTTTTATCACATGGTTGTAGAAGGTGATACACCCAAAGACCTAGCCAAAGTGACGGATATTCTTATGCATGTCGAAATAGCCGAAGAGAAAGATAGAAGGATCCCTGGTACGACTGATCAAGACTTTAGACCCTTTTTCAAAGTACTGAAAAAAGCTAAATACAAAGGTGCAATTGGTATTGAAGCAAAATTTGAAATGTCAGAATTAGCCAAAGGTTTTGCCACTTTGCGCAGCCAATGGATGAAGGCTTGACATGTAATTGCCTTATTATATTTACTTCTTTTTTAGCAAAATGTTCTTCTTCTACATTATCGATGAACGAGCTTTCCTATAAAATAAGTAGTTTTGTTGTAAATAATATGTAAATGAAAAATTTAATTGCTTTTATTATCTTGGTAGCTATATTTTCTTGTAAAAACCAAGACAACAAAAATCAAAATACTCAAAAAAGTGATCAAAGTACACTGTATGAAAAGACATTGCTTTTAGAAGCACCAGTAGCCAAAGTGATTGAATCAAAATTACAAAAGCATGGAGATACTAGGATAGACAATTACTATTGGATGAAGCTCTCGGATGCACAAAAGGAAGCAAAGGAACAAGATCAACAAACTAAAGATGTCTTAGATTATTTGAAAGCTGAAAATGACTATCTCGACACCGTGATGAGTCATACCAAAGATTTTCAAGCATCATTGTATACTGAAATTGTAAGTAGAATAAAGCAAACGGATATGTCAGTACCCTACAAGGATAATGGGTATTTTTACATAACTAAATATGATGACGGAAAAGAGTATCCTATCATTTCGAGGAAGAAAGAAATTATTGAAGCTCCAGAAGAAATTTTAGTTGACGAAAATGAGCGAGCAGAAGGCCATAAGTATTATGCTAGCGGAGGTTATAATGTGAGTCCAAATAATAAAATTTTGGCTTTTGGTGAAGACGTGTTAAGTAGACGTAAATATACGATTCGGTTCAAAGACTTGGCGACAGGAGCATTTTTAAAGGACGAAATTCTCAATACAGAAGGTAGCGTCACCTGGGCAAATGACAACCAAACAGTCTTTTACTCCATAAAAGATGAAGCTTTGCGTTCGTTTAAGATCATGAAACATGTCATAGGTACAGATCCAAAAAGCGACAAAGAAGTTTTTCATGAAAAAGATGAATCCTTTTCAACTTTCGTATATAAGACTAAATCAAATAAGTTTATTGTGATTGGATCTTATGCCACACTTTCACAAGAATTCCGATTTTTAGACGGTAGTAAGCCAGATGATAGCTTTGCCGTTTTTCAGGCTAGAGAAGCTGGTCTCGAGTACAGCATTGACCATTATGAAGATAAATGGTTTATAAGAACCAATAAGGATGGGGCAAAAAATTTTAAAATAATGTCGACGTCCTTATCTAAAACCTCAAAAGAACATTGGAAAGATTTTGTTGAACATAGAGCGGATGTACTTATAGAAGGCTTTGAAATATTCAAGAAGTATTTTGTTCTTTCTGAAAGAGTAAAAGGCATAGTCCAAATAAAAATCATGCCATGGGAGGGACAACCGCATACGATAGATTTTGGTCAGGATGCCTACACCGTATATACAATGAATAATAATGATTTTGATACTGATCTTTTGAGATTAGGATTTACATCTATGACTACACCAAGTACAACGTATGATTATCACATGTCAGATAAGAAACTCACTCTTTTAAAGCAACAAGAGGTAATTGGAGGTTTTAAGGAGGGTGATTATGCGTCAGAAAGATTGTTTGCAAAAGCAAAGGATGGAAAGGAGATTCCAATATCATTGGTGTATAAGAAAGGGTTCAAGAAAAATGGTCAGGCACCACTGCTACTCTATGCTTATGGTTCCTATGGTTATAGCTCGGACCCCAACTTTAGTTCGGATCGATTGAGTTTATTGGATAGAGGCTTTACTTTTGCCATAGCACACATCCGAGGAGGACAAGAGATGGGGCGAGACTGGTATGAGGATGGAAAATTTTTAAAAAAGAAAAATAGTTTTACAGATTATATTGCTTGTGCAGAATTCTTGATCGAAAATAAATATACTATTAAGGATAAACTATTTGCTCAAGGGGGGAGCGCGGGTGGATTACTGATGGGTGCGGTTGCCAACATGGCCCCACAACTTTTCAAAGGTATGATTGCACAAGTGCCCTTTATGGATGTAATTACGACAATGCTAGATGAAAGTATACCCCTGACCACAGGTGAGTTTCAAGAGTGGGGTAATCCAAAAGATAAAAAGTTTTATGATTACATGAAATCTTACTCTCCTTATGACAACATTGAAAAAAAGGATTATCCAGCCATGCTTGTCACCACAGGTTTTTGGGATAGTCAGGTACAGTATTGGGAGCCAGCAAAGTATGTAGCAAAGTTAAGAACTATGAAAACAGATAAAAACCCGCTACTTCTCTATTGTAATATGAATACAGGTCATGGTGGTGCATCTGGTAGATTCCAAATATACAAAGAAACAGCTCTTGAATATGCGTTTTTATTTGATCTGATGAGTATTAAAAAATAGAAGAAAGATTCTCATCACGGTTTTACGATTTACGATCAAGTAGGTCTGCCGAAAACTGTTGAGGTGTTTTTATAGGCGAATAAAAAATAGTCTACCATCACAACATATTGAGGCTACTCTTTAAGGCCGTCTCTGTTAGCAATAAAAACTTCCTCCTGTTTGGTATTCTCACTCTTGATGTTAGAATAGTACTTGCTGGATTGCGTTGTATTTTTTCAAATAAGCTGAGGTAGTATTTGTAAGCAGACATTACTCCGAACCTTACTCCTTTTGGCAGTTTTACAATACCTGTATATGCTAGATCAAACTCTGCTTTGATATCAGCTTCTATATTTTTTTTATCTTCTTCCGTAAATTCAGTCATATCTACACCAGGAAAATAGATTCTACCGCGGTCCACATAATCACTTTTGATATCTCTTAAGAAATTAACTTTTTGAAAGGCACTACCAAGGGCACAAGCGGGGGTTACAAGCTCATTGTACAATGTTTTATTATCGCCTAAAAACACATGCAAGCACATCAATCCTACCACCTCAGCAGATCCATAAATATATTGTTTATAGGATGAAGCGTCATAATTCTCTTTATGCAAATCCATCTCCATACTGTCCAAAAAAGCATCAATCAAATGGTGATCAATCTTATATTCATTAACTACAATTTGGAATGCTTGAAGAACAGGATTGAATGAAACTTTGTGCTCAATGGCTTCAAAAGTATCTTTACGAAATTTGTCTAACAAGTAGGATGCATGTTCTCCCATATACGTATCAACAATTTCGTCTGCAAATCTTACAAAGCCGTATATGTCATATATGGGTCGTCTGTATTTTTGATCGAAGACTTTTATACCTAAAGAAAACGATGTACTGTAGCTTTTAGTGATCAATTCACTGCACTCATGGCTTACTTTATTAAATAGTTCATTCATTGTAGTCTCTTTAAGTAAATGATAATTTTTGTAATAACGCTTTACCAATAATATTGTTTATCTATTCTATTAAATTTCTTAAACAACATAAAGGCAGTCTATTCCAAAATCTAAAATTAATAAATATTTTTAAAATGAAAGATATAATATTTGATTTACCAACTAAGGTTAATAGTTTTTGGCAATTAGGCTAGGGAAATTAAGGATTTAGATACAACTTTTTAATTTTGTGTATATTATTTCTCCTGTTTTAGACCAAGAAAATTGTTTTAACCGTTGGTTTCCATTCTCAATAAGCTCAGTTGAAAAATCTTTATTTGAACTAATTATTGAAAAGGCAGAGGCTATTTCATCAATAGAAAGTGGATCTACCAACAGTACAGCGTCGCTTCCTACCTCAGGCATAGATGAAGTATTTGATGTGATCACAGGCACTTTGGCAGCAAAGCCTTCTAATATGGGAATGCCAAAACCTTCACTCAAGGACACATACACAAGCCCTATACTTTTTGAAATAAACCTTTGTTTTGTGGCGTCGTCTGCATCATTTATGTGATGGATATTGGGTTGGGTTAATAATTCTTGAACATTACCAGTACCCCATGCATTACGACCTAAAAGTAAAAAAGCATACTTCTTACCATTTTCATCATTAAACTGAAGAAAGGCTTGTAACATCCTTTCGATATTTTTACGTGGATGGATAGACCCAACGTATATGAAATAAGGCTTCTCAATATCTTTCACTTGATCAAAAGTAAGGGCATTATCTAATATGGATGGAAGGGCATTTGGAGCGACAAAAATGGATTCTACAGATGGTAAATATTCTTTGATATCATTTTTTACAAATTCTGTTACGGTACCAAGGCTTTGAGCTCTTTTAAGATACTTTGGTATAAAGGTCTGATAATATTTTAAATAAAATTTACTCAAACCCTCTGGAAAATGTCTAAAAGCTAGGTCATGACATATTAATAATGTGGGAACTTTACTACTAAGGCTTAAAAAATTATCTGCACTATAGAAGACCGATATTTTGTGCTTTTTTAAATGAATAGGTAGTAAAATTTCATACCAAAATAAGATTAATAGTGGATGCCTCGTAGGACAATAGACCAATTGACCACTCATGTTGGAATGAATCAAATATTTACTTTCAATCTTTCGATCAAAAAATAACACAAACTCATCTTGAGGATTAGCCTTTGCCATCGCACTTACTGTCTCAAAAGTATATCTACCCAATCCTTCTAAAGGACCATCTAGCAGCAACCTTGCATTAACCCCGATTTTCATATGTCCTTCAGACTTCCTAATCCTTCCAACCCCAAGGCTTAGAAGGCTTCTCTGCCAATGGCTTTGTCAAATCAAACTCAACACTAAAAAGTCTATCTGTATTCACCCTCCTCAGATTATAGGTAAAAATAGAGTCTGGTACGATATCAATCCACCATATATTGCCTATCGCATGAGGTAATAATCCTGCTGTCTCTTGATCTGCAGGAAATAACTGTCTATTTGCAGACCCTCCATTGGAAGTATGCCCACCGTACATCGTCACAGAATCTGGTGCCCCATCCATATGTCGATGGTCATGTTTGAGTTGTATACCGCTAGTAGTTTTGGTAATGACCCAAGTCCTAGAGCTATCTGCCCCCACAAAAAAGGGAATTCTTATCACATCATCGATACAACTTCGCACATGCATAAAAAGTGCCTTCCCATTAAAAGCCGTGTCATTAGGCGAGCCATTGACAATCTTTCCTGCATAAGCATTATCACAAAGCTTTGCAAGATTTTTACAAAAATCCGCTTGAGTTGACGGCAATTCAGGCACCACTTCAGTAGCTGCCTGAGTCATTTTTTCACTTTGATCAACTTTACATGCTGTGAAAAATGTGAAAAAACTGAATGAAAGGAATAAAATATACTTATTCATTTTGATTTTAACGTTTTGACAAAAGTAATCTTTCTTTTGGGATTAGAAGTAAAACGATAGGTTAAAACACATTAAAATCAAGCTAGCATTTTATATGATTTGTATTTTCACGCTGCTTAATGTACTTTTGTTTGCAAGATTAAAATGAAACAGTATAAAAATTATGTTTAAAGCCAATTAATATGAAGATTACTTTTCTCTCAACTTCATCGCTCAGATTATGATTAAAAAATTAATATTTGAACACCTCGCCATCCCTATCAAAGATCTACCGCTGAGTTTAAAATTTTATCGAGATATACTGGGCTTACCCACATTAGAAAGACCAAAATTTGACTTTGACGGTGCTTGGCTAGGCTTAGGTGATGGATTACAGCTACATCTAATGGTACAAGATGATTTTGAAGTAGTCAGTGGCACTAAGTTAACTCATTTTGCATTTACTATAGAGGCTGTGGAACATATCCAAGACCTATGCGAGACCCACAATATTGAATATATTCCAATTAAAACCCGCTCTGATGGTGTTCGTCAAATTTTTATAAAAGATCCAAATGGATGGTTTGTTGAGTTTAATTCTAGTGTTCCGTTCAGATAAAAAACTTATCTAGACGAACCATTAGATTCTAGACTATCTCAACATTCAGTAACTTCTCATTTGATAATTGCCTATTTGTCCTTTACAGCACAAGTACTCAAACCAAATGGCACATAAAGTGGACAAAAACTGACGAAACTTGTAAGGACAAATATACCAGCTAAACCCATTAAAACGATTCCTAATGTTCCAGAGATCGTACCATTGTAATAAAGAAAACCAATAACTGCTGCAACCGCTATTCTAATAATCTTATCTGTAGTACCCATGTTTTTTTTCATAACTTCATAGTTTTAAAATTAAATAATATGGCGAAGATAGATAATACTGTAGAAGATAATCGGTGACTTTAATCACATGCTAGTATATTATTTGTCAATTTGTTAAATTATTTTAATTCCTTCTTTGTTTTGCACAATTTTATCCTCGAGTTCCAGTTTTTTGAGCATACGTGTGATGACTTCGCGTGAAGTGCCCAATTCATCAGCCATTTTAATATGACTCATTTTAATAATTTTGGATTTTGACAATGAAGATTTTTTTAATAGGTAATCATAAAGCCTTTTATCCAATTTGAATACTAATAAATGTTCTATCGTATCCAATAACTCTACATATCTTAAATTGTATAACTCATAAAATAAATCATTAAAATCAGGATAGGTCTTAACCCAATCAGGTAAGTACTGTACTGGTAGTAAAAGTAACGTTGACTTTTCTTCGACAGAAGCATAAACCTTACTAGGAGTGTTTTTTAAGGCTCCATAAAAAGTCATGACACAACTTTGCCCCGGCTCGATGTAATAAAGCAACAACTCTCTTTCTTCAAATTTTGAATAGACTTTAATTAATCCATTTAGTACGATTGGCAACATTTTAATGTGTTGTTGTTCCCTCAGAATCTCCATGCCCTTCTCAAATTCTTGAACGATCCCAATTTTCTTGATTTCTTCTTTCAATTGTGGTCGAAAAAAGGGTAATAGTTTTTCGTTAAACTCCATTTGTAAAAATTTGACCTAAATATAACCCTTTAATTATAACAATTTCTCTACTTTCCTACCAAATACCAACATTACCGTATCTTTGCCCCCAATGTATACAATATTTAAATTAGAAAAACTTGGGGTTGAGCAGCTCAATGAGATGCAAAATACTACGTATGATGCTGTAACAAAGAATAAAAAAGTGATTCTTTTATCTCCTACTGGCTCAGGTAAAACGCTCGCATTTTTATTGCCTTTGATAGAAAAGGTAAATCCGGCAATCAATGAGACCCAAATGTTGGTCATAGCACCGACGAGGGAGTTGGCCCAGCAATCACACGAGGTATTGAAGACTTTAGGTACCGGACTCAGAGTTAGTGTGGTGTACGGTGGTAGAAAAGTGTCTTACGAAAAGCAAAATTTTAAGTCTCCCTCACATATCGTAATTGGTACTCCAGGGCGTATTATCGACCATTTTGACAAGAATAATATATCGACCAAGCACATCAGTAATATCGTGGTAGATGAATATGACAAATGTCTCGAAATTGGATTTGAAGATCAATTGAGCGATATATTCAATCGAATAGAACAAATCAACTCTTTGATCCTTACGTCTGCGACAGAGCTCAAAAAATTACCGCTATGGCTAGGGCAAAAGCAACCCCTTACATTAGACTTTTTGGATAATCAGAAGCCAGATATTCATACGGTGTTAGTGCATAGTTTGGCAAAAGATAAGTTAGAGACATTAGGTAGATTGCTGCTACATACACAAGACTCAAAAGGGATTGTGTTTTGTAATTTTAGAGAAAGTCTGGAGCGGGTAAGTACCTATCTTCATGAAAACAACATCGCCCATTCGCTCTATCACGGAGGTTTGGAGCAGATCGATAGAGAGATATCTCTGTTGAAATTTAGAAATGGTACAACCCGAATCCTACTTAGTACCGACTTGGCAGCGAGAGGACTGGATATACCCGATATAGATTTTATTGCACACTATCACCTTCCACTCAAAGAAGAAGAATACACCCACAGAAACGGACGTACTGCACGTATGCTGAGGGATGGTTTGGTTTATGTGCTCCATTGGTCCGAAGACCCGTTGCCTGAATTTATAATTGCTGATGAAAAGATAAATATTTCTGATCTACCTCCGTCTAATCCATATCAACCCAGTGAATGGGCAACATTACAAATATCGATTGGAAGAAAAGACAAGGTGAGTAAAGCCGATGTCTTAGGATTTGTATGCAAGAAAGCACAAATAAATACCCTTGATATTGGCAAAATCGAAATAAAAGATTTAGTTTCGTATCTCAGTGTAAAAGTTGCCAAGGTAAAACAAGTCATTACCGCTACAAACAATAATAAACTGAAAGTCAAGAATGTAAAAGTAAAACTAATCAATTGATGTCAGAAAGGGATATACAAAAGCTTTTAGATGCAGGTATCATTGATGCTCTGACAGCACAGAATATTACTACTTTCCTTCAAAAAGAGGAGAGGGGCTCTGGAGGACTTATGTTGGCCATTTTCGCAAGTATAGGTGCATTACTCTTGGGTGGCGGAATTATCTTAATTTTAGCACACAACTGGGATAGGATGCCTGAGTATGCAAGAATCATCGTAGCATGTCTCCCTTTACTTTTAGCACAATTTGCAGCTTGGTACACACTACAATACAAAGAAGATTCATTCAGTTGGAGAGAAGCATCAGCCACTGTATTATTTCTAGCGATTGGGGCTACGATTGCCACATTGGGTCAGATATTTCATTTGCCTTCTGATATCGTTTCTTTCATGAGGGTTTGGATTATTGCCTCGCTCCCCATTATGTACTTGTTAAAATCCAATACAGCGGCTTTGTTGACTTATATTTGGATTTTCATTTTTGCAGTGAATGATCTTTCTGGAGATATTAGATATTGGTCTTGGATTTTGTTGATAGCAGCCTTGCCTTATTATATTCACCTTATGATCAAAAATTCTCATTCAAGGATACTTTTTGTATTTAATTGGTTGGTTGCTATTCTAGTTGCGGTATCTACACTGATCACATTTGATAATATAGAAGAATTTGGCTTTATCGTCAGTGCAGTTTTAGCAGCTATGTATTATCATATTGGAAAATTATTTTCTCGTAAAAGTGTCAATGGTATTGCCAATAGTTGGAATGTTTTGGCCCATTTCGCAACCTTAGTCCTATGCTATATTTTTACTTTCAAAGGTATGACTGAGGTAATGAAAATCGAAAATCTAGCATCATTTTATTATCATTGGATTCTGATCATTTTGCCAATATTGTACATCATGTATAGTGTCTGGAAAAACTTTACAAAAGAGGAATTAATAGAACCTCCGTATCATTTTTGGATCATAGTACTCATTTTTTACTTTATTGGTTTTCAAAACAGCTTCACCTATATTTTCTTCAATGTTGTGTTACTATCTTATGGCATTTATTATGCTTATAAAGGGATTAAAGAGCAATCACTCATGACCACCAATGTAGGTCTTTTGACGATTATTATATTGATCGTTACAAGATTTTTTGATATCAATATTAGCTTTTTATGGAGGGGTTTGGTATTTATGGCACTTGGAATAGGCTTTTTCATTACCAATTACTTAATGATCAAAAGGGCTAAAGCATGAAAAAAAAATGGATAATAATTGCCTTTACAGGTATGGTCCTATTACAATGGGTGGTGCCTGCACAAATGATATTTCAAAAGCAAAATACGATCGCAAAAGGGAAGGAATTTAAATTTAAAATTATTCCTGTAGACCCTGTTGATCCATTGCGCGGTAGGTATTTGGCCATCAGTTTTGATCAGAATATGTTTAAAATGAAACAATCCAAGTATTATGATCAAAGCACTCCTTTATTTGTAAAAATTGAAGAAGGGAAAGATCAATTTGCCGAGGTCACAAAAGTGTATTTTGAAAAAGCACCTACAGATAGTGATAATTTTATTGCCATATCTCAATATTATACGATACAAGACGATAGCACTACCACGATTAATTACACCTTTCCGTTTTCGCGATATTATGTCAATGAGCAAGAAGCCCCACGACTAGAGAAAGAGTATCTTGATGCTTTGAGAGATTCGACAAAAGTGGTTTTTGCGAAGGTCAATGTATATAAAGGCCATGCTGTATTGAAGGAGATTGGGTATTAGTTTAGATTTCTCAATTCAAAAATCGCTTATTCGCTCTTTTTGAATTTCGAAATGACTTGAAATTGTTGTGATATGGTGGGGTGAGAGGGGCAATTTTGTTAAGCAAAATTGCCCTTGTCGCTCCACCCTCAACAATACAAAAAGAGTCATTTCGAGCGAAGTGAGAAACCGAAAACACCTATTTTTACTCATCACATCAAACAATTGTAAATGGTGCACAAATTGAGAAACATCATATAATTTACCTGAAGTGGTAAATTATTAATACAACACTAAACAACATAGAGCCTTTCTTTTTTTAGGTTATGATTCTCAACATTTGAAAATTCGAACATTGAAAACATGTCCGAAACTTCAGTTATTTTTACTTCCCAATCGGTATCAACCGATCATCTTGAGAAACTGAATACTTCCCACCGCCTGTAAAAATTAATGCTAAACTTCCAAATGCGTACAAGCCTACTAGTTCTAATTCCCATGCACCGTAGTCATTGAGTTTAAAAATATCTGCAGGGTGAGCTACTAAGATAATGAACAAGCAGGTCACAAAGAAAATGAGTGCTGCAAACCTAGTCTTAAAGCCTAAGATCAACAAAATAGGAGCAACTATCTCCCCTATATAAACGGCCTTTGCTGTGAATGCTGGTAAGTACAGTTTTTCCATCAGACCTTCTATGAAGTCCAGATCTGTACCTATCTTGCCTAAACCATGAAGTAACATGAGGCCACCAATGGCCAATCTCAAAATCAAAAGGCCTATATCGATGTTTGTCTTGATCATACCAATTCTTCTTGTTGGAAAATGCTTGACACGATCTCATTTAATGTTCGTTTTGAGTCCTTTTCTGATGTCATAAGATCTTGTAATTTTATTTCTGACATCACTCGGTCTACAGAGTGTTGTACTACTCTCCAGACTGACCGAATAGAGCAGTCTAATGAATTGGTACATAGTTTTACGGCACCAGAATGTGATCCACAAAAATCTTTTTCAAAAAGTTCACCACCCAATACATGTACAATTTGTTTGATGGATATTTCAGACGGATCTTTGGCTATGATATATCCTCCTTTTTGCCCACGGGTACTTTTTATGAGTCCTCCGATGCGCAGTTCACGGGTCAGTTTAGCCACGTATGGCTGCGACAATCCTTCCATCTCCGCTAAAACGGGTATACTCAAACCTTCAGGATCTTCAGTCTTTGCAATTCTAAGGATCAGTCTAAGGCCGTATTCGTCTTGTTTATTAATTTTCATTTTTTCTTTTGTAAGTTACTTTATTAAAACATATCGAGCACAAATTGGGCCTCCTCACTCATCATACTTTTACTCCATGGTGGGTCAAAAACTACCTTTAAGTTTACATCTTTTACACCTTCGACCTTCAAAACTTTTTCTTGTACCTCCATTGGCAAAGAGTCAGCTACAGGGCACATCGGAGTAGTCAATGTCATATCAATATCTACCATTCCATCTTCGGACACCTCGATTTTATAAATCAAACCTAATTCAAATATATCTACAGGTATTTCTGGATCTTGTACGGTCTTGATCTGCTTGATGATGTGTTCTGTAATCATTGCTGTGTCTAACATGATGTATTATTGAGGGCCAAACCATACATTTTCATCTTTTTAAGCATACTTTCTAAACCGTTAGAACGCATTGGACTCAAGTGTTCTTTCAACCCAATTTTATCAATGAAGTATAAATCTGCTTTTTGGATATCTTCCGGCTTTTGATTGGTTAATACACGGATAAGCAGGCTTATGATACCTTTAGTGATGATGGCGTCACTATCCGCGGTAAACTTGACAAAGTCGCCGTCCTTCTCGGCATTGAGCCATACTTTACTTTGACAGCCGTTGATAATGTGGTCTTCGTTTTTATACTTTTCATCAATCATGGGCATAGATTTTCCCAATGAAATGATATAATCATACTTTTCCATCCAATCATCAAAAAATTCAAATTCGCTGATGAGTTCTTCTTGTATATCGTTTATAGAATTAGCCATATTTACATTCATTATAGCAACATACTTATTGATTTTTTCACACCTTTTATCAAAGCATCAATATCAGACTCTAAGGTATATATCCCAAAAGAAGCTCTTACAGTACCTGGCACTTCAAATCTCTGCATCAATGGCTGAGTACAATGATGGCCCGTTCTTACGGCTATGCCTTGTTTATCTAGTAAAGCACCAATATCATAAGGATGTGTACCATCTACTATAAAAGATATAACGCCAACTTTATTTGAAGCTTCTCCTATGATTCGGAGTCCATCGATTTGTTTTAACTGTGTTGTAGCAATATCTAATAAGTACTGTTTGTGCTCGGTGATGACATCTAGGCCGATCTCCTGCATGAACTCAAGCGCTACACCTAAGCCTACAGCTCCAGCAATATGAGGTGTACCCGCCTCGTATTTGTGAGGCAATTTGTTAAAGGTAGTTTTTTCGAAAGTGACTGTTTCGATCATATCTCCACCACCGTGATATGGCGGCATTGCATTTAACCATTCTTTTTTGCCAAACAATACACCCATTCCCGTAGGACCATACACCTTGTGCGCAGAGAATACATAAAAATCTGCATCGAGATCTTGTACATCTACTGCTATGTTTGGAGCTGCTTGACATCCATCTACCAACACAGGAATATGGTGCGTGTGGGCGATCTCAATAATCTCTTTGATGGGATTGATTGTACCTAATGTGTTGGATACATGTGTAATGGCTACAATCTTTGTCTTAGCATTGAGCATTTGCTTGTATTCCTCCATCATTACCTCACCTGAGTCAGTGATTGGTACAACTTTAAGTATCGCTTTTTTTTCTTCACAGATCAATTGCCAAGGTACGATATTAGCATGGTGCTCCATTGCTGAGATTAGTACTTCATCGCCTTCATTGAGGCACTTTCTACCAAAACATGAGGCAACTAAATTGATTCCTTCAGTAGCACCCTTAGTAAAAATGATTTCTTCTTCCGATGGGGCATTGATAAAGTGCTTGACTATATGTCTACTTCTTTCGAAAGCATCAGTAGCTTGTTGGCTTAACTTATAGACACCTCTATGTACATTGGCATGGGTTGTTTCATAATAATTTGAAATAGCATCAATTACTATCTTTGGCTTTTGACTTGATGCAGCCGTATCTAAAAATATGAGTGGCTTACCATTCATTTGTGTTGATAGCAACGGAAATTGAAGTCGTATATCAGCAGCAGACATAAGTTGTGACACCATTTTAAAAAATTTATATTTTCATTAAATTGAGTTTGTCTTCGATTTTTGCATATGCTAACTCTTTTAAATCTTCATTTTCGATATGATCTACCACTTCACTAATAAAGGCTCTTTTCAATAAGCTTTTCGCCATGTTTTCTGACAATCCGCGAGAGTTTAGGTAGAAAATGGAAGATTCGTCGAGGTGGCCAATGGTAGCACCGTGGCTACATTTTACATCATCAGCAAAAATTTCTAATTGAGGTTTTGTATCCATCACAGCCGTAGGAGAAAGTACCAAACTACTGCTTTGTTGAAACGCATTTGTTTTCTGTGCATCTTGTCTTACTAGGACTTTACCATTGAATACGCCTCTTGATCTGTCTGCAAGAATACCTTTGTACATTTCATTACTTTGGCAATGTGGCATAGCATGATCTATAAATGTTTGATTATCTATATGTTGATCATTAAATCCGATGAAAGCACCATATAAATTAGAAAGTGTGTTGGAGTCCATAAGTCTTATGCTTAGATTATTGCGCACAATATTTCCCCCCAAATCTAATGCATAATGACTATAATTACTATCTCTCATTTGAGATACAATGGTATTATTTACCGCTTGTGCTTTGAAAGACTCATTTTGCAACTTTAAGTGAACCAACTTTGCATTTTTACCTAGTTCAATTCTATTGACAACATTTGTAAAATATGAAGCATCTTCTGACCCTGAGTTTGAATAGTCTTCAATAATTTGGGCATTGCTACCTACTTCCATCCATACAAATAGTTGTGGATGTGTAATAAATGTTTGATTGGAGTCCGAAATACTGTTGTATTGTATATGGATAGGCTTGGTAATGTTTATATTTTTGCCTACTTTGATGAAAAGACCACTTGCACTAAACGCTTGATTTAGTCTTAGGAATGTATTTTTTAACGTACCGCTTTGCACTTGCAATTGGGCATTTATCCAATTGTTATAACTTTCGGATTTTAGAGCATCCGCTACTGACAGTATTTCTACTCCTTCTATAGTTGGCAGCTGACTAGATAGATGTCCATTATTAAAAACGATAGCGTGATTTTCAAAATCCAAAGTAGGCTGGGAAGGCAAATTAGCCTTAGGGGCTTCAATAAATTTTTGATTGATGATAGGCGTAACACTTGTGTATTTCCAATCCTCATCTCTTCTGCTTGGGAAGTCCTCGCTCTTCAATAGTTCGAAGCCATTTCTTCTGTATTCTGCTATAGGTTCGTGGCGGTGACCATTTAATCCAACATCATACAAATGAAACATATTAATAAAACGCTCCATGTGTTCGCTGATTTGTTCCTGATGTATATTATTCATATGCGTACTACTACTTTGCTTAATAAATGATTAAATGAGCGCCTCAGCTCCGCCTTTTACCCAATCATACCCTTCGTCTTCTAACTTTAAAGCTAGTGATTTGTCACCTGTTTTCACAATACGACCTTCGTGGAGTACATGTACAAAATCAGGTACTATATAATTTAATAACCTTTGGTAATGCGTTATCACTATAAAAGATCGTTGGGGATCTCTTAATTGGTTGACAGCGTCAGACACGATCCTAAGTGCATCGATATCAAGACCACTATCTGTCTCATCAAGAATACCCAATTTTGGATCCAACAAAGCCATCTGAAGCATTTCATTCCTCTTCTTTTCGCCACCAGAAAAGCCTTCATTGAGCGATCTTTTTAAGAATTTTTCATCAATTTCAAGCATTTTCGCCTTTTCTCTGATCAGTTTCAACACCTCAACCGGACTTAACTCTTCTAATCCTCTAGCTTTCCTAGTTGAGTTAATGGCACTTTTCAAAAAAGTAGCATTGGTCACTCCTGGAATCTCTACGGGATATTGGAAAGCCAAGAAAATACCGGCATGTGCTCTTTCTGTCACCTCCATTTCTAATAAATCTTCACCTTCAAACAAGATTGACCCACTGTTGATTTCGTATTCCTCTTTACCTGCCAAAACACTTGATAAAGTACTCTTGCCCGAACCATTTGGTCCCATGATAGCGTGTATCTCACCTGGTCTTACCGTCAAGTTGATGCCCTTCAATATTTCTTTTCCTTCTACACTTACTACTAAGTCTCTAATTTCTAACATTGTGTATATCGCTTTTTTATTTTGATTTTTTTAATTTATTTTGGTCTTTGGCTTTTGGTCTTTAGTCTTTAGCTTCTATAAATTTTTTCTCTTTCTTCCTTGGCATCTTGCACTCGTCTCCCTGCCTAAAACCTAAAGACTAGGAACTTACCCTACACTTCCTTCCAAACTGATCGCTAGCAATTTTTGAGCTTCTGCTGCAAACTCCATAGGTAGTTCGTTAAATACTTCTTTGCAATAGCCGTTTACGATCATATTGATCGCATCTTCCATATCCATTCCTCTTTGTTGTAAATAAAAGAGTTGGTCTTCTCCAATTTTGGAAGTAGTAGCCTCATGCTCTACTTTGGCTGTATGATTTTCTACCTCTAAATACGGGAAAGTATGCGCACCACACCTATCGCCCATGAGTAAAGAATCGCATTGAGAAAAATTATGAGCATTTTCTGCTTTTTTCCCAATTTTCACCAAACCACGGTATGAATTATGTGATCGACCAGCAGAAATACCTTTAGATATGATGGTAGATTTTGTATTTTTTCCAATATGAATCATTTTGGTACCAGTATCTGCTTGCTGTTTATTATTAGTCACAGCTACAGAGTAAAATTCACCAACCGAATTGTCGCCTTTAAGTACACAACTAGGATATTTCCATGTGATAGAAGATCCTGTTTCTACTTGTGTCCAGCATATTTTAGAATTTACACCTGCACAAAGACCCCTCTTTGTTACAAAATTGTATATACCACCCACACCATTTTCATCTCCAGGATACCAGTTTTGAACGGTTGAATACTTAATTTCGGCATTGTCCATTGCTACTAACTCTACCACCGCTGCGTGCAATTGGTTTTCATCTCGCATCGGTGCTGTACATCCTTCAAGGTAACTGACATAACTACCTTCTTCAGCTACAATAAGCGTTCTTTCAAACTGACCTGTATTAGCTGTGTTGATTCTAAAATATGTTGACAATTCCATTGGGCATCTTACACCTTTTGGTATGTATACAAAAGAACCATCGCTAAATACTGCAGAGTTTAAAGCCGCAAAGTAATTGTCCGTATATGGCACAACAGTACTTAAATATTTTTTGATTAAATCTGGATGTTCATGTACTGCTTCGGAAAATGAGCAGAATACGATGCCCAATTCGCCTAATTTTTCTTTATACGTAGTCTTTACAGATACACTATCTATTACGGCATCAACAGCCACCCCCGTCAAAAATTTCTGCTCTTCTAGTGGAATACCTAATTTGTTGAAAGTCTTAATCAACTCAGGGTCTACTTGATCAAGGCTCTCTAACTCAGGCTTCTTCTTTGGTGCAGCATAATAGATGATATCTTGGTAATCAATAGAAGGATAATCAACATTTGGCCATACAGGTTCTACCATCGTAAGCCAATGTCTATAGGCTTTGAGCCTATATTCTAACATAAACTCAGGCTCATTCTTTTTGGCAGAAATGATTCTTACTACATCTTCGCTAAGTCCTTTTGGTATTACTTCGGTCTCAATATCGCTTGTAAAACCATATTTGTACTCACTCTTGGTATGGTCTTCCAAAACCATCATCGAATCGCTCATCGGTCGTATTTAATTTATTTTAAAAATTTGGTGCCGCAAAAATATAAAAATTCTGCTCTATTTATACAAAAAAGTATAAATAAGGTTTAATAGAAAGTTAAAAAGTGGTAATTAACATAATAAATTGGCCATAAAGGTCCTTGGATTTGTGTGTATAGATGATTTATTCATCTTTTAAAAATTAGTACGATTCAAATATTTTGATTAAACCATACTGTATTAATTGTGTCAAAGTATTAAATAATTTCCGACATGAAAAAGTACAAAAGTTTTGTTTTACTCCTGATACTCCCATTCCTTGGTTGCAATAAAGACAATATTGAAAATGATGATATTTATTTCCCCGCCAATAATGGGTTAAAATGGGAAATAAAAACAATAGCTAGTCTAAAATGGAATGAAGGAGCGGTTGCTGATTTAAAAAATTACTTAATTCAGACCAATACAAAGTCTTTTATGATTCTGCATAATGGCAGAATTGTGATGGAAGAATATTTTGACGGGCATACCCAAAGTACGCCTTGGGCATGGAATAGTGCTGGAAAAACCTTAGTAACAGCTACGACAGGCATAGCTCAACAAGAAGGTTTGATCAATATCAATACAAAAGCTTCTCAATATTTAGGTGTAGGATGGACAAGTGCTGGTTTGGCTAAAGAAAACTTGATCACCCCGCGACATTTATTAACCATGTCTTCAGGTCTTAATGACGAGAGTAATTTGGTACTCAAGTCAAATTTAACTTATTTGGCTGATGCAGGAACAAGATGGTCGTATCACAATGTATTCCAAAGATTGATGGATGTTGTAGAAAAAGCTAGCCAACAACAGTTTGAGACTTACTTTGAAACAAAGCTGAGAAATAAGATTGGTATGGATGGCTTTTGGGATAATGGCCTAATATTTAGAATCTACAATAGCAATACTCGAAGTATGGCAAGATTTGGAATCTTAGCGTTAAACAAGGGTAAATGGCAAAATGATCAAATTATAAATGAAGCTTTCTTTACGGAAAGTATAACCACTTCTCAAAACATCAATCCGTCATATGGATACTTATGGTGGTTGAATGGAAAGGCAAAGTATATGGTACCTGGTGGCCAGAAGGTTTATGAAAGTACCTTGGTGCCAAATGCTCCAGCAGATATGTATGCGGCAATGGGTGCAGCTGACCAAAGATTGTATGTTGTACCAAGCAGAGATTTGGTGATTGTAAGAATGGGAGAAACTTCATCTCCCGGTAATTCATCATTTGCTCTTTCAGGTTTTGACAATGAGTTGTGGGCTAGAATTAGTGCGGTTATAAAATAACAGGAGTTAAAAACAAGGATAGTTCATTTTTTGACTTTAAATGTCATAAATGTTGTGCACAGATACTGTAAATAATTTCTAGCGTTTAACGGTGTATGACTTATGATCATGATATCTGTAATATTTAATGATTACTTTGGCCGAATATGTCTAATTACTGTCCTTTAAGAGTCTTTTTTTAAGTTTACCTTTGCGGTGTAAACAAAAAGATATGCCAACAAAATTTCTTTTTTTACTATTGCCGAATATTCATATTTTGGATTTAGCTGGACCAGATCAAGCATTACATGAAGCGATAGACTTTGGGGCTGAATTTGTCATAGAATACTGTACAATAGATCATCCAGTGACTACAACCAGTGGTCTACCATTAGGTCAAGTAGCTCATTACGCTAAGGTTCAGCTTGGCAAAGGAGATTTTCTGATTATTCCGGGGTCTGCTTATGATTTTATGATTTCGCCAACTTTCGTAGAAGAGAAAAGTCTTTTTGAGTGGATCAGAGTACAATATGCCAATGGAGCGAATATATGCAGCATCTGTATGGGAGCATTCGCACTCGCAGAATCTGGCTTACTAGATGGCAAAAACTGTACTACACATTTTAAGAAAACAAAAGCACTGCAAGAAAGATTTCCTAAAATACAAGTGGTAGAAAACATACTTTTTACAGATCAGGAAAGGCTCTATACAAGTGCAGGAATAGCAGCAGGCATTGATTTGACCCTTTATATCATCGAAAAGTTGAAAGGAAGTCACTTCGCACATTTAGTAGCTCGTGAGTTGGTCGTGTACCACAGGAGGAAAGGTAATGCTGCGCAGGAGAGTGAATACTTGGCTTTTCGCAATCACATTCATGCGGGCATCCATAAGGTGCAAGACTACATCATAGATCATATTTCTAAGAAAATGTATTTAACTGATTTGGCCGAAATAGCCAATATGAGTGAACGCAATTTTACTAGAATATTCAAAAAAGAAACTGGCATTACAGTTAATGATTTTGTGACACTTATTCGCAAAGAAAAAGCCGAAACTTTACTCAAAAATTTAGACTTGTCACGTACTGAAATAGCAAATAAAGTAGGCTTACAAAGTGAGAAACAATTGATAAGAATAATGAGATACATTTGAAGTTATAAAAGAGGGCAAAACGCTTTTTAAAACTACTAAGAACTAACACTTAATGATGAGCAATACTTTTTCAAAATACAATACTCGCCCTATCCGCTTTATAGAAATACACGAAGTGATGAATTGGAAAATCAAGATATACAGTATTTCTATTCATCAGGAGTTTGTAGATGAAGCTAATTTAATAGCTGCTAAAAGTAAATTATCGTTATGGTTGGCAAAATCTGCCATTTATGATTTACCTACGTATAAAATTGCCACCCTTATTTTACATGAAGGAAAAGAAGGTGTATTTGCCATTATTAATTGGTGGATAGATGAAAACATGTTGCAAAATTTTGTATATTTAAAAAAGCTAAATGACACAGAATTTCAACTTTTTTCGCAAGATGGTATCACTACATGTGTCTGGGAGTTGGCGGTTTGGTGGCACGAACGCAATGCTTGGGTAAATCATGTTTTGTCCAAACATCAAAAACCAGATTTTGAAGCTTATTTGGAGGATCAACTTAATACTGAAATATGAAAAAACTATTATTGTTTTCGTTATTTGGCTTGGTAGCCATAACGATTCACGCTCAAAAAAAACTGCCTATCATAAAAGCCACTTCTGAAAAGGTATCGATAAAAGATGATGGATTTTATGAAAAAGATTCTTGGTTTCTAAGTCCTAAAGCAAAACCTGATGTGTACAAGGCTTATAGATCAAAAAAACCAAAATGGGTTACTTTTTATACTGATCTTGATTCAATAAAGTTTAAGGTAAAACCGGGCAAGCATTACGACTTCATCATTTTATTGAACGAAAAGGATACTTGTTTTACTAGAATCGAATGCTGTGAGTCCAAATCTCAATTTGCTTCTTTAAAAAATGATACTATACCTTTTCAACTCAACGAATATAATGCAATAGTTGTGGATGCCGTAGTCAATGGCAAGGATAGTTTAAAGATACATTTTGACTTGGGCACTTTTGATTTCAGGCTGACAAATCAAGGTCGAAGCAAGGTAACACAAGCCAAAATAAATACCATCCAAATTGGTAAAACCATTTGGAATAATCCGATGGTCTCCAATGCAAAAAATGCAGCTCATGGTATGGATGGTAGATTTGGATGGCACACCTTTGAAAATAAAATTCTAACCATCAATAATGAAAAACATTTCCTTATCGTAGGAGATAAATTGCCCAATAGTCTAAAAGAGTATCAAAAAACAAATCTTGTTTTTATTAAATCTTGGCCATGTATTGAAGCCGTAGTTCAATGTGATGACCGAAAACATAAGTCCTATTTTTTAATGGATAATGGATCAGCATTGGCGATGATACTCAATAAGACATGGATGAATAAAAATGATTTGCCTTCGAATTTAAAAGTAATAAAGGAATCTAAAATAAGTGACGGTGCTGGTAATCAGTTTGAAACTAAAACCGTCATGATACCCAAAATATATATTGGTAGTTTTGAAGTAGATAATGTGCAGACACTTATCATGGAAGGGGATGGGCCAATGGGCGAAATGGTTAATTACTTCGGGAATGATGTATTGAAAAGATTTGATTTAGTCTTAGATTTCAAGAAAGACATAATATATATAAAACCTACTATTAATATTTAAATAACTAATATGTCAACAAATAAAATTATAAAAGCAAAAGTTGAAGATGTGCCAGATTTGGCAACACTTTTTGACCAATACCGTGTTTTCTACCGTAAAGATAGCGATATAGCAGGTGCTGTGTCTTTTTTGACAGATCGATTGACTCGAGAAGAGTCCGTGATATTTCTTTGTGAAGTGGATGGGAAAAAGGCAGGATTTGTACAGTTATACCCTTTGTTTTCATCTACCAGAATGCAGCGATTATGGTTATTGAATGATCTTTTTGTTGCTCCGGACTTCAGAGGGCAAGGAGTTAGCAAGGCCTTGATTGATGCAAGTAGAAATTATGCTATCAAAACAGGAGCCTGTGGTTTATCTTTAGAAACGGAAAAGACGAATACAATTGCCAATCAACTTTACTTATCTACGAATTGGGAACTAGACGAAGATCACAATTACTATTTTTTAACCACTAAATAATCAAAATAAAATGGATTTAACAAAAATCACTTCCTTCCATCCAAGCTTGACCATTCAACCATCTATCAATTCAACCTATTTTGACTTTGACTTCTTAGAAGGAAAATGGCATGTAAAGAACCGCAAGCTAAAAGAAAGAATGGTTGGATGCACCGAATGGGCAACCTTTGAATCAAAAATTCACCTAAGAAAAACACTCATGGGAAATATTGAAAACTACTATGCAAATTTCGATGATACACCCTTTGAAGGCATGGCGGTAAGATTATTTGATCCGCAATCAAAGCTTTGGACTATTTACTGGATCGATAGTAGTAATCCCAAAATGGATACCCATCCTGTAGTCGGGAGTTTTGAAAACAAAGTCGGTGAATTTTTTACAAAAGATGTTTTTAATGGAAAAGAAATCTTAGTTGTTTATAAATGGGATGCTACAGACCCAAACCATCCAATTTGGTCACAAGCATTTTCATTGGATGAAGGACTTTCTTGGGAATGGAATTGGGAAATGGTCTTAAGTAAAAATGTTTAACAATAAAATGAATAGCATCATGAAAAAAGCAGACATTAAAATCATGCCCGATTACTTTGATAGGTATATAAATTTGGCAGATGACCACTTGAGTGTTGTAGACGCTTTAGCATTGAGTTTACAAGAATTGATTGACGCACCTGTAGACAAATGGAAAGCCTTAGGTGATCAGGTGTATGTCGAAGGCAAATGGACTGTCCGCGATATTCTACAACATTTTATTGACACAGAAAGGGTTTTTGTATATCGCATTCTTTCCATCGCTCGAGGTGACAAACAGAAAATGGCTCCTTATGACGAAAATGAATTTGCTAAAAACGCACAAGCAACTCGAAGACCGCTGGATGAAATCTTTGAGGAATTGATGCTCATCCGCAGAGCTACTATCATGATGTACGAGTCATTTACCGATGAAATGTTACTGCAAAATGGTCATGCATATAATGATGTGCAATACGGACCGCTTGCCTTGGGTTTTATGATAGCAGGACATCAACGGTGGCATTTTAGGGTTTTAGAGGAGAGGTATTATCCTTTACTTGGTTAATACACTTCATTCGAAAGTAACTTGATACTTAATGAAATAATTTTGCATGAAGGATATTAGATTAATTTTGTTTTTCACATTGGGACTTAATTTTTGGTCAACATTATTTGGACAAATTCAAATTCCTTGGCCGTCGACCCCTTCAAAATCAGAAACAATAGTCGGACTTACTCTTATATCATTGGACTATTCTCGACCAAGTAAAAACGGCAGGAAAATATTTGGAAATCTTGTTCCGTATGATACTATTTGGAGAACTGCTGCTAATAAAAACTCAACGATTACGTTTAGCGACGACATTAAAATTGAAAACAAAGAATTGAAAAAAGGTACCTATTCAATTTATACTAAACCTAGAAAAGAAATTTGGGAAATATACTTTTATACTGACATTAACAACTTAGGATTGCCTGCAGTTTGGGATACTTCAAAAATTGCAGTTAGCTTTAGTGTGAAACCCAAAATTGTTACCACAACCGAAACGTTCACAATAAGTATAGAAAATATTGGATATGAATCTTGTAATTTAGAAATTAAATGGGACAATATAAGTGTACCCATGAAAATTGAAGTGCCAACAGATAAAATTGTAAGTGAAAACATTGATAAAGTTTTGAGCGGACCTTCCGCTTGGGACTACTACAATGCTGCAGAACATAATAGAAGAGCAAAAAAGAATTTGACAAAAGCACTAATATGGATAAACACGGCCATTGAAAAGGGGACAGAAGAAGATAACTTAGTCTTCTATAGGAAAAAATCTCTGATCGAAGCTGACTTATTTGATTATAAAGGAGCTATTAACTCAGCAAATATTTCTTTGAAGTATGCAAAACTTTCAAACAATAGAGATAACATAAAGATGAATGCTGAATCCATATTAGAGTGGGCAAAAAAATGAACAGATTTAACATTCAACCATTTTTCTAATGAAACAACCCAATTTGAAAATTTATTAACATTAAATAACGTCATTTAACGCTAGTTAACCCTATACATTACGTTTTTACAATAGCTTTGTCGAATCAATAAAAATTAGAAAAAAGGTAACCATTCATATGAAATAAGAAAAACATTTATGAAAACAAAAATTCTTATATTATTAATCTCTTGTGTCTTATTTACATCTTGCGAAAAAGAAGAGATCATGACTTATGGCGATATTGTCATCACGATGCAAGGTGTCACTGGGTATGATGGTATACTCGTAAAAGATTTAAGGTTAGGGATATTTGATATGAATGTCTTGATTACGAATCGTTTTTTTGAAAGCGAAGCAATTCAGGTAAAACCATTCATATCAGAGAAATATGAATTTAAAGAGCTTTTACCAGGAAACTATGTATTAGGGTTCATTGGACTAGGGTATCGAAAAACCGTGCAAGTAAAAGCTGGACAAACATTAAAAATTGACTTGTTTAAGTAAAAAGTCCAGGAAATGACCCCTCTATTAAAATTAGTAAATATAAATTCTAAACTTAAAAAGTAATCTAAAAAAATTATGATAAAATTAGACAGAGCCGTTTACATACTAGGTTTTACGCTTGTTCTAATATCAGCATATGGTCAAAATAAAAAATTTAATCTTTCACTTTCAAAACAAATTGATAGTTTAGCTAAAGAAGATCAAAGTGCTTTGACAATCCAAAATAGTGAAAACGCTGCAGCACATTTTCAAAAAGTGATTCGATCTAACTTTCCTTTAGTAAAAAAAATTGCCGATAAACATGGTTTCCCTAGTTATGATTTAGTAGGAAAAGAAAGCTCAAATAATTATTGGATGTTGGTACAACATAGCGACTTTGATCTTCCTTTTCAGAAAAAAATACTTAAATTGATGAAGCTTGAAGTGGACAAGAAAAATGCATCAGGACAAAATTATGCTTACCTCATAGATAGGATAAATATAAATGAAGGTAAACCTCAGATTTACGGTACTCAAGTAAATATGGGCGAAAATGGTACAAAAATTAAACCATGCAGTGATACCCTTAATTTGGATAAAAGAAGACTTTCTGTAGGGCTTAAACCTATAAAAGATTATTTAAAACAGTGTGACGACATGTTTCTTGAAATGAATAAAGATAGAATAAAGACTAAAGATAATTAAGTTGGAAACAACGAAGAATAGTAACTATAATGTTACTTTTTATATCCGATTGAAGATAAAATTAAGCATACAGAATAAGTCCCGAAATGGCCAGTTTATGGCTTTGATTTAAATCATTTATGTATGCTAAGGTACGTTGTATTTAAAGTAAAATTTTTTTTATTAGTTAATTTCAAAACATGAAAAATATTTCAACATCTTTATACCAATTAAAAGTGACGTACAAACAAATAATGCTTCTGACATTAACCTTTGTTGTATGTTCTTGTAGTAAAGAAAAGTCATCGAAAACAAGCATCGGCCAAGGATTCGAAATTTATATGCCAAAAAGAGATCTTCATGCAAGTTACGGAGTGGATTATAGTAAGATTAAATTAGATGCGATTGAGCTTCAAGAAACACCGATCTTAAAATACGATGATATTCAGAAATATGATACGGCTACTCATACGATTACACTTCCGTTTTTGAAAAACAAATTGTATTTCAGGTCTACTAGTGTTTATGGCAATATGTTTGTTGTAACTTTAGATAAAAAACCAATTTATTGTGGGTTTCATTGGCCTTCCATTTCTTCGGCAATACCAATTTATGTTTTTATTCAAGATGTTAATTTTCCTTCACCCGATCTTCTTGATACCCAAATTAGAATAGGGCTCATGTCAACAATTGATAAAGACCCAAGAAAGAATGAAAAATTGATAGCTAGACTGAAGCTAGACAAAAAAATATTAAAGTAACTTAATAGGCTCTATGATATCAATCCAAAACGATTTTTCATTATCTGTCATAACACATCTTAAACTTTCAAACTTGATGAAAATTCTTTTATATTTTTTATTCGCTTCTTTTGTCCTATCACCATTCATTTCTTCGAGTCAGGGCATACAAAGTATAAAAGGAAGAGTGGTTACAAGCAATAATGAACCTGCCTTTGGTAATGTATATGTTTTATCTACGGCAGACTCTTCATTTGTAAAAGGTACTATTTTTGAAGATACGACATTTGTTATAAAGGATTTAAATCATAATGAAGTTTTATTAAAGTTTACAGCATTAGCTTATGCTGATACGACCATAAAGGTTGTATACAATGGGCAAGCTAGTATTGATCTAGGGACAATAATAATGCAAGTCCATGCAAATGTGTTGTCTACTGTGACTGTTGTCGGTAAAATACCTTTAGTAAAATATAATTCTGATGGAAATTTAGAAATAAATGTAGACAAAACTATTTTATCTGCTAGTAGCTCAGTGACGGAGATCTTGTCTAAGTCACCAAATATAATAGAAAACAATGGACAGTTTTCTGTTTTTGGCAAAGGAGAAGCCATTATTTTTCTAAATGGGCGTCTTATAACTAATGAGCAATTATCTGCCATACCTGTCTCTCAAATTGTCAAAATCGATATCATCTCAAACCCTTCTTCTAGATACGATGCCGAAGGAAAGGCAGTGATTAATGTTGTCACTAAGCAAAATCAAGATGCAGGAATCTTAGGAACAATTACTCAACAAATCACTCATTCAGACTTTGCAGGTACGAATGCCCAAACATTTGTTGATCTGACTTATGTCAAAAATAGGGTATCATTAGTAGGTAATTACTCTTTTTTGTCTGGATATAATAGAGAGTTTTTACACACGACTAGAACGAGACCTTCACTCGATGATCCTTTTAAATCTGATCTAACCACAGATTGGCAACGAAAGCTAAAAAATTATTCCAATTTTGGTTTGGGTTTGCAATATAATCTTGATAAAAAGAGTGTTGTCAACTTAGCTTACAGTGGATTCTTAGAAAAAATGGGAGGAAATACCAAAAGCAATAATGCTATTACATATCAAGCAAAAAATAGTTTTTATAAAAGTGACATTGAAAAGGATGAAGTAAGAAAAAATAATTCAATTACTTTAAACTACAATAGAAGTCTCGATTCTCTTGGGTCTACCTTATTTATCGGATCTCAATACTCTCAATTTACCTCTGAAATCAATGATTTCATAAGTGAAAACCGCACTGTGAATAATCTGGAAGGCATCAGATTGCTAAAAAATGGTGTAGGTCACAATATAGATGTTTCTAGTACACAAGGTGATTTCACTAAAATATTCAAAGGCAATTCAAAACTGGATTTAGGAATTAAGTTTAGTTATGTAGCCACAAAATCAGCAACAGATTTTTTTATAAATGAAGGAGGGTCAACATTTATAATAGATAAGATTTTATCCAATGATTTTCAATATTACGAAAAGATATCTGCTGCTTATTTTAACTACAGTAGCAGTTTCAAAAAAGTAAATCTTGCAGTAGGATTACGAAGCGAATGGACTGATTATGAATTAAATACAAGTGTAGGTGGTGGACAATTGTTGAGTGACAATTACGTTAATATTTTTCCAAATTTACAGCTCAATACAAGTTTAGGAGGCTCTATGAAAATGAGATTTGCCTATGTAGCTCGTATTACTAGACCCCGATATCAGGCCCTCAACCCGTATGTCATTTATCAAGATCCATTTACCACGATAGAAGGAAACCCCAATTTGATACCTGAGAAAACTCACGCTTTAGAAATGGGTGCCAATTACAAAGGATATGATGTAAGAGTAGGGTATAATCACTTAATAGACCCATTGGATGCAGCAGCTTTGAGAGGCACAACCCCACTTAGTTATATCTTGAAAGGTATAAATCTAGAAAAAGGTCATAGCTATTTTGCCGCTCTTGCAAAAAATATAACACATAAATCCTTTACTTCAATAAATACTTTTAACATAAGTTACAACAAACTTTTTGACAATAAATATGATTTCAACCTAAATGACCCAGCACCTCAGGTATACTTTCATACCAGCAATTCCTATAATGTCAAAGATTTATTTAAACTCCAATTGTTAGCATGGTATATGGGCAGGAAAAAGGATGGATTAAATGACGATTTTGCAAGATCCTTAATTATGATAGGTGTCGAAAAGGATGTTTTGGATAATAAAGTCAAGCTTAGATTTATTGCAAATGATATCTTTAATAGAACCTTTGCTTCTGGGACCTACGATGTTGGCAAAACTGTGATTTACTTTAACAGGAGATTTAATAATTCATACATAAGAGGCATAGCCACATGGAATTTTGGAAAAATCAAGAAATCAAATTATAAAATTAGATCAACAGGGCAGGCTGAAAATAGTAGGGTGAGTTAAAAAGAACAAACCTTTATCCTAAAATACATGAATTAATGATTACCTTTTAGATACAAATTACAGCTTTTTTAGATAAATCATATTTGTTTTATAATATTTTGCATATATCAAAACAATAATCTATATTTGGGTAAATTAAATCGTATATAATATGTTTGATAAACCAATTTCAGAATTTATGGCTACAAAAGTCATGACATTTGACCCAGAAATGACCATTGATGAAGCAACAATAGTACTTGCAAAAAATAAATTTTCAGGTGCACCTGTCGTCAATGAAAAAAATGAATTGATAGGCATGCTTTCAGAAAAGGATTGCCTAAAGACTATTGTCGATTCATATTATAATCAGAGACCCAGCAGTAGTAGTAAAGTCAAAGACTATATGTCGGCCAATGTGATTAGTGTTGGCCCTAATAAGACAGTTATTGAAGTTGCTTATATGTTTGTACATAGTAATTTTAAGAGATTTCCAGTTATTGAAAATGGGAAACTTGTCGGACAAATCAGTAGATCTGATGTGTTAAAACTGATTAGTGATTTGAAACCAGATATAAAACGAGTACCAGATTCATGGAAAGTTAGAATACCTCAGGGCTAGAATTTAACCCTTTTTGGTAACACAAAGAGCTGTTTATCTAAGTTTTCAATACTCCGTCATATCATATCCTTGCTTAAACATTTGCCATTTGGGGGATGCTGTTCTTACCTTTTGGACCCCAGCAATTATGGTATCAACCGTGAAGTCAATTTCTTCTTGCGTTGTATATTTTCCATAGCTAATTCTTAAACAAGATTTAGCCTGCGGTTCGGTCAAGTGCATAGCGGTCAAAACATGAGAAGGTAGCGCATCTTCAGACGAACATGCAGAGCCAGTTGAAACAGCTATATTTTGATTGAAGGTGCTTAGAAGTTGTTCGTTATCAGCAAATCTAAGTAATATGTTCGTGGTATTTGGTAACCTTCGCGCTTTTTGACCATTGATTTGAGAATTTTCTATTGTCAAAAGTTTTGACTCAAGATACGATTGGAGCGCGGACAATCTTACACATTCACTTTCGAGACTTTCTAATGATAATTGGGCTGCTTTGCCAAATCCCACAATGCCAGGAACATTAAGGGTGCCTGATCGATATCCTCTTTCATGACCACCTCCATGCAATAATGGAGTGAGTTTTATCCTTTTGGGTTTATTTACATAAAGCGCTCCAACACCTTTCGGGCCATACATTTTGTGGGCACTAAATGCCATACAGTCAATTTTTGTAATATGTGGAGCGACATCAATTTTGCCAACCGCTTGGGTGCCATCTACTACTAAAAAGACATTTTTCTCATAACAAATTTCAGCTATAGCGTTTATGTCGTGCACTACTCCAGTTTCGTTATTTGCCCACATGATCACAATCGCTAAAGTGTCAACACGTATTGATTCTCTTAAATTGGCTATATCAATATTACCATTTTCATCTACAGAGAGATAGGTGATATCTGCACCCATTTTTTCGAGGTATTCACATGTATCAAGTACTGCACTGTGCTCTGTTTGGCAAGTTATGATGTGTTTACCTTTAGAGGCGTATGCTTGGTAAATGCCTTTAATAGCAAGGTTTAAGGCTTCTGTGGCTCCTGAAGTAAATATAATCTCCTCATCACTACACCCAATTAACTGAGAAACCGCACCTCTTGAAAGATCAACAGCCTTCTTTGCCTCCCAACCAAATGGATGGTGCTTACTAGAAGCATTTCCATACATTGTGCTGTAAAATGGAATCATCTTTTCTACAACCTGAGGATCGCAAGGCGTAGTTGCATTGTAATCTAGATATATTTTTTTGTTAGTCATCGCGAAAATTAGCTTTTCTAAAACAATTAAACGCTATTTCTAGGTAAAAGGTTAGCGTGGTTGGAAAGGTTTCATTTTGGATAAAAAATTTAAAAATTCTCTTTGACATGCACAAAGCATTATCCAAATGAAGGTGTGTAACAAATTGCCAAAAATGTTTTAGATTTTACCCACTAACTCCCTAAAAAGGGAAAACCAAATCAAAAACATTTTAAAATATGGCCAATGGCTCCTTTTAGCGAAGGGGTAAAACATGGGCCATGTTTTCAAAAGTGCAAAATGTTATATACACCAAATGAAGAAATATTTGCAAATATTGAATAATTGTTACTACATTTGTTATAACTTAAAAATTTGATATGATCCAACAAATTAGAAAAATAGGGAATTCATCAGGTATTATTATACCAAAAGCATTTCTGGAAAGGTGTGAAATGGCAGATAATGTCGAGATCGAAATAGTCCAGGACATGATCGTTATCAAACCCATACAAAAAAAAATACGAGAAAATTGGGATGCACAATTTAAAGAGGCAAATGTAAACTTCAAAGAAAATGACGAAATTGAAGACAATGAGTTTGTAGATCTAATCAATGAATTTGACGTAGATGATTGGTAATGATCGAAAAATTGGAAGATTTGAAATATGGGTAGTGAGCTTAGACCCAACTATTGGAGGTGAAATATCAAAATCACGACCATGCCTCGTAATATCACCAGATGAAATGAACAACAATCTAAAAACTATATTGGTAGCTCCAATAACACACACAATTCGAAAATACCCGACAAGGATCTTTATAAACTTAAAAAACCAGGAAGGAGAAATTGCTCTTGATCAAATGCGAGCTGTAGATAGAGTTCGATTTATACATAAAATTGACAGGCTTAATGAAATCTTGAGTTATTCAGTTTGCGAAAAATTAAAAGAGATCTTTGACTACGGCTAAAATTTATCTTTTTTGAAAACCCTTTAACCTAAAAAACTAAAATGGATTTCCTATTATAGGTCAAAATTAGTTATTTTTTTTGAAGGAACTTGTCTAAGCCGTCAGGTAAGCTGACGGTTCCTTCATTAAATTCGAGGGCCCTCGAATTTTGCTACGCACCTTTCAGTCATACACCATAGTGGCACTATGATTTGTCGCAAAAAATGTTGATTTTATTGTACTTTTGACCTTCATTACGGAACACATTTAGATTTTTAGGTTTAATTCATATCTTTACATTCAAATTAAAAAAAGGTCTAGATATCATGAAAGAAGATTCAAAAAATATTAAAAGAAATCAGGGGGTAATGCTCAATGCTTATCCTGATAGTATTGGACAGAATCTTGGAGATATCGTTAGTTTGCTACAACGTGAGGAATTGGCAAATGTTTTTTCAAAATTTTACGTCCTTCCCACCTTTTTTAATAGTGATCTTGATCGAGGGTTTTCGATAATAGATTACGGTATTAACCAAGATTTGGTGAAGCAGGCCGATTTGCAAGCATTAGAAGAATTAGGGATTGAGCTCAAATTCGATATTGTATTAAACCACCTTTCTGTAGCTTCTCCACAGTTTAAAGATATGCTAGAAAAAGGGGATGACTCTCCATTTATTGACTTTTTTATCAATTGGAATGATTTCTGGGAGGGTCATGGAGAGATGAATGAAGAAGGTGTCATCCTTCCAAAGAAAGAATATCTGGATAAATTATTCATGCGAAAATCTGGACTACCTATCTTGAAAGTTCAATTTCCTGATGGATCAGAAAGGCCTTATTGGAATACGTTTTATCAAAAAACCACTTTTGACGAGAGCCAATCTAAAATGTCCTATTTAGGTCAAATGGACGTCAATGCTAAGTCAGAAAAAGTATGGGAGTATTATGACAATGTTCTTGCTTCTTTATCAAAATATGGATGTAAAATCGTAAGGTTAGATGCCTTTGCCTACCTACATAAAGAAATAGGTGAGACAAACTTCTTCAATAAACCAGGAACTTGGGAATATCTTGGTCGCATAAATGACATGGCTAAAAAACATAATCTTCAACTTTTACCCGAAATTCACGCTGAGTATGGACTCCATCTCCATGACGAAGTAGCCAATGAAGGTTATATGATTTATGATTTTTTCTTGCCCGGACTGCTCCTTCACACTTTAGAAAAAAAGAATTCAACTGCATTGATGAATTGGTCTGAAGAAATCATCAAAAAAGGATTTAAAACGGTGAATATGTTGGGTTGTCACGATGGTATTCCAGTATTAGACTTAAAAGGTAAAGAGGTAAATGGCTTTTTTCAGAACGGTTTACTGACAGATGTAGAGATTGAAGAGATAATGCAATTGGTTATTGATCGTGGCGGTCGAGTTAAAAACTTATATGGTGCCGATGGCAAAAAAATATCCTATTACCAAGTGAATGCGACCTACTTCAGTGCTTTAGGCGAAGATGAAAATAAACTTTTGATGGCCAGAGCTATACAAATGTTCCTTCCTGGCACCCCGCAAATATGGTATCTAGACCTATTTTTAGGTAAAAATGATTATGATTCAGTAGAAAAAGCGGGGCAAGATGGCCATAAAGAGATCAATAGATCTACATTATCTTTAGACCAAATTGAAGAAAGTTTAAAAAAACCAGCAGTTCTAAAACAACTAGAACTTATAAAATTGAGGAATACGCATAAGGCATTCGAAGGTCAAGTTGAGTTTAAAAACAATGACCCTCAGGTAATTGACATACTTTGGTCATCGAGTGGTGCTTACGCTCATTTGATAGCAGACTTATCTACGATGACATTTGCAATAGAATACGATGGCGTAATTATCAAAAATTAAATTCGCACGTAAAAAGGTATTGTCTTTGTTAAAAACAAACTTTATACACCCATTTCCTCTACCTCCTCAACCAAATCTGTTACTTCTTCCTCTTGGGCCACAATCACATCCAACTCCACCTTAAGATTATCAATGATAAACTCTTGTCTCAAAGGTGTGTTTTTACCCATATAATAAGAAAGTATCTCTTCGATATTGGTTTTGTCTTTCATGATCACAGGGTCTAATTTGATATGTTGTCCTATGAAGTCTTCAAACTCATTAGGACTAATCTCTCCCAATCCCTTAAATCGGGTGATTTCTGGTTTTCCTCTCAGTTTTCCAATGGCATCTTGTTTTTCTTTTTCGGAGTAGCAATAATAAGTCTTTTGCTTATCTCTAACCCTAAATAGGGGTGTATCTAAGATATATAGATGACCCATCTTGACCAAATCCGGGAAAAATTGCAAGAAAAACGTAAGTAAAAGCAATCGTATATGCATACCATCCACATCAGCATCAGTAGCGATGACTACCCGATTAAATCTAAGATTTTCGATACCATCTTCTATGTCTAGAGCATGTTGCAATAGATTGAGCTCTTCATTTTGATAGACTATTTTTTTAGTCATACCATAGCAATTGAGTGGCTTACCCCTCAATGAAAATACAGCTTGTGTCTCTACATCTCGTGCTTTTGTGATCGACCCACTTGCAGAATCTCCCTCTGTAATAAATATGGTAGTACCCAGTCGAACTTCTTCGTCATACTTTTTACCCTTTTCGCTAAAATGAGCACGGCAGTCTCTTAGTTTTTTATTATGTAATGCCGCTTTTTTTGCTCGGTCATTGGCTAGCTTTTTGATGCCTGATATCTCCTTACGTTCACGTTCACTTTGCTGTATTCGACGAAGCAGCATATCAGAGACATCTTTATTTTTATGTAGGAAGTTATCCAAATGCACTTTAAGGAAGTCCGATATAAATCCCCTTACACTTTGGCCCTCAGGCGCTATGTTTTGAGATCCTAATTTTGTCTTTGTTTGCGACTCAAATACGGGTTCTTCTACTTTCACGCTGATGGCACCAATGATAGCAGACTGTACATCTCGAGTATCAAAATTTTTATTATAATGCTCTCTAATCGTTTTTACAAGACCCTCTCTGAAGGCTGCAAGGTGTGTTCCTCCCTGAGTAGTATTTTGCCCATTGACAAATGAATAATACTCCTCACCGTAATTAGACCCGTGAGAAAATGCTACTTCAATATCTTCTGCCTTAAGATGGATGATCGGATATCTTAGAGATGCAATATCTGTTTTTCTTTCTAATAAATCGAGTAGACCGTTTTTAGATACCAGTGTTTTTCCGTTATAATTTAACTTGAGACCGGCATTGAGATAGGCATAATTCCACAATTGATTTTCTACAAATTCGTACCGATATTTAAAATTTTTGAAAATAGACTCATCAGGTATAAATTCGATATATGTTCCATTGGGTTCTGTAGTTTTCTCAACTTTTGTCTCCTTAAGTAAAACGCCATGACGAAAAGTTGCGGTTTTGCATTCTCCTTCTCTTACTGCTTTTGCAACAAAATTATCAGACAAGGCATTCACTGCTTTGGTACCAACACCATTTAGACCTACAGACTTTTTGAATGCTTTAGAATCATATTTAGCACCCGTATTGATCTTTGATACACAGTCTATTAACTTACCAAGAGGTATACCACGACCGTAATCTCTGATTTTTACAACACCATCTTGGATTGCTAGGTCAATATGCTTTCCATGACCCATTACAAATTCATCAATACTATTATCAATGACTTCTTTTAAGAGTACATATATACCATCATCTTGCGAAGACCCATCGCCCAACTTACCAATATACATCCCAGGTCTGACCCTAATATGTTCTTGCCAGTCAAGACTACGGACATTATCTTCATTATATAATACTTCACTCATAGTATCTTATTTTGAGAATTTTCAAATTTTAATGAAATTATTAACCTATTTCAATTAAACCCAGATTAAGCATTAGAAATTAACTGTAAGAAAATTATGCTTCATATTAGTTTCGGTACTCAATTTTCCGTCCTCTATGCAGCTAAGGCTGCATCTGCGGATGAAAATTTCCATGCTTCACTACTATTTTGCCTAATTTCCTTTCGAATAAAGTCCAATGCGTAATCTGGTTTAAAAGGGTAAAGTTAACATATTTTGAATTAATATTATATATCAAGGAAAAGATGACAACATTATTCGTTTTATGAATGTACCTTTGGCTTTCACTTCTTAATTGTTTTTTCTACATTAATCCCGAATTAAGCCTTAGAAATTTACCGGGTAGGATAACATCCAACGTGGTGAACTGCAAGAAAATATAAACTACCTAACTTACAGTTGTAATAGCTGTGACGGGTCGCCACAGTTTAAGACTAAATTGACTTGCGGACAATTTTTAACGTCTTTCATGTCCTAAATGCAGTTTTGACTGCTAAAATTATTGGAGAAGCTAAAATCCAGTTGGTATTAGTTCACTGCTAAATTGATATTTCGGATATCAATTTTTTACACTGCTCATGTGCATCACAACTTTTTTGTCATATTTCCTCTTGAAACAAAGTCTAATGCGTAATTAGGGTTAATGGTGTATTCACATTACACTTTTATATTTTACACGTCTCATACTACATATTTAAGAAGTTTTATGGATATTTGCTGAAAATATAATTTGAATTGTCCGATCATATAAAAAGAGCAGAACAGGCGAAAACGTTACGTGTTTTTAGAAAAATACATCGCATTACGGGTGCGGGCTTGTTTGTATTTTTTTTTATTGTCGCTTTGACGGGTTTATTGCTTGGTTGGAAAAAAAATAGTAATGGCTATCTACTGCCTAATACAGCAAAAGGTACTTCAGCAGAATTTAGAGATTGGCTACCATTAGATTCGCTTTATAATGAAGCAATTTTTGCAATTAAGACACAAAATGGAGTTGATTATCCAATAGATTTAGACCGTTTAGACATTAATAAAGAAAAAGGGGTAGCTAAATTTATTTTTGATAAAGATTATTGGTCAGTTCAAATTGATGGAGCAACAGCTAAGGTATTAAGCATCGATGTTAGGCGATCTGATTTTATCGAAAATGTACATGATGGTCTGATTATTGATAAGTTGACCAATAATAGTGCTTCTCTTTTCAAGTTATTCTATACTACCATTATGGGCTTGGCTCTTCTGACATTTACGATTACTGGCTTTTGGCTTTGGTATGGTCCAAAAAGGATGAGGAAGGGTAGTTAATCATACTGATATTTTGAATGGAAAATCTAGCTAAAAGTAAGTTTATGACTAAATGGAGTAACTCCTGTTATGTACACATGGTTTCCATTTGTTTTTAAGCTACCAAAGTGCGTACTATACCTTTCTCCTGCTAAGTCCTTAATTGAGTGATGAGCCACAACACCTGGACCAAATTGTATCGAGTCTCCATTATTTTCAAATTTTCCAAAACCACTTTCCAAAAATTGTATATCATTTTCAGGCGAACTTGTTCCTGATAACTTACCTTGCTCATTAAAACACAATTCAATGGTTACCGGTACTCCTGCAAGACCCGTAACGTCAAACTGCAATTCACAGGTTCCATTATTTTCATTTAATGATACTTTTGTTTTCAAGGTTTTTAAGTTGCTAATTGGTCTTTCTTCAAAGCTCATTTTATTCCAGAAACGGCCATCAACACTTTGTGATAATTTGTAATCCCCATCTACCTTTTTAAGGTTTTCGGGCAATGGCTGATAGTATGGCACTTCTAAGTTTTTGGAAAGCAAGTAACCTTTCTCTTCTTCTTTTATCCCTTCACTATAAAAATATCCCATTGAAAAAAAGGCAGAAGATAACCTGACATATTTCAAAATCGCTTGACCTTTTCTATATGCAAAAAAGTTTGGGCTATTTGACCTTCCTGAACCAATTACTAAGGGCCAGTCCACACCACCAAAAAGTGTAGCTGCTGTTTGTCCTCTTCTAATACGAAGTAAATGTGAAGTGGAGACCAATTTTTTGTAATCTGTCACTAAAGGTTTCGGAGCAGGTAATTCTTGTTGTAAAATGGGTTCTTCTAAAAAATAAAAAAGTGCTTGTTGAACGATTTCTTTTTCAAATGAAGGTAAACTTTCAATATATTTTGCAACAGCTGCAAAATCGCTATTATTGTCTTTTATGGCCATATAGCGATAGTTCAAATAATAGGGTGTAATGGATAATTGCTGATATTGATCTTGTCTGCGCGAGTCTGTAGTCACCAAATCGCCATTTGGCTCAATATAATAATAAACTAAATTGAGGTTTTTTCTAACTGGATTGAACAACTCTTGTTTATCCATCAGATGTGCAATTGTGATAAAAGCCGTATTTTCAACACGTGAATAGATACCACTCCTTTCTGGGTAATGCCCCTCATGATCATTAAAAACACCTTCGCTAAGCCATTCCTCTATTCTATTTACAAATCTTGGATTAGGGTATAAATCATTCACCTTTGCAAGGGCTGCGCAAATTACCCAACGGTGATTAGGTGTATGAACCCCTCCTGTCACTAATGCGTTACCACTTAGTAGTAAAAATGTTTTTATTTCTTCATTTACTTTAGTTAATGCGGATGATTTGTCTTTTTTCAAAATTTTTGCACCCGCTCCTAAAAGTTCAACTAAAAATGCTGTATCGGGAGGCGATTCCAAATTACCAAAATTCATCGTCCCGTCTACTGTTTGGAAGCGTTTCAAAACTTGTATTAAAATCTCAAATTTTGATACGAGTTGTGGGTTTTGGTAATATTTAGAACCCTTTGAACAATAAGATGCGGCAAGTGTGGAAAAATCATTTCCGATCTTTCGGCTGAAATTTACAGAGTCAACTTGTATGCTTTTCAATAATTTACTGACCTGATTGTCGTTTTCAGTGATTAATCGCTTCATAAGATCGTCTGCAGGAATCAGATTATTGTCAAATGATTGCAAACCATTTGACAATAATTGATTACTGAGTAGTGCCAAGGACGCAAGGGCCCCTGTTTTCAAAAATTTTTTTCTATTCAAAGTGTTATAATTTTAACCGTCAAGGCACTAACAAATGATATCTTTAGCTGCCAAGACTTGATTAATACCCTGGGTTTTGAACAAGTTTTGGATTAGCCAAAAACGCTGATTGAGGAATTGGCAAAAGTCTTTTGAATACATCCTTACTGGTTTTAAGTCCCCACGTACCTTCATACTTACCAAAACGAATCATGTCATTTCTTCTCCAGCTTTCCCATGACATTTCTCTTGCTCTTTCGGCATAGATACTGTCTAATGTGACACTCGTCCAAGCGGGTGCTGTTGTACGTCTTGATCTCAATGAATTTACTAAAGAGAGGGCAGTTTGACCACCCGTAGCAGTGCCTCCTCTAAGTATAGCTTCAGCCTTCATTAGGATGATATCCGACAAACGGAAAATTGGAATATCATTATTTTGATTTCGATTAGTCACGTTTGTAAAATCTGGTAAAAACTTAATATTTCTTGTACCCATATTCCAAGCTATCTCGTCATTACCACAATCCATCGTATTTACATTTTGTCTGAGAGAGAACGTTGGAGAGAATTCTAAATGGTACGTTACAGCGGCACCTCCATCGGCACCTGTATAAAATTGATCAAATCCTTTTTTAGTCGTTCTTACTAGGATTGGACTGCCGTCTTGCCAGTATTGTTTACCACTCAACCATTGCTGATTTCGAATATCAAGTGAGTCATTAAAATTAGCAAGGTATTCTGGTAATGTCATTCTTGGACCACTTGGTCTACTATTCACTAAACCATTACCTGAGGTTAAGTTCATAATCGGATTTACATTAGTACCAGGTGTAGAACCTGAATACCTGTATCGAATACCTAAATTCCTATTTAAATCATATCGAGCGTGAAACATATTACCTGATACTGCTGCATCGTACGGTATTGCAAAAATGAATTCTTTAAAAGAAGGTCCATTATTGGGAGCAAACATATTAAAATACGTTGCTCTATTTTCTATAGCAAATAAACTACCTCCTCCTGCATTGATCACTTCGTCGCATGCAGCTATGGCTTCATTCCATCTTGCAGTACCTGTGTATACTTGAGCATTTAAGTATATTTTTGCTAATAAAGCGTTGGCTACATGTTTGTTAGGTTTGCCATATAAAGCTCCGCCACTTACTGCACTTAAGTCAGGAATTGCAGCTTTTAATTCAGACTCAATAAAAGTAAAAATCTGTTGTCTAGTAGAATTAGTCTTTAATTCTTTTGATCCAAAAGTTACATCCAAGGCTACATTACCAAATAAGTCCATCATGTAAAAGTACGCCAAAGCCCTCATGGTCTTCATTTCTGCAATACTTTGTTTTTTTTGTTGGCCTTCCGGTGCACTTTCTAATGTGAAAAGAATTTGATTAGAAAGTCCTACGAGATCGGATAGATAATTCCACGCACCATTGATCAATGCATTGTCTTTGTTCCATGTATGATAGTGTAACTCCATAAACCTTCCGCCATCAAACCAGTTACCCCCGTACGCTGGTTGTACTGATTCGTCCGTAGTATGACTGAGCACTTGCCAAAAACCAATTGCGAAGTCACTTCTCAATCTGGTATAAACAGGACCCATCAGGGAATTAAATTGAGCTGGGGTAGTTGGGTAAACTTCTGGTGTAAGTTGAGATTGTACATCTACACCTATATCATGACAAGCATTGAATGTCATCGCAGTAAATAGCAAGCCTAAAATAAATTGATTACTTTTTTTCATTATTTTTTAATTTAAATTGTAATTTCTACTTAAATTTTTGTTTTAAAATGACGCATTTATACCAAACATCATAACTCTCGTCTTAGGAAAGAAATTATTATTATCTACACCTGGGGCGATACCTCCTTGGTTAATTTCTGGATCGATACCAGAATATCCAGTAATAGTCATTAAGTTTTCACCAGTTAGATAAAATCTTAGTGAATTTATTCCTTTGATCTTTGATGATACGGTGTACCCAAGCGTAGCATTATCTAATCGAACATAATCACCTCGCTCAATGAATCGGTTTGAAAAAAAGCTATTTCTTGCATCACCTACTTTATCTTCAGCGGTCAAATCAGCAGAAAGATTGCTTGTAGCCGCATTGGGTGTATAGAAGAGATTCGCTTTTGTGACATTAAATATCTGATTGCCAAAAACACCCCGGAAGAACACATTAAAATCAAATTGTTTATACATAATTGAGTTGCTCCAGCCCACTAATAATTTAGGTTGGGCATTTCCTAAAAAGAAGTAATCAGAACCATTTAAAGGAACGGTCGTAATTGATTCGTCTTTCTTCCTAAATTGTGACAGTCCAGCTGCATTTTTACCTTCATAATCAAAAGAGAAAAATTGACCAATAGGGTATCCTACTTTTAATATTTGTAAAGTAGCTCCTGTTTGCCCAGAACCTCGAGGTCGAGTATACAAAAGAGAATCACTATTTGAAAATTCTGTAGATAAGTTTGTGATTTCATTTTTATTGGCAGCTAAGTTTAGAGTAGTTGTCCAAGAGAAGTTATCAGTTAAAACAGGCATAACATTTAATAAAACTTCCACGCCTCTATTGCTGATAGAACCCCCATTTGCTAAGATACTGCCTCCTGGTATAAGCGATCTACTTAGATTAACATTATTGAAAATCATGTCGTTGGTACTTTTATCATATAAGTCTATAGACCCACTAACTACATTTTTTTTAAAGCTAAAATCAAGTCCTATATTGGCTGTGGCTGTTTTTTCCCATCTTAGGTTAGGATTGGGTGCCTTGATAGGTCCGTAAGCATTTTCTTGTTTACCATTGTCGTAATAAGTACCCGTGATACCATAAATCAATTGTGCATCATATTGGGAAATGCCTTCAGAATTTCCTGTCACACCATAACTCATTCTCAGTTTAAGATCAGATAATAAGTTTTGATTAGCCATAAATTTTTCTTTGGTTATTCTCCATGCAGCACCCACTGATGGGAAGTATCCCCACTGATAATTTGCTCCAAAAACAGAGCCTCCATCTCGTCTAATGGATGCTTGTATCAAATATTTATCATCATAGCCATAATTGACTCTGGCAAAGTCAGAAATTAGTAATCGCTCTTCCAAACCACCAGCTAAGTTGATACGAAAGTTGGATAATCCATATGGGTTTCCTAATGCAAAATTGTTAAAACCTGTAAAGTCTGAAGGGAAATTAGTACTTGATGACTCAATTCCGTCATTTGAAATCGTATTTATCCATGAATAGCCCAAAACAGCGTTAAAATTATGAGCACCAAATGTTTTATCCCAATTCACAAAAGTTTCTAAATTGTTTTGAGTTCTCTCATATATACTTTTATACGCAGATCCGTTTATTCCAAAAAGATTTCCTACTAAAGATGCACCTCCAAGACCTGGATCAGGATTGGTAAAAAATTGACTTGCACTATAGTTTCCGAAATAACTATTGTAGTATTGTTGAGATTTGCTAGTAAGTTTTTGTTGAGAAAGAAGTAAATTATAAGTTAAACCAAAGGGCAGCTTCACCTCAGTATTAAAACTAGCTAAAAGGCTATTTAAATTATTAGTGTGTTTTGCATTGTCAATCAAAGCGACAGGATTAAAATATCCCGGAATATTATAATTTTCAAACCATGTACCATTTTCTGTAAAAACTGGAGAAACAGGTAAATGGTTTGAAACTTGTTCTAAGACAGTATTCAATAAAGGAACCAAATTGCCATTTGTTTGGGAGTTTGAAACATTTAAGGAAAATTTTACCTTGTCATTAAATGCTTTTTGATCAAGATTTAATCTGGCTATAATTCTCTCTTGGCTACTTCCTTTCATGATACCTTCTTTATTGACATAGTTTAAACTCGCAGCATAAGTACTATTTTCATTGCCACCACTAAAAGAAATATTGTGGTTGTGTGACAATGCACTACTTCGCATTACAGCGTCTTGCCAATTGGTATCAGCACCCAAGTCGTCTATAGGATTGTAGGACAGCCCTTGAGATGCTAAATATGCTCTATGCTGTGATGCATCCATTAAATTAAGGCGGCTACTCACGTTCTCCACCCCAGCAAATCCGTTGTAAGTGACTTGTGTTTGGCCTTTACGACCTTTTTTTGTTGTCACCATAATTACACCAGCCGCTGCTCTATTACCATAGATAGCGGTTGCTGCAGCATCTTTTAAGATATCGATTGAGGCAATATCTGCCGGAGCAACGAGTGAAATATCTCCTCCCGGTACACCATCGATTACATAAAAAGGACCTGAAGGACTATTGATCGTTGAAGCTCCTCTAAGTACAATTGCTGCAGGTCTGTTAGGGTCTCCACTAGCCGTAATGTTAAGACCAGCTACCTTACCTTGAAGTAGTCGCCCTACGTCCGTAATTGCACCACTATTCAAGTCTCTTGGTTGTAAAGAAGCAACCGAACTGGATAAACTCTGCTTTTTAGTAGTACCATACCCAACTACTACCACATCACTTAAGGCAATAACATCATCTTCCAAAACTACTTCGTAATTAGACGATGGAGTAACAACGACTTCCTTTGTCGAATAGGATATTGACCTAAATATTAAGATATCTCCTTCCTTAGCTTGTAAGGTGAAGTTACCATCAATATCGGTAACAGTGGCTTCACTACCAGATTTGACCAAAACCACTACACCAATGAGTGTCTCTCCGTTTTTATCTTTAACTTGACCCGTTATGCTCTTTTTGTTGAGCTGCTGTGCATTCAACAAAAATGGCAATATCACAAAGATCAGTGACAAAAGTTTTATTTTGTTTTGTACTTTTAAAATAACTCTCATAAATAACTTTTTTTTTGATTATCGAATGTTTTGAATTTCTACTTTTGTAAAATCTCTTTTACTTAAAATTTTAATGTGGCTGGTAAATAGCTTTTCACCAAATTTTCGTAGTATGGTTGTAGCTCTTCCCAATTGGGTGCAATTGGGGTTTTTGAATATAAATCATATGGATTAAAAAGGTTGACCCATTTAAGCATTTCCCTATCTTGATCATCTAATAAATAATCATATTCACCTTCTCGATGCCATGCATAAAATGAGTGGTACCTTAACATATATAGTCCTTCTTGAGGAATATAATCTTTAAGCATATTATAGACATACTCATCATGACCCCATGACATATGTACATTTTTCAAACCACATCCTTTCTCATAGATGCCGTATTTTGAATTTAATTTACTGTCATTATAGTCTGGGTTTTGTTGAAAAAACTCTGGATAGACTATTTTATCAGAGTAAGCACACCCCACCGGAAAAGTATCCCCTACTACTGCCCACTGAGGTTCTCCAAAAAGACATAAAACTTTACCCATATCGTGCATTAATCCTGTGAGTACCATCCAATCAGGATGCCCATCAGCGCGTATAGCCTCAGAAGTCTGCAATAAATGTTGAAATTGGTCTAAGTCGGTATCAGGATCAGAATCGTCTACCAATTCATTTAAAAAGTCAAATGCTTTCCAAACTGGCATTTCTTTTTTATCAAACTTTAAAAAATCAGCTCTTTTTTGATTTACAAAATCCAATGTCTGATAGGTATGGTTCAGTCGATAAAACTCTTTGACCGTATCCCTAGCTGGTTCATCATAATTTCGATAATCTTCTTTTGTCTTTTCTACAGCTTTAACACCAGGTTCTGGATATCTTTCGATGACCGCATCTTCCCATTCATCAAGACTTTTTAGAGGGTTCATTTCTAAAGATGTAAATGTGCTATTAACTTCTTCCATATAGAATTTATTATTTTGTTAGCGATTTGAAAAGCCAAATATAGATCGTAATTTTTTACACTATCAATTAACCTTTGAATTATTTGCGAAACCGATTTCGTAATTTTAACTAAAAAATGGGGGTAATAAACTATTGAAGACGTTTATATGATAATCGTTGAATCTATTTAGGTGGAAAATTCGAATAGTGATTACAACATTGAAAAAAATTATAATTTTACTAAATGAATTTAAAACAACTTGCAAAAGAACTAAATCTTTCTATTAGTACGGTATCTAAAGCTTTAGATGACAGCCATGAAATAAGTGAAAAAACAAAATCTAAAGTTTTAGAAGCAGCTTCAAAACATAACTATACACCCAATCCTTATGCAAGTGGCTTAAGAAAAAAAAGAAGTAATACTATAGGTGTCATTATCCCAGAAGTAGCCGATAATTTCTTTTCATTGGCCATTAATGGTATTCAATCTATAGCTGAGAATAAAGGCTACCATCTCTTGATTTATCTTTCACATGACAAATATGAAAACGAGCGAAGAATAGTAGAAGATTGCGCTAATGGTAGAGTTGATGGTGTACTTATCTCTATTTCTGCTGAAACAATAAGTGCAGAACATTTACTTAGGCTGCAAAAAGAGAATGTTCCATTGGTTTTCTTCGACAGAGCGTTAGATGATTTTGAGGCTGCAAAAGTACTGACCAATGACTTTGAGTCGGGATATTTATCTGCTAAACACTTAATAGAAAACGGGTGTAAAAGGCCCATGTTTTTATCTTTTTCTGAGTGCCTAACCATGTGTGAAAATCGTGCTAATGGATTTTTAGCAGCTCTTGACGACTTTAAGATTAGTTCGAATGAGATCGTTCCAATCATGTATTGTTCGCGAAAAGAAGAAGAAAGTTATAAACAAATTCAAGACTTATGTAACTCAAATGATAGGCCAGACGGTATTGTTGCTTCTGTAGAAAAACTGGCTATGCAGCTATATCTGGTCTGCCAGGATTCTGCTGTTAGCATACCTAATGATTTAAAAGTTGTTGCTTTCTCTACAGTAGAAATTGCCCCAATTCTTAACCCTTCTTTGACTACAATTACTCAATCTGCCTTTGAAATGGGGAGAGTTGCCGCTGAAAATCTATTTAAAGGGATAGAATCGAAAAATTTTAATTTAAATCAACAAGTGGTAGTTATCCCTTCGAAACTAATAAAAAGACAGTCAACATCTAGGTATAAATAATTTTGGATTTCTGTAAAACGATTTACACTGTCAACTCGTCAATTTCTTTTGTAAATCTTCTAAGTTTACACCTTTTGTCTCTTGAGTTTGACAGCTAATCGACGTAAGTAGTTGCTAATCAATAATAGCATATTTGATTTGGCTCACTACAAATCGATAATTACTCTTATTAACTCATTTTAAATTTTTAAATCTG
>JALHLK010000015.1 GCA_022844565.1 Saprospiraceae bacterium
TACTTTCTTTTGTCTGTCCGTTACAGCTCGTCAAAAAGTTGCAAAGAACAGCGATAAGTCCAATTTGATAAAGTCGTTTCATATTCTGTTGTGTCGTTTTAGGGTTGCCGATAACGTTTCGCGGCTTGGCGAAGGGCGGGCTTTCTAGCACTGAACTTCATAGGAAGTACAAAACTTGGATAAAGCACTTCACCTTCATAGAAGCACCAAATCCCGCCTTTTGCCAAACCGCTGTTGTGTGCTGTATCTTTGTTGTTTTTAATTTATTAATTGCAAATATATACTTTTATTTTTGTTTTTTATAATTATTTTAATATTTTTTTTGAACTTAATTTTTGTATTAAACCTCATTTAACAAGTTTCGTTTTGCAAGTTTCGATTTACAAGTTTTCGATTTACAAGTTTCTGTTAGCAAGTTTTCGATTTACAAGTTTCGATTTACAAGTTTTCGATTTACAAGTTTCTGTTAGCAAGTTTTCGATTTACAAGTTTCGATTTACAAGTTTCGATTTACAAGTTTCTGTTAGCAAGTTTCTGTTAGCAAGTTTCTGTTTCAAGTTTCGATTTACAAGTTTCGTTTTGCAAGTTTCTGTTAGCAAGTTTCGTTTTGCAAGTTTCTGTTAGCAAGTTTCTGTTAGCAAGTTTCGATTTGCAAGTTTCTGTTAGCAAGTTTCTGTTAGCAAGTTTCGATTTGCAAGTTTCTGTTAGCAATTTTCGATTTGCAAGTTTCTGTTAGCAAGTTTCAATAATTAAATGAACTTAAGTTTTTTGTAATGTGCTGATTTATATAGCACACAACATCATGCTATACGCCATTGTGGCGTATATTTCAGAAGTAAAACTAAGACTTATGCTTCAAATATCCAAATCATCTAGAGGGCTTTTTGTATCTTTTTTCATATGGTCTGTTATATGCGTGTAGATTTGGGTAGTTTCTAACGATGAGTGACCAAGATATTCTTGTACTTTCCTGATATCTACACCATTAAGTATAAGATGTGTTGCAAAACTATGTCTTAAGGTATGAACAGTTGTATTCTCATCCACTCCTGATTTTCTAACGGCTGCTTTTAATACATTTTGAACACTTCTATCACTATATTTACCTCCATCTTGTCCCTCAAAAAGCCAGTAACTTGGCCGATATTCTTCAAAATAGATCTTTAATTTCGTTTTAACTTTTTCAGATAGCAAGCTAATTCGATCTCTTTTTCCTTTTGCACATTTAATCTTTACGATATTGTTATCAAAATCAAGGTCTTTTACTTTTAGTCTTGTCAATTCTCCTAAACGTAGCCCTGATGAGTAAATGAGTTGTAAAATACATTGGTGCTTTAGATTTTCCGTGGCTTTTAGTAATCGCGTCATATCTTCTTTGGATAAAAAACCTGGCAATTGTTTTTTCTGTTTGGGCCTCAAATCATATACCACAAACCTTTCCCAACCTTCTACTTGCTCATAGTAAAACTTTATACTATTTATCAGACTATTCTGCGATGACTCACTGATACCATCCTCTTGTATCTTTTTTAGAAGGAAAGTTCTGATATCGTCTTTTGTAAGTAATGAAGGTACTTTATCGAGATTAAAAGCCAGAAACTCAGAAAAACAAGATAGATAGTTTTTCATGGTATTGAAGCTGTATTGCTTAATGACCAACTGCTGCTTTAAATTAAGAAGTGCGTTTTCATGCATTTCAGGAAGCCTCATTCTTTCCTTCAACTCTTTGACTTTTGTTTTTTCAACATTTTTTTTAATAGTTGAAGGGAGAATATATGTTTCCCCTATGATTATTTCTATTTTGTATTCTTTGAATTTCTCCTTTAAGGATTGCCAGTTTTCTTCAGTCCTTGGTAATATCCAAAGTTTGACAGGTGGTGACCACCTAGCAGCAGATATTGTCTTGATCAAATTATAGGCATCAGAATGTTGGTCTATTTTTAACCCAAAATAGACATTATTAAAGGTGTCTTTGACCTTAATTATGGGTAAAATATTCATCAATTAGAATTTCACACAAAAATATTATTAAAATACTAAAAATGAGACCATTAAACACATTATAATCGTAAATTTACCGTAGCATACGTTTATAATCGTATATTACCGTAAATTGACTAATATTACTGAGAAGTTTATTACTATTTTTGAGTTTAATTCTTTAATCTGAAGGTTTAATATGAAAGGCAATTGTAAACTCTGTAAGAAATCATTCACAGGTAGAGCTGGTAAGATCTTTTGCTCTCTTTCCTGCAAAGCAAGCTATCATCAAAAACTTACTTTGGTAACCGATGTAGCCACTCGGGATATTGACAAAATCCTCCACCGCAATCGTAAAACACTTTTGGAAATCATGGGCAAAGCGTCTACGAGTAAAAAAGTGGACCGTTCTTTATTGGATAGCAAAAAGTTTAATTGGCATTTTATCACCCATACCCACATCAATAGTCAGGGCAAAACTGTCAACTTTGTATATGACTTTTCATACATCATTTTTTCTGACCAAGAGATTTTGATTAAAAAGATTAGACCATAAGTATTCTTTTTTTTGTTGGCCATTTTCTTCCAATTATTTCTAAACGATTGCCTTTTTGCTTATGGCTTCGCCTTCAATACGTCGCAAGCTACCTATTGATCCAAAAATAAAATTAGACTCAAAAATATCATTCTAAATATTTGGCCCTCAACACTTTTTCATGGTGTTTCGTATGATAAGCATTCCACATCAAGATCTCTCTCAATGTCATCTTACCCATTAGCGGATGACCCACTAATAGTGTGTCTAAGTCCTTTTCTGATAATTTTAGCATCTTTTTATTCAATCGCTCATTCATCTCCGTAAATGTTTTTTGCCATTTAAAGCTATCTTTTCCCTTTGAATCAGGCATTTTGCGAGAGAAAGGAGATACCACGCCATCCGACACCATCGCTAATTTTTCATTGTATCTTTGAATTACCTCTTCTAATGATCGTGAAGGTCGATTAGCAGTACCAAAATACCATTTAATGATAAACTTTGGTAGGGAGAATGCCAACAACAGCGGCCGTGTACTTTGTACTAAATGTATCAAATGATGTCCTGCACTCCACTTGCCTTCTGGCGTTTTTTCCCAAAAGGATTTGTCTTGTTCGTTGTATAAAGAGAAGAGGTCAGTTTGGTAAGAGTGTAAAAGATCAGCTATTTGATTTGCGTTCATAGTCAAATGTTTTTGCAAATCTAATGCATTTTTTTAAAAAATATAAGTCACAATGAAAGATCCTTCTTCGTTATTATGAAAAACAACTACAAAAATACTCTGTAAACAAATTTTCAAATATGAAGAAGAAATTCCTTTACCTTATTACAATATCCATTTTATTTAGTAGTTGCTCCACGGTGGCAAATCTAAAAACGGATGATAATCCAAATAAATATCCAGCTAGTAGTGCAGCTAAAATTGATGTTTATTCATTGGATGCTCCTGATCGCAAATACGAAGTATTGGGTAAAGTCATCGCTAGTGCTGATGCAGGTACCAAATCAAAAATAGCGGTGGATATGATGAAAAGTCAAGCAGCTATTTTAGGGGCAGATGCAGTAATACATATGAAATTGGCCATTGAATATGGTTATTGGGCAACTGGCATAACAGCAAGTGGAACCGCTATTAAATACATTAAAAACTAAAACCTATGAAAAAGAAATATGTCATTATCATTTTGTTTTCTTCTGTATTGGCTTCGTGTAATATTTACACCTTTTATCCCAATAAAGAAAGTCAGACATTTCCCGCAACTTCTCCCAATGAAATAAAAATATATTCTGGTGATATCGATAGACCATACACTGTAATAGGATCCGTGGCAGCTGATGCTTTGGGAAGATCTGAAGTTGTAGCTAAATACTTAAAATCAAAAGCTTCTAAACAGGGAGCGGATGCTATACTTTTCGCAGAATTGACCAAAATTAGTACAATGGCTCAACGGACAGGTATCTCTGGTGTAGCTGTAAAATTTAAATAATATTTGGTTCTAAGGCGATTTTATTAAAGCTATTAGTCTTGAGCGTCTTGAGCCGTTAGCTATTAGTTTCAAAAAAAGGCATACCCTTTAAATTATTTAAAGAATCTGGTAATTGTTTTATGTATTGGCCTCTAATTTCTTATTTCTCGCATTTTCACATTCTCGCATTCTCACATTCTCGCATTTTCACATTTTTGTAATCTCACATTCTCTCATTGAACCATCAAATTACACCCCCTCATATCACTATTATCCAATCTCCCTAATACTTTAAAGCACCCATCCTCTCTCAAAATGCCAAGATCTTCGGTCGTAATAAATGAGCAAGACTCCACATTAGCAAGGTCAATGACATTGATTACTCCTGTTTTACCAAATCGCTCTCGAGTCAAAGGATCATTGATTTCAGTTGTGAAAACTTTCATGGTATATCCTGGCTTAAACCAGCCATCCGCTTGAAGATAGGCTTGAGAAAAAAGTTCGGTCATGCCATATTCGGATGAGATGAAAGCTCCGTTGAATCCATTACTTATCATTTCGTGCAATTCTTCCCTTATGATTTCCTTTTTTCGACCTTTCATGCCACCAGTTTCGATAATGGTGACATGACTTGAAGCTATTTCTCCAACCTCCTCTATACAGTCTAAAAGAGCAAAGCTGACCCCAAATACGATTACTTTTTTATTTGACCGCTCAAGTTCTTTAATTTTTAAAGCAAACTCATCGTAATTATATAGATAAAAACCACCTTCATCACTACCCGTTTCTGTCATCAACATTTTGACCATATTGACTAATGAGCTATTCGATTTTTCTAGATAGTTGGGTAATAAAGCAAGTATGACTTTGTCGTGTAGTGGTCCAAAATTGTCTTCAAATATTTTTTTTGATACATGGTGATAGATTTCCAATGAATGGTAATAGTGTTTGGATTGGTTTTGATTGGTGGTGCCGCTACTTTCAAAATATCCTATATGCCCAGATTCAAGTGTAGAAACCAAGTGGTGTTTAAAGGCAGAAATGGGTAAATATACTGGATATGTAAGACTTTTAAGATGATTCACGAAAGTCTGGTATATTAAGTTGTTTCTTAATTGGTAATCAAATACTTTATTTGATAGCTCTTCAAATTCGAAATTACCAGATAAGATTGATTCTTCTAGTTTATTATGGCTGTGATTTACATCAATGACAAACTTTTGTGGACGCATTTGAGAATTTAAACTTTCTTTTCAAGAATTAAAAATGATTTTAAAAAATCCCAACCATAAAAATATTTTAGACTATGATTAGACTCAATAGTAGTAAAAAGAAAGAACTTCCTTCTCCAATTCCTTTCCTGAAAAACCTCAATATTTATGCGGGTGAATTTTTATCCACCGCACCCACCTGCAAAATATCTCTGTCAAATAGATATAAACCACCCTTATCGTCTGCAATCATTTCTAACTTATCAAGTAGGATTCTTGCCAATCTTTCTTCCTCGATTTGTTCAGCCACATACCATTGTAAAAAGTTGTGGGTAGCGTAATCTTTTTCTTGTAGAGCAATGTCTACTAAGTTGTTTATTGATTCTGATACAGCTACTTCGTGATGCATAAGCTCTTTGAACGCATGTTGAATGGAGTCAAATGTTTGTTCAGGTTGTGCTAAAGCTGGTATGATCGCTTTACCGCCTCGTTCATTGATAAAATGTATCAACTTGAGCATATGCATACGCTCTTCGTCACTGTGCCTAAAGAAAAATTGTGTTACTCCATCAAATCCTGCTTGTACCTCAGCCCAACTTGCCATTGCTAAATAAGCTTGGGACGATTGCGCCTCCATTAATACCTGCCCATTCAGGGCTGCTTCCATTTTTTTTGACAACATATCTAATAAAATTTTATGCTTTTTTTACTGACGGCAAATCACAATCTGTCTCGGGTACCTTGCCACAAACCGTGCATTCACCAAATTGATTTTTTAATAGTGGATTATTCGATGCGCATGATCCTCTAAATTCTTCTTTTTTGAAAATGTATCGCACATTCATTAGGACTATTGCTATTCCAAATACTGAAAAAATAATAACAAGTGTTTTTAAAAATTCGTAAAACATGGTATAAATTTTAATATCAAATAAAGTGTTCTAATCCTGTCCTTATTTGATGAGATTAAACGTAATTTTGTGCAAATATACAAATAAAACAAATGAGTAAATCAAAAAGTTTAGAAGCTTTTGAACGTCTGTTAATAATTATGGATGACCTACGTGAAAAATGTCCGTGGGATAAAAAGCAAACTTTAGAATCTCTTCGCAATCTTACCATCGAAGAAACTTATGAACTTTGTGATGCTATTCTCGCTCAAGATCTAAAAGGGATAGAAGAAGAAATTGGTGATTTAATGCTGCATATGGTTTTTTATGCAAAGATTGGTAGCGAAACTGGAGATTTTGATATAGCCAGCGCACTCAATAATGTCTGCGAAAAACTGATCAATCGTCATCCGCATATCTATGGCGATGTAATTGTAGAAAATGAAGAAGATGTAAAACGCAATTGGGAACAAATCAAACTCAAAGAAGGTAAAAAATCCGTGCTCAGTGGGGTACCTAAATCGCTCCCCGCTATGGTCAAAGCTTATCGCATGCAAGAAAAGACCGCTAAAGTGGGTTTTGAATGGGATCATATCGATGATGTGTATGCCAAAGTGGAGGAAGAAATGGGAGAACTCCAAGAGGCGATACTTATGCAAAATCAGAATAGGGTAGAAGAGGAATTTGGTGATTTACTTTTCTCATTGATTAATTATGCAAGATTTATCAATGTCGATCCTGAGACTGCTCTTGAAAAGACTAATTTAAAGTTCAAAAAACGCTTTGAATATATTGAAGCCAATGCTCCAAAATCCTTAGAAGAAATGACATTGGAAGAAATGGATGGACTTTGGGAGGAGGCTAAAAAAGTCTAAATTTCCTCACCAAAAGTTAATAAATTATGATCCGGATCCAATAGCGAAAACTCCTTTTGTCCCCAAGGTTTAGATTCTAATTTACCATTCGGATGGATTTTCACCCCGCGGTCCACTAAGTCTTGATATACGTTTTCTATATTTTTAACTCTAATATAAACCTGCCCGTAATTTTCCAATTCATTCAAATCTTTAAATTCAAAGAAATGGATTTCTATATCATCTTTACTAACGATAAGGTAATTACCGTAGTCTGCTTCTTCTATACATGCTAAACTATTAATGTAATAATCCTTCGTATTTTGAATATTTCGGGACGGCAGTTTAGGACAAATGCTTTTTAGCATAAACTTTATTTTTTTACAATCATTGGAATTTTTATTTGTGATGGATACTTGTCAGAATGATGTATTTTATTCAAAGCAACCACACCTTTCGATTCATTGTAATTAGCTCCACCAGTATTTAAATTTCTGTCAAATCTTGGAAAGTTACTACTGGAAACCTCAATTCTTAAACTGTGCCCTTTTTTGAAATAATTAGACAAATGTACTGGGCTAAACTTGATCTCGTAGACATTATCTTTCTGCATAAATACTTCTTTGTCAAATCCTTCTCTATATCTAGCCCTGAAGATGTTTTCATCAAGATTATGTGCTGTACCATCTGGGTAGACATCTATTATTTTGAACGTAAAATCTGTATCTTTGGCATCAGAAGATACATAAAAGGTAGCCTCGATCGGACCACTTAATTCCACCCCATCCATAAACGGCTCTGTAGTATATACCAATACATCTTGCCTAGTCTCAATCACTCTTTGGTCATAAGAACCTCCTTGTATAGCATCACCCGTACAACATACATTACCCCCATTTGAAGGCACCGGATTCATCGGATCATAATAATAGCTGTCAGGAGCATCTTTGGTAGGCTTCGTATTGCTCAATTTGCCATCACCATACATTGTATTTGCTTTTCCATTGCTATTGAGATAAAGTGTTTGCATTTGCATATTGGCAGGAGGCCAAGTTTCTGAGGTTTGCCAAATGTTTTTACCGATAGTATAATATTTGACACGAGGAAGAGACTTAAGGTAATCGGGTTTTTCACCTTTTAAGAAATGGTCGTACCAACCCATCAAAAGCGTATTATAATCCAATCTTGCGTCCCCAACGTTTAGGTCGCCAATCATGGTATTTTCTGTAGCTCTTGTAAAAGAACAATGTAGGGTAGGGGCAATGATCAAATATTGTTGGTCTCTTACTTTTGGATCAACCGCATTTTTTCTCACATGATTAAATAATTCAATATTAGGTGAAGAAGACACATCAAACCAACTTACAAACCAATACGTAGGTTTGTTGAATTGCATATTGTCGTGATATAAGCCTCCTTTAAACCATTTTGGGTCATTTGGTTTTCGTGCCACCATGTCTGAAAAAATTCCTACAGGGCCATCTACATTTTCTAGTAAATCACTTACAGGAAGATGATTGAATGATTTTTTCCAACTCAACGGAGGATGCTCAGGCGCCAAATCAAAATATCGGGATGCTCTTATAAGCTGTTCTTGTGTTGCATTTTTTGGGAAGCTTGGTCTGATAGCATCATTTTGTACACCATACAACCATGAAATAAAGAGCATCTGTGTAGCCCCGCCTCTATACCAGTTGCCTTGCTCAAGAAAAGGACCTACTTTGCCTACACCTGCACCATACCCTTGTGCTACCAATGTAGTATGAGAAGGATGATCCAAGGCCGCGACCGCCATCTGCCATTCTGCTGTAGACGAACAACCATAAGTTGCAATCTTACCATTACACCACTTTTGGTTTTTCATCCATTCAAATGCGTCATAACCGTCTGTTAGCGGCAAGCCTAAAATATCCCACTCACCTTCAGAAAAATATCTACCTCTTTCATTTTGTACAACATAAGCATATCCCGCTTTTACATATTGCATAGCCGTTTCATAGTTCCGAGTGCCCAGCTTTCCATCTCTGTACGCATTAAAATTATAAGGAGTTCTAGAGAATATCACAGGCACAGGCTTATCCGTCTTTGGTCTATATATATCCGTAGCAAGTCTAATGCCATCTCGCATAGGCATCATTACTTTTTCATCCACTACTGCTATTTCCTGCAATTTTTTTAAGATATCTGCATCTTGTGCAAAAATGGGGTTTTGAATAAAAGCCAAAAAAAGGCAAGCGAAAATGAATTTAGACATGGTAAATATTTTAATAAATTTAATGGATACAAACATAATGTAAAAATTTAGAAAAATAATCAGCCTTTAAGATTATTTGACGAAAAACATAAAATAGTTACCGTTATGTATTTAATTTCTAACAGCAATATTTGATTTAATAATAAGATAGCCTTTATACCTTCATCTTTCCACTAACACCCCCTCTCTCTATCGGCAGATTAATGCTAAAAATTGTGCCATCATTTGGCACAGTATCTACCATCAAAGTACCTCCATGTGCCTTGATGATGTCGTAAGAAAGGGATAATCCAAGTCCTGTACCCTGACCCGTAGGCTTTGTGGTGAAAAATGGATTGAATATCTTATCCTTAATGTGTTTAGGCATACCTGGTCCATTATCAGCAACTTTTATCACAATTTTGTCACCTATTTTATTGGTAGAGACACGCACTTTTGGTTGATAATCTTTTATGTTGGTTTTACTTTTTTCATTTACAGCATAAAAGGCATTATTGATGATATTGAGTATCACTCTACTGATATCTTGTGGTATTACATCAATTTTTGATAGATTGGCATCAAAGTCAGTTTCAAAAGTTGCGTTAAATGCTTTGTCTTTTGCTCTTTGGCCATGATAGGAGAGTTTTAAGAATTCGTTACATAATGCATTAATGTCTGTTTGTTCAGAAATCCCTGTACGCGCACGGCTATGTTGTAACATTCCCTTGATAATTTCAGAAGCTCTTGTACCATGTTGGTTGATCTTTTCAAGGTTAAATTTTATATCGGATGCTATTGCTTTTGCTTCAGTGAGATCACCTTTTTCGATTTCTTCATTCATTTCTTCGATCAATTCAGTATTGAGCTCACTAAAATTATTAACAAAATTGAGTGGGTTTTGAATTTCATGAGCGATACCTGCAGTGAATGCACCAAGACTCGCCATTTTTTCAGATTGAATAAGTTGAGCTTGGGTTGATTTTAATTTATTAAGTGTTCGATAGAGATACAAAGCACTCAAAAGAATCAAAAGTGTGCCAATCAAAATTGCCAAAATTGTCCATCTTTGTCGCAGAATGGCGGTCTCTTGGAGTTCTTTATCTTTTGTAAGTAGATTAATTTCACTTTCTTTTTTAAGCAGTTCGTAATCAAATTGTAGACTTGCAAGTTTTTTGTCTGTATCAATATTATATAAGGTATCTTTTATGTTTGAAAATTTACTTTGGTATACATAAGCATTCTTGAAATCATCAAGTTCACTATAACCTAATGCTAAAAGTTCATATACTTCTTTAAGTTCTTTATTGAGTTGAAATTGAGTGGCTAACGTTTCGGCTCTTTGTAGATTACTAATACTACTTACGATTTCTTGTTTTGAAATGTATGATTTACCCAAATTAATCAGAGATTGTACCACGTCCTGATTATTGTTGACCTTTTCGGCCAAGGCTAATGCTCTTTTATGAAAAGAAATGGCTAGACTATGCTTTCCTTCTCTTTCATAGACACGTCCAATCAAGTTGTGAATCAAGGGTCCATTTATGGCTTTTTGTGAAATCTTATAATATACTAATGCTAACGAGTCATTGTTGGTATCAAAATAAATTTCTCCAATATTGGCAGCAGCAGTACTTATTGCATTTTTGTCTGCTATTTCTTCACTTAATGGTAGTACCTTTAAGAAATAAGCCAAAGCTTTTTCATTAGTAGATTTTTTGTCTTTGTAAATTCCTGCTACATTATTTAAGGCAGTCAAAATTCGAAGCTTGTCGCCTGTTTTTTCAGCAAGAGTAAGGGATTGCAAATAGTATTTTAAACCGTTAGCGTAGTCTCCTTGGTCATAATAAATTGCACCGATATTACTCAGAATGTTAGATTCACCTATCTCATCGCCTAACCGCTTGTATGTTTCTAATGATTTTTGCCAATACTCTAAAGCCTCGATATGCTTTGTTTGGAAATAGTAGCCATTACCTATATTTTTCAGGGAGAGTGCTATTCCAGGCATAAATTGAAGTGAATCTGCTAATTGTAGTGCTTGTTTTGCATAACTGATCACTATTTCAGGATCTTCACCAATATTATTCTTACTTTCTTGCAACAGCCTTTTAACCTCGAAAGTATCATTGACAACGACAGTTTTATTTTCACTTTGGGCAAAAGCTAAAAATGATGTTAACAATAATACTATTCCAAATACTGAGGTCTTAATCAAGATAGAAAGTTAGTAAAAAGATATTACAATAAAATTCCTAGGGTTGGTTTCTCAAATTTTTTGGTGAATCATTTCTTTCACAAAGGTACTATTTTTCTTCGATTTCATGATTAAACAATTGTGAAGAAATACTTTTTATCGAAAATCGCTAATTTTTAATTTGGTTTTGAGGTCTATTTTTCTTATCCACTTAGATACCCTTCTGTTTGAAAATACAGAGGAAACTATTTTTTCTTAGAATTTATAAAAAAGTATATCTCACATAAGGTACAAGTTAATAAACAGAACATTTTTCGCAGAATATACCATAAATGACATGTATTTGTGATATGAAAATAACATAAAATGCAAAGAGTGAATTTAGGAAAGCCGTATGAAGATTTCATCCAAAAGTTAGTAGCATCTGGATATTATGCCTCAGCATCTGAAGTTTTGAGAGATGCACTCCGCACTAAGATGGAGCAAACAGATAAATGGAAGATTGCTCGATTGCAACAATTGGTTCAAGAAGGGTTGGACGATGTTGAAGCGGGAAGGGTTGTGCCTTTTACTGAGGATTTAATGAAGAAAGCTTTTGAAAAAGCCAAACAAAATGTTATTGATGGCATATCAATTCCAGATCATGTGAAACCATAAAATTTATAATTTTGACAATAGAAATATCAACTGAAGCTTATGTAGATATTGAGTACATTCTTAAATACAGTATTGAAACTTTTGGGAGTATCAAAGCGGAGGAATATATGTATACCCTTTATGAAAAGATTTCAAAACTTTCAAAGTTTTCTCATATCGGCCATTCCCATAAGTTTTTACCAAACAGTATTCGAGTTTATAATATCGAAAAGCATATAGTAATACCTAAATATCTAAAATGAAATTCGTCGTGAGGGTTCAAAATGCGATAAAATAAGCGCTTTTACTGACTGAATCATAGCATCGCCACGGTGAAGGATGAGCTCCGTTAAAAATTGGTACCAAAGTACAAATTTAGGAGCGAACTACAAGCCCCGCCTTGTAGCTTATGTAAATGCTTACATGTAAACTCAATTTGAAGCCGCAACAGAATTTTCATTTTAGATTTTTAGGTCAATACAAAATTTTAGAAGATGAGTCTATTGTTTTGATCTTACGTGTAGTTCACAGCAAAGTTAACTTAGCTGAAATTTTAGATGATAATCAATAATATCTAAAATGTTTTTCCACCACTTAATTTTATATCTACATTCGGGTTAAAAAGAAAATTTGCCATTTCAATATTGCCATGTCTTTTTCTTTCTATTAATGGACTCTGTGTGTATTCAGGATGTTGATATTTGAAATTAACACCGTTTTTATATGGTAATTGACCAATTATACATCATTTATTTTGACACCTTTAAAAGTTCTTTCCAATCGCCTCCTTCACTCATTATTTTTTATTTTTTGCTAATTGCCATTCTTTCCAAGCCAAAGGTAAAACAATCAGTTTTTCAGCAATAAAGTACATTACTCCATAAACCGTCAATTCATTGAAATAAATGAATACTATGATAAAAGTAAGTAAACAATATACAACATTTGCAATAGAAATCAACCTCAAAAGAATAGACCATTTTTTCGGTTTTACGATATGACAAGTTAAAGAAAACAATGAAAATAGCATGGGTAGAATTGAGAGATTTTTTGCGATAACAATTGGAACACCAAAGAATTTAGGAAATCCTATCAGTAAACCCCAAATTGATAGTAATGAAAAAAGTGCTCCTATTCCATCTATCAAAAAAATATTTTTCTTATTAAAAAACATGGACTTTTAATTTTTCGACAAAATTAGATACAAGACTAGAATTATTACTTAACTAAAGTTAATTTTTATAATCAAATATGTTTTACTGAAGTCTTACTTTCTTCATTTGATTTATGTGAAAACTTGCTTTCACCAGATTAGAGGCGACATAAAATTGATAAAGTATTTTGTTCATGCAACGTAGAAAAGATACTTACGTCTATAGTCAAACACAAAACGAAAATGAACATAAATTTTTTTGTAAGGCTAAGTTTACTATTGATGCCAACTATGCTTTTTGGCTTTAACAGTATAAACCCACCAAAATCTATTGAAGCTAAACGTAGTATTCAAAAAGTGACACTTGATGGTGTAATTGAAACTAATGAATGGGCCGATGCTACTTTATTGGATAAATTTGTTCAGCTTCGTCCTACACCTTTTAAGGTTGAGGAGGAGGGAAACAAAACACTAATATTTTTAAAATACGATAATGAGGGTATTTACGTCGGAGGTAAACTCTTTGAAAATTCGTCTGATAGCATTTCTAAAGAATTGATTGGCAGAGATAAATTTGGTAATAATGATTTTGTAGGAATTATTTTTGATACTTATAAAGACAATTTAAATGCATTCGAATATTTTGTTACGCCACTAAACGAACAAATGGATGCTAAAAATGCTCCTAATAATAATGGTAATCAGGAGGATTTCTCTTGGGATGCTGTATGGCAAAGTCATACAAAAATTAATGATTGGGGTTGGAGTTTCGAAATGTTTATTCCATATGCAGCTATTAGATTCCCAAATAATGATGTACAAGATTGGGGCTTAAATTTAGTACGAAGGCGTCAAAAATCTGGGCAACAACTTTTTTGGAACGCTATTGACCCTAATGTTAATGGATTTTTGACACAAGAAGGATATTGGACGGGGATAAAAGATATAAAGCCACCTATTAGGATTCAATTATCACCTTATTTGTCCTATTATGCCAACCATTTTCCTGCCCGTACTGAAGGAATAAAAGACTTAAGACATCAAATAAATGGCGGAGTAGACATCAAATGGGGCATTAATCAAGCTTTTACACTTGATGCAACCTTAGTACCTGATTTTGGACAAGTGCAAAGTGACCCAAAAGTATTAAATCTGACACCTTTTGAAGTGCAGTTTAATGAATACAGGCCTTTCTTTACAGAAGGTACTGATCTTTTTTCTAAAGGTGGATTATTTTATTCGCGAAGGATAGGAGGGACACCGATTGACTTTTATTCAGTAGAAAATCAATTAAAACCAAATGAAACAATAGTCTCTAATCCTTCAGAAACAAGGTTGATCAACGCTGCAAAGATTTCGGGTAGAACAAAAAGTGGTTTAGGTATTGGGTTACTAAATGCTATTTCAAATAGTTCGAGCGCATTCATAGAACATTCAGAAAGTGGTTCACTTCGCGAAGTCCAAACGGCCCCGATCACTAATTACAATGTTTTTGTAGCTAATAAATCTCTAAAGAATAACTCTAGTGTAAGTCTAGTGAATACAAATGTATTAAGGTTTGGAGAAACATATGATGCCAATGTGAGTGCCTTCCTCTTTGATATTAATAATAAAGCTAATAAATGGGGTTTTGGCGGTCAGATTAACACAAGTACAATCACAAATGAAAACGAAAATGAAACCATCGACTTAGGCTATAGTCATGTACTTTATGCGGGTAAAACCAGTGGTGAGTTTAGATTTAACCTATGGAATGAAGTGGCAGATAGTAAATACAATAGCAATGATATGGGCTATTTCACCAATAATAATTATGTAAATCAAGGATTTTGGGTGGGAATTCGAAAAAACACTCCAAATAATTGGCGAAACAGTTTTGGAATTAATTTTAACGGATCACTCAGTTATCTGTTTAAAGCAATTGGTGAAAATAATCCTAATTTCCAATCTGGTAGGTTTAATGTAAACTCAAATATGCAGTTAAAAAGTCTACATTTTATGGGATTCTTTGGAGATATTAGACCGCATTCGAATGATTTTTATGAATCTCGCGTATTTGGCAAATTCTTTAGATCTGGAGCTTCGCATATGTTAGGATTTTGGACAGAAACCAATAGAGCAAAAAAGGTGTATTACTACAGCGAAATCGCATATAGAAGAACAATTAATTTTTATAATGGACACTTCTTAGATTTATCATTTAGACCTACTTGGCGAGTAAATGAAAAATTGTCAGTTGGTTTACGACTTTCGTGGCAACCTCGATTTAATAATGTTGGTTTTATTTCTTTTACCAATAACCAACCTATATTTTCAAAAAGAAATATTCAAACATTTGAGAACACTATCAATGGGAAGTTTACTTTTACCAACAGAATGGGGTTGAATTTGGTTGTTAGGCATTACATGAGAAGTATCGACAATTTGCAAACTTTTGACCTACTTAATGATGGAAGAATCAAAGAAAATAATTTGGAATCTCATAGTTTTAATAGGACAGCAAATTTCTTTAATGTAGATTTGGTTTACAATTGGCAAATTGCTCAAGGTAGTTTTATAAATATTGTCTGGAAAAATGCAATTAATAAGTTTGATAGACAATTTAGTTCAAATTATTTTTCAAACATAGGCTCAACTTTAGAAAACGACCAAAATAATAACTTGTCTGTGAAATTTATTTACTTTCTAGATTACCACACATTGTTTGGAAAGTAAAGATCAATATTAATTTTTTGTGTTTTACAAGCTTCAAAAGTGATTTGGCAACATTATTGTAATAGATAGGCCGAATTAAGTAATAAGTTATGGTTAAAACAGTATTGATCACGGGAGCATCATCGGGAATTGGTAAGGCTACAGCAAGTATTTTTGCAAAAAATGGCTATAATCTGATCATTACTGGTCGGAGAGAAGACAAACTTGAAGAGGTAAAATCAAAATTAAAGAAAAAGTATGCCGTAAAAATTAAAACACTTGTTTTCGATGTTAGAAAATTGCCCGCGGTAAAAAAAGCAATACAATCCCTTGAAGGTGAATGGTCAAAAATTGATATTTTAGTTAACAACGCGGGTCTAGCGATGGGCTTAGATCCTATTCATAAAGGCAATATCATGCATTGGGAGACGATGATAGATACCAATGTCAAGGGATTACTTTATATCACCAGATTAGTCGCACCTAAAATGGTAGAAAGAAAAGATGGTCATATCATCAATATTTGCTCAACTGCGGGAAAAGATATTTATCCTAATGGTGCAGTATATTGTGCTTCAAAGAGCGCAGTCGATATGTTAACAAAAGGTATGAGACTAGATTTTTATAAGTTTGGGATTAAGGTTAGTCAAGTTGCACCGGGTATGGTAGAAGAAACTGAATTTGCTATCACTCGTTTTGAAGGAGATGAAAAAAAGGCCAATATTTACTCAGATTTCAAACCATTGTCTTCAAAGGATGTTTCAGAGACCATATTTTACATAGCAACAAGACCTAAACATGTCAACATTCAAGATGTATTGATGATGAGTGTTCAGCAAGCTGGTTCAAATTTTGTTGACAGATCTGGTAGATAATATTTGGCTGATATTATTAAGAAACATACAAAACAAGGACCAATAGGTGGCTTTTTTTAACTCCAAAAACGCAAAGGACGCAAAGTTTTATGTAGGTTTTATTTCATAATGAAAAGTCTGCGAAAATCTGTGGGAAAAACAATCAGCGAAAATCTGCGGGAAAAATATATAACCGCAAAGTCGCAAAGGACGCAAAGTTTTATGTAGGTTTTTTTTCATAAGGAAAAGTCTGAGAATATCTGTGGGAAAAACAATCAACGAAAATCCGCAGGAAAAATATATAACATCAAAGTCGCAAAGGAAGCATAGTTTTATGTAGATTTTATTTCATAATGAGAAGTCTGCGAATATCTGTGGGAAAAACAATCAGCGAAAATCTCCGGGAAAAATAAGTAACCTTGTAGCTTACATTTTATCAAGTATAATAAATTTTGGCAAGATATTTGCAAATATCACTGCAGATATGATTATGGATTAAAAATGAAAGGACTATTGCGATGACATTAGTCCTTTTCTATTTTGCTCCAAGCCATTTTTATGGTTTCAAAATTATATCCTTTTCCCATCATAGCTTTTGTAATTTTATTTTTCATTGCAAAATCGGGCTTTGATTTCACTGATCTAAGTTTTTTTTCAATTAATGAAATCAGTTGATCTAAATTTTGATCAGGGTCAATGACTTCTTTAATTACCTTGTCGATGATTGATTTAGGAATAAGTTTGGTAGTTAGATAATTTCGTATTTTAGATTCTCCCCATTTTAAGGAATTACTTTTACCCCTCACTATGGCATTGGTATATCGCTCGTCATCTACATATTTTTCTTCAAGTAGAAAATCGATAATTTCAAGTCGTAAAGGATCATAAACTTTATGTGAAAGTAGTTTGACCAAAACTTCTTGTGTACACCGTTCTTGGTAAAGACAGTATCTTATTGCCTTATCTTTGGCATTTTCACGAGTCCAAGGCTTGAGTACTTTTTCTTCCATATTTGTTGATCAATGATCATAAAGAATATACTCTTGGCCTTCATGAGGTATTTCTATTTTATTAAATCCATTTTCATGTAAATAATCTTTAAATGCGCTTTGCGGCTCAATTTCACCATGCACTAAAAATATCGTTTGAACGCTATTTTTTTGATTACTGATAAAATCAAGCATTTCCTTTTTGTCTCCATGTGCAGAGAAAGAATCCATTATTTCTATATCTGCTTTAACCAGCACTTCTTCACCGTACATTCTTAGTGATGATTTTCCTGCTCTAAGTTGACCCCCAGGAGTTTCTGGACTACAGTATCCTACGATTAAAACTGTATTCTTAGGATGAGAAAGATTGTTAAATAAATGATGTTTGACTCTACCTGCATTGCCCATACCTGATGCACTTATGATGATACATGGATTGGAATTTGTATTGAGTGATTTAGACTCTTCTGCCGACGACACAAATTTCAGATTTCTAAAACCAAATGGATTTGGATCTTGTAACATGTATCTATGCAATTCCTTATCAAAACATTCAGGGTGTGCTCGAAAAATATCTGTAGCATCAATCGCTAAAGGACTGTCTACATAGACCGGTATCCTTGGTAAAATACCTTGGTTTTCCATTTGGTCAAGTATGTACACAATCTCTTGGGTTCGACCAATTGAAAATGCCGGGATAATAAGTTTTCCCTTTTTTTCAAGACAAGTTCTTTTAATGATATGCAAAAACTTCTCAAACTCTTCGGGTGCTGAATTATGTAATCTGTCTCCATAAGTTGATTCACAGATCAAGTAATCAACATTTGGCATTGGTATAGGGTCCTTCAAGATTGGTCTGTTGGGCCGACCGATATCACCAGTAAAACCAATTGTTCTCGTTTTTTCTCCTTCTTTTACTTTTATGGTCACACTTGCACTGCCAAGAATATGACCTGCATCTCTAAAAAATATACTTACCTGATTATCTAAATCAAACCAACTTTCGTATCCGATACTAATAAACTGTTCCAAGCAATCCTGAGCATCTTCAACCGTGTAAAGGGGCACTCTCAGATCACTAAATCTAGGATTTTTTTTGATTTGGCGTTTATTCCATTGTTCTACTTCTTTTTCTTGTATAAATGCACTATCGAGTAGCATGATCGACGCCAACGATAAAGTTGCGTGCGTACATAATATCTTCCCTTTAAAGCCATTCTTTACCAATTGGGGTATTCTACCTGAATGGTCTATGTGGGCATGAGACAATACTAAAAAATCTACCTCCGAAGGTGGTATAAACCAACGATTATTTTTAGGCCAATCTCCTTTTGAGTTTCCTTGGTAAAGGCCACAGTCCAACATTATTTTGGTGCCATTATCCAATATAAGCACGTGGTTACTTCCAGTTACATTTCGTGCAGCTCCGCAAAATTTTAATTTCATATATTTTTTTATCAAAATTTATAAGTTGCTAAAATAGTATTTATTTCTGATAGGATGATTGTTATTTTTAAAAAAATTAAGAATGTTTTCCTTTCATTTGGTTTCTTTCCTTTGAAATAATTACTTTTGAGCTGAAATAGAATATATAAATTGAATGAATAAATATTTACTGCTTGTTGGGTCATTGAGCATTTTTCTTTTTGCTTGTATTCCACCACAAAAAAAGAATAACGGAAAAGGAGATATAGAATTTACAGACCCCACGGTTCAAAAAATTTTAAATTATACACTAACACAAGAAGAAGATAGTCTAATTACCTACTTCGATAGTGAAAATATAACGCACAAATTACTGGCAATTAATGGATTCTCCTCGTTGCAAGGTGCAAAAAATATATCTAAAGTAGCCGAAAAATTAAAAGATGCAGACTTAGACATCAAAGCCGCAGCTGCATATGTTATTGGCCAAATAGGTGACAGTTCACATGTGGATCTTTTAATAGAGTCATTCAAAGGTCAAGATTCCTTAAATATAGACAATATTTTTAATCACAATGTTTTAGAAGCTATAGGTAAGATTGGAAGCTCTAACGAAGCAGAAAAAATTGCTACAGTTACGACTTACAGACCAACGGATAGTCTACTAACTTTGGGCCAAATTAGGGCTTTGTATAGATTTTGTGCTCGAGGTATTGTGCCAAATCAGAGTATTGAAACTTCTATCAAATATCTTGAAGATCGACGTTATAAAATTACAGTGCGGCAAATGGCTGCCCAATTGTTAAGTAGATCAAAAGACATTGACCTCAGCCTTTATGCAGATAGGTTATTAAATGTTCTCAATAAAGAAAAGGATATAGCAATCAAAATTTCTCTTACCAATGCACTTTCTAAAGCGAAATCTGAATCTGTAAAGAATAAGCTCATCGCGTCGGCTTTAGGCAACGAAGACTATAGAATTAGAGTAAACGCTATAAAATCTCTAAGTAATTATAAAGAAGATCTTTTGGTATTGGATACATTGAGACCATTGATCACTAATCCTTCTGTAGCTTTAGCAGAAAGTTATGCGGATCTCATCACGAGTGCCACCGGTGTAGGTATGTTTGCAAAAGTGAGCGAAATTATTCCCACAGTCAATCATTGGTTAGTAAGAGCCAAATTACTACGATCTCAAATGAAAAATACAAGTTTAGGAATGGCTAATTCTAAGAAACTTATCCAAGACAATGTGGCAAACCTTATCAAACAAAGTACAAATGAATATGAAAAAGCCGAATTAATAAAAGTACTCGGTGAAGATCCATATTTATACATTGAATTGATGAATATGCCTGTCAATAAACCTATTGAAAAAGTTTCTAGGATCAATGCTTTGCAAAGTATTTTAGATAGACAAGACTTTGTAGCAGCTTACAAAGGTAATTACATCAAAGTAAAACGGGAGATTATTAATTTCATGGCGACACAAATGAAAAATGGTGAACCAGAAGTTGTTACTCAGGTGGCATCTCTACTTCAAAAGGAAAGTAATCAGGCAAAAGTGATCCTTACAGATTCAACTTTAATTGACCTTACAATTTCTAAATTAAAATCACCTGACGATCTTGAAGCTATTCAGGAAGTGAAAAAACTGGAAGCTTATCTTTCAAGTAAAGAATATAAAGCTCCTAAGCCTGAAAGATATAAGCCAATAAACTTTACATTTTTTGAAGGAAAAGGAGATTCAATAGAAATCACCATGAAAACCGATAAGGGAAATATTATAATGGTATTATTTCCAAAAATTGCTCCTCAGACTGTTTCGTCATTCATTGATTTATGTCAAAAGGGATATTTTAATAATAAAGTTTTTCACCGAGTTGTCCCTAATTTTGTAGTGCAGGCTGGATGTCCAAGAGGCGATGGATCGGGTTCACTTGATTTTACATTGAGGACTGAAGTGCCACAATCCTATTATGATTCGGAGGGAAGCATTGGTATGGCATCCGCAGGATTTCACACAGAGAGTAGTCAGTTTTTTATTACACATTCTGCTACGCCTCATTTAGATGGTAAATATACCCTGTTTGGCAAAGTAATAAAAGGAATGGATGTCGTCAATGAAATTGGAATAGGCGATAAAATAATTGATACCTTTGTAAAAAAATAGTGCGATTATAAGTCTACCTTTATATTTTATGCTACTGGTAATATTGATGACTTACATTACAGTTTTAACTTCAGAAATACCGAAATATTAAATTTTCGATTCAAATTGTAAATAGATGATAATGAAAAATATTTTGCTTTTAATTTTTGTAGCATACATTGCTTCTAATTCCTTTGCTCAAGGCACTGCACAAAAAGGAAACTACGAACTTGCAGCTCGCTTTTCTCCAGAGAAACTAAAAAGGATGATTTTTTCAACCAGTGTAGATCCTCACTGGATGAAGAAATCTGATAGGTTTTGGTATGAGTATGAAACATCAGAAGGCAAAAACTGGTATGTTGTTGACCCAGTAAAACGAACTAAACTACAACTTTTTGATAAAGACAAATTAGCTGCTGAAATAACAAAAGTAGTCAAAGATCCATTTGATGGACAACATCTTAAATTAGATGAATTAAAACTCTTAGCAGATGAAAATACGATTCGCTTTAAGGTAAAAAGTACGCAAGATGTATTAAAAAAAGATTGGAGTGAAATCAAAGCAAAAAATAAAAGTTCGAAGGACTCTTTAGAAAAAAAGATTTTTACATTTGAATATTCTATTAATACACAGCAGCTGCGTGAAATTGAAACAGAAAAAGAAAAAAGATTAGCTTGGGCAAACATAGCTCCTGATTCATCTAAAGTAGTCTTTGTGAAGAACTTCAATTTATACTGGATGGATAAAGCTAATTTTCTTAAAGCGGTAAAAGATGAAAAAGATTCAACCATTATTGAAAATAAGCTTACTACAGATGGTGAAAATGACTTCGAATACGGCTTTGGCGACCGTGGTGATGACAATGAGGAAATCATTAAGAAGAAGAATGATCGAAAACGAGCTGGAGTATTGTGGTCGACTGACAGCAAACAGTTTATAATGACCAGAACTGACCAAAGAAAAGTCAAAGATCTTTGGGTATTACACAATACGCGCGAACCACGCCCTACACTAGAATCTTATAAATACCCAATGCCAGGAGAAAAAGAACAGCCTATAAGTTATTTGATTCACTTTGCATTTGATAGCACTAAATTAAATATACTACCTATTGCTACATTCAAAGACCAAACTGTGAGTATTTGGTCGACCACTCCTCCTGCTAATACGCGAGATGATGACTTCCGCCCATCTACTTGGCTAGGCGATTTAAATTCATTTTATTTTGCACTGACTTCTCGAGACTTAAAAAGGGTTGATGTTGTCAGATGGAATTTGGCAACTAATAAGAAGGAGGTGGTCATTGAAGAACGAAGTAACACATATATTGACTTTGAAAAACTTGAAATGGTAGGTAATGAACTCATTTGGTGGTCAGAAAGAGATGGTTGGGGGCATTTTTATCTTTATGGCAAGGATGGCACTTTGATCCGTCAAATAACGTCAGGTCCTTTTCATACTGCAGGGGCTGCAAGAGTTGATGAAAAAGCTCGTAAATTATACTTTATAGCGAATGGCCGCGAAAAAGGTGAAGACCCTTATTACGAACACATGTATAGCGTTAGTTTGGACGGTGGACCAATAACCTTATTAAATAAAGGAGATTTTAATCACTCTATAAGTATAAATGATAATGCAAGCTTTTTTGTCAATACCCATTCGAGAGTCAATACCAGTCCTGTATCGGTCCTGATGGATAAAACTGGTGCAAAAGTCTTGGACTTGGAGACTGCTGATTTGACTCAACTATTTGCAGCTGGATATAAATTTCCAGAACCCTTTAAGTTTAAAGCTGATGATGGCATCACAGACCTTTATGGTGTTATGTATAAGCCATTTGATTTTGACTCTACTCGGAAGTATCCTATCATTCAATATGTGTATCCAGGACCTCAGACAGAAGCGGTCAATAAGGCATTTGGTCGTGGTTTGGATAGAACAGACAGGTTGGCACAATTTGGGTTTGTAGTAGTCACACTTGGTAATAGGGGAGGGCACCCAGGTCGATCAAAGTGGTATCATAATTATGGTTATGGAGATTTGAGAGATTATGGATTGGCAGATAAAAAAGTGGCCGTAGAACAACTGGCGGATCGTCATTCTTATATAGATCGCAATAAAGTGGGTATTCATGGGCACTCCGGTGGTGGATTTATGTCGACAGCTGCCATGCTCGTATATCCTGATATTTTTAAAGTAGCCGTATCTTCTGCTGGAAATCACGAAAATAACATTTATAACAGATGGTGGTCTGAGAAACATCATGGTGTTCAAGAAAAAGTATTGACAAGTGGTGATACTTCATTTATTTATCAAATCGAAAAGAATTCTGATTTGGCTAATAATCTAAAAGGCCATTTGATGCTAAGCACGGGAGATGTCGACAATAATGTACACCCTGCAGGTACCATCAGGATGGCTAATGCACTAATCAAGGCCGGAAAACGTTTTGAATTCGTACTTCTACCAGGTCAGCGACATGGCTATGGGGATATGACAGAATATTTTTTCTGGAAAATGGGTGATTACTTTGTACAACATTTGTTGGGGGATAATACACCTCCACCAGTAGATATGAAAGAAATGCAAAGAGATAAACCTAAGGAAAAGTAAAATTTTGGTGTAAACCTATTCTTAAACTTTCCGTTTAAAAAAATTAGTTCTTGCTTATAAAATCTAAACTAAATCAAAATGAGTATTAAATCAACGCCTTTAACAGAAATTCATAGCACTTTGGGAGCTAAAATGGCTGAATTCGCTGGATATAACATGCCTATTTCCTATTCGTCAATTATTGATGAGCATGAGGCGGTTAGAAATTCTGTAGGATTATTCGACGTATCCCACATGGGAGAGTTTGTTGTGAAAGGAAAAGAAGCCCTTAAACTCATTCAAAGTGTAATTAGTAATGATGCCAGTACGCTACTTCCAGGTCAAGCACAGTATGCATATCTTCCAAATGACACGGGTGGAATAGTTGATGATTTATTAGTATACCGCTTATTTGATGATCAATGTGCCGAAGGGGAGCAGGCTTTTATGCTGGTAGTTAATGCGTCTAATATCGATAAAGATTGGGAGTGGATAAGCAAGCACAATCATTTTGATACAAGATTAATCAATATTTCAGAAGAAACTTGTCTTCTTGCACTTCAAGGGCCTAAAGCTATCGACGTTTTACAGCAACTGGTAGATTACCCTTTAGATCAAATAAAATATTACAACTTTATTAAAGCATCAGTGGGCCATTTACCTAATGTGATAATTTCTGCTACAGGCTACACAGGAAGTGGAGGCTTTGAGCTTTATGCTAATAAAAACTCAGCAGTAGAAATGTGGAATTTACTTATATCAAAAGGTATCGAAGTAGGTATTAAGCCTTGTGGATTAGGTGCCCGTGATACCTTAAGATTAGAAAAAGGATTTTGCTTGTATGGCAATGATATTGACGATACCACATCACCACTTGAAGCAGGCCTTGGGTGGGTAACAAAACTTCAAAAAGATACTGATTTTCCTTCAAAGCAATTGTTAGTTAATCAAAAATTGGCAGGATTATCAAAAAAATTAGTAGGTTTTAAATTAAATGAAAAAAGAGTGCCAAGACATGGTTACGAAATATTTGATAAAAACGAAAATCCAATTGGTGTGGTAACCTCGGGAACCTCGAGTCCTACGTTAGAATATCCTATCGGACTTGGTTATGTACCTATTAGTGAAGCTAAAATTGATAATACAATATTAATTTCTTTTGGCAAAAAGATGCTTGAAGCTACAATTTGTAAAGTTCCATTTGTTTAGATTAGATTTCAAATTAAGTTAGTGACTTTTAAACTTCTAACTTGATTATGTGTTAGCCTGACACAATATTTATTATCGGGTTAATTTTTTTTGATGAGTAATTTAGAAAAAGTCATTTTATATTTAAAAATTCTGCTAAGAACGATCCTTGGCTTATTTATGATTCTTGCTGGAAAAGGACATTTGACAAATCAAAGACAAGAGTTCCAATCCCAAGTACCACCTTGGTTGACCACAGACCCTGATTTTATTGATTTCATAGTGGTAGCTTCAGGAGTTGTAGAGATCTTATTAGGTTTGGCCATGATCTTTTTATTTAGGTATAAGATTAAAGTCGGCATAGCCTTAGCAATTTTTTTGATACTTGTTTTTCCTGGCAATATTTCTCAATATTTGAATGGAGTTGATGCCTTTGGCCTAGATACGGATCAAAAAAGACTGATTAGATTATTTTTCCAACCAGTTTTGATTCTTTGGGCACTTTGGTCTACAGATGCGTTAAAATACCTATTGAATAAAAATAATGATAGAAAAGGAAACTAGTTTTTATGACTTCGAAGCTAAACTACTAAATGGTAAAAGCATCACTTTGAGTAAGTTCAAAGACAAAACTATTGTCGTCGTAAATACAGCAAGTAAATGTGGTCTAACACTCCAATATGAAGGTCTTGAAAATTTGTATCAAAAATATAAGAAGAAAGGTCTAGTTATTTTAGGATTTCCCTGCAATCAGTTTGGAGGTCAAGAAAGTGGCACATCTAAGGAGATAAAAGAATTTTGCTCGATTAATTATGGTGTAAGTTTTACAATGTTTGATAAAGTTGACGTCAATGGTAAAAATGCCCATCCATTATTTGTCTATTTAAAGTCAGAACTAGGAGAATTTTTGTCAGATGCAATAAAATGGAATTTCACTAAGTTTGTTATTGATAAAACTGGTAAACCAGTAAAACGTTATTCACCATTGACAAGCCCTGAAGAAATGGAATCATTTATTGTATCGATTTTATAATTCACCATATTACTAATTTATGAAAATTTCTTTCCACTTATACTTCATTGTATTAAGTTTTTTGCTCTTACCAAAAAGTGGAGTGTCTCAGAATACTAATGTTTCATTGGAGTTTACTAACTTAAGAACAAGCAAGGGGCATATTAGGATTGGACTTTATGATACTGAAGATTCATTTAAAAAAGAAAAAGCTTTTCTGTTGAGTAAAATACTAAAAACAAACTTAGTCAATAATTCTTTTTCTGCACAAATTTCATTGCCAATTGGAGAATATGGGATTTCTGTTCTTGATGATGAAAATGGCAATGCAGTAATGGATTATAATATGATAAAAATGCCAAAAGAAGGATTTGGGTTTTCAAACTATTATCATAGTGGATTTACAAAGCCCAAACTTTCTCAATTTTTGGTATCCATCAAGGAAAGATCAAATATAGTGAAGATTAAATTTAGATACATTTAAAACACAAAAAGTTGCCTATATTATTTATTTATTTATGTCGTGAAATCTTGTAATTTATTAATGTTTCTTACCGTAAACTTAATATAATGTTAAATCAATAAGATCTACGACTTCAATATTAAACCTTCCTCGCTACTTGTTGTCTAAGAAACAATATATAATACAACATTAAAATATGAGATTTTTTTCAACGTTTACACTTTTGATACTATTTTTTCAAGGCACTTACCTTTTTGGGCAAAAAAGTCTCACACTACGTGGCAAGCTAGTGGAGGAGTTAAGTGGCCAAGCCGTAGAATTTGCTACAATTTCCGTTTTTTCTAAAGTTGATAGTTCTTTAGTAGCTGGTGGCCTCTCTGAGCTTGAAGGAGTTTTTCAATTTGAAAGTAAAAATATCGCGTCATTTGCTGTTATTGAATTTTTGTCTTTTAATCCAATAACCATCAATTTAGATATTAAAAGCGATTCGAAGGATATTGATCTAGGTATAATAAAAATGAAATCGGCATCAGTTGCAATAGATGAAGTTACAATTACCGCTGAAAAAAGTACTTCTCAATTCATGCTTGATAGGAAGGTATTTAATGTAGGTCAAGATCTTGGTTCTCGGGGAGGAACAGCACTTGAGTTATTAAATAATGTACCTTCGTTAAGCGTAGATGTGGAAGGAGGAATAAGTCTTAGAGGTAATAGCAACGTTAGGATAATGATCAATGGTCGTCCATCAGGATTGATGGGGATGAGCGGCTCTAGTGGTCTTAGGAGCATACCAGCAAACATGATCGAAAGAGTGGAAGTAATCACCAATCCATCTGCAAAATTTGAAGCAGAAGGTATGACAGGTATCATAAATATAGTCCTTAAAAAAGATGCTTCAGTCGGTTTTAATGGCAGTTTTGAAGGAACAGTCGGCTTACCAAGAGAATTAGCCACAGGTGCAAACCTTAATTATAGAAGCGGTTCGGTTAACTTTTTTGTTAATTATAATATTAGACAAAGGAAAAGTTTAGGGTCAGGTTTCAATTATTTGGAGAGAAATTTTCCTGAAGGGAGAAACGGTCTTTATACAGATAGGACATTTAATAGTGATGACTTCTCACAGGTAGTAAGATCAGGGTTAGATTTTTTTATTACCCCTAAGCAATCGCTCACCGCATCCATATCGTACAATACCAGTAAAGGAGATGGCAATAGTCAACTATCCTATAAATCTCTTACCAATTCTACTTCATTGCTCAATAAAGAATCCGTAAAAGCTTTAAATGATTATATTCTTAGAAACAACTTTGAAACGGAAAGTGGACCTAGACTGGAGTACGCTCTAGATTACAAAAAGGATTTTGACAAAAAAGGAAGACAACTTACTGCCAATCTTCAAGTTCAAAATGTGAATGAGATAGAAGGGAGTGATATTGATGAATCCGTCGTAGTAAATAACCTAAATCAAGGAATAACTTTAAGGCAAAGAACACAAAACGATGAAGGTGATAAAAATATTAATTTCCAAACAGATTACAAAACACCTTTATCTTCTACAGCTAACTTCGAAACAGGTCTTAGGACAACAAATAGAACCATCCGCAATGATTTTTTTGTTGAGGAGAAAAATGGAGAAGTTTGGAAAACCATTGCAAGTTTAACCAATGATTTTAAATATGACGAACATGTACATGCCGGATATGCCATCTTTAATGATAAAAAGCCAAAATATTCGTATCAACTTGGATTAAGGTATGAATACACAGATGTAACTACTACATTAGTCAATACAAATCAGGTCAACCCTAGAAATTATGGTGGTTTTTTCCCTAGTGGTTTTTTCAATTACCAAATCACGCCTGAGAATCAATTACAATTTTCTTACAGCAGAAGAATAAGAAGACCAGACTTTAGAAGCCTCAATCCATTTTTCTCGTTTACAGATAGAATTAATATCAGATCAGGAAATCCTGACCTAAACCCACAGTACACAAATAGTTACGAAGCATCTTTTCTTAAATATTTTGAAAATGCAAATTTTGGTGCTACAGCATACTTTAGAAAAACAAGTGATGTAATAACTTCCATCAGAGAGTTAAAAGAAGACCAGACCACTCTAAATTTTCCATTAAATTTAGGATTTGAAGAAAACACAGGATTTGAGTTTTTAGCATCTTATTCAGGTGTGAAATGGTGGAAAATTGATGGCGACCTGAATCTTTTTCATAATAGATTTTATGGTGCCGAAGAAAAGGGAATTAATAATACATCTTCTTTTGCAATGAATGGTCGATTAAATTCGAGATTCACCCTAGCCAAAAATACTGAATTACAAGTGAGATGGAATTACTCAGGTCCGCGAAATGTGCCCCAGGGTAGATTTAGATCCTTTCAATCTCTTGATTTGGCATTTAGTAAAGACATCAATAAAGACTTGACCATCACGGCTAATGTAAGAGATGTATTCAATCAACGAAGATGGAGATCTGAACGATCTACTGATGAATTTTTTGAAGAATCCAACTTCCAAAGAGCAAGAAATTCTGGGAATATCACGCTCAGCTATAGAATAAATTCAAAGAAAGAAAAACCAAAACCAACACGTCAAGAAGAAGGTGGAGGAATGATGTACTAATCGTTCGTTATGTCTTCAAAGAGGTCTAGTTGAGTTGGGGCAGGATATAATTTGAAAGATCTTCTGTGATATGGAGAAATTCCAATATCAACTATTGCTTGCCGATGATACTCGGTAGGGTAACCCATATTCGTGTTCCACTTGTAGTCAGGATATTCCTCATGAATCTTTAACATATATTCGTCTCGGTACGTCTTTGCCAAAATAGAAGCTGCTGCAATGCTAAGATATTTGGCATCTCCTTTTACAATACAGGTATGATTGATGTTATGATAAGGGATGAATCTATTCCCATCTACTAAAATGTGATTGGGCCTTATGGCTAATTGATCAAGTGCTTGGTGCATAGCCAAGTAAGAAGCGTTATGTATATTGACCTTATCTATCATTTTTTCGTCAAGTACCCCTACAGCATAACCAATTGCACGATCTTCTATGATTTTTCGAGCTTCAAGTTTTTGTTGATGACTCATTTGCTTTGAATCTGTAATTAATTTACTTCTAAATTTGGGTGGGAGTATAACTGCTGCCGCCACAACAGGTCCTGCTAGGCACCCACGTCCAGCCTCGTCACAGCCTGCTTCTATAAGTGATTTTGTATGATAAGATTTGAGCAAAATAGCTTTAATTTTTTACAAAATTATACTATTTTTTAATATTTATGCGTAATGGAATGTAAAAGGAAATCACAAAATAATCGAATTTAATTTTAAAGTTTTATTTATTTGTTGCAACAAATAAATAAAACTTAATGTTATAAATAAAAATGATGGAAATGCAAAAAAGAGAATTTATAAAAGGATCTGCAATATTGGGGATGAGTGCTGTCGCGGGAAAGTTCTTAAATGAGTCTGGACTTGTTCATCAAAAAGATCAGAGGAAAGTGTACAAGGTATTAAACTCTCATGGAGTTAATGTCGGGACCTTACCAGTTATTAGAGCTTTTGCAGGAGATCATAAAGACCATGTAAGTCCATTTGTAATGCTAGACGAGTTTGGGCCTGTGCAAGTCAATGCTGGGGATGATCCTTTGCGTGTAGACGCACACCCACATGCTGGTGTCACACCTACAACCTATTTCTTAAATGGTAGTGGGCATCATAAAGATTCATTAAATTATGATTTCCAAATCGGGAAAGGCGACTTCATGATGTTTAATTCTGGTAGAGGTGCTATCCATATGGAAGAAACCGGTATAAAATTATACCAAGAAGGTGGTTTGTATCATGGTTTTCAGATTTGGCTCAATACGCCTTCAAAATATAAATTTGCAGACCCAACCACGTCTGTTCATAGACAAGAACATATGGATGTAATTCTTACGGAAGAATATGAGTTAAAAGTGGTGTTGGGTAATTTAGGAGATGCTAAATCATCTGTCGAAACATTGACCCCCGCTTTTTATTATCATATAAAACTAAAAGCAGACAAAAATATCAATATTCCAATTGCTGCTGAAGATAATGCCTTTGCGTATATCATAGATGGTGAGCTAGAGATAGGTGAGCAGAAAGCAGTAACGAAGTCCCAAGTGATATTGTATGAAAGAGGAAAAGAAATAATTTCTCTGCATGCTAAGAAGGATACAGAATTTTTGGTTTTAGGCGGGACACCCCTCAATGAAGTAGTTTATTCTTATGGCCCTTTTGTAATGAACACAGAGGATCAAATAAGACAATGTATTTACAATTATCAAATGGGTAGAATGGGTAATCCAGATATCGTCAACGCTTCGAATTAAGATTTACTAATATTATACAATAACTGCATTTTGTACTTGCATATTTACTAAATCTTTGAATCTTCCATTTTCGATAGCAAGTAATTCCTCTTGAGACCCAAATTCGATAGCACGTCCATTATCCATTACTAATATTTTATCAGCATGTCGTATCGTTGATAATCTATGAGCTATTATTATTGATGTTCTTTTATCAATTAATTTTTCAATAGCGTTTTGGATAACTAACTCCGTTTCCGGATCGATCGAAGATGTCGCTTCGTCCAAAATAAGGATATCAGGATTAAAAACCAATGCTCTAACAAATGAAATTAGTTGTCTTTGTCCCACAGAAAGGTTATTACCTCTTTCGGCTATTATAAAATTATATCCATCAGGTAGGTTTGACAAAAAATCGTCAGCCCCTATCAATTTCGAGGCTTCAATTACTTTTTCAATGGGGATGGTGGGATCTTTTAATGTAATATTTTCATAAACAGAACCTTCAAATAGAAATACATCTTGAAGTACTATTGAAATACGATTTCTAAGACTCTGAAGTGTAAAGTCTTTTATATTTATTCCATCAAGTGTGATTTTACCACTTTGAATATCGTAAAAACGATTCAATATGTTAATGATAGTAGATTTTCCTGAACCAGTACTTCCTACTATAGCCATAGTCTTTCCGCTTTCAAGCTCAAAACTAAGATCATGGATAACAAAGTTTTCATCATCATACGCAAACTTGACATTTTCAAATTTTATGTCGCCATCTAATTTTTCCACATATTTTGCCCCCGTATTTGGTATAACATCGTTATTATCCAATATTTTGAATACTCTACCCCCTGCAACAAGACCCATTTGAAGTGTGTTAAACTTATCTGCTGCTAATCGTACAGGTCTAAATAGTAAATCAAGATAAAGCGGAAAAGCTACCAAAGCTCCAAAACTAACGGTGTTTTCAAGATACCCTTTTGCACCCCACCATACCATAAGAGCCAAGGCCAATGCAGATATCAACTCAACAACTGGAAAAAATACAGCATAATAAAAAACAGAATCAAGGTTTGCACTTGTATATTCTCTATTTATTGTACGAAAACGTTCGGCTTGTCTTTTTTCGGCATTAAAAATTTGAACCACCCGCATTCCACTAATTTGCTCTTGAAGAAACGAATTCATGTTTGAAAGTTGATTTCTTACACGAGTATAAGACATTTTTGCTTTTTCTTTAAATACCCACGTAGCACCTACCAACAAAGGAAAAACGATCAAAGATATCAGTGTAAGTCTCCAACTAGTGACAAACATAATCGCCAAAATAGCAATGATTGACAATAGATCAGCTATTATTGCAATAACTCCCTGTGTAAATACTTCATTTATGGCTTGGATATCGTTTATTGTCCTTGTAATCGATGTTCCTATTGGAGTTTGATCAAAATATCGCATTCTTAAGCGAACAATATGATTAAAAGTTTTAATTCTTAGATCTTGCACCACACTTTGGCCTAGATCAGCAATTACATACATAAAATAATACCTAAGAATAACATTAACCAACAATACCAATACAAATATTACAGCCATTTTAAGGAGTCCATTCATATCGTATTTTAGGATGTGATCATCAACCATGATTTTTACAATATATGGCGAGATAGCACCAATAGGAGCTAGTATCACAGATAGCAAAAGACTAGAAAAGAATAATTGCTTATGCTCAAGGCCAAGTTTTATCAACCTATTTAATACGGACAACTCTATTTTTTCTTTCTTTACTTCTGACATATCATTTGACTCATACCCAGCTCAGGATATTTTATTCCACAAAATTAAGGATACAAACGGTATGATTTATCACTTTATGAAATATTTATCATTTCATTAATAAGTATTTTTAAAATATAAACTAATAATTGATATTTTTACCTTTGAAACAAAAGAAAACTGTTATGATTGCAAAAAAAATATATGTCTTTATTTTTATAGCTTTGATTTCTTGTAAGCTTGATAATAGTTTTAATCCATTACCTGATATTTCCTTTGCAGAAGCTGAAATGCAAAAAAATCAAGGTAGATCTTCGTGGCAAAAACCTAATTTGATCATTAATAAACTAGGTGATATTTCACAAAAATCAGTAGCTGATATTGGTGCGGGAACAGGATTTTTTAGTTTTAGATTGGGAATGAAAGCCAATAAAGTTATTTCTGTCGACATAGATTCAAACATGGTATCCCTAATAGAATTGCAGAAAGAAAACTTGCCACAGGAGATTTCTGCAAAAATAGAAACTAGGCTTGTTCAATCAAACGATTCTGGACTAAAGAAAGGTGAAGTAGACGTTATTGTCATTGTCAATACCATTACTTTTATTGATAATCCTTTTGAATATTTAAAAAAGCTCTACGATATTTGCGAAGTTGGAAATGAATTATTAATTGTAGATTTTAAAAAAATACCAGTCAATATGAATGCACCTCCGATAGAAGAGCGCTTCAATGCTTCAGAAGTAGTGAATCTATTAAAATCTGCAGGATTTACAATTACGGAGGTAGATGAAGAAATACTAGAATATCAGTATATTGTTTTAGCTAAAAAATAAGCTATTCAGCCTCAAGTGATGGATCTAAAAAGAAAATTATATTACTCCTTTTCTCCTCGATTAAGGTTTTTGGTTCGAAAGATTTACTATACACCTATTGACATCTATGAAAAAATTTTTGGTCTAAAAGATGATTTATCTCCTCCAAAAGGAATGACATTTATAGGTTCTGGGGATTTTAAGAAAACGGGTGATCATTATTTGCAAATGTTGATTACTGATTGTGGCCTTTTGCCTTCTCATAAAATTTTAGATATCGGATGTGGTATAGGTAGGTTAGCCGTACCACTCACAGCTTATATATCTAAAGAAGGCAGTTATGAAGGTTTTGATATCGTAAGACAAGGTATCGAATGGTGTAAAGATAAGATTTCAAAAAAATTTCCAAATTTCAATTTTACACATATTGATCTACGCAATGAATTGTACAATCTAGAAACAGATACAACATCAGCCGAGTTTACTTTTCCTTATGAAGATCATTCTTTTGATATTGTTATTGCCACATCACTTTTTACACATATGCTGCCCAAAGATACAGAGCGATATGTGCAAGAAGTAAGTCGTCTTCTTAAGTTAAATGGAAAGTTCCTTTGTACTTTTTTTATATTGAATGAAGTGAGTAAAATAGCAATGAAAAATAACCTTCACTTCAATTTTCAACATATCCGTGGGAATTATAGTCTCATGGATGAAAAGGTAAAGGAGGCAAATATTGCTTATGAAGAAAATTATCTGAATGCTATGTTTAGTAAAAACTCTTTGAAAATCGACAAATTGACATATGGATATTGGTCAGGAAGTAACATGATTGAAAAAAAGGAATTTCAGGATACTTATGTTTGTAGCTCAGTCAAGACGGCATAAATTGTGAAAATATTTTAGAGTTTGGTACGAAAGAAAATGAAGAAAATAAGTATTTAGGAAAACTAAGGAACTGTAAAGAAATAAAGTCCATTTTAGAAAGATAATAAGAACTAAAAACAGGAGTACATGAGTTTAAAAGAAAAAAATAAAGTAAATGCAATTAAATTATAAAGAAATAGGAGAAGGAAAACCTATTATTATCCTTCACGGTCTATTCGGAATGCTAGACAATTGGCAAACTTTTGGAAATAATCTGGCCGAATTTGGTTTTAGAGTTATTTTGATTGACCAAAGAGATCACGGTAAGTCTCCTTGGACATCTGAGTTTAATTATGATGTATTAGCTAACGATATAATTGATTTTGCTCAATCTCTAGAATTGGATTCTTTTTTTCTTTTAGGTCACTCCATGGGTGGAAAGACTGCAATGGCTGTGGCAAAATTGAGGCCCGATCTTATTGAAAAATTAATCATTGTTGATGTAGCTCCCAAGCAATACAGAAGAGGCCATGATGAAATTTTTGCAGCACTAAGGGCCTTAGACTTATATAATTCAAAAAGTCGAACAGCATTGTATGAAAGCCTCAAAATACATTTAGATGAAGAAATGGTCATCCAATTTTTGTTGAAAAACATTCAGAGAAATCCAGAAACAGGTGGTTTTTCCATCAAATTTAATTTAGACTTATTAGAAAAGTGTTATGAAAATATCATTGATGACATTTATATCAAAGAACCAATATTGGTAGATACCCTATTCTGTAAAGGCGATAGGTCAAGATATATTGTAGAAAGTGATGAAGAAAAAATTTATAGAGAGTTTAATCATGCCCAAATTGTAACAATCGAGCAGGCAGGACATTGGGTCCATGCGGATCAGCCAGAAAAGCTATTAGATATTGTTGTTGATTTTATTGGTTAATTTTTTGCAAGAAATAAATTAATTCATACTCAATTGGGTAATCCAAGCCGTATCGTATCTAAAAAGATAATAGGTGCCGAATAATCCTATGAGTGCAATTAATAAAACAACATACACTTCTGGATGAATAGAATGTCTTTTTTCAAATTTTTTGTAGCTCTTAACTACCTCATTGTATATTATTTCCATATAAACCAGTTTGGGATGAATAATTAATATAAAATCAGTTTCATATTGTAAAATTACATAATACTTAAATAAAATCCAAATGAAATTCTAATAATATTATAAAAGTTTAACACTTGTAAATATCTGAAATATAATAATTTAAAAATTACATTTATAATATATTCATTTTCTATTAAATATAAATGGTAACAAAAAATATAATAAAATTTTAAATTTGTTAACTTTGTGAAAAATTATAAAATGTCAGATCAAAATCAACTTAATATAGAGTTAACAGATGATGTAGCGGAAGGTGTCTATTCCAATCTTGCAATCATAGCACATTCTCAGAGTGAATTTGTAGTAGATTTCATCAAATTACTTCCTAATGTGCCTAAAGCGAAGGTGAAATCAAGAATTATCCTCACGCCTAGTCATGCCAAGAGATTATTGGCAGCATTGGCTGATAATATTAAAAAGTATGAAGCACAATATGGCTTAATTGATGAACAAAAGCCACAAGGAGGTTATCCACCAATTAACTTTAATCCTTCTACCCAGGCTTAATTAATTATTTTTAGTAACGTCAGATCAGTCAGGATAAAGGAATACCTTCGTGTTTTCTAATTTGTAAGGTAGGCATCAACTGCAGCCCTTACACTTCCATATTTAAGCAGTAAAGTATTTGCTTCTTCATAACTTACATTGATCTGACGTGCCACCATATTTGTGCCTCGGTCTACCAGTTTGCTATTAGAAAGTTGCATGTCTACCATTTTGTTACCTTTGACTCTACCCAATTGGATCATGACAGCTGTTGATATCATATTGAGCACTAATTTTTGTGCAGTACCTGATTTCATGCGGGTACTTCCTGTTACATATTCAGGACCTACTACGACCTCGATGCCGTATTTAGCTGTAGCAGCGATAGGAGAACCTATATTACACACAATACAACCAGTGGCGATACCTTCATCATTACATTTTTGTAACCCGTGAAGTACATAAGGCGTTGTGCCCGAAGCAGCTATACCTACCACCACATCATCTGAAGTTATATCATATGAACTTAAATCTTCCCAGGCAAGACTTCTGCTGTCTTCTGCATTTTCAACTGCTTTTCGAATGGCACTATCTCCTCCAGCTATAAGTCCAACCACCCAATCGTGTGGAACTCCATAGGTAGGTGGACATTCTGAAGCATCTAAGACACCAAGTCTTCCACTTGTACCTGCTCCTATATAGAAAAGTCTACCGCCAATTTTCATTTTCTCGACAATTACACCTACTAATCGCTCAATTTGAGGGATCACTTTAGCTACAGCATGAGGTACTTTTTGATCCTCTGTGTTGATGTCATGTAAAATTTCTACTATAGATTTTTTTTCTAAATCATGATATAGCGAATCTTTTTCCGTCGTTCTTTCCATAAAATATTATTATAACTTTTTAAAACTAGCATTTGGTGAAGAAATTAGCCACAACCCAAGAAAAGTGAGAAGCCCATTTAATATTAAAATTTCAATCCCTATCTTAAAATTACCAAATATAGAATTTGAAAAACTAACCAAACTTTCTTTTGTGCTTGGATCTAATGCAAGCTTATTGGCAAACCACTCGGCATTATTTATAAAGTCAAGGCATAAAATCATAATTGGTGAAAGCAAGCAAACAACGATTGACCATTTATCTTTAATACTCCTTTTTGTGAATATACCAAAAGCGAAAAGTCCTAAAAGTGGCCCATACGTATATGCAGCTAATTTCAAAATTACATCAATAATAGATTTGTCATTAATCCACTTAAAAATCAAGACACATATAAAGAATAGAAAAGCAAAACTAAAATGCACTATCAATCGTGTTCTTTTTTTCTGCTTGTCATTAGATAATGTATCTTTTTGCATACCAAGGATGTCAATACAAAATGAAGAAGTCATGGCCGTGAGGGCACCATCTGCACTTGGAAACAATGCTGATATCAGACCTATGATAAAGATCACTCCGATACCTGCAGAAAGGTAATTGCCTAAAGCTATGGAAGGAAATATGTCATCTCCTTTGTAGGTAACACCATTTGCCTCTGCATATAGATAAAGTAATCCACCTAACATTAAAAATAAAATATTAACAAATAATAAGACGGAAGCTAAAGTGAGCACATTTTTTTGAGAACCTCCTAAAGTTTTGACACTGATATTCTTTTGCATCATTTCTTGATCTAAGCCTGTCATGGCAATTGTAATAAATGCTCCACCAAGAATCTGCTTTAGGAAAAAACCTCCAGAATTGTAATCTGTATTAAATATTTTGGTGTATCCCTTATCCGACAAAGCACTAAAAGTCTCTCCAATACCCATATCAAGACTATTCATTATGGCAATTATACATACGATCAATCCCGCTAACATAAAAGTAGTCTGTAATGTATCTGTATAAACTATTGTCTTGACGCCACCTTCAAAAGTATACAATAAGATAAGTAACAACATTACAAATGCAGTCAGAATAAAAGGTATGCCCATGAGGTCTAAGATAAAGATTTGTAAAATATTAATGACTAGATACATCCGAGCAGTGGCACCCAAGGTACGTGAAATTATAAAAAATAAAGCTCCTGTTTTGTATGATACAGGTCCAAATCGCTCTTCTAAAAATCGATAAATAGATGTCAAATTCATCCTATAATAAAGAGGAAGCAAAATGAAAGCTATTGCAAAATATCCTAAAAAATACCCTAATACCACTTGATAATAACCAAATGCTCCTGTTGCTACCGTTCCAGGTACACTAACAAAGGTAACCCCACTAAGCGAAGTACCTACCATACCAAAAGCTACTAGCATCCAATTGCTATTGCGATTACCTATGAAGAATGAATCGTTGTTTGAATTTTTGGATGTATACCATGCAACTGCCAAAAGCAACAAAAAATAGCCAAAAACAAAAGAAAACAGTAATGTATGTGACATAATTTAAAATTAGAATGGGAAAGATAATTTAAAAATGGGAAATGTAATTTAATTTTTTAAATTTTTATTTTGACCATTTTATTTCTATCATTTTATCTCTTTGATCATTGATATTATTTTTACTGTATTGAAATATATAATTTTCTTATTCAAAGCCTCAGATTTTTTTAAAGAATTTATTAAATCAGTGTTGATATATCAACACTGATGCTTATCTTTGCTTTATGGAGATGCTCAATAATACTTTTTTCTACAATTTAGAAAAGACAGTAAAGGTCTACAGGCAGTTTTTTCAAGGTCAATTAAAAGAAAATGGGTTTGATATAACATTAGACCAATGGTTGACGCTAAAAATGATCGTTGAATATCCTAATGCTTCGCAAAATGAAATAGCGGAGAAAGTATTTAAGGATAAAGCTTCGGTGGCGAGGATTGTCGAACTACTGTTGAAGAATGATTATATATCCAAGACTCCTCACCCAAATCATATCAAAAAATCATTGTTTAAGCTTACAAATAAAGGTCTTGAAACTTTGACAAGATTAGATATTTTAGTGCCATCTTTCAGGAAAATAGCTTTAGCAGATACTAGTGAAGAATTAATTATCATTACTTTAAACTTACTTCAAAATGTTCAGTACAACTGTCAAAATAAAGATGCTAAAAAATCGTATGAGCGTAAAATGATTTCATAATTTAATAAAACTTCTAACCATGCCCATTTATCATAAATTAGGACAGATTCCCGCAAAAAGACATGTACAATTCAGAAAGCCAGATGGCAATTTATATTACGAACAGCTTTTTGGTACGATCGGATTTGACGGTATGTCGACATTGATGTATCAAATTCATAGACCTACAATGGTCAAGGAAATTCTATCACAAACGGATGTAATGCCTAAGATTGCAATCGAAAAAAGTATTCATGCTAGATTGCTCAAAGGCTTTGAAGTACCTGCAAAAGATGATTTTTTAGAAAGTCGAACAGCTTTATTGGTCAATAAGGATATCTATATTGGGTTAGCAGCACCGCGACTTTCATTAAGGTCTTATTTTTATAAAAATGCCGATGCTGACGAACTCATTTTTGTTCATAGAGGTAGAGGCACCTTGCGAACTCAATTAGGGAATATACCTTTTGAATATGGTGATTACCTCGTCATACCTCGAGGCATAATTTATCAAATTGATTTTGATACTGCTGACAACAAATTGCTTTATGCCGAAAGTTTTCATCCTATTTACACCCCGAAACGGTATCGAAATTGGTTTGGGCAGTTACTAGAACATTCTCCTTTTTGTGAACGCGATTACAAATTGCCGCAAGACCTCGAAACATATGATGAAAAGGGGGAGTTTGTTATCAAAATTAAGAAGCAAGGTATGTTGTATGAATTGGTATATCCTACTCATCCATTTGATGTAATCGGGTGGGATGGGTATAATTTTCCATATGGATTTTCAATTCACAACTTTGAACCTATCACAGGTAGGGTGCATCAACCACCTCCTGTGCATCAAAATTTTGAAACAAGTACTTTTGTGGTATGCTCATTTTGTCCGAGATTGTATGATTACCATCCACAAAGCATTCCAGCTCCTTACAATCACTCCAATATCGATTCTGATGAGATGATTTATTATGTAGATGGAGATTTTATGAGTCGAAACAATATTGAGCAAGGTCATATTACTTTACATCCTGGAGGAATACCACACGGACCCGCTCCTGGTGCATATGAAAGAAGTATTGGTCAAACTAAAACCGAAGAACTGGCTGTGATGATTGACACATTTAAACCACTTGCGGTGACCGAAGAAGCTTTAAAAATAGATGATGGGAAGTATTATCAAAGTTGGTTAGAATCATAAAAATATAATAATGAAAGAAGCTTTAGTTTGGGGTATTTTTAGCAAAATTGATGGAGAGAAGCGGGTTGCAGCTAGAATTGGCAGCATAATAATTGATGTCTATGCTGTGGCAAAAGAAGGTCTTTTTGATGAAATTAACTTTGATATAGAAGTATTTAGAAAAGATTACTTGAATGACTTTATTGCATTGGGCAAACCTATCACAAATCGAGTAAGACAGAAAATAGAAAATTTATCAAATTTTGAAGGAATTCCTACCTTCTCAGAGGATGATATCAATCTTCATTTACCCATTAAAATTGGTGATTATACGGATTTTTATAGTTCTGAGCAGCATGCTTATAATGTGGGTGTGATGTTTAGAGACCCTGACAATGCTTTATTGCCTAATTGGAAGCATCTGCCTGTAGGTTATCATGGGCGAGCGAGTTCTATTTTTCCATCTGGAGTCAATTTTCACAGGCCAAAGGGGCAAATCAATGCCTCAGATACAACTTTACCCACTTTTTCACCTACCAAAAGACTTGATATAGAATTAGAAATGGCTACCATCATTGGTAAAAAGACGGAGATTGGAGATTCGGTCAATGTGAATGAAGCCGAAGATTATATTTTTGGATTTGCAATCTTCAATGATTGGTCTGCAAGGGATATTCAGCGATGGGAGTATGTGCCATTAGGCCCTTTTTTAGCTAAAAACTTTTTCTCATCTTTGGCTCATTGGATAGTGCCAATCGAAGTGTTAGAACCATTTAAAGTAGAAACTGAGGAGCAATTACCCGAAGTCTTACCTTATTTGAAACAAAGAGAGCGACAGAATTTTGATGTGACTCTAGAAGTTTGGTTAATGCCTCATGGAAGTAGTGAAGCATACATAATAAGTTCCTCCAATTTTAAAAATATGTATTGGACTGCTGCCCAGCAAATCGCCCACCACACAGTAAACGGTTGTAACCTCAATGTTGGTGATGTCATGGCTTCAGGTACCATATCTGGTAAAACGCCTGATAGTTATGGATCATTACTTGAGTTATCTTGGGGTGGAAAGACACCTATCCAATTGCCAAATGGGGAGACTAGGTCTTTCCTTGAGGATGGTGATACGGTTATATTAAAAGGGTATGCCGAGAAAGATGATTTTAAAGTAGATTTTGGAGAAGTTAGGACAACAGTTTTGAGTAGCAAATAATCTTTTGCTTATTTTTTTCTTAACAAGTTGTTATGGAAACCAATACCTTAAAATTGCTAAATGCTAATTGCTCAAAGCTCATAACTTACTAAACCTCCAAAGCAATCTTCATCATATCCATAAACGATTGCTCTCGATCTTGATTAGACGCAGCGGCACCTGTAATAATATTATCGCTCACCGTAAGAATAGAAAGTGCTTTGACTTTATGTTTTTTGGCTATGGTATACAAGGCCTGAGACTCCATTTCTACACCAATCACCCCGTGTTCTATCCATCTCTGCCACCTATTTGGCACATCATCGTAGAAACTATCTGTGCTAAATATAGTACCTGGAATAACTTTGATATGATGCTCTTTAGAAACATTATATGCTTCGTAAAGCAAATCAAAATCGGGAGTAGCTGCAAATTGTTTGCCTTCAAAATATAGCATATTAGCACTGTTATCTCCACAAGCACCAGTTGCAATGACTACTTGACCTAAGTCCAAATCCTCTTGTATAGCTCCGCAGGTACCCACTCTGATGAGTGTTTTAGTCCCATAAGTTCTGATCAGTTCATTGATGTATATGGAGCAGCTACCCATTCCCATCCCTGTACCTTGAATGGACACACGATTGCCTTTGTAGTAACCCGTGTAACCAAACATATTACGTACCCTATTATAGCATTGAATATCTTCCAAAAAATTTTCTGCTACATATTTTGCTCGTAAAGGGTCGCCAGGAAGCAATACTTTTTCCGCGATTTCTCCTACTTTTGCTTCTAAATGAAAACTTGCCATATTTTTGTTTTTAGATTTTTTGGTTATACACCATATGGTATCCAAATATTTTTAATTTCACTCGCCATTCTTAAGAATAACTCACCTTCATTGTGGGTTTTATTGGTCCAGTTCCGATACTTACCATTATTAACCCAAGTTCTTTTGATGTTTTCTGCAGCTAATGATTCTAATTCTTTACTCATTTCTGCATTACCAAAATACCATAAACCATCAACATCTAAATGTTTGCCTAATTCTTTAGCAAGTTCGTCTTTATGTCCAGTGACTATATTGATGGTACCTCCAGGGATATCACTTGTGTCCATCACTTGATATAAGTCTGTGATGATGAGTGGATATTTCTCGGATGGTATAGCTATAACACGATTGCCCATAGCCATATTCGGTATCACCGTGGAGACAAATCCTAATAATGGAAAATCATCTGGGCAAACTACGCCCATCACACCAATTGCTTCTGGCATAGCCAAAGTCACATGCCGTGAGAGGGTAGAGTGGACTCTTCCATCATATTTGTCAGCCAATGCTGCGTAGGTGAAAATTCTTTCTATACTTAAATTAACCTCTTCTAAGCCTTCTTTATTAGATCTGCCAGTGAGTTCTGAAATCCTTGTTGCGAATTCTTCTTTTCTAATTGATAAATTTTCTGCGAAATAATAAAGTATTTGGGCTATAGCATGACCTGACATTCCAGTCCAAGCACTAGCAGCATGAGCAGCTTCGACAGCATTTCTGATATCTTTTCTATTGCCTTTGCCAACTTCACCAATGATTTCGCCATTCTCGTTTTTTATCACTAAAGAATTACCTCCATCAGGTCTAACTTGTTTGCCTCCAACATAGAGTTTTGCTGTCCTATCGATGGTTAATTTTTCTTTATTTTTAGCTTCTTTGCCTTTAATTTCTTTTGTTTTATAAAAAGATGAAACAGCAGTTACTTCACTATCATCATAAATTACATATTCGTAAAGTCCTTCTAATCCTCCTTCTCTACCAAAACCAGACTCGCGATAACCACCAAAGCCAGATGCTGCGTCAAACATATTGGTACAATTGATCCAAACACTTCCTGCCTTAACCTTTGGTGCAATATCCAAAGCTAGATTAATATCCTCCGTCCAAATACTTGCTGCCAGTCCATATCTTGAGTTGTTGGCTAATTTAACCGCTTCTGTGTGAGACCTAAAACTCATGGCCACCAAAACAGGTCCAAAAATCTCTTCTTGAGCTAATGTCGATGAAGGGGCAACATTGGTAAATAAACTTGGAGGATAAAAATAACCATCTTTAGGACAGGCCCATGATGGTTGCCATAATTGATTACCCTCTTCTACACCTTTTTGAACCAATTCCTCAATCGTTTTTAGTTGTACAGGTGCTACAATAGCACCTATATCAACACATTTATCTAAAGAGTCACCTACAATCATTTTTTCCATGCGAGCACGAATTTTTGCATATAGCTTTTCTTCTATGCTTTCTTCCACCAATAATCTTGAGCCTGCACAACATACTTGTCCTTGATTAAACCAAATGGCGTCAACTATCCCTTCCACCACACTATCCAAGTCCGCATCTTCAAACACGATAAAAGGTGATTTTCCACCCAATTCCAAAGAAAGCTTTTTACCCGTACCTGCAGTTGCTTTTCTTATAATTTTACCGACCTCGGTAGATCCTGTGAAAGCAATCTTTTTTACATCTGGATGATTTACCAAAGCTGCACCAGTATCGCCATGACCAGTGACAATATTCACTACTCCTTTTGGTAGCCCGACATCATTACAAATTTCAGAGAATAAAAGGGCAGTTAATGAAGTAAATTCTGCTGGTTTGAGTACTACTGTATTTCCCATCGCCAACGCGGGCGCTATTTTCCAAGAAAGCATTAAAAGAGGAAAATTCCAAGGTATTATTTGACCAACTACCCCAATAGGTTTGTATCCTTTCAACTGCTGATCCATCAATTGAGCCCAACCTGCATGATGATAAAAGTGTCTGATTACCAATGGGATATCAATATCTCTTGTTTCTCGGATAGGTTTGCCATTATCCATAGATTCTAAAACAGCAAATTTTCGTGCATGCTTCTGTAGTTGTCTAGCAATTGCATACAAATATTTTGCTCGTTCGTGTCCTCCTATTTCAGCCCACGATTTTTGAGCTTTAGCAGCTGCTTTGACGGCTTTATCTATGTCCTTTTGATTTCCATGTGCCACTTCTGCAATGACTTCTTTGTTGGCTGGATTAATAGTCTCAAACCATTCTCCACTATTCGGCTTAGTCCATTCACCATCGATGTAAAGGCCAAATTTTTTCTGATGTTTGTTGATAAATTCTATCGACTCTGTATTGGATTCTGGTGCAGGACCGTATGTCATGGTTTCAAATATTTCTTTTACTTTCATTCTTAACTTCGATTAAAAAATACAAAAATCACGCAGTTGGATGACGATGAGCTGCACTATAGCGACCTGTGACAAAATGCTCTAATTGACGCTCAATATCTCCTAAAAGACTACTCGCACCAAAACGGAATAAATTGGGTTGTAACCACTCATCACCAAGCTCTTCTTTCATAAGGATCAGCCATGCTATGGCATCTTTCGCTTTAGCAATGCCTCCAGCCGGCTTAAAACCTACTTTATAACCTGTCATTTCTAAATATTGTCTGATCATTCTAAGCATGACAAGACTCACGGGTAGGGTAGCATTGACAGGTTCTTTACCGGTACTTGTTTTGATAAAATCTGATCCAGCCATCATGGCCACCATACTAGCTTGAGCAACTTTTGAGAAAGTAGGAATTTCTCCTGTAGCTAATATGGTCTTGAGGTGTGCGTCACCACAAGCTTCGCGACATGCTTTAATTTCATGGTACAATTCTTCCCATTTGGATTGAATGACCAATGCTCTACTGACTACAATGTCTATTTCTGTGGCACCTGCTGCTACTGATTTTCTGATTTCTCTAAGTTTGTCTTCTAGTTCAATTTGTCCTGCTGGAAAACCTGTAGAAACTGCGGCAATGGGAATATTGCTGCCTTCCAATGCTTGCTTTGCAAAAGGTATTAAGTTATGATAGACACAAACTGCACCGGTTGTAATGCCTTGATTTTCCATACCCATGGCTATGAGTAAATCTTTTCTGACTGGATTTCTAGCTTTTGCACATAATCTAACCACATTACTCCGAGTGTCATCTCCAGATAGGGTAGTCAAGTCCATACAAGTAATGGCTTTTAATAGCCACGCAGCTTGCCATTCTTTTTTGACTGTCCTTCTGCCCACAAGGGTATTTGCCCGTCTATCTACAGCACTTTTATTGATCTTTATCCCTTCAATTACTCCTAAGTCAAAAGGAATACCTTCATTTCGCGGGTGTTCTTCGATAATATGTGATTTAATCATTTGTTTATCAATATTTCTTGTCATGAACTATCTTATTATTTTATATATCAAAGGCTCTTTTGTAGGTTCAATTTCACCAATTTGATAGGCTTCATCCATATATTTTACGGCTAGAGGTAATAATGCTTCGTTATTTGTATATAAAGTTGCTAAATTCTCTCCTTCGACAACTTGACTACCCACTTTTTTATGAAGAATTATACCTGCTCCAAAATCGATAATATCTCCCTTTTTTTCTCTTCCAGCGCCTAACTTCACAGAGGCTAAACCCAATTTTGAAGCTTTTATTTGTTGGATATAGCCATTTGATTTACTATTATATGTTTGAGAAAATGTGTATCTTGGTAACAAGTCAGTATTTTCTAATGCATTGACATTGCCTCCTTGTGCTTCTATCCAATGTTTTAGTTTTTCAAATGCTAGACCTGAGTGAATCAATTCTTCAAGATGTTGATAAGCAATTGTTTTATCAGTGTACTTGCCTGAAAGTAGTAACATCTCTGTTCCTAATGTCAAGGTGACTTCATAAAGGTCGGTCGGTCCTTTACCTTTCAAGACATCTATTGATTCTTTTACTTCTAAGGCATTTCCGATGGCATTTCCCAGGGGTTCTTGCATCGAAGTGATGACCACAGTAAGTTTTTTACTCATGCCAGAAGCTATTGTCCTCATGATTTTAGCTAAATGTTCCGCTTCTTCTAAGGTTTTAATAAAAGCACCATCTCCCAGTTTTAGGTCAATAACGATGCCATCTGCACCCGAAGCAAGTTTTTTGCTCATAATGCTAGATGCAATGAGCGATAAATTATTTACAGTACCTGTCACATCACGTAATGCGTAGATTTTCTTATCTGCCGGTACCAAATTAGCCGTTTGACCAGTTAGTGCAATGCCAATAGTCTTAACTTGATTGACAAAATTTTCTAAACTCATTTCTACGGAAAATCCTGGTATAGATTCTAATTTATCAATAGTACCACCAGTGTAACTTAGACCTCTACCAGACATTTTTGCAATGGGCACTCCTGCAGCTGCGATCAGGGGAGTGAGGATAATACTCGTTTTGTCGCCAACACCTCCTGTACTATGTTTGTCAATCACCACACTTTGTAGAGAACTTAGATCGATCGTTTCACCTGACTGTAACATGGCCTTAGTCAAAGCTAATGTTTCTTCATCGTCCATGCCATTAAGGAAAATAGCCATCAACAGAGACGACATTTGATAATCTGGAATTCTACCATTGACATATCCATCAATAAAATAATTTATCTCCTGTTCGGATAGTCTTTGTTTATCCCGCTTTTTAATGATGATTTCTACCAATGGTTAAACTATTTTATTATTTCTGAGAAAAAACTCAATCCTTTAGTAGCAAAATTTATGCCCAAACCCTCACTAATCGTGGCAGCAATATCTGCGAAGGATTTTCTATCAGTTATGTGGTTGTTATTTTTTACATTTTCACCTTGTATTAATATGGGAATATACTCCCTAGTGTGGTCAGTACCTTTAAAACTTGGATCGTTGCCATGATCTGCCGTGATAATCAGAATGTCATTTTCATTAAGATTTTCAACTATTTCTGATAGTCGTTGGTCAAACTCGTTGAGACAATTTGCATAACCTTCTAAGTCTCTCCTATGACCATAATGCATATCAAAGTCTACTAGATTGGTAAAAATTAAGGCAGCATCTTTATTTTCTTTGATTGATAGTAAAGTTGCGTCTATTCCTTCTTGGTTATCGGCAGTTTTTATGGATTTGGTTATGCCTTTTCCATCAAATATATCATAGATTTTACCTATGCCTATTACTTCTTTACCACTCTGTGAAATCGAATCTAGTAGCGTAAAAGGAGGTACTATAGAAAAATCTTTTCTATTTTTAGTCCTGGTGTAATTGCCATTTTCTCCTAGAAACGGTCGTGCGATTACCCTGCCAACTCCTAGTTCGCCTTGGAGCATTGATCTTGCTATGGCACATATTTCGTACTGTCTCTCGATAGGATATATGCCTTCATGCATGGCAATTTGAAAAACACTGTCTGCCGATGTATACACAATAGGGTAGTGAGTAGATAAGTGTTCATCTCCTAGTTGAGTTATAATTTCAGTGCCTGATGCTGCATAATTTCCTATGATTTTAGTGCCAATAGCTTCTTCAAAAGCTCTTATAAAATCAGAAGGAAAACCCTCGTAAAATACAGGAAAAGGTCGATCCAACACAACACCTGCAATTTCCCAATGGCCAGTAGTTGTATCTTTACCCGCTGATGATTGAAGTGATCGGCCATAACTTCCTGTGATTTCTGTACACTTGGGTAGATCATTGGTTATATCTATATTGCCCAACCCCATTTTTATGAGATTGGGTATTGACAATATTTTGCTATATTTTGCAATATGACCAAGTGTATTCGCACCTTCATCTCCATATGACTGTGCATCAGGTAGATAGCCTATGCCGACGCTGTCCATTACGATTAATACAAACCTGTTTATTGACATGCTTAATGACTTTAGATTGCAAATATAAGCATTTATTGTAATATCTAATTATCTAAAATGGTTTCCGTTATAAAGGTCAACCCTGTTGGTTGAATAAATTACTGGGTAAAAAATTTATTTCACCACCTTTTATACTAAATAATTCACTAACGTTACGACTCAAACATACTTTAATATATTTTACCTATCACATACATTTTATTATTAGTTTTGTATTTGTAAAACTATTTTTAAAATGGAAGACTATCATAAAATTATTATTCGTGATCCAAATAAAAGATTTGGAAAACCAATCATTATAAATACCAGAATTAGTGTTTATGACGTATTAAGTTGGTTAGCCTCTGGCATGTCGCCTCTAGAAATTGTTGAAGATTTTCCTGAATTAAAAGAAACTGACATAAAAGCTTGTTTGGCTTTTGCAGCAGATAGAGAGCGACGTCTTATATCTGTTTCATGAAAATATTATTAGATCAAAATATTTCTTTTAAACTTAAATACAGTTTTGCAATATTTTTTAAAGAAGTAAGACATGTTTCAGATTTTTCTCTTCAAAATAGCAACGATATAGATATTTGGAACTTTGCTGAAAGAAATGGCTATGCTATACTCACATATGATGCGGATTATTTTGACTTAAGTATTATAAATGGTCATCCACCTAAAGTAATTTGGGTCAGAGTTGGTAATCTTTCAACAAAACAACTCACTGATATATTGCAAGAACAAATAAATGAAATAATTTATTTTTTAAATGACGAATCCACATCGTGTATTGAAATTTTATGAAATCGTATTTTGAACTAATTTCAAACATTAATGCTGAGTCAATAAATTTAAAGTTGGTAAATTTGTGAGATTTTTATAATTTCAACAAAAAATAATAACAAAGCTAGATTTTATAAATATAAAAACCATATTTTCACATTTCAAATCGAAACGTCAAATTTAAAAATATGGAATTTTCTACGATAGACATTACAATTTTAGTAATTTATCTTATTGGAATGATGGGCTTTGGTATCTGGATAGGTATAAAAGATACATCCACTACAGCTGCAGATTACTTTTTAGCTTCAAAATCATTGCCATGGTGGGCAGTGGGGGGATCTTTGATTGCTTCAAATATCTCAGCCGAACAAATGATAGGAATGGCGGGTTCAGGCTTTGAAGTAGGTATGGCTATCGCTACATATGAGTTAATGGCGGCTGCTACATTGTTGGTAGTTGCAAAGTTTTTACTACCTGTTTTTTTAGAAAATGGTATACAAACCATGCCGCAATTTATAGAAAAGAGATTTAACGGAACCGTGCGAACTGGTTTGGCAATATTTTGGGTATCACTTTTTATATTTGTGAACATTTCTTCATTATATTATTTAGGAAGTCTTGCGATTGAAAGGATTATTGGCTTACCGATGATTTATGGTGTAATTGGATTGGTGATTTACTCTGCAGCGTTTTCGATATTTGGCGGACTAAAGGCTGTGGTTTGGACCGATGTAGCACAAGTTATAGTATTGGTATTTGGTGGATTTGTAGCAACTTATTTTGTATTATCAGCAGTTGGAGATGGCTCAGGGTTCTTAAATGGGTTGAAAATCTTAGTTGAAAAGGCCCCTGAAAAATTTAACATGATATTTACAAAAGAAGATACATACGTTGAGGCAGGTACAGGAGCTATAAAATCATCTTATGAGTTGTTGCCAGGATTGGGGGTGCTCATAGGTGGTATGTGGATAGCAAATATGTATTATTGGGGATTTAATCAGTATATCATCCAAAGGGCTTTGGCTGCCACTAGTATTAAAGAATCTCAAAAAGGTGTCTTATTTGCCGCATATCTGAAAATTATTATGCCTTTAATCGTTGTTATACCTGGTATAGCTGCTTTTGTACTGGGTGCAGAAATTACAAAAGCCGATGAAGCGTATCCTTGGGTTATCAGTAACTATGTAGGTGTTGGTTTTAAAGGAGTAATTGTGGCTGCAATAATTGCTGCGATAGGTTCTTCCATCAGTTCTATGGTCAATAGTGCATCAACTATTTACACCCTCGATATTCATACCAAATTAGTATCCAAAGAATTAAGCGAAGAATCTTTGGTGAGAGTTGGGAAAATTTCTGCCGCAGTTGCATTAGTGATTGGTGCTATTGTTTCTCCAGTGTTAAAAAGTCAAGGTCAAATATTTCAATACATTCAAGAGTACACAGGCTTTATTTCTCCGGGAATTCTCGTTGTATTTTTATTGGGTTTGTTTTGGCCTAGAGCTACAACAAGAGGAGCATTAGTAGCCGTATTTTTAGCGATACCACTTTCGTTGATTCTTAAAAGTACGATGAGTGATGTCGCCTTTTTACATCGAATGGGAATAAGTTTTATCATTTTAACATTGATCATGGTTGGAGTTTCTTTAACAGATAATTCTGTGAGGAAAACAATTTCTTTGCCAAAAGGGATTTTTAATACTTCCGCTAGCTTCAATATAGGTAGTATAATTTTATTTGTGATATTGGCAGTGTTTTATGCGATGTTTTGGTAGATAAAGTAATAAACTATATTATTTAATACCTTTTCAAAGTGGACTAAAATCTTGTTAAATCAAAAGGTTTGGCTATTTTTTTTTGTTAATTATCCTTTGTCCAATCCATCATACCACAACAATTTCAACATTTGCAACTTAAATGTTGAGTATTTCCCTTTTATTAAACTTTCTTGAAGGTATGTGATCCATTTATTTTTAAAAGGTAAAATATTTAAAATAGGCTTAAAAGTCTTGTATGTTCTTATCAATTTGGTAGGTGAAATTAGGTCTTTTTTATACAATTCATTGAGGTTTACGATGGCATTATACGATTTAGTTATAAATGCTTGATTGGTGTCTAACGTAGCATGAATGACCGCATTATCAATATGTAATATACTAAAGTTATTCATCTTTGCGCTATGGGCAAATGCTAGGTCTTCGTAGCCGTAACCCTCTATGGATTCGTTAAATTTTATTTGGTCAAAATCTCGAGCATTGATCATGAAATTATTGGAGTGAAAACTTTCGTATGGATTATTATTTCTCTTTGATGCTGGCTTACTTTCTACTTTTCTACCGTATTGATGGTGGACTATATACTCTTTTGATGTGAAAGATTCATAAACCCGTCCTCCACTAATAATTGAACTTTTACCAACATTAGCGATATAGTTTTTGATATAATTATCCTCATCCACAATTTTACTATCACAATCTATGAAAAGAAGATAAGCCTGACTCGCAAGTTGAGCCAATTTATTCCTAATTTTAGCTCTTCCAACATTATCAGATAAGCTTATGTAACTCACATTGAATAAATGTGAAACATCTTGATTAATGTTTTTAAATTCGATATCAGAAGCATCATCCAATACAATAATTTGATAAGTCACCGCTGCTTTTTCAGCAGAGTTAACGAGTGAATTTATTAACTTATTGACATCTGTATTATAAACAGGAATGAGTATCGAGATCATTAAGAGTATTTCTAGCTCCAAAGATAGGGTAGATTTTTCAGATAAAAAATTAAACCTAAAAATCAAAAATAGTTTATGTAATGAGTGTCAAAAGTACAATAAAATCAACACTTTTTGCGACAAATCATCTATAGCTTTCGGGATAGTGGACAACTGATAGGTGCTTAGCAAAATTCGAGGGCACTCAAATTTAATGAAGGAACTGTAAGCTTATATGACGGCATATTTAATCTTATTAATGGAATATTCTTAATTTTGATCTGTAATAGGAAATCCATTCTAGATTTTAGTTTAGAACTAAAGTACAATCCACATCAAATTGTATAGTTCACATCTTATAAATGATTTATCTCGAACAGATATGGGTACTTATAAAATAAATTCCACTAAATATTTTACTAAGTTCCTCTTTTCGTTTAATAGTTTTTAGAAAATCATTGGCGATCAATAATATATTGTTGTCCCCACTTCTCCATTTCTTGAATAATTGGAGATAGGCTTTTACCAACCTCTGACATTGTGTATTCGACCCTTGGAGGGATTTCGTTAAATTGCTGTCTTGAAATCAAACCATCTCTTTCCAATTCTTTTAATTGTTCCGTCAAAACTTTTCTAGAGATATGAGGTATGCGAGCAGCGATTTCTCCAAATCTCCTGGTCTCAGATCGTAGACAATATAATATGATAGGTTTCCATTTTCCACCAATCAAACCAATCATTGCAGAGACAGGACACTTCATTTCGTGATTATTTTTTGTATTAGTTACCATTTCGTTACCATTATTTTATTTGTTACCAGAAGGTAACAAGTTACATTTAAAAACTAATATTAGTTACTTTGTGTTACAAATATAATTATTTAATTTAAAACAACAAATAAAAAATGATTTTAGTAACAGGAGCAACAGGGCAATTTGGAAATGCCGCAATTAATTTTCTACTTAAAAAAGGTGTGAAAGCCGATCAGATTGTCGCATTGGTAAGGAATGAACAAAAGGCCGAAGAGTTAAAAGGCAAAGGTGTCAAAATAGCATTGGGTGATTATGATGACTATGATTCTCTGGTTCATGCTTTTGAAGGCATCGATAAACTTTTGTTTGTGTCAGGAAGTGATATTCCTAATAGACTTTCTCAGCATAAAAACGTAGTTAAAGCTGCAAAAGAGGCTGGAGTAAATCATGTCGTTTATACCAGTGTTGAGCGAAAAAACGAAACGTCGTCGTCACCATTGTGGGTGGTGGTAGACTCTCATTTAGAAACAGAAAAGGCATTAAAAGAGAGTGGTATTCATTATACTATTTTGAGAAACAACTTGTATATGGATATTGTCCCAGCATTTGTTGGTGAAAATGTTTTTGATACGGGTGTGGTTTATTTACCAGCGGATCAAGGAAAAGTTGGGGCAGTTTTAAGAACAGAGTTGGCAGAAGCGACAGCCAATATATTAAGAGAGGAAGGTCATATTAATAAGGAATATAATTTTTCCAATTCTGTAGCATTTTCTTACCATGAAGTGGCTCAAATATTGTCAGAGATATCAGGCAAATCAATTAACTACATTTCGCCAACTCCGGTTGAGTATGCTGGGACCCTTGCAGAATACGGAGTTCCTCAAGAAATGATAGGTTTATTCTCTAGCTTTGCAGTTGGCCAAGCACAAGGTGAGTTGGATCGAGAAAGCATAGTGTTTGAGCAAATACTAGGTAGAAAACCTACAACGGTAAATCAATATTTAAGTCAAGTTTTCAGTTCTTAATTCTGGCTTTGTAGTCATAAATTTTAGTTGATTTAGTGGATTTTGACACAGGCATTGTTGTATTGAGAATTATGATTTTTATGAAATTTTTAATTTTTATGCTCAGAATAATGCCTGTGTCAATTATTTATAACCTAATGTCTCCCCAGATACGTTGTCTTACTTTATTATTTCTATTTATTTTCTTTGATTATGTTTTTCAAACCACCCTGTGATATATCCTACATGTCTAATCATGTTGCTTGGTCTTGCAGTAATGGAATGACCCGCATCTGCAATACGAATCATCATAGTTTCAACTCCTCTAAGTTTTAAAGCACTATAATATTGCTCTGTTTCGCCCATAGGTGTGCGGTAATCATTTTCTCCTGTTACCAACATCGTTGGGGTATTCACATAGCCAACACGTGAGATAGGTGATCTATCGAAGTATTGCTTTGGATCTTCCCAAGGATATTTTGTAAACCAATAATTGGTATAGTATGGATAACCGTCGGCATAAAGCGCAAAACTTGCCCAATTGATCACCGGTTTTGATACTACCGCTGCTGCAAATCGATCTGTTTTTGAGACAATCCAAGCAGTCAGCACACCACCACCACTACCACCTGTGACATATTGACGTTTTGTGTCAATAAACCCCTTTTTGATGACTTCATCTACTCCAGATATTAAATCGTCATAGTCTTGACTTGGGTAATTGTGATTGATATAACTTGCAAACTTTGAACCGTAACTTGTACTGCCTCTTGGGTTAGTATACAATACAACATAGCCTTGACTTGCCATTAATTGAATTTCAGGGCTGAAGTGAGGACCATAAGCGGTATGTGGCCCACCATGTATTTCTAGAATGATAGGGTATTTTTTAGTTGGTGTAAAATCAGGTGGATAGACAATCCAACCTTGGACCTTTTGTTTGTCAAAACTACTTTCCCACCAAACTTCTTCAACTTTTCCAAGATTTTTACTTGTGAGGAAATTATTATTTAAATTTACTAGTTCTTTGCTTGTTTTTGGTGAAAGTATTGAACTGATAGCTAAAGTTGCAGGTTGTGAAACGGAAGTCTTAGTGTAGGCAAACTTCCCCGTCGTTGAGATCGAAAAATCACCACCACTGTATGGCCTCCCCCAACTTGTACCTCCCATATCTTCTGCTAAAATGATCACTTTACCATCTAAGTTCAAATGAGCAATTTTACCCAAACCTTCGCTATCATAACTAATGTATAAGCCCTTATCTACGTTGTCCCATTTTATTGATGCTATATCTCTATCTAGGTTGTGATTTACTTTTTTTCGATTATTACCAGCTCGATCCATTACATATAGTTCTTCTTGTTGGTACCCTAGTTTTTTATCTTCAGTAAACCCAAAAGCTATCATTTTTCCATCATTACTAATAACTGGTTTTGTATAAGGACCTGCGCCTTTGGTAAGTTTAGTGATTTTGTTATCCGCTAAGGTTACTTCATAAATATGATTATTGGTAGGTGATGGCATAACTCCGGTTTCCCTATCTGCCGTTAAAATTAATGACTTACTATCAGGACTCCATGTATAAGAATTATGATTGAAATCATCCGTTGTTACTTGCCTTATGGTCCCGCCATCTGATGAAATCACAAAAATATGTCTGTACGATGTTTCTAAGATATTTGGGTTTCCATCAGACTTGTACGCAAAATCTTTGACAATTATTGGGGATTTAACCCATTGTGCTCCTTTGGGAGGTGACGGGATTTTGCCTAAGCTAGGTGGAGGTGCAATCATAGACATGCTAAAAGCTATCCATTTTCCATCAGGTGACCAACTAATTTGACTAGGTGCTTTATTTAGATTTGTGAGCGAAGCAATTTTACCCGTCTCTAAAAAGTAAACAAAAATCTGAACTGCTCCTTCATCACCTGACAAATATGCTAATTTCTTGCTATCTGGTGACCAACTTGGACTGAAGCTGTTGTTTTTACCGGTAGTGATAGGGTAGTGACTTGACCCATCAGCATTTATTGTCCATATATTACTAAATTTTCTGTCGGTCATAATATCAAATTGATTTCTGAGATACGCTATTTTACTTCCATCTGCAGAGATTTCGGTGGAAGAAATATACTGCATTTCAAAAATGTCTAAATAATCAAATTTAGATTTCTCTTGACATAAAGTCGTAAAGGGAATAAATAAGGAAAGAAATAAGGAAAGAAATAAAAATTGAATATGATTTTTCATTTTATTTATGTTAAACTTTTAAGTAGATTACAAAAGTAATTTTTTATTCAATAATCGATATAAAAGTACTTAAAATTAATTGCCATAAGCTTATATAATCAGGGGACACAGAAATTTTTGACTTTGATTAAATCAATAGTAATTAAAATGATCAAAAGATCTTAGTTACTAGGTTTGTTTTGACAAAATAGATAATATTATCAACTTATCTCTTATTTTAAGAATCAGTTAACACTAAAAGTGTACGTATTCTAAAATATTTTTATATCAAGATTTGTAAGATTGCCAAATCTTTGTATTTTTATGTCGAGTGAATAAATATTATTTAAAAAACGGAGAGCAAGTAGCCAACATCAAAAAGAAATTAAATGAAAAAAATAGGAATTTTACATGGTATGGAAGATACCTTTCCTCAAGCATTCGTCAATGAGGTAAATAGAATTGCACCTCAAGGCATCATGGCTGAGGCAGTGCGAGTAGATGTAGTACAACAAGCCAAGCCCACGGATTATGCAGTAATCATTGATAGGATATCTCAAGATGTACCTTTTTATAGAGCCTACTTAAAAAATGCAGCAATTTGCGGTACAGCTGTGATCAATAACCCTTTTTGGTGGAGTGCTGATGAAAAGTTTTTCAATAATTGTTTATCGGAAAAAATTGGTGTACCTGTGCCTAAAACTGTTATCCTACCGTCAAGTGATCGTCCTGATGATACCAGTGATAAATCATTTAGAAATATGGCATTCCCTTTGAACTGGGAGTATATTTTTAATTATATCGGTTTTCCAGCATACATGAAGCCACATGCAGGTGGTGGGTGGAAAAGTGTATACAGAGTAGAGAATCCGGAAGATTTGTGGGCTAAACATAAAGAAACAGGGCAGCTTGTAATGATGTTGCAAGAAGAAATTCATTTTGATTATTATTTCAGATGCTATTGTCTTGGTAGAAAATATGTGCACATTATGCCTTATGAACCACGGAATCCGCATCACTTACGCTATGTGGTAGAGGATATGAACTATCCAGAAGGCCTTTTGGATACCATCCACAAATATGTTATAATGCTTAATGAAGCGCTTGGGTATGACTTTAATACGGTAGAGTTTGCTGTAAGAGACGGTATTCCAATAGCTATAGACTTCTGCAATCCGGCTCCTGATGCTGATATCAATTCAGTAGGTCAGAAAAACTTTGATTGGATTGTCAAGCATGCAGCTATCTACGCGATTGAAAAAGCAACTGAACAAAAAGAAAATGGACAAAACTTGACTTGGGGTACCTTCATAAAGAATTATTTTGAGTAATTTTGCCGTATTTCCGCAACAAAGCTATAAACCAAACATTTATTATACATTCTAAAACTCATAAATGATAAACAGAGCACGTCTTGCCATCTTAGATATGAACAATGGATATCCTAATCAAGGGATGCGTTGTCTAAATGATATTGCAAGAAACTTTGCTGATGAGATTGAATATAAAGTTTATAGTGTAAGAGACAAGGATGAAATGCCAGATTTATCATATGACATTTATATATGCAGTGGAGGTCCTGGTAGTCCATTAATAATGGGAGAAGAGTGGGAATTTAGGTTTCATAGTTTAATTGATGATATTTTTCTATATAACAAAAGTGAGAATGATCAAAAAAAATATATGTTTTTTATTTGTCATTCTTTCCAATTAGCTTGTGCATATTTTGGCCTAGGAGAACTCACGAAAAGGAAATCAACTTCATTTGGGATTCACCCTGTTCACAAAACCCCAGCTGGTTATAAAGATCCACTTTTTAGAGAATTACCAGACCCGTTTTACGTGGTAGAGAGTAGAGATTGGCAAGTAGTGCAGCCAGACTTAGGTATGTTCAAGAAAAAGGGATGTGAGATATTAGGTTTAGAAAAGATACGTACACACGTAGAACTGGAAAGAGCAATAATGGCAGTGAGATTTTCTGAACAGATGGTAGGCACTCAGTTTCATCCAGAAGCAGATGCCGATGGATTTTCTACCAACCTTCAGAGGGATGAAGTAAAAGATAAGATTGTAACTCAATACGGTGAAGAAAAATACTTAAGAACACTCGCTCAAGCAGCAAATCCACAAAAAATTGAAGTAACATACAATGGTATTTTGCCCGTTTTTCTTCGAAATTGTCTAGAAGAAATAAATGCCCTAGCCTTCGCATAGTATGAAAAGTAGTTTAAGAAAATTATTCAATGATGCATGGTCTGAAGATAAATACAAAAAAATCTATGACGAAATCGTAACAAAAACTGGGCATCTTGTACCTTTTAGGATTGCAGAGACACCAGTTTTTTTGGATGATTCGCTTTGGCAAAAACTCGTAATTGCTACTGAAAACCTTATTACGCAAATTTCTGATCCTGATATCTTAAGCAAATGCGATAAAGTTTTTGAATACACGAGTACAAGGGTACCCAATGAATCTCCACATCCTAAGTTTATTCAGTTTGATTTTGGAATATGCGCAAATGAAGATGGCTCTTTGCAACCTAAATTAATAGAATTACAAGGATTTCCGTCATTATATTATTTTCAGACTGTTTTGGCAGCTATCTATAAATCTTTACTGAAAGAAAGCGAAAATCTAAAGTTCTTTGCTGATGGAATCGATGAAGAGAAGTATTACCATGCTCTGGATAGAATCATTTTGAATGGGCATGATCCTAAGCATGTAATTATCATGGAAGTAGAACCCGAAAAGCAAAATACATACATTGATTTATTATGCACATCGCAGCGATTAGGAATTGATATATTATGTATCTCAAAAATAAGGCGTAACGATAGAAAGCTATATTATATTAATGATCAAGGAGCTGAAGTTGAAATCAAAAGAATCTACAATAGAATTATTTTTGATGAGTTAGAAAAGAGAAAAGATCTAATTAATGAGTTTGATATGTTACAAGAGGTAGATGTCGAATGGGCAGGTCATCCAAATTGGTTTTTTAAATTAAGTAAATTTACAATGCCTTATCTCAAAGGAGATGCAGTTCCTAAGACTTATTTTCTTGATCAAGTTGACTACTCCAAATTAGATTTAAGCCAATATGTACTTAAACCTTTATTTTCTTTTTCTGGAGCTGGTGTGGAGATCGATATCGATATTGATATACTTAACAAGGTAAGGCAAAAAGATCATTATATTTTACAAGAAAAAGTATCTTATGTACCGCTTGTAGAAGATGTGAATGGAGAATTATCAAAATTTGAAGTGAGGATGATGGTAGTTTGGCCTGAAGAAGTGGATCGACCATTTATTGTAAATAATTTGATCAGGCTTAGTAAAGGCAAGATGGTAGGCGTTAAGTACAATAAAGATAAAATCTGGGTCGGAGGTAGTATAGGATTTAGAGAATAAATATTTTAGATAGAGAAAAAGTATAAAATTATATGAGCTATTTTGAACCTGAGGATTTAAAGAAATTTGGTAAGATTACAGAATTGCAGCCTGAAATGGGTAAAAAATTCTTTGATTGGTATGGTGAAGTTTTTAAAGAAGGTGCCTTGACGGTAAGAGAAAAAAACTTAATTGCATTGGCTGTTGCACATGCAGTGCAATGCCCATATTGCATGGATGCCTATACGTCTGCTAGTCTTTCTAGTGGTGCAGATGAGGAAATGATGATGGAAGCAGTCCATGTGGCCGCTGCTATAAAAGGTGGTGCTACACTAGTAAATGCAGTACCAATGATGAATACAATTAAGTCTAAATTAATGTAATACGTTTGATTTTATGAGTATAAAACAAAGGACCAAATCACTATCTGTTCGTCACAGTGATTTAGCTAGTACTTTTTATCAATTAGATGTATTAAACAAAGTACAAGTAGCTGATAATCGCTTGGAGCCTTTTGCCAACATGGTTGGTTTTGATATTCTTCCCGTATTACCAGAGGTATTTCAGATTAATATTGGTAAGCTTTGCAATCAGACCTGTGCGCATTGTCATGTAGACGCAGGCCCTGATAAGAAAGTAGAAAACATGTCTAGGCAAACGCTTGAAAAGTGTCTTGAAATTTTAAAAAATCATGCGATTCCTACCGTAGATATTACTGGAGGAGCACCAGAAATGAATCAACATTTCCGTTGGTTTGTTGAAGAATGTACAAAATTGGGGAAAAAGGTTATCAATCGATGTAATCTCACCATTATCGAATCTAACCCAAAATACCATGATTTACCCCAATTTTTTAAAGATAACAATGTTCACATCATTTCTTCTTTACCATACTTTTCAAAAACTCGTACCGATCATCAAAGAGGGGATGGTGTATTTGATGACAGTATTGCAGCCTTAAAAAAGCTTAATGCCATAGGGTACGGTATGGAGGGTTCGGGATTAAAACTCGATTTGGTTTATAATCCGTCGGGCGCTTTTCTTCCTGGAGATCAAGCAGCTTTGCAAACAGAATTTAAAAAACAACTTCTGAGGAAATATGATATATCCTTTAATAGTCTTTTTGCTATTACGAATTTGCCAATAAGTAGATTTTTAGACTACCTAATAGAATCCAACAATTATGAGCAGTATATGGTAGAATTGATAGAAGCATTTAACCTTTCTACAGTAAGTGGCTTAATGTGTCGTTTTACCTTGTCAATAAGTTGGGATGGATACATTTATGATTGTGATTTTAATCAAATGCTCGATCTAAAAGTTTCATCTAAAGCAAAACATATCGATGATTTTGACTTAAATGAACTGATGTCACGTAAAATAGTTGTAAATCAGCATTGTTATGGCTGTACAGCAGGGGCAGGGAGTAGTTGTGGAGGGGAGATTGTCTAAATGGTCTTAGATGTACTTTTCGTATGAGTCAAGATGTTCCTAAATTTATATAAAAGTATTTACAACGGTTTGAATAATAAATAATGTGCAGTAGTATAAAAATTTCTTAAATAGGGAATTTTGGTAAATAAACTTGCAACTTTTCGCTTTTTAAAATTAAATTTCCACTGATAAATTGGGTTTAAAAACCAATATATTTCATCGATTATTTTAAAGTTATGTGTTCTTAGTATTTTATACTGTCTGTCTATAGTGATACCTGTGTCGACAAGCTCCATTAGTTCATTCAAACCCTCAGGTGGTACTTTTCCTAATTTCAAAATAGATTTATACAAAGGCTTTGGAAGTAAATGAAACCAAGGTAAAATTCTCAAAATTTTGTTGTTACAAACTTGCTGATGCCCTCCAAAAGGCATATACCAAGGAGGGTAAGCAAAAAATATTTTACCTTCTGGTTTTAAAAATTCCTTTAATTTTACAATAAATGCTTCTTGATTTGGGATATGCTCAATTACATCTTTCAAAACAACTAAGTCAAATAATTCTCCAAAAAATTCGTCAGGGCTATTTATGTCAAAAATATTTATATTATAAATGCTAAATCTACCATCAGCAGCATATTCGGCCATAAATTTATTTGCGTCTTTAACCCTTGATTCAGAAAGTTCTACACCAACGCCTATTGCTCCATTGTCAATGAATCCTTTCAATACACCGGCCTCTGCACAACCAATCTCCAAAACCCTACTTTCTATACAATTAAAACCATTTTTAGTTAAAAAAGGTATTACATCTTCCACGGTAACAGTGGTTTGCATCCCAAAATATTTAAGTTTATCATTATGGAAGTCCATGATTTAATTTTAGGCCACAAATTTAAATAATTTATTAAAAAACAGTGCTTTTGTTAGTATTTAAATAAACTCATGTTATCAATGACTGTTTGTGATGAATTGAATAACAACTATCATTGTGCTACGGAAAGTAAAAAGCCATTATTTCCAACTTAGCTTTTTAAAAATAAAATGAACTATTCTTTTACCAATGAGGTGATTTGCTAACTAATTAAGATGATTTTATTAAGATCTTATCGCCTCTACAGGATCCATTGCAGCAGCTTTTCTTGCTGGGATAATTCCTGAAATAATTCCAACCAAGACGGAGGTAATCACACCAATTAGTAAGTTACCCAACGAAAGTGTCATTGGAAATGGTATAACTTGAGACACTCCTGTTAGTATCAAGTATACCAAAGCAAGACCAATAATACCACCTAATAAACATAAAACAACAGATTCAATCAAAAATTCTAGTAAAACTACAGATGATCTTGCACCAAGTGCTTTCTTGATTCCAATAATACTCGTCCTTTCTTTTACGGACACAAACATAATATTTGCGACGTTAAACATTCCAATAATGAGCGCAAATAACCCAATAATAAATCCAGCAATATTTATTACACCAAAAACAGAATCTAAGACTTGAGCCAACATAGACAATTCATTTAAAACAAAATTATCATTCTCTAATGGCTTAAGTCTTCTATTCGCTCTTACAATACCGGTCAACTCGCTTTTTAATTCTTCTAAATTATCATCTTTTGCTTGCACAATAAGCATTTTGCCTACCTGACTATTTTCGTTTGTGTTCACAAATCTTCTGATATTAGTATAAGAAATCCAAACAACTTCATCAAAATTAATAAAATTAAACATATTTTCACCTTCTGCCTTTAACACACCAATGACAGTGTAATCCTGACCAAATAGTTTAATTTTCTTATTGATTGGATCTAGGCTTCCAAACAATTCTGAAGCTATTTTATTGCCAACTATGATTCTATTGGATGCTGCATTAAATTCAGCTGGGGTGAAATGTCTACCTTTTTCAAACTCTAAATTTTGTATTTCTTGATATTCAAATGAGGAGCCCATAATAAAAGCATTATTAACGGCACTTGCCTTGAATTTTACTGTGCGACCTCCTGTAAATATGACAAATCCTGCATTTTTGGCCTTTTCAGATCTTTTTTTGATAACTTCATAATCTTTATATGAAGGATCCGGTCTTTTTAGATATTTCCAATAGTTTTGACTAGGGTCTTCATTCCAAGGCATTTTATCAAGATAAACTACATCACTACCCAATTCATTGAATCCTTCTTTAATGTTGACAGCAAGGCTATCTACGGCTGATTTGACTGCAATAATGCAAAAGATACCAATAGTAACTCCTAGTAAGGATAGAAAGGTACGTAGTTTGTTACTCACCAAAGAATCTACAGCTTGCCTTACCGCTTCGTATAGTATTTTAAATATCGTCATTTATAAAAAAATATTAAAGTCAAAGTTATAAAATTAAACAATGCTTTCTTTATTAAATCGATGAAAAGGCCTTTCTATTGGATTAATCGATGAAATCTGATGTGATCTTGTAAAGTAATAGTTCAAAAAATAGTTTTATTTTCTCTTTCGCTTACTATCCTTATAATCCATGAAAATAAATTCACCTAGACCTTGGAGACTGCTATAAAATGCTTTGCCACCATTAGCAGCAGTAAATTTATCAACAAATTGCACTAGATATGGATCTCGTGCAATCATAAAGGTAGTAATAGGAATATTCAGTTTTTTGCACTTAACAGCCAAACTCATAGTTCTGGTGAAAATAGTGCGATCAAGTCCCATACTATTTTTATAATACTTTTTACCTTTTTTGATACAGGTAGGTTTCCCGTCGGTGATCATCATGATCTGCTTATTTGGATTTTTACGTCTTTTGAGTATATCCAAGGCGAGTTCTACACCGGCTACCGTATTGGTATGATATGGCCCAACTTGCAAGTAGGGCAAATCTTTTATCTCAATGCTCCATGCATCGTCACCAAATACAATGATATCTAATGTATCTTTTGGATATTTAGTAATGATTAGTTCAGAGAGGGCCATTGCTACTTTTTTCGCTGGAGTGATCCTATCTTCGCCGTACAAAATCATAGAGTGTGATATATCGATCATAAGTACGGTACTTGTCTGTGATTGCTCGTACTTTTCGTATACTGCGATGTCGTCTTGGGATATACTAAACTGTTCGATGCCGTGATTGATATGAGCGTTTTTTATGGTTTCGGTCATGGCTATGTTGTCCAGCTTGTCACCAAATTCGTAAGGTTTGATTTCACTTGTTGATTCGTCTCCTTGACCAGTGATTTTTGTATTGTGTTGCCCGCTTTTACTTCTTTTTACCTGATCAAAAATATCATCAAGTGCGTGTCTCCTCAATTGAGTTTCCATCTTAGAAGTCGGATTGAATCCAAGTGGACCGCGTTTTGTGTTACTTTCGATATATCCTTTGTCAATTAACTCTTGAATGAAGTCAGCCATGCCGTATTCTTCATTAGTAATCTTATACTGTTTGTCAATTTCATTCAGCCAAGAAAGTGATTCGCTGACATCACCAGATGTATGGATTAAGAGCTCTTTAAAAATATCTAAAAGCCTATCAAAAATTGATTTTGATGGTTTACCTGCGTTATTGTATTCAAATTGAAATCCAATCATGTTGGTCTATTATTTATATTATAAACAAAAAAGGCAGCCAATATGTTGACTGCCTCTAGATATTATTCTAATAAACCAAATATTAGTTATGAACTTTAAGTTCGATTCTTCTATTTTTGGCTTTACCTTCTGCTGTTGCGTTGTCTGCTACAGGTTGATCTTGACCAAATCCTGCTGAAGTTAATCTTGCTTGATCGATACTACCTTTACCAATTAATCTCATCATTACAGCCATTGCTCTAGCTTCAGATAGTTTTTTATTTGCAGCAGCATCACCTGAGTTGTCAGTATGACCTTGTACATCAATTTTCACACTAGGATATGCCTTTAATAATGCAGCTAAATTATCAACTTCAGATTGTCCTTCTTTAGATAATTCTGCAGAACCAGATGCAAAGTTTACATTTTTGATAGTAAACATGGGGTCGCCACTGAATCCACCGTTGATATAAGAATTTATTTGATCAGGTGCAGATCCCGCTTCAACCGTTAAAGCATCATACGCTTTTTTACCCACTGAGTCCACTTGTGAGAATGCAGATTTCAACATATCTCCTATTGCATTTGCAGCATTAGTAGTAACATCAGCAGCACTTGCAGCAGATTCTGCAGCGGCATCAGTAACTGAGGTTGCCGTTTCTTCTATTTTTTTGCTACATCCTTTTTGTGTTAAAAACCAAATAAGACCAGCACCTACTAACAATGGTAATAACCATTTAAGAAGACTGTTACTTCCACCTCCTGACGCAGATGTTGTCGAAGCGGCACTAGCTACTTTTTTAGCAGCATCAGAAGCAGAAGATATTGAAGCTTGGACTGATTCTTTTGCACCCCCAAACATATCAGCCATACCAAGTAAACTACCCATTCCAGCTGGAAGAGCTTTTGCTACGTGATCTTTTTGCCCCATAAGAAGATCAGTTAAGAATCCTAGACCTTTGCCTTTTACTTGATTACCGATAACTCCCATTAAAAGTGGAGCTGCCATTTTGAATAAAGAAGATGAAGAACCTGATTTTAGTCCAGAAACTTTGGCAATTAAGTCAATAACACCACTTGATTTACTGCCTAATAAACTTTCAACGATTCCTCCACCATTATTCATAAGGCTATTTACAGCGCTTTCGCCACCTCCAAAAAGACCTGCAACATTTGAAAGACTACCTAAGTCCAACTTTCCAATCATATCCATGATTCCGTTACCACCCTCTGGATTAGAAGCTTTACCTATTAAACCTCCTAATAATGTTGGCATAATTCCACCTAATGCAGATTGTATTCCACCCTCTGATTCTCCTAAGTAACTACTTGCTTGTTTAACAAGTTGAACGGATACTTGTTCTTTCACCAAGTCTAAAAGATTGATTGACATGTTTAATTAATTTTAATTGTTAAAAATATTGGTTAAGATCGAATAAATGTAAATATAATTTATACATAAAAAACAAAATTGCTATTAATAAATTATGAAGTATTTAATAATTTAAAATTGTTTATTTCTATACTAACCACGATTCAGACGAAGATTGTAAAATTTGGTCACTTTTAAAAATTTGAATACCATAATAAACGTTTTATTGGATTAAAACTTAACTTTGTTATTAGAAGATTTTATGACCGAGATTCTTTACCATCTAATTTAAATAAATGTTTTCCAGTAACTTAATTGACCAGCTTTTTTCATTTAAAAATGTAATCAATACAGATATTGTTCCCGAAAGTAATCATAAAGAACTTTTAAAAATTCATTACAAAAATTATGAACTCTTTTATGAGATCTTGACAGATGAATTTAGTGCTAATTTTACGACATTATTTACAAGGGTATCCTATGTTGCATCTTTAAAAATTTGGCCTAAAGGGCTGGTAAAGTTGGCCCATCTAATCAGGAAAAGTAATGAGGTTGAGGAATTGCCTAATGAAGTGATAGATGCTTTAGTTGGCATTATTCCTGATTATATAAAATGGCATATTGAAGCTGTATGTGATGAAGATAGTGAGCACATTGTCATACCATCCATACTTTTGAGTTTTTTTAGTCCAGAAAGATTTGATAAAATTGGTTATCACCCTATAATAGAAGGATTACTGATTGATGTAGATATAGAGGAGAAACTATTAACTTTTTTACCTAAACAAGCTGATGAAGCAACGGTTAAAGTCTTGTATAATGTAGAGGATACCAATGAGATATTTACAAAAGCAATAGAAAGTGTGATCACGTATATGGCTTATCCGATCCCTTTAAATTTGGTAGATGTGGATGTCTTAACAGAAGAAAGATGGCTGCCAAAAGCTTTTATCCTTTTTCCAGATTACTTGGTAGATGTTACGACTGTTGCTTCGGTACACAACGATAGTTTTACATCTCCATGGTTATTTATGCTATCAAAGTTTAAACCAAAGGCACTTAGTGATACGATTTTAGTGGGTAATGTGGCTAACTATTTTTTAGACCTTTTAGTAAAAGATAAAGATGCAATTTACAAAGATCAAGTACGACCAATATTCAATTTAGATCCTTTGCAGTGGGCCATTTTTGATGATGAGACAGTAAAAATAGCATTAAATAATCTAAAAGTTCATTTTGATAATCTCAAAAGGGTAGTTAATCAAGATTTTGAAAAGTTTAATATCACCACGGGTAAAATATATTTAGAACCTTCTTTTTATTGTAAAGAATATGGCATACAGGGAAGACTTGACCTTTTCCACATCAATGATGATCGCACAAAAGCAGAAATTATAGAACTCAAGAGTGGCAAAATATTTAAGCCCAACGCTTACGGTATCAATCATTCACATTATTCACAAACGTTGTTGTATGACATTATCATAAAGTCTGTATATCGAAATCGATTAAAGTCCACCAACTTTATACTCTACAGCCAGCTTGAAAAAGACAACCTAAAATTGGCTCCGGCAGGTAGTCGCACAATCAATGAATTATTGAAAATTAGAAATGAAATTGTTCTTATTGAGCATGCCATAGTTTTTGACGAAAGTGTGATTCCAAAAGTTTTTAAATATCTGAATTCCAATAATTTTCCTAATCTAAAAGGATTTAGTTTAACAGACTTAAAGGAGTTTGAGGGTGTTTATAGCTCATTGAGGTCATTTGAAAAGGTATATTTTTCACAATATTCTAAGTTTATAGCGAATGAACATTTATTGGCAAAAACGGGTGAACATGGGATATCTAGGTCAAATGGGCTTAGTGGGCTTTGGTTGGAGTCGATTGATGAAAAGATTGATCGTTTTGCGATACTCAATCATTTGGTTATTATCAAAAATGCCTCCGATGAGTTATTTCCCACGATGACTTTACAAAAGACAAGTATCACTGCACAGCTTTCCAACTTCAGGGTTGGGGATATTGCTGTGTTGTACCCATACACTACGCGTAAAGGAGATGTCTTACATCATGAAATATTTAAGTGTACCATATTGTCTTTTGATAAGGATTTAATCACCATTAGAATGCGTCACCCACAAATCAACCACCATATCTTTAGAGCCAACCAATTTTGGCATATCGAAGAAGATGTTTTGGATAGTTCATTTAGGCATATGTACAGGGGGTTATTTGATTTTGCGAGTGTACATGTAGAGAAAAGAAATATATTATTAGGCTTACAAAGACCTGAATTTAATGATCAAGATGTGACTACAGATATGGATGGCACATTGACTACAGAACAAAAATCTATTATCCGTCGGATAGTGCAGACTAATGACTATTTATTGTTATGGGGCCCTCCAGGTACGGGTAAAACAAGTCAAATCATCAAAAATGTAGCAAAGGCACTATATGAAGTGCAGCCAAAAGCGGTCTTATACCTCGCCTATACTAATCGAGCAGTGGATGAGATATGCGATGCTTTAAGCGATGCTGGATTAAAAAATTCGTTCATTCGGATCGGATCAAAACATGCTATTGATAGTAAATACGAAGAAAACCTATTGGATGTACAAATTGCACAATGCAAAACTAGAAGTGAAATAATTCAGAAAATAAAAAATTGTAAGATCGTAGTATCGACCATCTCTTCTTTATCGGGCAAACTTGAATTGTTTGATCTACTTTCTATTCACACAGCCATAGTAGATGAGGCATCACAAATTTTAGAACCTTCTATTATTGGTATTTTAGCAAGGTTTGAAAGGTTTATTCTTATTGGTGATCATAAACAATTGCCTGCAGTAGTGACACAACGCAAGTCAAATTTAAAAATCAATGATCCCGAGTTGAACGGTATCGGTGTGAAAGATTTGTCAATGTCTTATTTTGAACGTTTATTGTTACAATGTCAAAATAATAACTGGTTGCATGCTGTCGAAATACTTTCTCAGCAAGGACGGATGCATGTAGACATTATGGGTTTTGTAAGTAAAACATTCTATGCTAATAAGCTCAAACCGATCCCAACATTAAAAAGATTGACACAGCCAATAGACACTGACTTATATCCGCATTCGATTTTGAAAGACAGGTTGGTGTACATTGCTTCTAAGAGCGAGCAACGATCCAATTGGAAGACCAATCATGACGAAGCACAAAAAGTAATACAAATAATCAATACCATAAAAGAACAGTACCAAGCCAATGGAAAATTAATATCGGCCAATACTATAGGTGTAATAACCCCTTACAGAGCTCAAATTGCCCTTATTAAATCATTATTACCTGCTGATTCCTTGATCTCGGTAGATACGGTGGAGCGATACCAAGGCAGTGCTCGAGATATCATAATATTTAGTACATGCACCAGCACGCAGACACAGTTAGAGCGATTGGTCTCTAAATCTCATGACGGTATTGATCGAAAATTGAATGTTGCCATCACGCGAGCCCGAGAGTTTTTTATTTTGATTGGTAATGAAGAGATTTTATCACAAGATTCAACTTACAAACAATTGATTAGTGCATCGGGTAGAGTAATGTTGGAATAAAAAGTTAGCTTTTTTAATTTTTTCGGTTCAATTGCAAATTTTTTAAGGCTAATAGCTAAAAGCTCATTTCTTCATTATTTTTTTAATACCAAAACTCCATCTTCAAATACACTCCCGATCAATACCGTATTTTGATACACGGCAGCAACAGTTGATCCTGAAAATTGAGCTCCGTCACTGACATAAAAGTCCGATATTTGCGGTTTTTCTGGATTGTCAAAATTTATTTTTATGATATGAGAAGGACTCAGATTCTTCTTATCTTTTGAATGTTTTAAAAATTTCAACAATTTTGGATGGGCACCTACCCACAAGTTGCCATCAGCATCCCATTCTAGGTTGTCAACACCTGTATTGCACTTTAGGGTCTGGATTTTTGTAAATGGGTTTAGATTGTATAGGTAAATATTACCATCAGTAGGGGAGGCTATCAACAATTTTTTACGTACCTCATCGATTGTAATTCCATTGGCATATCGAATACCTGTGTCTAATAATTTTACATCTTGACCATCAAAATATCCCACACTACCCGTACCTATCAAGAGTAGGTCCTCGATGGTTGCTTTTGTGCCATCATTTTTGTCATGGTCATTGGTAAAATAAAAGCTTCGCTTGCCAGTTGCTACCACGTCATTTGGCCTCTGTATCAGTTCATGTTTGATTGTTTCCGAGTGGGTTAATGTGGAGTCTGAATATTTGAAAATCTCAATGGAGTGCCCAGAACTGCGATGATTTACTACGAATACCCATTTTGAACTATCTACCGGGTCTATAAAAAGAGAAATGCCATGTGGCCTGAAATCTTTTTGATCAAAGGTTTGGGTCATATCAATGTACGTGGCAGGGGAGTTTTTGAAATCCAAAAGATAAATGGCTCCTTTGACGGGGTCTCCGCTTGCAACTTTTCTTCTATCACACGATGATACAATGGCAAGTCCAGTTTCATGATCAATGGTGATATCTTCCGCACCAACCATACCAGTTATTATTTCAAGTTTGCCGGAATTAGTATTGGTTAACTTTCTGAAAATACCACCATAATATAAAGTTCTCAAAAGGATTAGTACTAAAACTAACAGTAAGAATAAGAGGACTTTAGGTATAAATTTCATTTGTATTTTTTTTATTGTTGTACCGTTATTTACCCCGTAATCTCAAAAATTTCCTTCAAATCAATCTCCAAACCTTCCAAAGTATTGCTAAAAGCGATATCATCACCTACATAGGTTGTGATTCTTTTGTATTTATCTTCTTTCAAAACGAAAACCTCTACTGTATGATTCCGAGGTTCCACTATCCAATATTCTTTCACACCTGATTCTTCATAAAGATCAAACTTGAGTTGAATATCTTTTTTGGTTGTAAAAGGTGAGACGATTTCAATAATCCAATCAGGAGCTCCAAAACAACCTCTTTCTTTAATGATTTCTGGATTGCAAATGACCACGATATCAGGCTGTACTACTCTGTCAGACTGCATGAATGTCTTTCCTTTTACTGGTAAAATTACATCGAAAGGGGCGTCATAAAATTTACAATTCTTTCCTTTTAAATATGTGAATAGAGCACCACACAGATTTCTAGATATGTCTTGGTGATAGGTATTAGGAGCAGGACTCATTTTGAAAATCTTCCCTCTGATTATTTCCACCATTTCTTCAAATGAAAATTTTAAATAGTCAGCATAAGTATAATTTTCTCTGTATGCTAAGCCCACATCTAAGGCAGAATCATGTAAAACATCTTTTTCCATATCAAAAAGTATAAGACAAAAATAGTCTTTTTTTTTAATATTGACACCTTAAATATTACTTAACCAGCAAAGCCGACTTCTGCAATAATGTCAACTGAGGACCATAACATTTAGAAAGATTTTCTTGATTAAAAACTTTGTCTACGCTTCCTGCTGCGATGAGCCTCTGATTGATCATAATTACACTATCAAAATAAGTAGAAATACTTGTCAAGTCATGATGAACGGTAATGAGTGTTTTACCATCTTTGACAAGGTTTTTCATAATGGAAATAATGATATTTTCAGATGTGATATCGACACCTACAAATGGCTCATCAAAAAGATAAATGTCAGCCTCTTGAGCGAGTGCGCGTGCTATGAAAACTCTTTGTTGCTGTCCTCCAGAAAGTTGTCCAATTTGTCTATCCCTTAAATCAAGTATTTCAAGGGATTTCATAGCAGATTCGGCTATTTTTTTATCCTCTGCATTGAGTCTTTGGAAAATGGATTTATGCGGGTATCGGCCCATCATGACTATATCATTTACTGACGCCGGAAAACTAAAGTCAATTTCATCTTTTTGTGGAACGTAAGCTAGATGCTTTCTTACTTCATCGATGTTTTTATCTAAAACCTTTATATCACCCACATAATCATCAATGAGACCTAAGACGGCCTTGAGTAGTGTGCTTTTGCCAGCACCGTTGGGTCCTATCAAACCATAACTTTTGCCTGATTCTACTTGAAGATAAATGCTAGTAAGAATTCTTTTTGTGGTATAACTTACGTTCAGACCTTTTATATCTATGACAACTTTGCTCATTTCTTCATATTTTAACAGATAGGAATAATAAACTTCCTACCATAATACTAAAAACTATACTATATAAAATGATATTTTCATTTGAGTTACTTTGTGTTTTGATTTGAGTGGATTGCTTTGTGAGCGCATCAACAATGGTGTCTAAATTGCTCTTTAACAAATGATAATAGTCTGGTGCACCTCCATTTTTATCACTTAGTGAATCTGCATATAGTTTTCCTCCAATTTCACAAGAAGCTTCTTTTGCAAGATTTTCTAATACTTTTGGATTAATGGTACTTTCCACAAAAATGGCCGGAATCTGGTTAGCTTTTATGAGTTTTATGATATTTTGAAAATCATTGATTCTAATATCAGCTTCAGGTGATACGCCTTGAAGTGCATGGAGTTGTAATCCATATTCTCTACCAAAATATTGAAAAGCATCATGGGCAGTAACCAATTTTCTATTGTTGGAAGAGATCTCTTTTATTCTTTTTATTGAGTAAATATCTAGTTGTACAAGCTTCTGACGATAGTTGTCATAATTATTTAAAAGCACGGATTTTCTTTTGTCATCTGAGATCTTAAGTGCAAGAGCGTCTTTAATATTCTTGATGTAAATTAGACCATTTGATGCAGTCATCCATGCATGTGGGTCATAGGAATTGGCATAGTCTTCAGATTTTAATGATTGAAGACCTTTTGTTAGAATGACTACTTTTTTTTGATTTATTTTAATGTTTCTAATCACTTTAGACATCCAAACTTCAAGGTCAAGGCCATTGATCATGACTAAGTCAGCATTAGCCATTAAGTTGATGTCACTTGCCTTAGGTTCATAGCTGTGCGGATCAGTACCAATGGGTATTATACTTTTGACATCTACTAAATCACCACCTACATTTTTGATCATATCTGCGAAGATAGATGCACTTGTGACTACCAATAATTTGTCCTGCCCATGAAGTTTTGAGACAATGAACAGATTGGTAAGAAGTAATAAAAATATTGATATACTATTCATTTCTGACCAAAAGGTTTTGTGTAACAACAGCACCAAGTAAGATTTCTGATCTACCGTCTAAAAGGATTTTAGCAGTATGGTCATAATCCGATTTTTCTAACAAAGTGATGCTACTTCCGATCTTAAATCCTTGATCGTACAAAAATTTTAAAAAATCATAATTATTTTCTTTGAGTCCGACCAAGACATACTTTTGTCCTTTTCTTGCATCCGAAAGTGGGCTTTGGCTTCTAATGGTAAATTTGCCTTCAGCGTTGGGTATGGGATCACCATGGGGATCAAATTTTGGGTAATTAAGAAATGCATCTAACCTTGCAACTAAATCATCTGACTTAATATGTTCTAATTCTTCGGCGATATTATGCACTTGATGCCATGGGAAACGTAACTTGTCAACTAAAAATAGCTCCCACAATCGATGTCTCCTTATTAGATTAGTAGCAATTTTACTTCCTTCGCTTGTAAGTGTAACACCATAATATTTAGTGTAATTGACCAATTTTTTGTCAGACATTTTTTTGATCATATCTGTGATAGATGCTGGGGAGGTACCCATGACCTCTGCCAACTTATTAGTAGATGCAGCCTTATTTTCTTTTTCAGCGATTTTAAAAATAGCCTTTAAATAGTTTTCTTCAGCATTGGTAATATTCATCGACAGCTTACTTTATTTTAAGCAAAGTTAATGAAATTATTTAAGTTTGCTTAAAAATAGATTTTTTTTCAGTTGTCAACTTCTAGCGATTAGCTGTTAGCTTTTTTGGCGTTTTGGGACTTTAGCGAATTAGATCGTTAGTGGTCCTTGACTGATAGTCTACCGATCCGACGGGATTTCACTTATATAGTCTTTAACTGATGTTCTTTTAGTCTCTTGACTTTTGACTTTCTGACTTTCTGACTTTTCAATTCTAACACCTACACCCTAACACCTACACCCTAACACCTAACCCCTAATTCAAGCTGGTCTTTGGCTGTTTGTCTTCAGTTCTGACGGGATTTCGCTTCACTTATTTGGTCTTTAGCGCTTTAGGGTATTAGCGCAATAGATTGTTAGCCTTTTTAACTTCTAAATCCAATAGATATTAGTTTATTGCGATTACTTGTTAGAAATCCTAAGTTAACCATAAGCATAACCATGTAATCGTTTTAGCGAATTAGATCATTAGAATTTTCAACCTCTAAAACCTACACGCTAAAACCTAACCCCTAATTAAGCATTCACCAGACTATCAGCCGTCACCTCTTCAACCCATCCATTTACATCAGGAATAGACTGATTTCTTATACCGATAAATTGATCATAAATCCAAGATGCAATAGGATAATTTTCAGCATTCAAATAGATACTTTGGTCTTTGTATCTAAGCTCTTTTACTTTTGCTACCACTGCTGCGGTACCTGCACCAAAAATCTCTGTTAAACTTCCGTTTTGACCGGCTTGCATGATTTCTTCTATTGTTATTTTTCGAACTTCTACTTCATATCCATTTTGACGGAACAATTGGATGGCAGTGTCTCTTGTTATCCCTTTGAGGATTGCACCATCTGTTTCAGGTGTTAATATTTTGCCGTTAATAACAAAAAATAGGTTCATTGTACCAACTTCTTGTACGTATTTAAATTCTTTACCATCTAGCCACATAACTTGATCGTATCCTTCTTTTTGCGCTAATTTAGCAGGGTATAAAGAAGCAGCGTAATTACCCGCAGTCTTGGCTTCACCTACTCCTCCGTAAGTTGCTCTGACATACTTTTCTTCCGCTTTTAACTTGACAGGAGCACTGTAATATGGTCCAACTGGTGATAGTAAAATCATAAATTTATAATTTTCAGACGGTCTTACACCCAGAAATTCATCTGTTGCAAACATAAAAGGTCTGATATATAAAGCACTGCCATCCATTGGGGGAATCCATGCTTTGTCTAGGTAAATTAGCTGTCTGAGGCCCTCTTCGTAAATTTCTCTTGAAATCTCAGGCATACACATTCGCCTTGCAGATTCATTCATTCGGTCCACATGTTTGTCAACTCTAAATAGGATAGGATTTCCCTCCTTATTTCTTGTGGCTTTCATGCCTTCAAAAATTGACTGTCCGTAATGTATAGCAGCATTGCCCGGATGTAAAGTTAATCTTTCAAAAGGTCTGATCACTGGTGTCTGCCACTCACCATTCGCATAATCAACTTCTAACATATGATCTGTAAATACAGTTCCAAATTTTAAGTTGTTAAAATCTACTTCACTTGCTCTTGACTGAGCTACCTTATTGATTTTTATTTCCATCGTTCGTGCTTTTATTTTTTATATTCTGCAAATATCAGTTTTTTATTTCTTTAAGTGGTTATTCTAATAGGGTAATTTTATTAAAATTTTTATAAAATTAACTCTTTTTCAGTATTAAGGGTATTAGAAGTTTAAATTTCATCCTGAAAAATTCATTTTGTGAATTATTAAAAGTATCGAAAATATAACTAAAATTATTTTCATATGTTTATTAGTTTATTGACTTATTTGATAACAAGATAAATCTAAAAAGTTATAAATATCACAAAAATATAATAAAACATATAATATTTAACATTACTAATCATAATTTTTTCTTTACTTTGCACTCTTAAATTCAGCGAGATGACACAGAATAAATCAAATAAGACAGACCTTTATCAACATCATGACTATTATCTATTGGATGAATTGTTGACAGAGGAGCACATCATGGCTAGAGAAGCTGTGCAGCAATGGGTCAAATCTTCTGTTAGTCCTATCATCGAGCACTATAGTAATCTAGCAGAATGTCCAAAATATTTATTTAAAGAATTAGCAAATATTGGTGCATTCGGGCCAAGTATTCCGGTGGAGTATGGTGGCGGCGGTATGGATGAAATATCTTATGGTATCATCATGCAAGAATTGGAGCGCGGGGACAGCGGAGTACGGTCTATGGCATCGGTACAGGGTTCCTTAGTGATGTATCCTATTTATAAATTTGGTTCAGAGAAACAAAAAATGAAGTATTTACCTAAGTTGGGAAGTGGTGAAATGATTGGTTGTTTTGGTCTGACAGAACCTGATCATGGTTCTAATCCTTCGGGTATGATCACCAATGTGAGGAAAAATGGGGATCATTACATACTAAATGGGGCAAAAATGTGGATTACAAATTCTCCTATAGCTGATGTAGCTGTTGTGTGGGCAAAAGATGAAGAAGGAACCGTACTTGGTCTCATCGTAGATGCTGATAGTGAAGGATTTTCAGCTCCTGAAATACATGGTAAGTGGTCGTTGAGAGCGTCAATTACAGGAGAATTGGTATTTGAAGATGTCAAAGTTCCTTTAGAAAATGTTTTACCAAATGTAAGAGGAATGAAAGGACCTTTGTCGTGTTTGAACAAGGCAAGATATGGTATTTCATGGGGTGCAATAGGTGCAGCTTTGGATTGTTATGATACGGCTTTGAGGTATTCAAAAGAGAGAATTCAGTTTGGTAAGCCTATAGCAGGTTTTCAATTGACACAAAAGAAATTGGCTGAAATGATCACTGAAATCACCAAAGCACAATTACTTTCTTGGAGATTGGGAACCCTTGCCAACGTTGGAAAAGCAAGCCCAGCACAGATTTCAATGGCTAAAAGAAACAATGTCGCGATGGCCCTCAACGTAGCTAGAGAAGCGCGTACAATATTGGGTGGTATGGGCATCACCAACGAATATCCTGTAATGCGACATTTGATGAATTTAGAAACTGTGTTGACTTATGAAGGTACCCACGATATACATTTATTGATTACGGGCATGGATATTACGGGGGAGAATGCGTTTGGTTAGGTCTACATTCTGCTATTCAATTTATCTCTATGCCAATTATTAGGGTTATTGATTATGTAATTTGCAATATTCAAATATTCCCAATCATTCCTGACGATATGATCATGATAATTGGGCTGGAAATAATGATTTTTTCGATTATATTTTGGAATCCCTAATTGATGTTCATCAATAAAATCGTCAATTTTTGTGTTTACGGCAGATTTAAATCCTGCAATGAATGATGAAATGGATTTTGGTAATCGTTTTGGGGGGTTGCGTTTTATGGATAATAATTGTGGGTCAATTAATTCGATTGATGTATCGGAATTGGTCGCGTTTGGGGTCACGTTTGGGGGCAGAGACACACGGCCGTGTGTCTCTACGTCAATGTTCAAACATTGTGTTTTCCCATACAAATCATCGCGATTTTCATGATAAATTTCGACAATGGTGTGAATATGGTTGGGCATTATGACATATTGGTGCAAAAACAATTCCTTTCGAATTTCAAATGATTTTATCCATTCATGTTCAATAATTTTGCCAAAATCTGATAATTGCATAAATATTCGCCCATCGGAATTTACAATTTTCCCCAAATTGCAATCCCTGTTTTGTGTTACAATTGTCAAATAATAAAGTGCCTCTGCTGAATAATACCAATCAGGTTTTCGATGCGAAGATGTGCGATATTTATTTTTAAATTTATCTGCCATTTAACAATAAATATGTTTACAATGTTATACAAATATTATCTAATTTAATTCATCAAATACTCATCACCCCACATACCCCTCCGCCTCTATCTCCACCAAATATCCATCACCTACCAATTTGGCAGAAACAAGGGTATTCGTCGGATTGATGCCATTAAAACGTTCTCCGTGTGCTCTGGCTACGGGTTCCCAATCTTCGAGGTTATTGACGAAAATTCTAGTTCTTACAACATTGGCTAGAGACGCGTCAAAAGATTGTAAAACGGCTTCAAATTTATCAATGATAAAATGGGTTTGTGCTGCAGCATCATTACCTCCAATCATTTTCATTTCATGGGTGGCGGTGGTGCCTGAAATATGGATGCGATCGCCTGCTTTGATCGCACGACAATAGCCTGCGTATTGCTCCCACTCGGTGCCAGAGAAGATTTGGGAGGTGCCTAAGGGGCCAGGACTTACTTGAAAGGGTTTTGGGATGGTGCTCAAATGGTGACTCAAATCACCAGACGCTGTGAGGAATGGTGGTTTGCGATATTCATCACCACAATTTCCCGGTATAGGTTTTAAATTGGATTGAGCATTCTTGATTTTGGCAATATCGTTAGGACTAAGGTTAATGTCCAACATTTTGAGATTGTCGTCTATGTGATCGGAATGCCCTAGTCGAGCCCCGACAATGACTGCGGCTACATTTTTGGTTTCGAGGACAAAACGGGTTGCAATATTGGCAATAGAAACTTGATGGTTGTTGGCTACTTCTTGGAGCACTTCCAGTAAATGTTGGTGTTTTTCCCAACCTCCTGCTGCATCGATAAATCGCTTATATTTCATTTGTGACCAAGTCTTAAGCTCGTCAAAACTAGGCTCGGTTTTGCCCAACCAATCATTGGTCAAAAAACCTCCAGCTAGCGTACCAAAAGCTAAAAGTTTGACTCCGTATGTTGTGCACACTGCCTCCATTTGATCTGTTGCTCTTTGGTCGATGACGGAATGGCATATTTGGTTACTGATGATCGGGATGCCGCTTGCACAGGCTATTCTTAAATGTGCAGCATCAAAATTAGTTACGCCTATTTGTTGAATTAAGCCTTCATTTTTTAACTCGTTTAGATAAAAAAGGCCGTCCAGCCAACTTGGGTCTGCATAATTCCATGCATGAAATTGCATAAGGTCTACACTCGTTTGTTGCATACGATCTAAAGCCTTTTGAACAGCCTTACGAACTTGATCCATCGATATTTTACCTGGTTCAGGTACCCATTTGGTAAAAAGTTGAACTTTCGATCCTAAATCATGATGATTCTTAAAATGTCCTGAGATGATTTCACTAGAGCCATAGTGGTCAGCCATATCAAAGGTTGTAAGACCAGATTTGACATAGGGTGCCATGAAAGCCGCAGTAGGTATTGGGTCTAAGGTTTTGCCATCTCTTTCCATATCGGCTATCTGCCATAGACCAGTGATGATTCTTGATATTTCTAAATTTGGGGCAAGGGATATCGTTTTATTCATATGTTCTTTTTGATTGATAAATTATTACTCTTCAGGGAGCTGATTAAAAATAGTATTTGGGTTGACACCGCTCTTTTGGATTTTTTTCCATTTATATAAAAAGATTAAACTAGCTAGTGCCATGACAATTAGCCAAACAGGGGAGGAATGAAAATACCATTTGGAAGCATCGGAAGTGAGGTCTTTGTAAGTATGCACTGTTAAAAATAATAGAAGAAATAGTATTCCTAGCACTCCAATTGCCTTTTGGAAAAATCTATTTCTTATGACGGTTATTTCATTTGCAATCGCACCATTTTTATTTGGTAAAGATATTAATGTGACACTCATGAGTAAAAAATTAACCATCATAGAGGTGACCATGATATCTATACCTAAAAAGAAGTCACCAGCAAAATGAGAGCCCAAGATGCCTATGCTGGCCATAACGCCTGCCAAAATTAAAGCTATGTGAGGGGTATGGTACTTTTTATGAACTTCTGTGATGAAACTTGGAAAAATGCCATCTTTAGCCCACGCAAACATTAATCGAGAAACCGATAAAAGCATGGCGGGTAAATCATTTATCAAAGCAATGGCAGCACCACTCAAAATCGCAACTCCTAAATAGGAAGGCAGTACGTAACTTAATAAACCTGCCGCAGAAATATCTTTTTTAACAGACTCCTCAGCTACAAAACTCCATGGCACAATGTGGTATACTGAACTAGAAAATAAAAAATAAAAGGTGCCTACAGAGAAGATTGCTAAAAGGATTGCTTTTGGTAAATTTTTAGTTGGATTTTTTGCTTCTCCACCTGCTTGTGCGATAGAATCGAATCCTATGAAACTAGAAAAGAGTAGGGCAGAGGCGGTCAAAAAGATATTCCAATCAAAAGATATATTTTCAATTGGGCTAAAAGCATTACCATCTTTTAATTTTAGAGCCTGAAGGAAATCATTTTGTGAAAAAATTAGCCCACTAAAGATGACAACACTACCTAAACCGAACATTAAAAACATCATCGGGAGCAATGTCATAGCATAACTTTTACTTCCTCTTATATTGATTCCTACAAATCCCCAAATTAATAATAAAGCTAAAGACACCCTTATCCAACCGATCTCTAATCCTTTGGCTATTTGCTCCATACCCAAGCTCAAGAATATATCTCGAATAAAAGGGATCGTCACATAAGCAATCACCCCTATCACAATCGAAAGTCCAAACCATTGTGAAAAACTCGCTACGAACCCTAAATAAGGATGTAACCCCCTACTTGCATAAATGTAACTTCCACCTGCTCTTGGCATCGCTGAAGACAAAATGGCATAAGCCAATGCCGCAAAAATAGCAGGTACTGCTGCAAAAAAAAACGCATATAAAACGTAAGGCCCTATACCAGGTACATTTTTCTGAATCATAAAAGGTACGATGTAGATCGAAGCCCCTAACATTGAGCAGATACCTGTTGCTGTCAATGCTAATAGACCCAGTTCTCTTGTTAATAGTGGTTTATTTTGATCATTCATACATTGTTATAATTTAATAATTTTATAATCATTTTTAGTTTGAAGATAATTGTAAATCAAGTTATTAACTTCATGATTAGGCTTTTGATAATCGATTGCTTCTTTCATTTCTTCAATGCCATACCCCAAATCATGATGAGGAATGTAACCATATCCTTTGAAAATACCATCTTCTATCAAAATGATACCCGCCTCATCAAAAGATCTACCTGATACTGCAATCATGAAGTTTTCTTTAAAAACACGACTTATATGCATGATTGCCATTTCTGCACGCTCGTTGTAATCTTCAGGAGCCTCTATATGTAGACAAGCTCCATGGCAATCGCCCATTTGATGGAATATACAAGCTTGACCTAGCGGACTGTTTTTATTAATTCTAGTTTCGCACAATATATATTCTGACCGTAAATATCCGACTACAGACTTAGCAGATTGGATGGATGAATAGTAATTTAAGATACCAGATTTCTCAGATGTCTTTTTCGAAACTTTGTCGATGGCTAGATTTATGTACTCATCTTGGTCTTTGTATGAGTAAATAAAGTAAGGATATTCTTTTGTTTTTTGAGCTTTGTTGATTTCAGGATGTAGCGCCTTTATTTCATAACTTTCAAGTATAATGGCCAACAATTCATGACCTGTTTCGACAAAATCTATGTCCTTTACCTCCTGAATCATTCGATCGGTCTTTCGGCTCGTATCTCCAAAATGTTGCATAATCCGCTTTTTAATGTTGATACTTTTGCCGACGTAGATGACACGATTGTACCTATTGTACATATAGTAAACACCTGGAGATTCTGGAAAATCATGTAAGTGCTCTACGGTAAAGCCTTCAGGCAGCTTTGTCTCTCTGATGCCTTTATTGATAATGGTGTGGATGTTGTCCGTTTGGTCAGTATCATGCAAGATTTTGTCTAGTAGTATCGTCGTTGCTTTGGTGTCATCATAAGCCCGATGCCTAGCATTGACCGATATACCAAAATGTTGGATGAGTGAACCTAGAGAATATGACTTAAGACCTGGGAATGCTTTGCGCGAAAGTTTGACGGTACACAATTGTTTTTTTGAAAAAGTGTAGCCTAAGTTTGCAAATTCTTCGCGTATGAAATTGTAGTCAAAAGACACATTGTGTGCTACAAAAATAGCTCCTTCCGTCATTTCGACAATCGTTTTGGCTACTTCATAAAATTTTGGAGCATTCTGAACCATAGATGTGGTAATCCCAGTAATTCTTGTAATTTCTGAGGGAATAGACCGTTCGGGATTGATCAATGTAGAAAAAGACTTTATCTCTTTCGATCCGTCATATTGTATTATGGCTATCTCTGTAATTTTGTCCCTCTTAGGCATGCCACCCGTGGTCTCAATGTCAATCACAGCATAAAGCTTTTCTTTTTTCATGAGACAAAATAACAGAATTTCGCTTAAATCTTGTTTATTTAAGCTATACTAAAGTGAATTTAATTTTGATTTTGCTTAGATATTTTGGTTTTTTATTTTTGATAATTTATTAAAAACCCAAAGGCAGAAAATATTTTCAACTTTTCTGCCTTTGGAAGTGTCTTTACTTTTTAAAATCAAGATATGAAATGCCGCCATTGCCGCCACTCACATTCTTAAGTAAGATGGAATTCGAAGTTTGATTTAAGACCTCCCAGTCTTCGTTCAATTCGGCCATTCTTTGTATGTCAGGAAATATTATATCCAGTTTAGTTTTACCACTGTCATTATATTTTTTCCAAGAACCATTTACAACAGTTGATCCTTTGGTAGCAGTCAAAACACCGGTAGATTTAAAGTCAAATGAAAAGCCAGCATAATAGGAGGTTCTATCTCTGTCTTTATCCAAATAGCGGCTTACTAACCATTGACCGTTAATTGGGATGGTGCTGAGTGGATTTCCTCCTTGATCTATGCTTTTATTAGGTGTTCTACCAAATTTTAATATATCAATTTTTGATTTACTGCCACTGACATGTTTTAAATCGATTTGGGTCGAATTACTGACCAATATTTCCCAATCCTCAGATAATTCTTCTAAGCTACTGTTGGATGGAAACATCAAAACTAACTTATTTTTATTATTGTCAATTAAGTTGTTCCATGTGCCATTTATTACAGAATTAGCAGTTGAAACGGTTACCATTTTATTTGCATTAAATTGAATTTGATATAAACTAAAATTTTGTAATAGATTCGTTCCGTTCTTTGAATATTCAGTAATATACCATATACCGGAATTTTCAAGTGATCGAGACTCTAAGGATGAGAAATTTGAATCTAATGATATGGAATCATCAGTAGTGCAAGACGTAAAGATAGTACAACCGAGGACGATTAGTCCAATAAGAAAATTTTTCATATTTTAATTTTTTTAAATGTTAAATAAAAGGATATCAGTTGGTTATTATTTTTCAAAAAAACATTGAGATGAAAAAATGATAAATGATAGCCAATAAAATAGATTTGTGTTATAACTACATTGCAAAGTTAAGACATCTCCATCTATGAAAAAGATATACTTAATCGATCGGGTTTTATTCCATCTATACATGTCGATTTTGATGTCGAATGGGCATAAATTGACTTTGAAAGGGAAACGGAATTGGTATGATCAGATTTAAAATTAGAATCGAAAGCATTTTTTATAATATTGCTTCCAAGTTTTGACAAGGGCGCTATTGGTATTTATTAGAAACCACACGAATTAAAAACTTTAGTCAACGGGTAATCGAATAGCTTTTTGATTTGCATTAATTGGAGTGTATACAATAAATCAAAAGTAAAAAGAAATAGAATTTTGGATAGATTAAAAACTCTTTATCCTAGAAAAAGAATAAACGGAATGTAAAGGTGTCCAAGCACAGAATCCGTTAAGAAAATGATTTTATGAATATTAATGAGGTCGAGACGCTAGCCTAAATATTGATAACTTTAAACCCAGAATACGCATTGGACTTTATTCGAAAGGAAATTAAGCAAAATAGTAGTGAAGCACATGAGCAGCGTAAAAAATTGATATCCGAAATATCAATTTAGCTGAGAACTGAAATCCACTGGATTTCAGCTAATTCAAAGTCGGCAGCCTAAGCTGCATAGAGGACATGAAAGACGTTAAAAATTGACCGCAAGTCAATTTAGTCTTGAACTATGGCGCCCCGTCACAGCTATTGCAGCTGTAAGTTAGGTATTTTATATTTTCTTGCAGTTAATTTCTAATGCGTAATCTGGGTTAAACTGAAAATGGATGTACCAATATAGCTCAATAATCAAAGGAAAATCTTTATAAATACGACTTATATAATCGGACAGGCTTAGGAATAGTTTCTTCTTGATATTCTTAGAAATGCGAATTTTTGGAACGCATTATAGATTACTTGCAAATAATTGCAAATTAAAATAAGCTAATGAATATTGAAATAAATGAAGCTTCTTGTGAAGACTTAAGACTAATCAACTTTCTTGCTCTTGAGGGTAAATACTCTACTGATATTAAAACCAAAATGAATACCATCTAGGGAGGTGTTCCAGCTTCCAGTAGTTTCTGCAATAAAGCCTTTTTCGATCATCGATCTACTATTTGAAAAATGCAATTGGAAGACGTGGCCTCCTGTTTCGATGTCAAGACCTAAGGAAAGAGAATTTTTTATATTATTTGATACTTGGTTTGGCTTTAAATAAACATATTCGCAGTTTACGGCCACGCGCTTATTGATTTTCATTCTTGTTCCAATACCTAAGGCATAGACATCATTTTTTTCGATATTTGTACTTACAAGATTTCTATGAACCATGGTTGGACTCAATTGCAAACTAAAAGATTCATTAAACTTTCGCCCGATTATTAATTGTGAAGTATATGCTAGTCTACTAGAAAAATAATTGATACGATCGGGATTTGACCATCGAAGCGTGTTAATCGCAGAAGAGAAAAGTACAGCTGCGGTGATTGGCATATTTCTTTTTCCTGTACTTTGTCTCAAAAATTTGTATTTGAAAAAACTGTCATATGTTTTCTCAAAACTACTTCTGCCTACACCAATCGTCATAACATCTGACAAGCCATAATCTAACCCAAATCTAATATTAGCACCATCTAATCCAAAAAGGTCATAAAATCCATTATTCAAGGGATTAAATCGGTGATTGATTTTAAAATCCAACACTCCATATGCCGTACTTTCTAGTGAATGTAGATTAATGACCCTATTGGTCTTAAAGCTAGCATTGGTATAGTCAGTGGTCTTCTCTTCACCAAGGAGACTCAATAAATCCTCTTCTTGACAAAAGGATAAAGGCAAAGTAGTTATGAAAAAAATTGTAATAAGAAAAAATATACGCATCTTAACTTGTTTAATTTTTATATTTTTAAAGGTTCTAATTTTGCTGATACATTGATACCTACTGACTTTGCAATTTTATCTTTAACCAATGAGGGAATAGTAATCCCATAATCTGCAACCAAGATATTAAAAGTAGAAACTGCATCTATTTTCCCATTTGTAATGTTAAATGTAGCATCTGTTGTCACTTTTTTAGTGATGCCATGAATAGTTAAGTCACCAGTAACTTTGCCCACTATCTTGTCATTTTTATTCAAATCAAAAATTTTGTAATTTTCAATTTGGCCTTTAAATGATGCTTTAGGATATTTTGTACTTTCCATATAGTTTTCATTGAAATGTTCTTGCATAAGTGCTTTTTCAAATTGAAAACCTTTAACTAATGTAGCAAATTCCATTTTTCCACTTGAAAGGTCCAAAACGCAATTTGAGGATTTATTATTTCCTTCTATTTTTTCCAATGGAGTCTCGGAATAAAAAGAGATATGCCCTGTCTTTGTGAAATATTTTTGAGCAGTTATGTGCCAATTTAAAGTAAAAATAAGCAAAGAAAGTAAGGATAATTTTTTCATTTTTATAATTTTAATTTTTTGTATTTATTATTTCATTGTACTTTAGGATTATCTGTATCTTTTTAATAAATGACCTAAAAAAATGACTATTTTAAGTGGGGTCTTGCTTAGAAAAGAGCCTAGGTTGACTTAAAATGTACTTGTTTTTTCAATAACTTATATTTTTAATTTATGACTTTTTTATAGAACATCTCGTAAGTACTATATCCGACAAAATTCCCGTACAAATACCTTTTATTGTAACGATACTTGATACTTTTATATCCGAAATTTTAGAGCCATTTTCAAACTCACAGATCACAGAAGACATGTCATCACCTGTTTCTAAAACAATATTACCACCTTTATCTAAGTTGTTAACTGCTTTAACCATGCCTTTTATTTCTATGATTTTGTCTAAATATTTCTTGTTGGCTGATTCTTCATCGAGTTGGAAAGCATTTAAAAGTTCTTTCGGCTCGATAATTACATCAGAAGCTACCGTAGTGGTATTGACATGTTCTTTGTTGTAAATTTTATAAATTATGAAAGTAGCGACAATCAAGCTTAAAATGATGTAAAGATATTTTTTTTTCATTTTTGTATTTTTTTAATTGTTTAAACTACCGCCTTTAATCCAAGATTCAATTTTCTCAATGTTACAGCTATTCATTTTTGAAGCACCTTGAGGCATAGCGCTAAAACCAGAAAGATGCTTGATTGCCCCTAATAAGGCTCCATTATTTGCGTAAATCAACACGGAACTATGGTTATCTAAAACAACATTTCCAGAATTTGAGGCCTTACTGTGACAAGAAAGACAACTATTACTTAAAATAGGTAATACATCATTGCTAAAGCTTGTCTTCAAAGTACTGCAATTGGAAGTTGGGTATAGGTCTTCTTCAGAATCATAATAACAACTTTCAAATACAACAACAAAAAGTATAAAAACATAACTCAAAACTCTACACATAATTTAACTTATTTTTTTTTAAGCATAATGGTACTAAATTCAATGATAGATTTTATTTATAAAAAATTAATTTAATATTAATTGTTAGGACTGCCTGATTCAATCCAACTTTTAATTTTTCTAATTGTACAATCAGGCAATTTACTTCCTCCTTGTGGCATAGATTTGTAGCCACTCTGCCATGAAATTGCCCCCAATAATTTGCCATTATCTGCTGCAGATTTTACTCCTACATAACTCTCTAAGTTAACTCCCCCTCCTAAATTACCTGAATTATGACATGAAGTACATGACGCTAATGCCTCTTTAACGTATTTACTATAACTCACATTTTCAGTGACACATGTTGAAGGATTTTCATTACAGGTTTCATTTTTTGCTCCTTGGGTAATCCAATTTGCTATAAGTTGAATTTGTGTATCTGTGAGCTTTGGAGATGGGGGTGGGGGCATTATGTCCTTTTGGTCTTTATCAGTTATTACCTCGTAGAGTTCGCTTTTTGAAGGATTGCCAGGATTTATGCCTCCAGTTTTCATGATATTTGCATAGTTATCTAAGACAACACCTTCTTCAGCTGAGGTTGCATTATGGCATCCAGAATAAGCGCAATTTGTCGTAATAATTGGCAAAATATCTTTTTCAAAATAAATTACTTTAGGGTCACATGGCTTTCCTGTATTTGTTGTGTCGGTAGTATTGGGTGGAAAAATTGTGAAGAATGTCGTGTCACATATACTTCCATTACAAGCTATAATACAGGTTTTGACTATTTGATTTGCATCGATTTTTGGTGTCCATAAAATACAATAATTTTGATCAAGAATAAGACTACCTTGACCTGCCGGATTTGCCGCGCAAATAGAATACGTCGTTGAAGAACCAACCTGAATATCATCAATAATCGCGCAAATTGGACTTGAAGTACAGTTATTACATCCTATTGGAACGTTTACAAAGCTACTAGTAGGTTTGATTGGCTCTATTATAGGCTCATGAGTACAACCCCAAAAGCTCATAATTGCTATGTAAAAATAAATATTATTATATCTCATTAACATGAATATTCCTCATTTGAAAACAAAGCTAAAGCTAAACACTCTAAAGTTTCTCAAGTAAATTACTAAAACGGCATAAATCAAGTCTGAATCGGGAAAAGGGTTGGAAAAAGGTATGATTGGGTGTGTTTGAATCCAAAAACGCTTCTACTCCGATTAAAAATCTATTGAGAAAATTATATGGTTGATTTATCAATAACCAAGATAATTTCTCTTTAGTAATTTTGTAAAATAATAAACGTTTGAGAGTATAAATCTAGTTCAGAAGCTATTTTTACCTTTTCAGTTTATTAATTACGTGTTTAATTTTTCTTTTTATTAATTTTGGCCTATGAAGTATATTATTCTAGTTCTTAGTTTGTTAATCGTGGGTGGATTATCTGCACAGTCAAACAAAATCAATTTTAAGGGCAAAGTTAAGTTTGTATCCGAAGCACCCTTGGAAATAATCAAGGCTGAAAGTAAAAATCTTGCTGGTATAATTGATAAATCTAGTTATGGATTTGCATTTTCAGTACAATTAAAATCTTTCGAAGGCTTTAATTCAACGCTTCAAAAGGAACATTTTCATGAAAATTATTTGGAATCCGATAAGTTTCCATCTATCACTTATGTTGGTAAAATATTGGATAAAATTGATTGGGCAATTGATGGAGTTTATGAAGTTCGAACAAAAGGTGATTTTATTGTACATGGCATTACAAAAGAAAAAATATTTAAAAATAAAATTCAAATAAAAAATGGAATAACAACCATAACTGCAAAATTTATTATTGCCTTAGCTGATTTTGATATTACAATACCTAGAATTGTTAATAAAAAAATAGCCGAAGAAATAGATATAAGTCTTGAAATTGTACAATTGCCGCAATGAAATATTTGATTGTACTCTTTCTTTCCTTTATTAATTATCAAATATTTGCACAGTATTTTTACTTTAATCAATTTGAATTAAGTAATGAAATACTTGACAAAAAGCCGACCTGCCTTTTAAGAAACCATAAAGATATACTTCACATTGGTACTGAAAATGGACTAATTAATTTTGATGGATATTCTTACGATATTTTGTTAAGAAAGGGTGCGGCAAGCCAATATGTAACTGCAATGTATCATGATGGACATACCTTGTGGATTGGTTATAATGACGGGGCGCTCTATTTTTTGGAAAATTTTGAATTTAAACCCTTTTTAAGAAATGGTGTAAAAAGGAATTCTAAAATAACTGGAATTGTTAAAGATAAAAGTGGTCAAATATGGGTAAGTACCTATGGGGAAGGGGTTTTTGTTTATACTAAAGATCAAACTTATAATTTCAATAAAGACAGTGGAATAGGAAGTGACGACATTTACAGTATTACCACTGATAGGTATGACAAAATTTATATTTCTAATGATGAAGGTATATACTATTGTCAAATAAAGGGTTCCAAAAAAAGTGTTAAAAAACTCAATTTGAACTCGGAAATTGAAGGAGATATCATTCAAAAAATTAGTTATGATTCTTTTAGACATTTATTATATGCATCTTCTTATGATGAAGGGATGTGGGAAATCGATTTAAAAACAAATCTCGCAAAGAAAGTCGAAAATACGAGTGGTAAAGTTCAATTATATACGCACGCTCATAACCAATTAATTTGTTCTAGTTATGAGAATGAAGAGAACTCATTTTATATTAAGAGAAAAAATACTACAGAAAAAGTTAAAGCTGATGGTATAGACGGTGAGTTAATACCTATTGACATGTATTTAGATCAGGAAGGATCATTATGGGTGCTATGTAAAAATAATGGTTTATTAATGGCTAATACGTCATTTGTAACTTTTTCTTCTATGATTGATAACATTCAGGCTATTAAAAAAAGCGATAATGACATCCTCATAGGTTGTGAAAATGGTCTTTTTGCAATAAGTAAGGAAGGGAATCAAAAAGTTTTAATCAAAAATGAAAATATACTTTCACTTTATGTTTCAAAAACAAGTAATAAAATCTGGGCAGGCTCTTTTGGCAACGGAATTTTTATAATTGATATTAATCACCAAGTAGTTAAGCGGATTCAAGAATCTAATGGTTTAATCAATGATAATGTCTTTAGTATTGTTGAACATAAAAATGACATTTGGATTTCAACTTTAGCTGGTGTTCAGCAAATCGGCCAAGATGGAATCTTAAAAAAATCTTGGAATAAAAATTCTGGCTTAAGTTCTGATTATAACTACACACTCTTCTCGGATAGTAAAAATAACTTATGGGTTGGTTCTGATGGCGAAGGTTTAGCATATTTTGATAGTAATGACTCACTCCATAAAGTTAGTAACAAACAAACCATTATTTCAATAACTGAAGATGTAAAAGGTCGTATTTGGTTTTCTACCCTTAATAAAGGATTAGGATATTTTGAAAATGAGAAACTTTTCAACTTTGACATGAACAACGGGTTGTCAAGTTTACAAGTTTCAGGAATTTCTTCAGACGCAAAGGGTAACGTGTTCGTTTTTCAAAATAGAGGTTTGGATATCATAGATGCAAAAACAATGCATGTCCGACATTTAGGAAAGAACCTGGGATTTACACGGTGGGTTCAGAACATTAACGCATTTCATTTAGATGATTCTAATATTTTCACCTTAAGCCACAAAGACAAATTGATTAGGTTTGATCCGAGTATTTTAAAGTTGTCAAAGCCAAAATTGGTTATCAAATCTATGAAATGCGGTAGACATAGAATTCAAGAAGGATTAGTTAATTACTTTGATTTTGATCAAAATGATTTTCAGATTGAATATACTGGGGTATGGATGAATGACCCCAAATCCGTAACTTATGGATACAAAATGCTGCCAATGGATAAAGATTGGAGATACACAAAAGATGTAAAGCTCGTTTATTCAAACTTGAGACCGGGATCATATGAATTTTATATACAGTGCAGCACAAATCACAGATATGATTCATTTGAAAGCACTCCGATTAAGTTTAAAATTTATCCTGCTTTTTGGCAGACTGTTTGGTTTTACATTATTAGTGTATCATTATTTGTAGGCTTAATCCTTTGGTGGACAAATTCAAAGAACAAAACGGAAAAGATGATCCAAGAATTGAAAACTGAGCAAATAAAAAGCCAACTTGAAACACTAAAAAGCCAAATCAATCCACACTTTCTTTTTAATAGTTTTAATACGCTTATTTCTACAATAGAAGAAAAACCAAAAGAGGCTGTGGTATATGTAGAAAAATTATCAGATTTTTATAGATCGGTACTTCAATATCGCTACAATGATCTTATAAAATTAAAAGAAGAGTTGATTTTGTTAGATAATTACAGGTATCTTCTTTTTCAAAGGTTCGGAGACCATCTTATTTTTAATGTCGAATTAGACGAAATTGGTGACACATTGATTTTTCCACTAACATTTCAAATATTAATAGAAAATGCAGTTAAACACAATATTATCTCCGCTTCTAAACCACTTAGAATAAACATATTTATTATAGATGACAAGATAAAGATTTGTAATAATTTACAACCAAGGCTGAGTACTGAGAAATCTACTTATTTTGGATTACAAGCCCTTAACAGAAGGTATATGTCAATAACAGGTAAAGAAATTGTGATAGACCATATGGAAACAGAATTTTGCGTAACAATACCAATCATAAAAAAATGATCAAGATTGTAATAGTGGAGGATGAATTAGTGGCAGTTAAAAGATTGACTGATATGCTAGCATTAATATCAATGACTTTTCAGATTGTTAAAATTATTGATAGTGTAGAAGAGAGCATCTCGTTTTTTTCTGAAAATCATGATTTTGATATCATATTAATGGATGTGCACTTAGCAGATGGAAATAGCTTTGATATTTTTAAACAAATTACGATTAAAAAACCAATAATTTTTACAACAGCTTATTCAGAATTTGCAATTGATGCATTCAAACAATATGCCGTTGATTACCTTTTAAAACCAATTAGAAAGGAGCAACTGGAGTTAGCTTTAGAAAAGTATAAAAATATTTTTAGGAAAGAGTTGCCAGATTACACTCAACTTACAGAAAAGCCTTCAAATGATAAAAGGTGGATGATTAAAATTGGTCAAAATTTAAGAATGGTCGATTTTGCAGATGTAGCCTATTATTTCACTAAGGAAAAAATTTCTTACTTAATGACTTTTGAAGGTAAAAAGTTTGTCTTAGATATAACCTTAGAAGGCATTGAATTGCAAATCTCTGATCAAAATTACTTTAGAATTAATAGACAATTTATAATACATCGCAATGCCATAGACTCGATGAGTACACACACAAAATCAAGAGTTCGAATAAAGCTCAAACCACTTGGAGAAGATGTAGTTGTAAGTACCGAAAGATCGCCTATTTTTAAAAAATGGTTGCTCATTTAATTTTTAAATGATCTAATTTTGTAAATGATCTAATGTTCAAATGGTGTAATGTTCAAATGACATAGTGTTGGAAATGGTTTAAAGTTCAGGGATTACTTTTAAATATTTACTTTAAACATTTAAGTATTCACCACTTCATCCACATCATCCACAAGTAATGTCAATAATCCAGCAACAATCAAAGATCCACCTGCCAAAATAAGCATGTAAATCGGCTGTTGATTAAAAAGACCTTTGACAATAAATCCGCCAGCTATAGCATTAACAATCTGAGGAATGGTGATGAATAAATTAAAAATACCCATATAAATGCCCATTTTTTTCAAAGGAATTGATCCAGCTAATATTGCATATGGCATCGCTAATATACTTGCCCAAGCTATTCCTACCCCTACCATAGAGATAATCAAAAGATTGGGATCCTTAAAGAAATACATCGAAATCAAACCTAATCCACCAATGATGAGTGATATCATGTGTGTCTTTTTACGTCCAAATTTGTTGGCAACACTTGGTATTAAGAAGGCATAAAGGGTAGCAACAAGATTGTATACTCCAAATATGATACCGACCCAATTGCCAGCTTCGTTAAAAAGAGCCGAACTTGTATCACCCGAAGCTACACCATAGGTATGTTGAGCGATAGCAGGAGTGGTATTAACCCACATCCCAAACAGACCAAACCAGGTAAAAAACTGGACTAAACCCAACTGACGCATGGTCTTAGGCATGGTTTTGATTGAATCAAAAATGTTTGAGAAAAAGTTACTATCTATATCTTGAAATTGATCAGTACTTCCATCACTAAATTTTGCATTTTCTTCTGGAGAATATTCTGGAGTTGTAGCGATCGTATATAAGATGGAAGCCATCAAACAGATAGCTCCAATCACAAATGACCAAATCACATTGGGTGGTACTGCATTGCCTACACCTTCTGTCGAAACCCCAAACCACTTGCCAAGTGCATATGGCATCCATGATCCAACTACAGCCCCAATACCAATTAGCACCGTCTGGATGCTAAATCCAACCGTCCTTTGCTCACTATTGAGTTTATCAGCTACCAGAGCTCTGAATGGCTCCATGGCTATATTAAAGGAGGCATCCATAATCATCAGTAGACCAGCACCAATCCAAAGTACGGGTATTACTGCAGATAGCATACCTGCATTCGGCATGAAAAGTAAACCAACCGATGCTAAAATAGCCCCAACCAAAAAATAAGGCCTTCTTCTTCCTAATTTACCCCAAGTATTATCACTATAATGCCCAATGATAGGCTGTACGATCATACCAGTAAGTGGAGCTACGATCCAAAACCATGACAATTCATGTACATCTGCCCCAAAAGTTTGCAGAATACGCGATGCATTCCCATTTTGGAGTGCAAATCCCATTTGTATACCTAGAAAACCAACACTCATGTTGATTATTTGTGCAACTGATAAATTTGGCTTCTTCATGACTTTTTTATTTTGTTTTTATATTTTGTCCTTTTTTTTGGTCTTTAGTCTTTGGATGTTGGTCTTTAGCTGTTGGTCTTTGGCTTTTGGTTTTTGGTCTCCCGCTTTAAGGCAGGACTTCGCTTCGGTTGTTTGGGTTTTTGGTATTGTCCTCTATCCACGCTTAATGCTAAAGACCAATAGCTAACAGCTAAAGGCCAAAACCTAATCCAACACCTAATCCAACACCCCAACCATATACTCCCATCCTTTCATTCCAATTTGATCACCTTTTTTATAGTTTAATCTATCGATAGAAAAGGCATTTCTTAAATCACCTGTATCTTCATTGATGGTAAAAGTGCGATCTTGGCTGCTTAAGTTAATAAATACAACTACTTTGTTACCATTTTTTTCGCGCTTAAAGGCATAAACATCAGGGGAGTCTGATAATTCGACGATTTCGCCACCATACACATCATTCCAAAGCGCTTCATTCTCGTGCTTTAATTGATTAAGCCTTCTGTAAAATTCGGCATTAGCATATTTATCAAAGCCGATATCGTCTTTTTCAAAAAATGCAAGTCTACGCTCTAAAGGTTCTTCTTGGCCTGAATATATGAGGGGAATTCCGTCCATAAAATGGCTTAAAACTGCGAAAGTCTTTGTAGCAATACCCATACGTTCACGTTCGGTTCCGTTCCATGAATTTTCGTCGTGATTAGAAGTGAAATGCATTAAAGTACCCTTGCTGAATTTAGATCTTTCATTTTTCTTCCAAATGCGGATATCATTTACATTTTTTTCCCCTTTTGCAATGGCATTCATAATGTGATGAAAACTCCAACCATACGAAGTATTAAACCATTCTTCATTATTGTGTGCAGGATCTTCTGCCTCAGCCAGGAGATAAATATCAGGTTTTACTTGACGAATTGTGTCAGAGAATTGTTTCCAAAAATCGTGGGAAGGACCAAATGCGATATCCATGCGGTATCCGTCTATTTTATGGTCTTTAACCCAATAAATGAGGTCATTGATAATGGCAGTTCGCATTTCAGGATTTTTGTAGTTCAAAGCAGCTACATCTGACCAGCCGTGCGAAACTCCTTGGTCATTCACAGGGTCGATGATATTACCTAGGCTATCTTTTTGATAAAAGTCAGGATTTGTTTTAGTCCAATGATGGTCCCATCCTGTATGATTTGGCACCCAATCTAAGATGATTTTCATACCATATGCATGTATTTTGTCTATCAGATTGACCATATCCTCTTTTGTACCAAAGAGTGGATTGATGGCTTTAAAATCACTAACCGCATAATAAGAGCCCAAAGGTCCTTTTCTTTTAGTCTCGCTAATTGGAAAAACAGGCATCAACCACAAGATATCCACTCCCATTTCTTTTAATCTAGGTATATGACTAGAGAATGCATTGATAGTGCCCTCAGGTGTGTATTGCCTAATGTTTACTTCGTAAATGACTGAGTTTTTAGCCCATTCAGGTAGTTTAGTTTTCAAATTTACTTTTTCTTTATTGTTTAATGAATCTTTTTTGGGCTTACATGCAGCAAGACCGATAAATGTTAAAATGCTTATGACGACCCAATACTTCATTTTTGAATTTCTCAATGCAAAACAGCTTTATCTAAGTTAATGAGCGTTGAGCTGTTTTCTGATGTGGTAAATTTAGTATTATTTACAAAAATATCAATAGATGGGCCAGAAACATTTTTTATTTGTAAATTTTCATTGTTGAAACTTATGTGGATATTGTTGGCTCTGTATCTCAAATTGAAGCTCAACGATTGCCATTTATCAGGAATAACAGGGCTAAAATAAAGGCAATCATCTTTTACCCTCATACCTCCAAAACCTTTAATGACAGAAAGCCAAGTACCCGCCATACTTGTAATATGCAAACCATCTTCAGTATCATTATTGTAATTGTCCAAGTCCAATCTAGCAGTTCGTAGGTATAGTTCATGTGCTTTTTCTGTGCGACCAAGACTCGATGCCAAGATCGCGTGCACACAAGGCGAGAGCGAGGATTCGTGTACGGTCATTGGTTCGTAAAAGTCAAAATTTCTTTTGATTGTAGCTTTATCAAAATGGTCCTCAAAAAAGTACAAACCTTGTAAAACATCCGCTTGCTTTATAAAACAAGATCTTAAAATTCGATCCCAAGACCATTTTTGATTGATTGGACGATTTGCGAGGTCGAGTTGATCAACTTTCATAAGTTCCTTGTCCAAAAATCCTTCTTGTTGTAAAATGACTCCTAAAGTTTTATCTTCAGGCAAATACATGTTTTCAATAATGTGGGTCCACTTTACCTCTTCTTGATGGATGAGATTGGTATTTTTGATGATATCATTATACTCATGTGCAAATTGAAGTTTTGTATTTTCAAGACAAGACAAAGTGTACTCTAGGCACCATTTAGCTATATAATTTGTATACCAATTGTTATTTACATTATTTTCATATTCATTAGGACCTGTTACTCCAAGCATTACAAAAGCTTTTTTAACCTCAGACCAATTTACTCTTTGAGCCCAAAATCTAGCTATGCCTATCAAGATTTCAAGACCAAATTCTGGTATGTAACTTTTATCACCAGTGTATCTCGTATAGTCATAAATTGCATATGCTATCGCACCATTTCTATGTATTTCCTCAAAAGTAATTTCCCACTCGTTGTGACATTCTTCGCCATTCATGGTTACCATAGGGTAGAGTGCTGCCCCTCCTGAAAATCCGAGTTTCGAAGCATTTTCTATTGCTTTTTGCAAATGATTGTGGCGATATACCAAGAGATTGCGAGCCACTTCTTGCCCTGCAGTACTCATATAAAATGGAATACAATACGCCTCAGTATCCCAATAAGTACTACCTCCATATTTCTCCCCTGTAAATCCTTTTGGACCAATATTAAGCCTAGAGTCTTTTCCTGTGTAGGTTTGTAATAAATGAAAAATATTAAATCTGATACCTTGTTGTGCTTCTACATCTCCTTCTATTTTAATATCACACCATTTCCATATTTCAGCCCATTTTTGCTCATGTGAATTGAGGAGGTGATCAAAACCTTGAGTTTTTGCTGTAATCACTTTATTTGAGGTATGATCTTTTAGAGATTGAGGATCATGGTTTCTAGATGATGCAAGTGCTATGAATTTTTTGATTTTACAAGTCTTCCCAGCATCAAGGTTTACGTGAAAAAGCTGTGAAACGTACATAGACTCAGTGACAAATGTGTCGGATATAACCTCAAGGGTATCCATCAAGACATTGGTAATGGCAGAAACTCCAACTTCAAAAAACGTTTTTTTAGTTGATGCTGAAATATATTTTATGTCGTTTTCAAAATTGGATGCCTTTGAATCCCAAAATTTTTCATCATAATTGGCATCTTTATTTTTGATATCATTATCCAGATAAGATTCTATTTGTAGGTCTATATCATCATCTACAGCTTTGATGGTATAGTTGATAGCCCCAATTTCCTCATCATCCATACTCACAAATCTCGTGGAGGATAAGGCAATTTTTTTACCATTACTCAATTTCAAAAGAACATTTCTACTTAAAATGCCTCTTTTCATATCCAATATACGCTCAAAATTCAGTATTTCACATGCTGCTAAATCTACATTTATGCCATCTACAGTGATTCTAAGACCGATCCAATTGACACTATTTAATACCTTGGCAAAATACTCGGGATATCCATTTTTCCACCAACCCACTCTGGTTTTATCTGGATAGTACACACCTCCAACATAACTACCTTGAAGGGTATGACCTGTAAAATCTTCTTCAAAATTAGCCCGTTGGCCCATGTGACCATTCCCAATCGAACATAGGCTTTCGGTCACTTCATTATCGGTAGGATTAAATTTATTTTCTATTAAAAGCCATTCATCGGTTTGAACGTATTTCTTCATATTTAAACGCAATATTGATTATTGATTTTTGTAAAATTGATTTAGATTTTCAAAAGTAATGTAGCTCAAGTCTTCAACTACAAAATCAGCGATCGGTAAATTGATCACATTGCCAATTCCTACTTTCAAAAATCCACCCTTCTGTGCTGCCTCCAAACCTTTGATTGAATCTTCAAAAACAATACACTCATGAGGCTGTAAAGATAATCCTTCTGCAGCAATATAAAAAACTTCAGGGTCAGGTTTGGACTTATCAGTACTATTGCCATCCGAAATATAGTGGAAATATTCAAGAATACCTGTTGACCTAAGTACGGGTAAAGCATTTTTACTAGCACTCCCCAAAGCTATTTTGATGCCATGTACTTTCAAATCATCCATCAATTCAATAACCCCAGGCATCAAAGCACTATGGTCAAGATGCGAAATCATATCGATATACCAAGCATTTTTCATACTAGCCAATAGGGTTTTCTCCTCATCACTCTTGACCAAACCACCCATACCCAATATGTGATTTAACGATTCCGTTCTTGATACCCCTTTTAATGCTTCATTATCTTCTTCTGTAAAGGTGATATCCAATAAGTTGGCTAATTTTTGCCATGCTAAAAAATGAAATTTGGCCGTATCAACGATCACTCCATCCAGATCAAATATACAACCTTTAAATTGGCTTTTGTTTTCCATAAATGATTACTTTTTTGCTATGGAGACTTTATCATGGCACAGCAGAAACATTGGTTTGCTTTTTTTTATGCTTAAAATATCTATCATCTCTTTTTCTAATTTCTAAAACAATCTAAAACCTACCCTAACATCTAATACCTAACACCTAGAACCTAGCACTTAACACCTACTAAATCCCACAAATATAAATTGACTTAGTGTATTCATGACACTTATGAAAAGAAAAAAGATAAATAAATTCATATTAAATATTATTATAATATGTTATATTTGCATTTTCAATTAACTTACAGGAATATGAGAATTATTTTTTTTATACTTTTTACAATCACAACCACGGTAAATGCATTTTGTAATAATACAGAACCATACTACTTTTCTACGAAAGTAAATGAAGGTGATGGCATTTCAAACATCCTCCATAGGTACATGTTGGCTGGAAGTAAATGCAATTACGAAAAATTTTTAGAAATCAATGACTTGAGCTCTAAATCTGTCTTAAAAATGCACAAGGAGTATAAACTTCCAGTCAAAATTTTTAGATATGATGGCAATAGCATCCGAACGACCATTAAAACGAACGATATGGAGAAAGCTATAAGGGTAAAAAAGTATAATGAAGATTTATTAGCAAAAGGTCTTCGAAGTACTTCTTTTTCTAGCAGTCGGATTTTGTGGGTTCCCCATCATGAAATAGAATGTGATTATGAAAATACAGAATTCAATGTTGCTAATGTCACTGAGATAAGCACATCAAATGATAGCAAAAAAAGCAATAAATCTCTTACAGAATCGCTATTTGGAAGCAATTACAGTAAACTAGAAATCCTAGATAATAAGCTTGCAAATCAAGTTTTTTATGTTGGGAGTGGTCATGGTGGTCCTGATCCTGGGGCCGTATGCGAAGAATGTGCCAAGACCATGTGCGAAGATGAGTATGCCTATGATGTTGCCTTACGTTTGGCTAGAAACTTGATGCAACATGGAGCAACTGTACATGTGATGATCCAAGATCCTAATGATGGCATAAGAGACGAACTATACTTAAAGTGTGATAGGGATGAAATATTGCATGATGGTTCGACCATTCCATTAGGTCAAATACCTAGACTTCAGCAACGTGTCGATGCCATGAATAAACTGTACAAAAAACACAAGAAGCAGGGTGCTATATCGCAAAAAGCCATCATGATACACGTAGACTCTCGCTCAAAAGACAAAAACCAAGACGTCTTTTTCTACTATTACAATCAAAACAATGGTGGTGAAGAATTGGTCCAATCCGTCTTTAATACTTTTGAAGAAAAATACAAATTCTATCGCAAAGATAAAGATTATAAAGGTTTTATGGAAGACCGCAACCTCTTCGAACTCCGAAAAGTAAAACCTGCCAGTATCTACGTCGAATTAGCCAATATCCGCAATGAGTTTGATCACAAAAGATTGATTCATTCGTATAATCGCCAAGCATTGGCAAATTGGTTGTTTGAGGGGATGACGGGGGTGAAGTAGAATTGCAAAGATTGCATATAATTGCAAAGAAAGTTTAGAGGCAAAGTTTAATATTAAAACATAGAACTTAAAATTGAAATTTTAGGTTATTAAATTAAAAGAGCAGATATGGGTTTAGTTTATGCAGATATTACAATTTATAATAACGATGATTTTGCATTAGTTAGGAAGAATCAGTTAGATCCTGAAGATGTAAAAAAAATTGATGTGAGGGCTTTAGTAGATACAGGATCTTACATGCTTTGTATTAATGAGGTAATACAAGAGCAATTACAACTTCATATTGTCGAAAAGAGAAAAGCCGAAACTGCTGATGGACGCATTTTGGAAATGGAGGTGGTAGAGTGTTTGATCACTTTCCGTAACAGAAGATGTGTTTGTAGTGCAATGGTCTTACCCGGTGATTCTGAAGTCTTATTGGGAGCTATTCCTCTGGAGGACATGGATGTTTTGATTCATCCACAAAGGCAAGAATTAATAATTAATCCTGAACATCCATATTTTGCTCAAATGAAATTAAAATAATGTTTGTGATGTCAGGATTTATTATAAAATTACAAAAGAATAGTAAATTTTTATATTAAGACAGCAGAACAATTAAACAATTCAAAAGTGTTTTTAGGGGAGTTCTAAAAACTCTATTTCTATGTGTGCCATGCATGTCTAAAACCTAAGAGGTGAAAGTCCTCAATGAGCCAGCCAACGGGAATCATTAGCTTAATGCAAGGGTGTCTCGAGTAATTGAGAATCTGAAAGAAGCAAGC
>JALHLK010000016.1 GCA_022844565.1 Saprospiraceae bacterium
GACATAGATTTTGATTTTTAATATTTAGCCACAAACATATTATATTAATTTGTAATATTTAAATATCCAATATATGTTTTTCTTCTTTTATTTTTTTAATTAGACGCAGCACTAGTAGCACATTTCTTGATGTTGTTCATATTACCGCAGAAAAAATCAACAACCTCCAAACAATTGATAAACAAATCTTTAATGCTTCACAATATAAAAATGCTAAAGGAGGAACAGCGTTAGACCTTATAAAAAATTTACCTTCTGTAAGTATAAACTCCGAAGAAGTTATTACCATAAGAGGATCAAAAGGTATCGTAGTTATGCTAAATGGAAGACCTTTAACGGGTGATCCAAATTCAATTTTGAGTCAGCTTAGTGCTGATAATATTGAAAATATAGAAATATTAACTTCCCCTTCATCAAAATATGATGCCGACGGTTTAGGGGGTATTATAAATATTAAATCAAAAATCAATAACATTGACGGCAACTCCTTAAGTCTAAGTATAAATGCTGGTCTGCCTTCTATTGAGAATTATGATAACAAAAAGCCGCAAGAAAGATATGGAATATCGGCCGTGTACAATTATAGAAAAAATAGGCTTGATCTTTTAGTTGGTTTTGATTATTTAAGGGATGATAGAAGTGGGCAAAGAATCGGATATGTCAATACCTTGCGCAACAATACCTTATCCGAATTTCCTTCTCAGGGGGAACGAAGTTACAATCAGAGTAATTACGCCCTAAATTTTTCGCTAAATTATAAAGTTTCAGAAAATGGAAGTTTTAATGTTTCTGCCTACAAAGGACAACGTTATCAAGCAAGAATAGCCGACATTTTATATGACCAAAAAAGAACTTTATTAAACAAGGATGTGCTTCAGCCAATTGATTATTTTAATGATTTTCTCAATAATAATCTAAATTCAACCAATGGTCAAATAATTAATCGGCAGTCAGTCTATAATGAAAATCTAAGAATTAGAAATGGTGACTTTTCATTTATTTCATTGGATTACACGTATAATCTTAAAAAAATAGATGCGGTTATTAAAATGTCTTCACTTTTTGAATGGGCACAGTTAGGGGGCCCAACTGACAATTTCAATTATAATAATTTGTCTAAAACTACATTATACCAGTACCAATACAACTTTAATGATAATCCATTAAGTGCTTCCAGATTACAACTAGATTTTTCAAAGAAAATTAAAAATATCAATTTTGAAGCAGGTCTACAACAAAGATATACAACACACCCTGGTGACTTTACCTTCCAAGAACTTGATCTAGCTAAGAATGAACTTTATATTGTTCCAGAATTTACAAATAGAATAGATTTAAAAAGACAAATCTTGTCAATATACACGCAAATATCAGGAGTTAGTAAAAAATTGCAATATACATTTGGGATCAGGGCTGAAAATACGGATAGAGTAGTTGATATAAAAAACCCAAAAAATACATTTAATTTTGATACATTCAATATTTTTCCAAACATTACTTTAGATTATAAAATTCTTGATGAATGGAATATGAAATTTGGTTTTAATCAAAGGATTCAAAGAAATACAACCAATATGCTGACACCTTTTCCTGAAAGAGAGCATTCTGAAACTTTAGAGCAAGGTGATGCTATGCTCGTACCAGAATATATTACTAATGTAGAATTCACCTTACAAAAAAAGGGAAAACAAAACAATTTTTATACCACACTATACAATCGAAAAATTAGAAATGTAGTCAATCGGGTAAATACTGTTTTTAATGATTCGATACTAAATAGAATATATACAAACGCTGGAACAGCCACAATTAGTGGTTTAGAGATAGGCTCAAGCATCAAAATATCCAAGATACTAAAAGCAAATCTTACCACCAATATTTTTAATTATTCGATTAAAGGATCATTGTTTAACGAAATAATCAGTACTTCAAAATGGCAGTATAGTATCAATAGTAGTATCGACATAGTCTTACCGTTCGGTATAAATAGTCAATTTAGCATAAACTATCTTTCGAGAAGAATTACTGCTCAAGGTATCGATAGCAGATTTTATACACCAAATTTGAGTTTCACAAAAACTATAAATAATCGAATAAGCGTATTTGTAAACTGGATAAATATAGATGTGGGCATGTTCAAAACTAATGAACAAGCCATTGACACGTGGAGACAAGATTTTTATACCCATACCAATTATATTCATGAAGTAGATATCATAAAAATAGGAGCGAATTATAAATTTAATCAAATAAGTAATAAATTTAAAAAAGAAGAGTTTGGGTGGCAAGAGTTTTAAGGTTCAGAAAGTCCTACATATTCTTTTTTATAATTTATCAGTTTAAATATGACAAAATATTACCTGTCTGCACTCATTAGAAAGCTTGGTCTGATACAGGTATTAGATAAGTTGCGATTTTATATTCAATATATTTTAACCAGTAAAGCCAGGAATAACTTCTTTAAAGCCCATCCCTATCTAAAACTTCCTCCCCCCTACTTCCTCTACGAAACCTACAATCTTAATTATGAGTCATTTTACAAAAATGGAAGTGAGACGGCAAAATGGTTGGCCGATTATTTTAAGAAACATAAAAAATTAGAAAATGTAAATATTCTTGATTGGGGCTGTGGACCTGGAAGAGTCATAAGGCATCTACCTGATTATATTGACAAATCTTGTAATATATATGGTACGGATTATAACGAGAAGTATGTGAAGTGGTGTCAAATGAACTTATCAGATATCAAATTTATTAAAAACGAGTTAGCTCCCCCATTAAAATACGAAAACAATTTTTTTGACATCATCTATGGTATCTCCATTTTTACACACCTTTCAAAGGATATGCATTATCAATGGTTTAACGAACTATTGAGAGTACTAAAGCCCAATGGAATACTATTTCTTACTCTTCATGGTGATGCTTTTAAAATAAAATTAACGGAGTCAGAACAAAAGATGTATACTTCAGGCCAAGTAGTAATTAAGTCTAATACAAAGGAAGGACATAGGACTTATGGGGCATTTCATCCTGATAAATTTGTTCACGAGCTCATAGGCAATAACAAAATATTGGAACATGTGAAAGGAGGCGTGAAAAATGGAATGCCTCAACAAGATGTTTGGATTATTGGTAAAGTCGTCTAGTTTCTTAATTCAAAGAATCTAAAAAAAATGTGTTTTCTAAGTTTTCCTCTTCTTCTTCTCAGCCGCAGGAAACAATATGTTATTTAATATCAATCTATATCCTGGACTGGTCGGATGAAGATTAAGGTCTGTCTCTGGGTCATTGACAAAATGTTGATAATCTTCTGGGTCATGCCCACCAAAGAAGGTCCATGTCCCATAACCTTGTGTACCATGTATATATTTGACCTCTTCTAATGCTTTATTTTCGCCTAGAATCAAGACATCAGACTTGATATATTTACGTACGAAACTCGTACTTTGTCCCATAAATCCTTTGATGATTTTAGTATGGTTTTGGCAAAGCATAGATGGAATTGGATCCCATTTTGCAGAAAAATCAAAGATATTAAAATAGTCATTTTCAGGAGATATTCTTCGATCTTTACTGTCTAACGTAGAATGCTCATAAACAAGTGGATTCAAAATCAATTGAAAATCTTTGAAAGCAAATGTTTTTGAAAAATCCAATTTTGCTTGAGAATTTGGGTCATACGAATCTCCATCATATTGCTTATCACAGATATCCACTCCTTCTGCAGCCAAAGCTATATCGTAAGTATCTGTAGCACTACACATGGCAAACATAAAGCCGCCACCTGAAACATATTCTTTGATTTTTTTTGCTACGGCTAATTTTAGGTGCGAAACTTTACTGTAACCCAATTTTTTTGACATTTCTTCAGTCTTCTGCTGGTTAAGTTTGTACCAAGGTGTTGACCCTTGCGAAGCATAAAACTTACCATATTGCCCTGTGAAATCTTCATGGTGAAGGTGCAACCAATCATATTCCGCTAGTTTATTTTCTAAAACAGCTCTATCATATATTTGATCATAGGGTATCTCCGCATATGTCAATACAAGTGTTACAGCATCATCCCAAGGTTGTATTTTTTGGCCTACAGGATTGAAATCAGGCGTATAAACTGCAATTTTTGGAGCCTTTTCTAACTTAATAGCCTCCATGTTTGCTTCAGGGTTGGCTATTTCTTCTCTTATCCGAGCAAATTCACCATTTGAGATGATTTTATAACTTACACCTCGAATCTTGCATTCATCTTCAAATTTTTTAGTTTGTTGAAATGCAAAACTTCCACCTTTATAATTTAATAACCAATAGGCCTCAACTTCTTGCGTAAGTACCCAATAAGTTATTCCATACGCTTTTAAATGGTTTTTTTGATTTTCATAATCCATCGGGATGAAAATGTATGCCGCATTTATAACTGTGTAAATGAGCACCAAAAGTGTTGTAAAGAAATATTTCTTCATCAAGGATCTATAATTTATAAAATATTATCAAATATAACGATTAGAATCAAATCTACAACGAATTAGTTTCCTATTTTGTTTCACTTTTCAAAGTCCTATGCATTTAACCCAGGTTACGCATTGGACTTTATTCGAAAGGAAATTAGGCAAAATAGTAGTGAAGCACATGAGCTGCGTAAAAAATTGATATCCGAAATATCAATTTAGCAGCGAACTAAAACCAACTGGATTTTAGCTTCTCCAATAATGTTTGCAGCCTTAGCTGCATAGAGGACGGAAAATTGAGTACTGAAACTAATATGAAGCATAATTTTCTTGCAGTTAATTTCTAATGCGTAATATGGGTTTAAAACAAGAAATGCAAACCAATGTTGATTTGCATTTCTCTATATTAGCTAATAATCTTTTATTAACTACTTTTTGGTAGGTTTAAAGATTATTTCAACTACATCAGCTTTTGCTAATAATGAACCTGTCAATTTTTGAATATCCATTGGCTTTACCGTTTTAAGGATATTTTCATAATTTTTTGGATCATCGTTATTTATACCGTTACTATAGAAATTGGCCAAAGTATTCATCCAATAACTATTATTTGGTTTGGCTTGCTCTCTATTCTTAACTAGGTTGTTTACCGCTTTTTCCAAATCTTCTTTTGAAGGTCCTTTTTTTGACATATCCTGTAGGATTTGATAAACAATTTTAGTTAATTTATCAACTTTTGCTTCATCTGTATCAAAATTGATTACTAATGATTTATTATGTATTGGTTTATTGCTACTACCACCGTAAACACTTACACCATACGTTCCACCTTCTTTTTCTCTTATTTCTTCTGTGTACCTTAAGTCCAAAATTGCAATCAAAATATCTAAATGTAAATTTGAAATGGCATCAAATTTTAATGGAGCTTCATACGTAATAGAGACATTAGCTTTTTCTGTTTCTAGTGGTATTCTAATTTCTTTTTTAGTTTTACCCTTTGGCATTCTAACTTTGTTGTCCTTCCAAATCTCTGTCCTAGGATTATCCGCTATTGATCCGATATATTTTTCAGTCAAAGCTTTTACCTCTGCTTCTTCTGCATTACCGACAATGAAAAATGTAAAATCACCCGCATCTGTAAAACGACTTTTGTAAATTTTTTCCATATCAGTGACACTCAATTTGTCAAGTGTACTTTTATCCAATAAAACTGTTCGAGGAGAATAGTTAGACGTAATTAACTCCGTAGAATCACTCATGATCTTATCAGGATTTTTATTCATATTATCCATAAAAGCCACGTATCTAGTTTTTAACGCAGTGAAAGCGTCTGCATCAAATCTTGGTTGATTAAAATAGAGATGGATCATTTGAAATGCAGTCTCTAAATCTTTGGGAGTTGATGAACCGGCTAAAGACTCGCTAAACTCTGAAATTGATGGAGAGATATTTACATTCTTCCCAGTCATTACTTTCTTCAAAGATATGGCGTCAAAATCACCTACACCAAAATTACCTATAAAAACAGGGAGTAAATTAGCTGAAGGTAGCATTGATGCTTCATATAAAGATGAACCTCCAGGACTTACGGCCCTAATCAACACATTATCCTTTTGAAAATCTGCTTTCCTATAGATTACTTTAGCTTTATTACTTAAGGTCCACTCTGTTGCTTGGAATGCCGGTAATGATTTAGTACTGATAACTTTCCCCGGTGTAACCGCTTTACTAATAAGGGTAGTTGCCACAGCTTCGTCTTTGTATGGTGCAATATTAGCGGTTTTTAATTCATTGATTACAGCGTTAACTTCTTCTTCTGTGATTAGTTTTGTATCAGTAGGACCTTGTACAACTACAACTTTGTTATCGTCAGACATCCACTTGTTGATCATTGCACTAACTTCCTTTGCAGATATTTGAGGTAATATGGCTTGTGTTAATTTAAAATTATCATCGATAGAAAGAAGACTTGACTTATTTAGATAGTGTGGTACAAAACTTCTGCAAAATTGGTCATTTTGAATCTTATCTTTTTGTTTTACTCTTGTTTCTAATTGACTAATTACATTTTTCTTAGCTCTTTCTAACTCTCCTTCCGTAAATCCATGATTTTTCAACCTCAAAGCTTCCGTTAAAATTGCTCTAAAACCTTCAACCATTTTACCTGGATTAGCATTAGCCGTGATGGAAAACACTTCACTACCTCTTAAGAAACCACCATAATTTACACCACCCGAAATAAAAGGTGGTTGACCCTTTTGAACAAGTTCAGCAATTCTATCGCCCATCATCCTGTTAAACAATAGGATGCTTAATTGCTCTTTAAATCCTGCAACATCATTAGCTTTTGACTTGTCTTCTTTGTGCTTATGATATATGCTAATACTTTGTGAAGTTGCTTCTTTATCTGTAGCTATAGAAAATTTTGTCCCCTCATGATATGGAATTTCAAAGGTAGGTCTTGGTATTGGGTTTGTATTGGCCTTAATTTTACCTAGTGTTGCGATGATTTTCTGTTCTACTTCATTCACATCAAAATCACCAACAATAGCTATAGCTTGTAGATCGGTTCGATACCAATCTTGGTAAAATTTCTTTATGGTTTCCGGCTTAAAATTATTGATCACATCAAGTTTTCCAATAATGTCTCTTTGTGCATGTTTTGCACCATTAAGTAACGTTGGAAAATATTGCTCTCTCAATCTCCAACCGGCTGTTCTTCTAGTACGCCATTCTTCAGTAATAACTCCTCTTTCAGAATCAATTTCTGCATCGGTAAGCAAAAGACCATCAGCCCAATCGTGTAAAATAAGGATACATGAATCGAGAAGTCCTGGATTTTTAATCGGTACGTCACTAATATTATACACCGTCTCTTCATAAGAAGTATAGGCATTGACATTTCTACCAAACTCAACTCCATTTTTTGCAAGCATGTTTAGAACACCTTTACCTTGAAAATTTTTAGTGCCATTAAAAGCCATATGCTCTAAAAAGTGTGCAAGCCCATCTTGATCGTCATTCTCTAATAATGAGCCTACATTTTGAATAATAAAGAAACTTGCCCTTTCTTTTGGTTCTTTGTTAGATCTTAGGTAATACGTCATTCCATTTTCTAGTTTTCCAATTTTCACAGATGGATCTATGGGTAATGGCTGAGCATAACTCATTGACCCGGTAATTAGAAATAATAGGATAAACAGCAGGTTTTGTTTTAAATTCATGATTTACGTTTGATTATATAATTTTAAAAAATTCAATAGTAATATTATAAAAACTTGTTTAAAACGATTTAGTTTTAGGTATTAATACATTCAAAGATGATTTATTTAGGAAAAACTCGTAAATTTTAGTCCCTTTTTTTCCTTCTCCATCCAAATGGTAGTAGTTCTCCCCTTCTACTTCCACTTTAATATTTTCAACTTTTTCATTTATTACAAAATCAAGGTCTTTTATTCCTCCGTTGAAATACTTTGGTATGTGATAAAAATATTTATAAATTGGTTCATCTTTTATGAGTACCAAATCGAAAAGGCCATCGCTAAATTTAGCTGAAGGTGCAATTTTAAAGTCATATCCGTAAGTAGATCCATTTGCAATAACTACTGCTGCATATTGCCCTTCATATTTCAATTGTCCATTCAAATAGATTCGCGCTTGCAAAGGTTTATATTTTATACTTTGGGTCAATGTAGTGTATAAATATTTAAAGAAACCTCTTTTTGAATCGCTTTTAGTCATAAAAACAATCTGTGCATCAAAACCAATTCCGCAGATATTTACAAATGTCTCTTCATTACATTTCCCTGTGTCTATGCAAGATATTTGACAGTTGTTGAGAAGTTCAATAGATTTTTTTAGATCTCTACTCATTCCAATTGCCGTCCCAAAGCCATTACCACTTCCTTGTGGCAAAACACCTAAACTTTGATTAGTTCCTATGATTTCCGAAGCGACTTCATTGACTGTGCCATCACCACCTACGGCTATAAATGCAAAAATTTGCTGATCTCCTAATCGTTGCTTTATAATTTTTTGAGCATGCAAGGGATATTCCGTATAATTTATTTCATAGGTAAATTTGTCCTTATCCAAGCACTCCTCCAATAAGTGAGAAACCTTAAATTTATTAGAAGTTCCTGAAAAAGGATTTACTATAAAAACTAAATGCTTTAACATTAATTGCCTACTTTAAAAACAAAATTTTTATACAAAGGATAATTGATAAATACACCAACTAAACCTGTCACAAGTATTCTCATAATCACAAATGGTAAGACGGTGAATTTTGCAAATAAATAGACACCTAAACTATTTAATAATATACTAAAGCCTAATGTTAAAATATATCTTACAGCCTGCCCTCTAAGTTTTCCACTACCGCTTTTGAAAGCCCACCATCTATTCAAGTAAAAGCTCACAAAAGCACCATTTACCGAGCCCAAAACGGTAGAATAGACTTCACTTACATTTATAACATGATATAATAAGAGAGAAAGAACATAATCTGCAAATGTTGCAGCAATACTTACAGATATTGACCGAATAAATGTATTTTTTCTGTATTTTGCTACATGTTTATTTGCAAGTATTTTTTCTTTCATTTAGGTCCGCTTTAAGGTAGAAAGTTATAACCATTTATTCAATTTGTACCATTCGACGGTTTCTTTTACCCCGTCTTTCAAGAGATATTGTGGTTGTATATTTAACTCATCCCACAAATCTTTAGAATAACAATTCCAAGACTTGGCGGTTATTTCATTGTACTTATCTGAATTAAGTAATGGATGAAATCTAAACAGTTTACCCAATACATCATTTATTTGACAGACAAGTTTGATAATTATTTTTGAGAGAGAAATTTTTATAGGTCTTTTTCCAAGATTATTGGCGATTAATTCACTCAAGTATTTAGAATCGTACAATTCTCCATCTGAAACGAAATATTCTTTCTGTTTTAAATCAAATTCTAGGCTATTGACGATTATTTTACTTAAATCCTTTACATAAATAAAACTCAATTTTTGACCCGACGCAATAGAAATATCAAATCCTTTATTTAAAGTTTTATATAAGGTAAGAAGATCCTTCTCTCTAGGTCCATACACCGCTGTTGGTCTAAGAATTAAATATGGTATGTTTCTACCATGAAGATTAGACTCCGCTAAGAGTTTACTTCTTCCATATGCAGTTAAAGGATGAGGCTTTGATTTTCTGTCTACTATATCATTAGGTTGGTGTTCTGCACTACCATAAGCAGCAAGACTACTTATAAAAATAAGTTTTTCAATTTTATAAGAGAGCTTATCAATAGCAGTGATAAAATTCCCAAGAATGTCGGCATTCACTTTATTTAACTCTGACTCGTCAGAATGTCTTGTTAGACCTGCATTGTGCACGATTAAGGATATATTATTATCTTCAAGCGTTTTTTGTATTGCGGTAGGACTGTTTAAATCAAGCAGGATTTTATTTAACGCTAAATGATTAATCCAAGAAAGATCACTACTTTTTCGTAAAGTAACGAATACTTCATAACCTTTTGAGATTAAGTCTTCAGCAATAAAGCTTCCAACAAATCCTGTTGCCCCTGTTAAAAGCACCTTCCTATTTCCCAAAATTACAGCGTTTTGGAGTAAATCCGATAGGTCTTATATGCCTCCCCATTTAAGTTTTCTGCTGCTTTGACCATCATAACATTATTTTCAAGTATCCAACTCGCTTCACCTGCAAATACTTGGTTTGCCCTTGCTGTTTGAATCATTTTCGCAAAAAATACGGCTTCTATTCCCATTTTTCTGTAATCTTCTACAACACCAAGTAAAATTACTCTTACGGTTTTTACCTTCTTTTTTCCAAAAAGTAATTTAAAGATTGTAAATGGAAGTAATCTACCTCTATTAGAATTGATCATTATTTCGTTAATGTTGGGTAATGCCACAGCAAAACCAACAACTTTTCCTTCGTGTTCTGCAATGTATGCAAAACGATCATCAAATATCATTTTAAGGCCTTCAGCTAAAAAACTAAACTCTTCATCTGTAGGAGGAACAAAACCCCAATTTTTTTCCCAAGCTGATCGATATATTTTACGAATTAACTCAACTTCCTTATTCCAATTCTTCATTTCAATTTTCCGAATGACAATTCCTCTCGTTTGAAGCCTTGAATACAAGCGCTCGCTTAACTGAATTGATTTGTCACTGACTTCACTGGTTTTTAGAAGATATGCATAAAAATCCATTTCTTTGCCATATCCAGATTTTTCTAGCATTGGTGGATAGTAGGAATAATTATATGTCATTTGGACTTGAGGAGGAGCGTCGAAACCATCTACAAGAACAGTAGCCGTATCATTTGTGCTAAAGTTTGTAGGACCCATGATTTTATTAGCACCTTTTTCTTTACAATATCGCTCAGCTGTTGCTAATAATAAATCGAGAACATCTTGATTTTCCACAAAATCTAAAAATCCAAAAAAACCTATATTGCACTCATGAAACTTATTGTAATTATTATTTATGGTTGCAGCAATTCTTCCTACGATCTTATCATTTTCAAAAGCTAGAAAAAATGCAGCATCGGAATGTTTAAAATATGGATTTTTCTTTTTGTTTAGGTGATCTTTCATAGCTAGATAGATCTCAGGTACATAGTTGGGATCTCCTTTGTACAAATCGTGGGGAAAATCGATGAACTTACCAATTTCCTTTGGGCCTATCTCTACTATTTTTATTCCACTCATACAGTCACTGCTGAATCTTCAAAAAGCCCAACTTTTCTAGCACAAGAATGGATTTTGGTTACAGCTTCTTCAATCTGTGAAAACTCATGAGTAGCCATTAATGAAAACCGTATTAAAGATGATGTACTTGGAACTGCTGGCGAAACTACTGGATTAACAAAAACACCGTCATCCAGCAACATCTTGGTCATCATAAAGGTTTTAAAATCATCTCTAATTAGAATAGGTATAATAGGTGTAACAGAGTGACCTGTATCAAAACCAGCTTCCTTTAATAATTTTAAAGCATAATTGGTATTTGCCCATAATTTTTCAAATCTCTCAGGCTCTTGTTGAATAAGATCAAGAGCAGCTATGACACTTGCAGCATTACTTGGAGCAATAGATGCACTAAAAATCAAAGATCTCGCATTATGTTTAAGGTAATTAATGGTATCATTGTCAGCTGCTATAAAGCCTCCAATTGTAGCTAATGACTTTGAGAATGTACCCATAATTAAGTCAACATCATCCGTTAAACCAAAATGAGCAGACGTACCACGACCCAAAGGACCTAAAACACCTAAGCCATGTGCGTCATCGACCATTACATTGCCATTATACTTTTTAGCTAATCTAACAATTTCTGGTAGATTGGCGATATCACCTTCCATGCTAAAAACACCATCAACTACAATAAGCTTTATTTTATCTTTTGGCAATTTCGAAAGAATTCTCTCCAAATCTTCCATATCGTTATGACCATACTTCAATGTTTTGGCAAAAGAAAGCCTTGTACCGTCAATAATACATGCATGATCAAGGGAATCAATGATAATATAGTCATGTCTGCCTGGAATGGAAGAAATCACTCCTAAGTTTACTTGGTAGCCAGTACTAAATACTAAGGTAGCCTCTTTGCCAACATATTCAGCCAATCTTTGCTCTAACTCAAGATGTAAATCAAGGGTACCATTTAAAAATCTACTTCCTGCACAACCTGAACCATATTTATCAATAGCTTTTTTTGCTGCTTCTTTTAGCTTTGGGTGGTTTGTTAGTCCCAGATAACTGTTAGACCCAAACATTAAGACGTCTTTCCCACTTATTTTAACTACGGTATCTTGCTCTGATTCTATCGTTCTAAAGTAGGGATAAATACCCATTTCCTGAATTTTCTGAGGCACATCATAGGCCATCATTTTTGCTTTTAAATTATTCATCTCTTGTCTTAGAATTTATTGTTTTAAATAAATTATCAGTTAAAATTATGTAGCAGCCTTATAGAAATCTCATTTCAACTATTGTACCTTAATTGATTTATAATAATCAAAAAAAGGAAATTTTAATCGAATGCAAAATTAATATTTTCTTTTTGAATTTAAATAATTAAATATGACTAAACTAGACAGAACGTAGAATAAAACCTACGAATTGCCATTATATCTAACAATCTTTGTTTAAATCCATTTTTAAAACGAGTCTTTCTATACCTAGCATATCTATTAAATGGGCCTCTACATAGTTAATTACTGGAAAAGCACCAAACTGATCTGCATGTACATAAAAACTTTCCACAATATAATTTATATCATTAAATTTTGTAATCACACAATATTTCTCATTAAGTTTTGTCAGAAAAAAGTCTTTTTTATAACTAACAAAATTAAATTTTACAAGGTCGTTACAAACTACCTCATAATTGTAACCATAAGCAATCTCTCTTTGGATAATATTAAGAGGTGTTTTTAATTTGTTGCTATCAAACTTCAACCAATAAATACTGATAGGATTAGAAAGGTTCATGTAACCATCGATGGTTAGGTTAACACTATAAACTACAGCATTATGGCTTAGGTTTCTTTGTATAAAAAACAGTTGATTGTCCTCCGAAGGAGTAGGATAGTCAATTGGCCTTCCAAACTTGACTTCTTTTTTGGTTAAACTTTTGTAGTTATATATCTTACTCATTCACTTGCTATTTCTTTTGATTTGCGAAAAGAACTCAAATAGTTTAATTGAGTTTAACAATTTTGTTGTTTAGCAGTTCAAATTATTTTGGTGTAAAGATATAGATAATATAAGGAATTATGTAATTAAATTTTCTATTTTGCCAATAAATAAGTAAATCGCTTGATTATCAGCTACATTTATCAATTCGCTAAAAAAAATTTAAAAAAAATTAAAAATCGGTAGGAAAATTATAAAGTTTATGTAAATTTGCACTCCATTTTGGAAGAATGGCAGAGTGGTTGAATGCACCGGTCTTGAAAACCGGCGAACGTGAGAGCGTTTCTGGGGTTCGAATCCCTATTCTTCCGCAAAGTCGCATCATTAGTTTGGTGCGACTTTTTTATTTTAATAAAGCAATTTTCTTTATTAAATTTCCACACAATTAAGGAAAACATCTAACTAAATTCTTATTGCATTTTTATCTAAAGTAAATTAAACAATAATTTATAATTTAAATCAGGGATATATTTTCTGTTTGGCCAAATAATTCACATTAAACAATCTTTTTAATTTTAAGTTAATCATTTCATAATTTTAAAATTGTTTTTGAGGAAAAATATTTAAATTTGCACGTTTTTGAAAATTAATTTATGAGTAAATATTTATTTGTGTACGGTACATTAATGTCTCACTTTAATAATCCAGTTGCCGAAAAATTAAGGAGTGAGTCAACATTAATTGGTGTGGCTACAACAAAAGGAACTCTTTACAATCTGGGTAAATATCCGGCTATTGTATTCGATTCTAAAGAAAAGGTGCATGGTGAATTGTACGAATTACACGACGAAGCATCTTTTAAGTGGCTTGATGAATATGAAGATGTACCTGTATTGTATTTAAGAAGAGTGGTAAAAGTAAAATGCAATGATGTCAAATATAAATGTAATGTGTACGAATATGCAGGTCACGTTTATCAATTTGAAAAAATAGTGACTGGTCAATTTCAGAATTTAGCGACAACATCAGTGAAGCAATGAAACAATATCACGATTTATTACGACACATTTTAAATAATGGAACACAAAAATCAGACAGAACAGGTACCGGCACATTAAGCGTTTTTGGGTACCAAATGAGGTTTGATTTGAATGAGGGTTTTCCAATGCTTACTACTAAAAAATTGCATTTAAAATCTATTGTTTATGAACTTTTGTGGTTTTTGAACGGTGATACTAACATAAAATATCTTCAAGATAATGGAGTCAAAATTTGGGATGAGTGGGCTGATGAAAATGGTGAGTTGGGACCTGTGTATGGACATCAATGGCGTTCATGGACAAGCCAAGATGGACATGTAATTGATCAGATAACAAATGTAGTCAATCTTTTAAAAAAGGATCCAGATTCAAGAAGGATTATTGTGAATGCTTGGAATGTAGGCGACTTGTCAAAAATGGCGCTAACTCCATGCCATGCATTATTTCAGTTTTATGTCTCAAATGGAAAACTTTCATGTCAGTTGTATCAAAGGTCTGCTGATACTTTTCTTGGTGTACCTTTTAATATAGCTTCGTATGCATTATTGACAATGATGGTTGCTCAAGTTTGTGATTTGCAATATGGGGAATTTATTCATACTTTTGGGGATGTTCATCTATATAATAATCACATTGCCCAAGCTAATCTTCAATTATCGCGAGAATGTAGACCATTACCCCAGATGGTAATAAACCCTGAAATAAAGGATATTTTCAGTTTTAAGTTTGAGGATTTTATATTGAAAGATTACAACCCCCATCCTCATATAAAGGCAGAAGTGTCCGTTTAAATTCGTTTCCTAATAAGTTTCTTTTATCAATTTCTGTTCAATCTGTTTTAATTTAAGAACATATAGTTTACCATCGATTTATCACCAAATTATTAAAATTATTACCTATTCTTTAGAAATATAGAATTTATTATATCTTTGATTAAAAAAATGACTGAAGAAGCTCAAATCTCAGAATTAAATGACGATAATCCAATTGAAAATAATGACCTTATTTTAAAAGGTGAGGTAATTAATTTGGTTCGTACAGTTCAACGAAACTACATAAATTTAACGAATATAGCAGATAATAAGGCTAATATATTAATAAGTATCAACTCTTTGATGCTTACTATTCTTTTGCCTATCTGCTTCACAAATTTTGAATTTATCAAGGAATATGGTTTGTATATCCCGATGTCTGTTTTCGCTTTGACATGTTTAATAACCATAGTCCTAGCATCTTTGGTAATTAGTCCATTTCGTAAAACCTCAAATGGTACAAACCCTAAACAAACAGAAAAAGAAAGAAGTCCATTCTTTTTTGCAGGATATGCTGACTTGTCTTTTCTTGACTACGAAAATTTGTTTAAGAAAACAATTTCTAGCAAAAAGACTTTAAGCAACATCATAGCAAAAGATTTATATCAATTTGGTATTACCCTAGCAGCAAAATATAAGATGATTAAAATATCCTATACCGTTTTTTACACAGGTATGATACTTTCTTTTCTGTCCTTTGCGCTGTTCCTTTATTTCAAATCTTAGTATAAGAAGGGTAACTTAAGGTATATATTTAAAGACCTACCTAATTCAATTTTCAATCTACTTTTACCGATTTTGGATTTTCAATATCATTATAAAAGTCCTCAATAAAACTTATGTTTTCTTTTATTTGTCTAGCTGTAAGATAAGTGGGAGTTTGGCAATGCTTTAGAAGATCCTCCTTCTTCGAATTATAGAATTCTATTACCTCATTAAATTCTTTTTCAGTAATACCATATGGCATAAAATGACACTCAGTAACTTTTTCCTGACTTTGACACTGGGACACCCAAATTCATTTTTCCCATATTTTGTCATCAAAAAATACATTAATAGATTTTTGTTTTGGAGTTAGGATCATTAATTTTGACATAGTTACTCCACTTTGAAGTAATTTTACTTTTAAAGTCGTTATCGTTTTAGAAATGTTTAATACTTTATCTACACTTAGTGGGATTTTATTTTGTTTAAGTTTTCTTTCGATTTTCTTATATAGTTTAGATGCAACAAAGCAAATAGTACATATGGGCTTGTATCCTTTTAGGTGAAAAGTGTTTTCCTTTTTCTAATAATGATTTAACTTCATCGTCGTCGGAGCTACTACCTATGGTCTTAATAACTTTGTATTTGCTTAAACTCTTATCATAACTTGGACAATAATAACGCCACTTGGATTTCTTTTTTTTCGTATAAACATGGTAAAAAAGTAACATTTTTAAGCCTGGGACACCCATTTTGGTGTCCATAAAATTATAAAACATTGTTTATCAATGATTTAATAAATAGGTTTTGAAACATTGTCAAAGTCAGGAGATTTATATCAATTTGGTATTACCCTATCAGCTAAATATAAGATGATTAAAATATCCTACACCGTTTTTTACACAGGTATTATACTTTCTTTTCTGTTCTTTGCGCTGTTCCTTTATTTCAAATCTTAGTATAAGAAGGGTAACTTAAGGTATATATTTAAAGACCTACCTTATTCAATTTTTAATCTACTTTTGACCGATTTTGGATTTTTAATATCATTATAAAAGTCCTCAATAAAACTTATGTTTTCTTTTATTTGTCTAGCTGTAAGATAAGTGGGAGTTTGGCAATGCTTTAGAAGATCCTCCTTCTTCGAATTATAGAATTCTATTACCTCATTAAACTCTTTTTCAGTAATACCATATGGCATAAAATGGCGCTCAGTAACTTTTTCAATTGGTACACTCTCATGTGGTACAGCATACGTCTGGTTGACAAATCCAGAATAGTCAAAGTCATATGGTAGGGCCACAATCTTTTTTTCATCTATAAATCTGGTGATTAGGACATTATGTCTATTACCAATCGACCAATCCGTATTGGCTATCATATATTGAAAAAAATACATCCTTAAAAACGATGGACGATCCAGTACTTTTGAAGTTATTACCCCTTTCTCTGGTAGTAGCTGAGTATTTTTTCGAATTGAATAAGCCACTTCATCTTCTACACAAATTGCCTTAAACGATTCTGGCTTTTTATCCCCTTCTTTTTGGATATTGACATCAATCAATTTGGCTCTCATTGCATTACTATCCAATAATTGGTACAAAGTATAGATGAAGTACTCTTGATTTAGCTTTTCTTGATTTGAACCGTTATTTCTACAAGGAAATACCAGCTTAAGTTTTTCTGCTGACTTCAAATTGTTTTTACTTAAGTCCTCTTTATTTAAATTAAATTTCACAGGTGGCAAATAACAAACTTGTTTTCTCATATTACCTCTTGCTCTTATTTTTCCACCAAAGTCAAGTGTTCTGTCTTGGCTTTTGATTTGAAGGCTTCCAACTTGATATTCTTCTTTCAATTTTGTTTTGATTATTCTACCGAGATCTGCATTGATTGACAAGGAAGCACTAGGATCTAAATTATAAATGTAATCAAAAATAGTTGTTTTTTTAGGTTTGTCACTTTTTAATATTTTCTTTTTATCTCCTTTATGGGTAAGTTTAGAAAGCTCACCATCTGAATATTTTAATAATTCTCCTTGATTTCCATCAAATAAACCGCAGTCTACAAAAATAAGCTTGCCATCGTATTTGTGCTTGATTTCCTTCATTATAGTATGCCCAACGACAACATGTTGAACATTATTAAAAGCTAAAACAGAATCAATAATACTTTCTGTAATGTATGTAGAATCGCTGTAACCTCTATACCAGAATGGGCCCGAATCACCAAGTAATAGGTTTTCAGTATCTGAATACTTTGCTTCTTTTGACAGCTTTTGAAAAATGCTCTTTTTACCTAATTCATTGATTTGTTCAATATCTAAATTAGCATGAACCAAGTCCATGGAAAAGCCGCCATGTATGAATAAAAAGTCATCAATCGTAATGGCAATATTCTTTGATCTAAGCCATTTTCCTAAAACACTGTTTTCTGAAAATAATTGAGGGTATTCTGTTTTAAAAGCACCCGAGGTATAGAGGTATTTTTTATTCAAATATCTCAAATCTTTGTCGAGTGTCATAATATCGTGATTACCTAATAAAATGTGAACGTGGCCATTTGCTGCGACAGCTTGCTGTTCAAGTTTAAATAATAACCATAATGTTTCTAATACTTTATCTCCTCTTCCAAAATAGTCACCCATTACGACAAGATGATTATTCCCAAACGACCAATTACCTAAACTATCAATAACTTTATTAATTGCTAATAAGTCCTTAACTTTGTCATACTGCCCATGCGGGTCTCCTAACACAACAAATTTTTCTACTGTTGGAAATTCCCATTCTTTTTCTTCAAAAATTTCTAGTTTTGATAAATCTACCTCAGGTAAACCAAAATTGCTAAAAACGCCAGCAGTTTTACTGTGAACTGTACTATCTTTTGGTACCCCACTCTGGATCCATCTAATTCTAAATGAATCTTTAACCGAATCAATGTAAGGCCCATCAAACATATCCGCTTTTTGAGCATTTAAAGTTCCCAACATTAAAAGGAAAATAAAAGAAATTTTAGTGAAATGAGACATGACTTTTTTTTTTGGTAATTAAAAAATTATCTTCAAATTTTAGCTTTTTACATGTATAAATATTTAGAATGTTTTGTTTCAAAACTGAAATCTAATATGAATACAAAGATAAAATTATACTTTATATTTAATTATACACTAGTTTTAGAAAAAAGATTTTTTAAAGGTTAATTTGTAAATAAAAATTAACCCAAAAAGATCCATATAATTTAAATATTGATTATCTATTTTGTTTGTTTTTTTGATAAATTATACTCCATTTCAGATAAAATCAAGTAAATTAATATCAATACCTATTATATTTGCCAAAACTTAATAATATCATCCAATAATGGAAAATTCAAAAGAAAATTGTTATAACTGTGGTTACCAACTTGAACAAGGCTATTCATTTTGTAAAAACTGTGGTCAAAAAAATGTAAAAAGTTTATTAGGAATTGGTGAAGTAATTAAGAACTTTATTGCGATTACCCTAAATTTTGATGGACCGTTATTTCGATCTCTTCGACTGATTTTTAAACCTTGGAAACTTACTTCAAAATTTGTGGAAGGTAAAAGAGTGCCCTATCTACATCCAGCTAGATTGTTTATTGTCTTACTTTTGATTCACTTTGGTCTTCTATTATCTGTCATTAAAATGGATAGTAAGAACTTATCAATTTCAGATCATTACTCTAAGTTGGATAAAAGTAGGATGTATGAGCAATTCCTTGCGGTTGATTCTTTAAACCCAAATGTTATTTCTAAAGAAGCAAAAGATACAATAGTTAATCAAATTTTTAAGGGTGTTGATTTACCAAAAGATGATGTTATTTCATTAAAGGAGGTTATTGGTATGAAAAAGGATTATTTAATGACCAGACAAGATGCAAATCAACTAAGTAAAGATTCCTTATTTCAAAAGTATAAAATCAACTCGTTTTTTGACCAATTGGTAGTTTCTCAATTAATTAAAATTGATACGAATAGAGCTGAGTCCATAAGATATTTTGTTAAAAATTTTGGCTGGTCAATTATACTTATTGTCTTTATTTTAGCCTTGTTTTTTAAGTTATTGTACATTAGGCATAAAAAATATTTTGTAGAGCACGTTGTTTTTTGGATGAATGTACACTCATCTTCATTTTTCATGGTTATTGTTGGGATTTTAATTTATAAACTCCAAGAAACAGAGATGGTGTTTATAGTTGGGTTTGCCCCAATTATTATCTTGTTTTTTAGTATGTTGTTTTACTTCAAACAAAGTTTGCTCAAAACGTTGTTTAAATTTGCCGTAACTTGCTTTTTTTATTCAACCATTTGTTTGATTGTTGGAGTTTTCTTCAGTTTTGCTAGTCTGGTATTTTTTTAAAACTATGAAATATCATCTAGTATATCGGGCCTTCGTTCTAGCGTTCTTTTTAAGGATTGCTCATATCTCCACTCATCAATTTTAGCCTCATGACCACTTAAAAGAATTTCTGGAACAAGCCGTCCCTTATAATCAGCAGGCCTGGTATAAACTGGTGGAGCCAATAAATTATCTTGAAAAGAATCCAATAAGGCACTGCTTTCATTATTCAACACCCCAGGTATCAATCTGGAGACTGAATCTATGACTACAGCTGCTGCTATCTCTCCCCCACTCAATACATAATCTCCGATGGATATTTCCATAGTCACATGTTCTTCTCGAATCCTTTCATCAATTCCTTTATAATGACCACAGATAATTAATAAGTTATTTTTGAGAGACAACTTATTTGCTAATTTTTGTTCAAACCTTTTACCATCAGGACACATAAAAATGATTTCATCGTAACTTCTTTCGCTCTTTAGCTCAGAAATACATCTATCAAGTGGCTCTGGCATCATCACCATGCCTGCACCACCACCAAATTGATAATCGTCTATTTGATTATGTTTGCCAATCCCAAATGATCTAAGGTCTATAATATTTACGGTTATTAAACCACTATTTTGAGCTCTTTGCATAATCGAATGGCTCAGTGGACTCACTAATAACTCGGGTACAGCACTTATAATATCAAATCTCATAAAAATTATCTTGAAGACAAAGATAATCTTCTTTAAGAAACACTTTGAAGTAAATTAAATGAAAGTTTTTTAATCAATTTACAAAGTACATTATCGATATTATAAAATGATATGACTTAATTGATTAAATTTGCCCACACTTAAAAAGGACAGTTGATACCAAATAAAACAGTAGAAGAAATATTGACCGTTGCCAGAGTCGAAGATGTGATAGAAGATTTTGTCACACTGAAAAGACGCGGAGTAAACATGATGGGATTATGTCCTTTTCATGATGAAAAAAGTCCGTCTTTTGTCGTATCTCCTACTAAAGGTTTGTTTAAGTGTTTTGGATGTGGTAAATCAGGCACCGCAGTAGGTTTTGTTATGCAGCATGAAAATCTTACTTATCCTGAAGCACTTAGATATTTGGCTAATAAGTATAATATAGTAGTAGAAGAGGTAGAAGTTTCCGAAAAAGAAAGAGAAATAAGGCAATTGTCCGACTCCTTGTATATCATTAATGATTTCGCTGCAGCACATTTCAATACTAATTTACTCAATACGGATGAAGGTAGATCAATTGGCTTGACCTATTTTAAAGAAAGAGGCTTTTTAGAAAAAACGATCAATCATTGGCAATTAGGTTATGCCATGAAGGAAGGACGAGTGATGTCTAAGGAAGCTCTTATAAAGCAATATAAAGTTGAAAATCTTAAATTATTAGGGCTTACCACTCAAAATGATAATGATTTTTTTAGAGAAAGAGTCATATTTCCCATCCACAATTTGAGTGGTAAAATTATCGCTTTTGCTGGCAGAATCCTTACCAATATCAAAACCCAACCCAAATACCTCAATTCTCCCGAAAGTGAAATCTATAATAAAAGGAAAAACCTTTTTGGGATGTTTTTTGCCAAAGGGGAAATTAGAAAAAATGATGAATGTATCTTAGTAGAAGGTTATACAGATGTGATAACACTTCACCAAGGTGGCGTTGAAAACGTAGTTGCATCTTCTGGCACTTCTTTGACAGAAGAACAGATAAAGTTAATACAACGTTTTACTTCGAATATCACCATCTTGTATGATGGAGACAATGCCGGAATTAAAGCAGCAATTAGAGGATTGGATTTGGTACTGCAGCAAGATATGAATGTAAGACTTGTACTATTACCTGATGGAGAGGATCCTGATTCTTTCTTTAAAAAAAATGGGACTGACAATTTCAAAAAGTTCATAGAAACCAACAAAAAGGATTTTATTGGATTTAAGACTGACTTACTTCTAGCGGAACATGGAAATGACCCAATTAAGCGGGCTGAAATCCTCAGAGACCTTTCTAACACTGTAGCTTTAATTCCTGATCCAATTAAGCGAGTTACCTACATTCGAGAACTGAGTTCTAAACTGGAGATAGATGAAAAAATATTAAACGGAGAGGTTGAAAAGGAGGTAAATAAAAGGAAAAAGGAATGGGCTAATCAACTCCAAAGAGATAAAATTCGTGAGGCTCGACAAAATAGTGACAACGAAGTAATAATTGAGCGGACAGAAGATCAAGTAAGCTTAAGACCAGTTGAGGTAAATCCCGATATTCTTCAAGAAAAAAACCTTATTAGACTCTTGGTTACTGGGGCGGATAAATACATTGAAAACCAAGAAGGGCCTACAGTAAGTGAGTATTTACTTCCCATATTGGAAGATTATTTAGACTATTTTGAGGATCCCACGAGTAAAAAAATAGTGGAATATGGCCTTCATAAAATAAAATTGGGAGAAAAGGTATTTCCATCTGATTTCATAAATAATACAGATCAAGATATTAGTCAAATATCGGTAGATTATACTATGTCTAAGTACGAATATGCCAAATGGGAAGAGCGTGGCGTTTATTTACAAACCCAACCCATGCCTGAAAAAAATTTTAAGAAAGATACTTATCAATCTATTTTAAGGTTCAAGCTTCATAAAGTAAAAAAAGATCTAAAAGAAATGGAAATCTTGTTAAAATCTCCTGATATAACAGACGATCAAAAAATAATTGATATTCAAGTCCTGCAAGCTTTGCTTAAAGAGCGAAATGATATAGCAAAAGAATTAACACAAATCATATATTAAAAAAATCAATGAAGACGACAAAATATTTACCTGTCATACTTATGGGGATTTTATTATTAACGACACAATGTAGCCCTGATAATAAGTACATCGGTATAAAAGATCCTGAGGTAAAAAGCATGCTTAAAAGCATTAAATCTAGCGAAGATTCATCAAAGCTAATTGCTTTAATCTTGCAAAAAGTAACGGAAAGTCCTAAAGATGAACAACGCAATTTACTTTTGGAATTAGGCTTTGACTACTCACAAAACTTTATCGATGGTAACAATCTTTTTGGTATGGAATTGCTAAAAAGTAATTTTAAAAGTGAGAAATCACCAGAAATATTATGGAAGTTAAGTCAAAATTTAAAAATACAAAATAAAGTAGACCTCGCTACTATAATGGTACATAGTTTAAAACTAAACTTCAAGGACAATAGAATATCAAATTTACCATCAGATGATAATTGGAACATGATTACTGCTGATTGGATAAAGGGTAAAGGGCTTTTAATATTTGATTCAGTTGATACCACAAAACTTTCAGAGACAAATGCACAGCGTTACGTAGACATTTGTGAAGCATATGCTATAACGCATCAAAGTGATCCATTATCCGCTGATTTATTGTACCAAGCAGCGGAAATTGCGCGTTCTTTGAATACTATTGAAAAATCAGTAGCTCTTTATGATAATTTAATTTACCTATTTCCTGATCATTCAGAAATTCCAAACGCTATGTTTATTAAAGGCTTTCTTTTAGAAAACAACTTAGGATTAAAAGAGATTGCTAAAGAAACTTATAATTTGTTTCTTACTAGATATCCTAATCATGACCGTGCAAAAGACGTCAATTTCTTATTAGAAAATTTAAATGTGCCTGATGCGGATTTACTGAAAAATGTACAGAAATAAATTGTATTTAAATATAAGCGATATCTCGAAGTTATTGAACACAAAGCTATTAACTTAGGTTTTCATTGCGTTTATTGAGTTCATCGCGAATCTGTGCTGCCTTCTCATAATCCTCTTTTTTTAAGACTTCTTCAAGCATTCGTTCTAGTTCTGCTGCAGAAATTCGTGTTATGGGGTCTGACTTTTCTCTTTTTACAATTTTATGGTCTTCTTCTTCGTCTTTAACATTTTCATTTTCTACACTCACTCCAGCTGATTCAAGTATAAACTCATAAGTATAAATTGGTGCATTAAACCTAACTGCCATAGCTATTGCATCTGATGTTCTAGAGTCAATGATCGAAACATTGCCATCTTGATTACACACCATTTGAGCAAAAAATATACCTTCAACCAAGTCATTAATGATTACCTCTTCAATTTTGATATTGAACTCTTCTAAAGTGTTCTTAAATAAATCGTGAGTAAGCGGTCTATTAGGATTGAGGTTTTCTACAGCCACAGCGATTGCCTGAGCCTCAAAATTACCAATTATAATGGGAAGTCTTCTATCACCAAAATCCTCATTTAAAATAATTGCATAGTTGTTAGCGCTCGATACACTATGCGTTATTGCTACTATACTTAGTTTTACTTTATCCATATTTGTTCAAAAAGTTGTGCAAAACTAATATAAATAATTTATTTTTTACAGACAAACCTTTTTAAGTTACAACTTTCTTTTGGTGGAGAATCTTCACTTACTATTTCCACTGAAGTCTCGGACTTAAATGGATTCCTTAGTATATAGGCTTCCTTAGGCCTATATATTTCAAACAATGGTCTGACAACAGTATTGAATATTGGATTATTGTGTCTAAAATAACAGAACATATTATGTGGGATCGCACCAATGCTATTTTTTATTTCAATAGCTGTACGCGACATAAACACTCTTTTACAGGACTTTTGAATTGCCAAATCTACCATATCGAATAACATATTCAAGTAAAGTTGAGATTCCTTATTCACTTCAGGATTATAGCCTAGAAAGTGCGCATCCAATCTTCCGATATTATTCAAACACGTGTAAAAACCCACTAACTCTTCGTTTTTATAATAACCTTTTACAATTAAGTTATCCCCAAATACTTCTTTGAACCTTACAAAATAGTCATCCGGTAACATAAACAAATTAAAATCCGCACCTAATGCTATATTTTGATAGAGTTTGTGCAAATTTTTCTTTTGTGTCACCATTTCAGGCAACTGCATTTCTCTAACCTCAATTCCTTCTAGCTTTTTTAACGCCCTTTTGTACCTTGTTCGGTATTTGGTATTGAGGTCAGCCAAGTAATCTTCGAATCTTTTCCAATGATCAGATATTTCTAAAATCATGTTTGGATGCAAAATACACTCTGTGTAAGTTTTAATTTGATCTCTATTTTTTATATCGGAATTATAAAAATCCTTTAATAAAAATCCTCCAAAGCTTTTTCCTGAGATAACTTTTAGCTTCCCGCAAAGCATGTCATTTACCTTTTCTAGATAAGCTAAGTCAAGACCACCTATACCATTCTTGTCAAATACACCATACTTGCCTGTGAGTAATATATTGCCATTAATAAGTGTGTCAAAAGTTATAAGTTTTGATAAATTTTTCTTTAACAAGTTGTTCTTAACACTGGTTTCATTACCAATTGATTCATCAAGTTTGAATGTTTTTAATTGATAATAATATACCCTAACTAGCGATTGATTATGATACTCCATTAGGTAAAAAGGCTTTATTCCTAATGAAGGTGAACTTTCTATGATTTTGAGGTAAGCAGAGCTAAAATATAAATCTGAAGTTGTAAACAAATCCCATTCATTATGATTCGAATCTAGATTATCAAATAAATAAAAATTACTTTCACCGATAACAAAATCAGAAATAAATGTTTTACTTGAGCTTTTAATTGTCAATTTTATAAAATTTGTCTGAACAATAACGCAATAGTAAACATATTGTTATTATAAACGAAAATCTCTTTACTAAACCCAGCTTTAAATCGACCAAAGTTATAATTTATAGGTCCAATACCTCTGGTGCCATTCCCATACTACTAAATCCACCATCGTGATAAAGATTTTGCATCGTAACCATCCTTGTGAGATCAGAAAACATAGTAATACAGTAGTCTGCACAAGCTTCTGCGCTTGCATTACCCAATGGCGACATTTTATCTGCATAATTAAAGAACTCTGTAAATCCTTTAACTCCTGTACCAGCTGTAGTCATGGTAGGACTTTGAGAAATAGTATTAACTCTTACGTTTGCTTTTTTAGCCCAATGATATCCAAAACTTCGACCAAAAGATTCTAATAGCGCTTTAGATTCTGCCATTTCGCTATAGTCTGGAAATGTACGTTGTGCAGCAATATAGGTTAACGCGAGGATACTGCCCCACTCTTTCATTGCGTCCATTTTCATAGCTGTCTGCATAAGTTTATGAAAAGAAATCGCTGAAATATCAAAGGTTTTCAACATCCACTCATAGTTGATGTCAGTGTATTCCTTTTTCTTTCTTACATTCAGACTCATGCCTATAGAATGGAGTATAAAATCCAACTTACCACCTGCTATTTCCATTGAGCGATTCAACAAATTAGTAAGATCTTCTATACTAGTTGCATCTGCTCCTATAACCTCGGCACCGCATTTTTCAGCCAATTGATTGATTGCTCCCATTCTCATAGCGACAGGTGCGTTTGTCAAAATTATCTTTGCTCCATTTTCGATGCACTTCTCTGCCACTTTCCAAGCTATCGAGTTTTCGTCTAAAGCTCCAAAAATGATCCCTGTTTTACCTTCTAATAACTTTGTCATAATGATTTTACTTTTCTTTAATCGTTTGAAAGGAAATAAATACAGCGCAAAGATAGAATAATCTAAATTCCTAGATTACATTATCGAAAAATATTGGTGACTATTTAAGTCTTTGTATTCAAATTATGAAAATAAAGACATAGTTTGGTTGATCAGTAATGGTGATAAATTATTATAGTTATATTTAGTTTACTCCAATTTTTACATCCATTTCCTTCTTTTAAACCAAGAAATCATTATAAATACAACCAATATCATTACACCCCATGTGATATAATAACCATATTTGTATTCCAATTCTGGCATATTCTCAAAATTCATACCATAGACCCCAACAATAAATGTCAATGGTATAAAAATAGCTGTTATTATTGTCAAAGTTTCCATGATTTTATTCATTCGCAGGCTTAATGTGGCAAAATGAAGGTCTTGTTGAGACTTATTGATACTTAGTAAAAAATCAATTTGTTCTATAACTTGATCTGCATGATCGAGTAAATCATTATAATACTTGTGAGTCTCTACCCTAATTAAAGTATTTTCTGATCTCAAAATTTTATAAATTATATCCTTAATTGGACTAATTTCTTTATGCATATTGATCAATAAAGACTTGTGTTGAATTATCTCATTAATTCCTACAAAACTATTATGTGCAACAATTTTATCTTCTAGGTTTTCAATATCTTTCCTAAATACTTCAATAGCATCTATATAATCATCTACTATATAATCAAGCAAAAGAAACAATAAATAACCTGTATCATACCTTCTCAATTTACTTGTTTCGACATCAAATCTTTTTCTAATTTCGTCAAAACAATCACCAGGCAATTCTTGAAAGGTGATCAACTTATCTTTTAATAAAATTATGCTTATTTGTTCGCTTTCAAACTCTTTTTTATTTATTAAGCTTTCCATTGTCAACATCTTACAAGTCACATACATGTAATTGTCAAAATCACTCATTTTAGGGCGTTGGTGTGTATTGAGCATATCTTCAATTGTCAATGCATGTATACCAAAATAATGAGAAATTTTTTCGACTAATGAAATATCGTGGATACCATCTACATCAATCCACAGTTTGGAGGAAATATTTTCAAACTGTTTTAAGTCTATATTCTTGTCATATGTCTTTCTTTCAATAATAGATTCTGAGTACTTGTATGTTTTTATTTCTGTTTCGTGATTTCGAACTTCACCAATATAAATTAGAGAGCCTGGAGGTTGACCTTTCTTTGATATTCTATTTACTTTTATTTTCTTTTTCACCTAATAAATGTATTTTTGTTGATTATACGGTCCAAAAATAGAGAACATCATAGACAAATACTAAATTAGCTCATTATTCATTTAAAAGTTTTATTAATGACAACCTTGTTCAAAAAATTAAATTTCAAAAATCAAAGCCAAATTCATGTAGTCAATCATCCAACATCCTTTGAAGGTGAGTTAAGTCAAATTAGCGAATTTGCTGATGTAATTACTATTTTACAGCCTAATATGAGAATTGATTTTTTGATTGTATTTGTTAAAAATCAAAAGGAAATAACCAATTCAATTACAGTTGATTTATCAAATTGTCACGAAGATTCAATCGTTTGGTTTTGTTACCCTAAAGGTTCATCCAAAAATTACAAATGCGAATTCAATAGAGATACAGGTTGGCAAGACCTTGGCAATTTAGGCTATGAGGGAGTGAGACAGGTATCTATTGACGAAGACTGGAGTGCCTTACGCTTCAAAAAGGCAGAGAAAATCAAAACCATGACTCGAGATTTTGCAATGAGTGATATTGGCAAAAAGAGAACAGGGAAATCATAGCCCTATTAATCAAAAGTCTCTACCATCACCGACTGCACCAACATCTCCTTTTGACTACCTGGATTCCAAAAAAATATTGCCAACTTATCCCAAGAGTTTGGTACTTTACTGTCTACTGTCAACATTTTTCGTTCTCCGTCATTAAGGAATCTTTGAGGTCGCAACATACCTTGAGTATTCACCTTGCCAGCAAGATAATACTTATATATCAATAAATGCTGAGCATGGGTATTCCATTCTTTGGTAGGAATTGATATATCTGCATAGATTCTTATCCAGGTTTTAGTTTGATTGTTATTTACTACATGGAGTTCGGGAGTGTACCCAATACTCGAGTCAACTATTAAGGGTAAAGAATCTATTTTAATTTGCTGTAATAATACATTGGCTTCGAGAATTTTAGGATCCTTCTTTTGTCCTTTAAATAGAAACTTATTATCCATCAATTTCAAATCTTCTTCTTCTAAAGTCCACCTTCCAAATTTGGTATAATAAAAATGTTTGGAATGGCCCATGGCTGGTACTTCCCCTCTGTAGCAATGGTAAACCCACCAAATATTTAAATAAGCAAACAAAGTACCAAGCGCTGCCAAGACGACTATTGCTAATTTAGACTTTTTACTTGCCTCAAATAGTGCACCAATAGAAAATGCTAAAACAGGATAGTACTGCACCATAGCTCGACCAGCAACGCCTCCATAATCCCATACATCCCAAGCGCATACAATATAGTAAGCTAGTAGAAAAAATATTGGCAAAATAATATTGTCCAACTTTTTAAAAGCCCATGGCAACCCAACAAATGACAAAATCATCATCGGTGTATACATCAGCCAACCACTTGAAAAACTAAAAGTATAGTCCTTAAAATGTGGCTTCAACCAACTAAATCCTTGATCTTGATAGCTATACACGATCCAATCATTGGTCACATATTTCCAATAAAAAGGTTGGATAAACAATATCAATGAAAATGCCGTCATTGCTAGTAGTGTGGAGGCTTTGTATTGCATGATTACTTCAAAACGTTTCTTGAAACCTCTAAGATTTCCGATACCCCAAAACAATGGAATCAGTATAGATATTATTTCACTAGGTCTGATCATGGTCATCAACCCACAAATCAAGCCAATTGACACTGCTTTTTGAAAGGTAATTTGCTCATAAAACTTACTGGACACATACATCAAAAGTGCATATAAAAAAAACAAAGTACTGTGTGTCAAACATTGATCTACTGAGGCAAATAATAAATAATTACTTCCTATTACTACCGAAAAAAATACCCAACCAGCTACCCTATCACTGAATTCTTTTATCAAGAGCAGATATAAAAAATACATGCCCAACAATGAATAGACCAACATACCTATCCCAATACTTATCTGATAAGGATACGAAAAGCCATCAGCATCATATCGATCATCTATTTTTGCTATGATATGTCCTATTGTAAAAAAAGGCATCATCATAATCGCTTGTCCTGAAGAATACTTCATCACAAATTTCCCTGATTTCTCATGTGTGAAGCCTTGTTGAATATTCGGAGTTGGATGATACTTTTCTATTATTTTAGGTAAAAAAGCCACTTGATCAATATCCTTATAAATGAATATTGCTGGTAGGTAAAGGTAATATCCTGACACATCCCAACTTAATGTTGCCTCCGTACGTGAACTTTTCCATTTTGAATGAAAAAAGAAGGCCATTGTAATTACAACAATGTAAGATAAAATTAGAATGGCCTTTGAAAACTTCATAACACTTTTTTAAAAAGATAAAATTATGAAAATAACCCGATCTGCCACGGTTTTTTCCAATACTCTATATGAACATGATGAATATTTGGAACATTTTTATCTAAAAACAACAAACCAAAGTACTGCGTCTCTATACTTGCTTGTACACGCTCATGCTTTTTCAGATGCTCCCATGCCAGAAACATCCCCTCTGACCAATGAATATCATCAAGCATTATTATCCCACTTTTTGACACAAAAGGTTGTAGTTGCTCCCAATAATTGCATGTTGCCTCAAATGAATGATTGCCATCTAAATAAATAAAATCAAAAATTTGACTTGCTTTAAGTGATTGAATGTAGTCTTCAAAGGTAGAACACACAAAATCGACGTTTTTTAATCCCATTTCCTTTGCATTTGCTGAAGCTAACGCTATCAATTCTTGGTTTATCTCTACTGTTGTAATTTTAGATTTTTTGCGTGCACAGGCCATATATAATGTACTAATCCCCAAAGAGGTGCCAAACTCAAGTATCTGTGCAGGCTTGAAGTGATCGACTAAATTAAACAATACACGACATTGATCAATAGATGATATGCCAACCTTGGCAATCTTATTGACACTTCTTACCGTATCTTTTAATTTTTTACTACCCGCACCAAATTCAATGAAATTGATCGTTTGAGAAGAAGATTGGAGTTGAGACCTTAACTTTTCTAATTTTACAAAGTCATAAAAATATCTATCAACTCTTAAAATTTGTGCATATATCTCATACAAGAAAGGAGAATGTATACGATATATTGTCTTTGCTCTAAGATAATATGAAACCCAAATTTTCATCCTTCCTATTTTAGAATTTTATATCCATTACACAAAAAATAAGCATTACCCTCTTTATAAACTTGACTATTACTACCTTTAAAGTCTATAATTAACTCGTCAATTACAAGATCCTGATTAGCAATTAATTCTACGATTATCCGTGCTTCAGCCTTGACCTTAATGTTTGTTTCTGCTCTTACATATTGATGCTGTATATCATAAGAATTACGCGGATTAATGTACACTTCTTCGGTCAACACGTTGTCTTTATCAAAGCTTTTGATGATCCAATCACCAAACCAATATTTTTTATGATCTATTTTTGTCCAAACAGAAAAATTAAACACGGTGTCTATTTTATTTGAAAAAGACTTATCAAGCACAACATGTGTACCCTCTTTTATCAATTTTGATCCATCACCGTAAAATCTTTCATCAGATGGATAGCTATCAAATCCTTCATGAAAAAGTGGCGATTCAAGGGAGTCTAAATTAAATTTCTGTTTGGCTTCTTCAATGTACTTATTCTTGAAAAAATCTTCATATTTCATTTTGTAAAGTACGATGGATGGATCTTCGTATACCTTTTCACTTATGTTCACAACATGTTGTTCACCAATAGAAAGCGTTGGGTGTTCTTTACCAAGTACAATCAGAATATCCTTTTTATTAGGATACAAAATTGGAGCTTCTCTTGAAATTAAAGGATGTGAGAGAAGTTGTACACCATTTGCATTTTGTGCAGTTCCTGGCCTTGAAATTAGGGCATTAGCCATTGGAATCTGGTAGGTTAAGTTGATCAATGTAGCGTAAAAGTGCGTAGGCCAATGATTATAAGACAAAAACTTGTCGGACCAGAACTGTGTTTTAGGTACGCATAAAAGCGCTTGATAATCCGATGCCTTAAATCCTGCACGATCCAACTTTATTTTAAACTCTTCTCTTTTAGCTTTGGAAAGAAAATTAGCATGAAACACGTCTTTATACACGGGCTTTATAAACATATTAATTTCAAAAAACCAAATAAATACAATCGGAATAAGGGCTAAAAAACTGAATTGTTTACGCTTAATATCTAAGCGCTTCAGTACTTGATCTAAAATAAAAACAACTATGGTAGTTAATATAAAATAAAATGGCCACCCTATCCTACCTGAAGCCTTAAACATAAGTAAAAAGCCTAGTTTGTCCTCAATAAAATCTACTGTCGTACGCCCTAAAATATTAACATTACTAGAATAAATGTAGATGAATACTCCTGATAAAAATAATGCCCCTAGTGGTTTTTCAAGCATAATCATCCGCTTTTTATTAACCAACCGATATACAAGATACATAAATAAAGTGATCACAGACACGATTCCAATATATTGTATGGCCTCAAATTCTATTGGCTTTACATTTACACCAAAAACACTTAACATCTTATTCATTAGCGTATTATGCGGATACAAGCTACCTCGTAGATTTGTAGCGTAGGTGGTAAAACCCCATTGCAGAGCAATTCTATCCGTTATTGGATCAACATATTTTATCACAAAATACGGTATCACAATGGCCGTGGTACATAATATTAAAGGTATATATCCTGCCTTTTTAAAACCATCCTTGTTTATAAGACTTCTACTTAAGACAATAAAACCAAATAAAATACCTATAGATGCTGATATTAAACCCAGATATGGATTATTAAAAGTGATAAAAGCTAAAATTAAAAAGAAAATAATATCTCTTTTCTCCCATTGCCCTACTCGATACTTCCTCAATGAAAACAACATCACCATCGGAATAGCAAATAAATATGCAAGACCATAGTGGGCTGCAAATCTAAACATTTGTGGTGAAAGAAAAACAATCAACACACTAAATATCATTGAATTAAACTTACTTACTTTAAGTGACACTAAAACATAGTACATCAACAGTGTAGCAGGGATAATTGAATAGTGATTCAGTACATGGATTACGCCTACTGCGCAATCACAAGTATTGATTCCTAAGTTTTTAAGCCACATTAAAAGTATACTAAGCGCTCCTTGTGCGTCCGTCATGAAGATGAGTTCACCATATGGGTAATTCATATTTTCTAATATCAGTCCATTACCATAACAAGCATGATACACCGTATTAGCATAAAGTACAAGTGCATCTCCTCCAAATGCCATCATCATCTCATTGGGCTTCCATAAATATGGCCCAAAAAAATGATACATCATGAGCAAAGTCAACCCAATGACACCGAACTCAAATTTATATTTTGAAATAAAGTTTTTCATTATGGAGTGTAAAACTCAAATTCAGGTATAAAAACCACATTCATACCTCCTGCTAATCCTGCATCTACTCCTAATCTTCCATCTTCAAAAACCAAACATTTGGATGGTGCTATATTAAATCGCTCTGCCGATAGCAAAAATGTTTCCGGGTGAGGCTTGTGATTTTCTACATCAGTAGCTGTTACCACATAATCAAAAAAATCTTCTGCCCCCATCAACCGGATTGTTTTGGAAGCATTGACCCTTCCACTACCTGTACCTATACAAATTGGAATTTTAGATTTGTACTTTTTAGCAATTTCCCACATTGGTTCTAAGGGAGCGATTGCATCAATATTATCTAATTTATTAGCAAACAATTCACTCTTCATTTTTGAACCATATTCAACTTCCATTGACCAACCGTAGGCCTCGTTAAGGGTTTTAATCACTTTCGAAGTCGGAGATCCCGCAAACTGATTAATCATATCCGTGGTGATCTCTGCACCATAAAACTGTCCCATCTCTTTCCAAGCCTCAATATGTAATGGCATAGAATCTGCTATCGTACCATCTAAGTCAAAAATCAAACAATCAATATCGGAATCTATATATTCCAATAAATTATTTACATCCTCAAATTTTTGTATCATCCTATCTTTTATAAAGACTCAAAGGTAACTTTATCAGCTATTTTTCCGTTATTAACAAATCAATAAGTTATGAATATTTTTTAAAACACAATATTTACATAGCTTTGTGGCAAGATAAAGTTGCTTCATCTCAATTACAGAAATTTATAATGAAAATAATCCTCTGAGATTGTAAAAAGCTACTCATATCTCAAAACATATGATAATACTTGAAACTTAAATATAATATGAAAAAACTAATTTTCCTCACTTTATTTCTTGCCACTACTCTTAATGTTAGCGCACAATTTGGCTATGGATTTACTGTTAGCAATGACATTTACCAAAGATATACCAATCCTAAAGACAATTCAGGAGAGTACAGAGGCTCTGGAAGTGCGATTCTAAATTTTGCAGTTGGCCCTAAGATCTGGATCGGAGGACAAAATGTATCGTTTTCACTTGAGGCTCAAGCAGGTATTGGTCTATTAAGTCTTGCTGTCAAAGACTATAAAGGCTTAGGTGCTGCCTATTTTCCTATTTTAGCAAAACTCAACTTCAATGGCCTTTCTGGGATGGACAAAGAAGGTCGTCAAGGTTGGTACATTGGTGGTGGGCTTCAATACTTTAAAACAGAATTGTATGGCCTTAATGATAAAGCAGAAAATAATGGTGTGAAAAGGGATTATTATCCAACTTACATTAGTCAAATTGGCTATGGTTTTGGACTTTCGGGCTTTGTAGGTAGCGGTTTTATACGAGCTGGGTTACATCCTGACAACAAGTCCAATTTTTTCGCAATTGGTATTCAAGCAGATTTTAATAGACCAATGCTCAAGAAAATTGCAAATGCAGCTTCGCAACTGTAATTGATGTTTTTTAAAATTTTATGGCTATATTTTTTTGCAAGATTACCATGATGTAGCAATTATTTGAAAATATCGTACAAGGTAATAACTAAGAACGCTATCAAAACACACATTTCCAACCCACCTCTTTGTACAATTCACTATTTTATCTTTACTTTGATCAAAATTTAAATCATTCGATCATGAAAAGTACGATATTGTTCTGCTTGTTAGCTTCATTTACGATCCTTTATGGACAAACTATTCCATTACCGGAGCATCCGAGACCTGATTTTGAACGGTCAGAATGGGTTAACCTTAATGGGAAATGGGATTTTGAATACGATAGTCTAGACATTGGAGAAAAAAACAATTGGCATAACGGTAAAAGTACCTTTTCTAAAAAGATTCTTGTACCTTTTCCTTGGGGTTCTGAATTGTCGGAAGTAAAAGACGCTGCAGACATCGCATGGTATAAAAAGGATATTCTCATACCTTCAAACTTTTCTAACAAGCGAATATTTCTTACCATAGGGGCATCTGATTGGCATACTACCGTTTGGCTAAATGGGCAATTACTAGGATCGCATAAAGGTGGCTATACACCATTTTCTTTTGAACTTAATTCAGCATTAGTAAGTTCTGGCACACATACATTAGTAATCAAAGTTGACGACAAAAGGCGTGACTTTACGTTGTACGGCAAACAGGGTTACGGCAATGCAAGAGGTATTTGGCAGACAGTTTACCTTGAGGCAAGAGGTCAAAATTTTATAGATAACATCAGATTTACTCCAGATATTGACAAGAGCTCAGTACTTTTTGAGGGTGAATTTGATGATATTTTAAATCAAAATGAAAATTTGACTTTAGAATTCAAAACTCCCGAAGGAGCAAAAACCATTAATCTGGTTGCTAATAAAGGGTCAAAAAATATTTCTGCCAAAGTAGACTTACCAAATGCACGACTTTGGACACTCAATGATCCTTTTTTATATAGTGTCTCCATAATAACAAAAGACGATCATATAAAATCTTATTTTGGAATGAGAAAAATCTCAGTTACCAAATTGCCAGGCACGGACCACCCTTATATCGCTTTAAATAATAAACCGGTATATCTACAATTGACACTGGATCAATCCTACCACCCTACTGGGTTCTACACTTTTCCTACGGATGAGTTTATGAAAAATGAAATTCAACTTTGTAAAAATATTGGACTCAATGGTATCAGACCACATATAAAAGTAGAAATTCCAAGAAAACTTTATTGGGCGGATAAATTGGGACTACTGGTCATGGCAGATTTACCAAATTTCTGGGGAGAACCCACACCTGAAGCTCAAAAAGAATCGGAATACACACTTCGTCAAATGATCAAAAGAGATTATAATCATCCTTCTATTTTCTCTTGGGTGATTTTTAATGAATCATGGGGCTTACAATCAAAAGTCAACAATGAAACAACTGGTAAAAGTGAAAACAAATACCTTCCTAAAACTCAAAACTGGGTAGCTTCTATGTATTATTTAGCCAAATCTCTTGATGGAAGCAGATTGGTAGAGGATAATTCTATCTGTTGTGGTGGTGGACATACAGAGACAGATATCAATTCATGGCATGAATACCTGCCAGGCTATGAATGGGAGGCCTATATGGCAAAAAAGGATAAAATTACCTTTCCAGGTAGTACTTCCAATTTTGAAAAAGGATTTGTCCAAGCGAGCCAACCAATGATCAATTCAGAATGTGGTAATGTATGGGGCTATGATGGTAGTACAGGTGATGTAGATTGGAGTTATGATTATCACCGCATGATGAATGTTTTTAGAAAATATCCTAAAATGGGTGGGTGGCTGTACACAGAGCACCATGATGTGATCAATGAATGGAATGGATATTGGAAGTTTGATAGAACTAAAAAGTATACTGGCCTAGACCAAATTTCTCCAGGTATGAGGGACAATGATTTTCATTCTTTAGTATACCTAAGTACTGGTCAAGACATCACCCAAACAGTATCTGCTGGTGAAGAAGTCGCCGTCCCACTTTTTCTATCCGTAATGGAGGAACTAGACGCGTCTGAAGGATTAACAATAGAATACTCACTAGAGGGTATCGATAATCTTGGAAATATTATAAAAGTTAGCTTCGGAACTAGACAAATAGCATTTACTCCATGGATGCAGTCGTCCTTAGATCCTTTAATGATCAAAATCCCCAATCAAAATGGATTATACACACTTAATTTGATATTGAAAGATAGGAAGTCTGAGCAAATATATCACCGAAATTTTATGAGTTTTGATGTTAGAAATGGACAAAATCCTACCAACATCACTGTGTTATCTAAAAAACCCGCTGATGTTACCTCTTCTCAATGGAGTCAAAAGACTTGGAAAGCAATGGACGGTTTAAAAATAAATGGGGCTGGAAGTGGCCATTTTACTTACACTTTTGAAGGAAATGTAACTAAGGCAAATAAGGGTTACTTGTTACTCGAAGCTGGAGCAAAAGAATTATTTGTCAAAGACCGAGAAGGCTCAGAAATCAAAAATACAAATTATATGCTTGGAGCTCGTGCAGAACCCTCTCAAAATAAAAATGCATATCCAATGACAGATGAGTATAAATTCCCTTCGGAAGTTGAAATTTTGATTGAAGGAAAATCTGTAAGAAAAGTAAAATTGGAAGATGATCCAGCTGACCACCGAGGTATCTTGAGTTGGCATTATCAAGCCCAAAATCGAAAGCTTGATGAAGCAGGAAGCTATGGTCAAATGATTAAAATTCCTTTGTCAAAAACTCATTTAAGCACTTTAAAAAAGAAAGGAAGCCTTAGTGTGACATTCAAAGTAAATGGATCTGGTGGCTTATCAATTTACGGCGAAAAGTTTGGGAGGTATCCTTTTGATCCGTCGATTGTATTGACCAATTAAAACAAGCTATCTTCAAAAATTACTTAATTTTACATTAACCCAAACAAGGCATGTGGATAACTCATCACGAAATAATTTTACATTAATATAACATGAAAATGGTATTAATAATTTAATTAATATATAAGACAAGCTAATTTCGACATATGTAAATTTAAAGAATAAATAAAATCTCTATGTTAATCCATTTACATATAATAATTATGTCATTCTTAATAAGACGTTACTAACATTTTAACATATTACATATTTTCAGAATGTTAATTCACAAAATTAACTATTAGCCAAATTGTTTGTTAATCTAATAAGGATAGTTTTTGTTCCAAAATCAATTGAAAAAAATATTGCCTGAGTTAATTTTTGTAGCTCTTAATAAATTATATGCTTAAACCTTTAAAGCTTAATACAATTGTCAAATTAAAGTAGATATCATTATCTCAATACATGTTTTACAATAGATCTATCTTTTTGAAATAGTACCTTAATTATTAAGATTTTGATCATTTTTTGATCAAAATGACGGACAACCCTTTTATGAGGGTAGGGTTAACTTTGAGACATAAGCCCCAAAGCTAACCTTCGCCACCAAATAAATTATTTTCGTCTTTTTGACAGACAAACATAAAATCTAATATCGTCTGCCCCAAAATCCATGCAAATTGATATATAACCATTTTCATTAAGATTCTCACTTTGATTTTATCAAATATTTATTATCGAAATGCTAAATATTTAAATAAAGAACAAAAGTCTTTTTCATATATAATAAAAGACATACATTAGCCATCGAATTAAAAAACGTGTGCTAAATGATAAAAATATTTCAACTTTTGCTCTTTATTTTGATCTGCCTACCTTCTGGTGCTCAAGACATGATCAAGCGATTTGCACCATTTGATCCTTCGATACCAACGCCCAAGGAGTTTTTTGGGTTTGAGGTGGGTGAAAAAATGATACGTCATGACCAAATTGTAGCCTATTTTGAAAAATTAGCCCAAGTATCGGAAAATGCCAACTTTACTGTCTATGGTCAAACATATGAAGGTAGAAAATTGGTTTTATTGACTTTGGGATCCGCAAAACACTTAAATAGCTTAGAAGATATACGAAAAAAACATGTATCTTTTAATGATGCTTATGATGATAAATTAGCAAACGAACTACCTATCATTGTCAATATGGGCTATTCTGTGCATGGCAACGAGCCTTCTGCGGCGGAATCAGGTGTTTTATTGGCCTACACTATGTTAGCTTCAAAAAATCCCGACATTAAGAAGTATATGGAAGAAGCAATAATATTCTTTGACCCGATGCTCAATCCTGATGGTCGTGGAAGATTTGAACAATGGACCAACTCTTATAAAAGTGAGCATCTCTCTGCAGATAATGATGACGCAGAGCACAATGAAGAATGGCCAAGAGGAAGAGGCAATCACTATTGGTTTGATTTAAACAGAGATTGGATTTTGGGTATTCATCCTGAATCAAAAAGTAAACTGACATGGTATCATCAATGGTATCCAAATGTGATAGGTGATTTTCATGAAATGGGTACTTTCAGTTCTTTCTTCTTCGAACCTATGAAAAATAATGGCTCAGCTAATCCAATTATGCCGGTCGAAAATTACACTACTCTGAATGACATATTTGCTAAATATTTTCAAAAAGAAATGGATGGTATAGGTTCTCTATATTTCACTAAAGATGTTTTTGATGGTACTTACCCAGGTTATGGTTCCTCTTATGGAGATTTACAAGGTGGATTGGCCTTGTTGTTTGAGCAAGCAAGTTCACGAGGGTTTGTGCAAAATACACCTTTTGGTGAATTGACCTTTCCATTTACAATCAGAAATCAATATCTAAGTGGTGTGGCAACGATACAGGCAGCAGTTGAGAATAAAGCAAGACTTAGAAAGTATCAAAATTATTTTTTCACATCAGCCTTGAAAAATGCAGATACAGACAAGGTCAAAGCATACACATTTTCCAACGATCCTTCCGATATGAATAAAACGAAAGAATTTGTTGAAAAAATGTTACTCCACAGAGTAAAAATGTATCAATCTACAGATGGTAATTCTATCATCATTCCTACAAAACAAGCTCAATATAGAATTGTACAGACCGCATTTGAAGCATATAGTGAATATAGGGATAGTGTCTTTTATGATGCCTCTGCATGGTCGTTAGCCAACTTTTATAATATCAAATTCAAAGGTGAGCGATCTCTTCCAAAATTAGGAGCAGAAATTGCCGACCTGCACATATTTAAATCAGCACATGCCGCTATAAAATCAGATTATGCTTACTTGATGCATTGGTCAGATATAAACAGTGCTGGAGCGGTAAATTATTTACAATCAAAAGGCATTGTCGTCGCTTCAGCTTCAAAACCCTTCACTATCAAAACAATGGTAGGCAAAGAGGTTGATTTTACATATGGTTCAATAGTAATACCTGTGGCAAAACAAAAAGAATCTAGTGACAAGGTATTTGAACTGATCAAGGAATCAGAAAAAAGATTTAACATCAATATGCATTCAGTAGCGACAGGATACAGTACAAATGGATTTGATCTCGGCAGTGGAAGAGTTCTAACACTTAAACAAGTGAAACCACTGTTGATTATAGGAGAAGGTACTTCGTCACTAGAAGCTGGTGAAGTTTGGCATCATTTTGATCAAAAAATCAAAACACCTTTGACCAAAATCATGACCCATCGCATGAGAAATAGTGATTTAAGCAAGTACAATACTTTAATCATGGTTTCTGGTGATTATAGCATGTTAGATTCGGGTACAATCCAGAAAATTAGGAATTGGACGGCAGAAGGCAACACTTTAATTACCATTGGCTCAGCTGTACAATGGGCTATCAATAATAAAATAGTGAATGAAAAATTAGTATCAAAACCAAAAGAAGATAGCATAGTAACCAGAATGCCTTATGACCAAGCAAGTGAACTCATCGGCCGCGAAAGATTAGGAGGCGTAATTTTAAAATCTACCATCGATTTAACCCATCCATTATCCTTTGGATATAAAGATGCAGAATTACCAGTTTACAAAAACAATTTAGTGTGGCTTTCACAAAGTAAGAATCCATATTCAACGGTTGGTGTTTATCCTCCAAATCCTCATATCGATGGTTTTATTTCAAAGGACATTCAGAAAAACTATATTCCGAAAGCAGTTTCATCGGTTGTAAGTCAAGTAGGTAGAGGTAGAGCAATTCTTCTAACCAATAATCCTTTGTTTAGAGGGAGTTGGTATGGTACTCAAAAGGTGTTTGACAATGCAGTGTTTTTGGGAAGTATTATGTCCGTGCCAAGTGGAGGTGGAAGCTTTTAGCTATGAGCAATTAGCTGTTTGCTATTAGAAGTTAAACCAGCAAAACGAAGTCCGCCATGGCATGAGTAAAAAGTCGAAACAAGCGAAGCGAAGTCAATCCAAAGGGGAAGTCAAAAGTTAAAGATCAACAGCCAGAAACTAAAGACAAACAGCTAAAGATCCACAGCCAAAGACCAAAGACCAACAGCCAAAGACCAAATTAATTGAAATAATTAAATAATAAAATATGAATAAAAAGTTATTGTTGATGATATGCTTGGTTACAAGTAGCATGCTTTATGGGCAATTTAAGCCATTATTAAATGAAATGGAGCAAATGTTTTTGGAAAAGCAGGACAAAAGTCGTTTTAAGACGCATTTGTATGGCTTGACAGAATTGCCTCACATTACAGCATCCAAAAACAATGAGAAAGTAAGGGATTATATTGTAAAATCAATGAAGGATGCAGGATTGAAAGTAGAAGTTTTTCCTTATGATATTTATTTGCCTGTTATGCCAGGTTATACAGCGGCTGAATTAGTTACACCTGTTAGAATGCCACTCAACAATAAAGAAAATATCTTTAAAGAAGATCGTTTTTCAGGGCATCCTGATCTTACGCAGGGTTTCAATGCATACACAGGATCAGGTGATGTGACAGCAGAAGTAGTATATGTGAATATGGGGCGAAAAGAAGATTTTGAGCAATTAGCAGCAATGGGCATTTCTGTAAAAGGTAAAATTGCCCTGGCAAGATATGGAGGTAACTTCAGAGGGTATAAAGCTAAATTTGCTGAGCAATATGGTGCGATTGGTCTACTTATTTTTACAGATCCTGGAGACAGTGGTTATATGAAAGGATTAGTATATCCCGAGGGTCCGTATTATGATGAATCAAGTATCCAGAGAGGTTCTTTACTGACACTACCCTACTCAGGAGATCCATTGACACCTATGCAACCCGCTTTGCCAATAGATGGCACGAAAAAGATTGAGCGATTAAAACCCGAAGACGTCAAGGAACTGCATTATATACCAGTAATGCCTCTTTCTTATGGATCTGCAAAAGAAATTATTGCAAGAATGAAGGGAAAACCGGTGCCAGCAGCATGGCAAGGAGGTCTTCCTTATACTTATAGAATAGAAGGTGGACCAGATTTAAAAGTAAGAGTCAATGTAAAGCAAGAACATAAGACTCAAAGAGTTTATAATATTATAGGCACTTTAGAAGGAAGCGAAAATCCAAATGAATGGGTTATCGCGGGATGTCATTACGATGCATGGAATTTTGGGTCAATAGATCCAAACAGTGGCACTGCAATGTTACTTGGGGTTGCCGAAACATTAGGTAAAATGGCCAAAGAAGGTAAAAAACCGAAGAGAACTATCAAAATAGGACATTGGGATGCCGAAGAAGTTGGAATAATAGGGGCAACTGAATGGGTAGAACATTTTAGAGACGAACTCAATACCAATACGATAGCATATCTCAACGCGGACGCTGCTGTTGGAGGGAAAAACTTTGGTGGTGGTGCAAGCCCTACATTAAAAGATGTGATGATTACTACAACCTCTAAAGTACAGTATCCAGACTCTAGCAAAAGTGTGCTAGATATGTGGAAAGGAAAAGAAAAGGAGCCAGCTATTGGTAACTTAGGGGGGGGATCAGATCATTTGCCTTTTTACACACATGTGGGAATTCCTTCTTGGAGTGGAGGCACAGGAGGCGTATCAATCTATCACTCTATTTTCGATAATTTAAGTTATTACGAAAGATTTACAGACCCCGATTTTAAATTTGGGCCAATGGTGGAGCAAGTATTTGGTTTTGCTCTCATGGACTTAGCTTCTAATAATTTAATCCCTTACGGATTGAACAGATATGGTGTAGATAGCAAAAAACACTTCGAAGATTTACAAAAGTCTTTCACTAATTTATTGACTGAATCAAAATCAACTTTCAATTTTACTAAATTGATCGCTGCAGCTGATAAATTAACAGATGCAGGAGCAAAATGTGCGACTGCCCTAATGAAAGCAAATCCTAAGCACCTAAAAGAAGTAAACCAACGATTGATTAAATTGGAGCGATATTGGATAGACGGAGACGGTATGCCTTATGGGAAATGGCATAAATCGTTATATGTGAGTTCTGATCCTTACAGCGGCTATGCTTCTTGGATGATGCCAGCTTTTCACTATGAGCTAAGCTTAAAAAATACAACAAATCTATTAAGTTGGGAAACTAAATATCTTGCAGCGATGAATAATTTAGCCAACGAATTGACTGAAATTCAAAAATTAGCTGTAAAAAAATAGAATATGAAAAAGCAATTAGTAAAAAATATAAATATGCTTTTTACCTGGTTAAGTGTTTTTGCATTTACCCAAACCTTCAAGGGAGCCCAAAAGAATTTGGTTAGAAATGCGCTCTCAATTAGTGTGTTTTTTCTATTTTTTATTTCCTCGCAGCCGTCTTATGCTCAAAAATCTGTCACATTAGAAGACATTTGGACGCTTGGTAGTTTGAATGCAAGAGGAGTACCTGGATTCAATTTTATGAATGATGGCAAACATTATACAAGAAATGAAAGAGGAAATATAGAGCAATATGATTTACTGACAGGTCAAAAAGTGACAACTATTTTTGATGCATCCGTTCATAAAGGTAAAGATGGATTTACCGCTATGAGTAGTTATGAATTTAATAAAGATGAGTCACAAATTTTAATTTTAGCCAACTCAGAATCAATATTCAGACGTTCAAGCAAAGAAAACTGTTTTGTTTTTGATGTAAAATCTAAGGCGCTAAAGTCCATAAGTGGTAATAAAAAATTTAGTAATCCTAGTTTTTCGCCAGATGGTAGTAAATTGGCCTACACTTATGAATTTAATATGTATGTATACGACCTAAAAACAAGTAAAGAAACACAAATCACCAAAGATGGTCAAAAAAATGCTATTTTAAATGGATTGTGTGATTGGGTCTATGAAGAAGAATTTGGATTTACAAAGGCTTTTGAATGGAACAGTGCATCTGATCAGATAGCTTTTATAAGATTTGACGAAAAGGAAGTTCCGATGTTTTCTATGGAAATATACAATAATGACATGTATCCTGCTGCAGAAACTTTTAAGTATCCAAAAGTTGGCGAAAAAAATTCAGTTGTTACCGTCCATTTATTCGATTTAAAAAGTAAAAAGGTTACATTGGCCGATGTTGGCAGTTTGAATGATCAATATGTTCCAAGAATAAAATGGACGAATCAATCAAATAATGTATGTATCTACAAATTGAATAGACATCAAAATGATTTAACATTATACAATTACGATACAAAAAGTAAAAAAGCAAGTGTTCTATTTAATGAAACCAACAAATATTTCATTGACATTCATGATGATTTGACCTTCTTAAAGGATAATAGTGGTTTTATTTGGACTTCTGAAAAAAATGGATTTAATCAAGTTTTCTTATATGGCATGGATGGTAAGGAAAAGGTTGTATTGACACCTGGTTCTTTTGATGTAATTAGGCTCTACGGAGTGGATGAGGTTAATAAGAAAGCTTATTATTTAGCAGCAGAGAAATCGCAAAGGGAACATCAAGTATTTGAAGTAGGTCTCGATGGTAAAAATAAGCGATTAATGACAGATTCAAAAGGTATGAATATAGCTCAGTTTAGCTCTACTTTTGACTATTTTGTCCACAATAATAGTACCATAAATACGCCACCGACGTATACCGTCAAAGATAGAAGTACAAAAGCAATTAGAGTCATTGAAAGTAACACAACGTTGAGTAAAAATTTAGAAAATTACATTATCTCTGATGCAGAATTTTTTGATTTTAAAACATCGGAAGCTGTCCAGCTAAATGGCTACATGATCAAGCCAAAACATTTTAATACCAATAGGAAGTATCCCGTATTTATGTTTCAATATAGTGGTCCAAATAGCCAACAAGTTACAGATGGTTGGAAAGGAAGCAATTATCTTTGGTTTCAGCATCTTGCAGAAAAAGGATATATTGTAGTGTGTGTAGACCCACGTGGCACAGGAGCGAGAGGCGAAGAATTTAGAAAGCAAACCTACTTAAAATTAGGCCACTATGAAACAATCGACCAAATTGAGTCAGCAAAATATCTAGCATCATTGCCCTATGTGGATGGATCAAGAATAGGTATCTATGGATGGAGTTATGGTGGATATATGTCAAGTCTGTGTATTTTAAAAGGAAATGATGTGTTTAAAGCTGCAATAGCTGTAGCACCTGTAATCAATTGGAAATGGTATGATACAATTTACACAGAGCGTTACATGCGTACTTATAACGAAAATATGAAAGGTTATGATGAAAACAGCCCAATCAATTTTGCAGATAGGCTAAAAGGTAAGTATCTCCTTGTTCATGGTATGGCTGATGACAATGTACATTATCAGAATTCTGTTGAAATGTCAAATGCACTTATCAATGCAAATCGACAATTTGAAATGTTGTATTATCCAAATAAAAATCATGGTATATTTGGTGGGAATGCTCGGATTCACTTGTATACAAAAATGACTGATTTTATAATAAATAATTTATAGTCAAGAAATTTGAATTTTCCAGAGGAATTTAAAAATAGTATGGAGTCTTTACTTGGTGAAGACTCTATTTATTTTTTTAACGCTTTAGAAAGTCAAAGCCCTACTTCTTTAAGAATCAACAAACAAAAATTCAATGCTTCATTTGACCACAATGAACAAATCCCTTGGAACAGCTTAGGAAGATATTTACTTTCTAGACCTTCTTTTACTTTAGACCCTACTTTTCATGCAGGCTCATACTACGTACAAGAAGCATCGAGTATGATAATCACCCAAATTTTACTTCAATTGGGTTTAGAGAATAAATCTTTAAAAGTTTTGGACTTATGTGCCGCACCTGGAGGTAAGACTACCTTATTACATGATAATTTAAATTGCGAAAGTGTTATTGTTGCAAATGAGGTCATCAAAAATAGAGCAAATATTCTTAAGGAAAACATCATCAAATGGGGATGTAAAAACGTTATCGTTACATCTGTAGACCCAACGTACTTTCAAAAATCTGGGCTTACATTTGATCTCATTTTGGTAGATGCTCCATGCAGTGGTGAAGGAATGTTTCGTAAAGATACTGATGCTATTAAAGAATGGTCACTCGATAGTGTAGCTCATTGTAGTTTGCGACAGAAAAGAATTCTAGATGATATAATCCCCTGTTTAAATCAAGATGGACACATCATCTATTCAACCTGTACGTTCAATCATCAAGAAAATATTGATCAAGTAATTTATATGCAAAACCACTATGGATTAAAAAGTCTCCAAATAAATGTAAATGACGATTGGGGCGTCACGCACATTGCAAAAGAAAATGCCTCAGGATATCAATGTTACCCACACAAAACCAAAGGAGAAGGCTTTTTCTTTGCTGTTTTACAAAAAGACGAAGCTCCAAAACCACAAAGTGTTAAGTCAAATCCCTCCAAACTGAAGCTCCTCAATTCCAAAGAAGTTGCACCAATGCAATCTTTTGTAACTCCTGATGTGCTCTCCTCAATTTATCAACATCCCAATGGAGATTGTTATCACCTAACTGATACCATTATAGAGTATACCCATATTGCGCAAAGCCAACTCAACCTGCAGTATGCAGGTGTAAAGCTTGGCACGCTTACCAAAAATCTATTCTTACCTGACCATGCCTTAGCCTTGTCTCCTATTCTTAACCAATCTGTTCCAACAATAGAACTCAACCTAGAAGATGCTCTATCCTATCTTCGACGCACTTTAACTTCTATTAATAGTTTAGGAAATGGATGGCAAATAGCACAATATCAAGGATTTAATCTGGGATGGTTTAAACAATTGGGAAATAGAATTAATAATTACTATCCTGTTGATTGGAGGGTTAGGATGTAAGGTTGTAATGCGTGAATGTGAGAAAACTTTAATGCTTGAATGCGAAAATGCTTGAATGCGAGATGACTGAGTGATTGCGACGTTAGGAGCAAATCGATTGAACGATTTCAATCGATAACGAAGGAACCGAGCAAAACTTTGCGAGGCTACTTAAAATGCTAATAGTTAAGGTAAAATGCGAGAATGATTGAATACGAGAATGGGAAATTGAAAATCAACAGACTAATATACCAATATACTAACGCATATTTGTGCAATGAGAACTAAAGGCCAAAGAACAATCACTTGAAATTAATTAAAAATTATAGTCTATACCGAAAAAAACATTTTAAAGTCTTAAATTTGAGCACTGAAATAATCAATAGAACTTTTTTGCTGTGAATAATATAAAACATATAGCCATTGCCGGTAATATCGGGGCTGGTAAAACGACATTGACATCTTTATTGGCAAAGCATTATCAATGGGATGCCATGTTTGAAGATACCAATACAAATCCATATCTATCAGATTTTTATGACGACATGAAGCGGTGGTCATTTAATTTACAAATTTATTTCCTAAATAGTAGGTATTCGCAAGTTGTTGACATAAGAAAAGGAAATAGTACGGTAATACAAGATAGAACGATCTATGAAGATGCCCATATTTTTGCTCCAAATTTATACGATATGGGCCTTATGTCTGAAAGAGACTTCAGTAATTACACATCACTATTCGAGACAATGTCAGCTCAAATTCAGGGTCCTGATCTATTGATATATTTAAAAGCATCGATCTCGACTTTGGTTGATCATATACAGGTGCGAGGTAGAGATTACGAAGGGAGTATGTCGATTGACTATCTAAAAAGATTAAATAAAAGATACGACAATTGGATTGCGTCTTACAATCAAGGTCCTCTTTTAGTCATAAATTCTGATGAAATAGATTTTTTAAATAAGCAAGAAGATTTTGGTGAGATTGTATCAAAAATTGAGGCAGAAATAGGTGGTCTCTTTACATTATTTAAGTGATCAATATGAGCTTTATTACCATTAAATCTACCGTCGAAATAGAAAACAACGCAACGTTGGTAGCCGTTTCAAAAACTAGGTCTAATGATCAAATATTAGCTATTTATAACCAAGGACAACGAATTTTTGGAGAAAATAGAGTGCAAGAATTGATCGGTAAAAAGGATGCATTGCCTCAAGACATAATATGGCACATCATCGGATCTTTACAAAAAAACAAGGTAAAATTTATAGCACCTTTTATTGAGATGATACACAGTGTTGATTCATTTGATTTGGCTAAAACTATCGATAAAGAGGCAGCAAAGAATCATAGAAAGATTAAAGTATTACTTCAAGTAAAGATTGCTAATGAGTATACTAAACAAGGTTTTGACATAGAGGATTTAATACTTTCATTAAAAAATGAAGACTGGTCTAGTCTTAAAAATATCGTCATCTGTGGCGTAATGGGTATGGGCACATTGGTAGCTAATGATGTCCAAACAAGAAGTGAGTTTCAAAATTTGAATAACCATTTTAATCTCCTTAAGCTACAATACTTTTCAAACAATCCCGAATTTAAAGAAATATCTATGGGTATGTCGGGTGATTACGAAATAGCATTAGAGGAAGGATCAACTATGGTGAGAATAGGGAGTGCATTATTCCAAGATTAAAACTGCTCTTTCAAATAAACATATTAAACCTAAAAATCTAAAATGGATTCCGTAGTGAAGGTCAAAAGGACAATAAAAGCAGCACTTTTTGCGACAAATCATAGCCACTGCTATGGTGAGAAGCAAAAAGTGAGTGAAACGCCTGATTTTGCAGTAATTTTGAGCTGTAATAGGAAATCCATTTGAGATATTTAGGTAATTTATTATATATTTCAATATTCTTTTCAGACTTTTGCAATTTATAAATAAACCACTAAAACAATGTCAAATATTGGACCTTCTTACTTGAATGATCTAAATGATGTACAACGATCTGCGGTAGTTACAATCAATGGTCCTGTTATGGTCATAGCTGGTCCAGGATCAGGCAAGACGAGGGTACTAACTTTCAGAATAGCACATATGATCAATTCTGGTGTTCATCCGGGTCAAATTTTAGCCCTAACTTTTACTAACAAAGCGGCCAAGGAGATGAAGCACCGAATAGAAAGTGTAGCTGGTACTAAGGCCAATCAAGTTTGGGCTGGAACTTTTCACTCTTTATTTGCTCGAATATTAAGGGTAGAAGCTCATAAAATTGGTTTTCCAAATGATTTTACGATTTACGATACTGACGACACAAAAGGGGTGATAGCTGACATCATAAAATCTATGAATCTAGATGCAAAAGTATATGCACCCAATCAAGTGAGAGCGCGTATTTCTGCCGCAAAATCAAACCTAATCACACCCAAAGCTTATAAAAACAATGATGATCTGATGGCCATGGATAGAATGAATCGAAGGCCAATGATATATGACATATATGAAAAATATGTTACCAAATGTCAGCGATCAGGAGCAATGGATTTTGATGACTTGTTGTTGATGATGTACAAATTGCTTTATCAAAATCCAGAGGGCGTCAGAGAGAAATATCAAAGACAGTTTAAATATGTGATGGTTGATGAGTTTCAAGATACCAATTACTTGCAATACGAAGTCGTCAAATTGTTCGTAAAATATCATGGTAGTGAAGAAAATGTTTGTATTGTAGGTGATGATGCACAAAGTATTTATTCATTCCGAGGGGCTACTATTCAAAACATCTTGCAGTATGAACACGATTTTCCCAACGTCCATACATTTAAGTTAGAGCAAAATTATAGATCTACCAATTTTATAGTCAATGCAGCCAATGAAGTAATCACTTATAATAAAAATCAAATCACCAAGAAAATATTTACTACCCGCGAAGAAGGCAAAAAGATCAAAATTATCCAAGCAATGACGGATAATGAGGAAGGTAAGCGTGTGGCTGACTCTATTATAGAACAAAAGAATAGATACAATCTTTCCAACAAAGATATCGCCATCTTATACCGTACGAATGGACAATCTAGGGTTTTCGAAGAACAGTTAAGGAGATTGAATATAGCCTATAGAATTTACGGTGGACTTTCATTTTATTCACGAAAAGAAATCAAGGACGTCTTAGCTTATATACGACTTGTAGTCAATGACAAAGATGATGAAGCGCTCAAAAGGGTGATCAATTACCCAAAAAGAGGTATCGGCAATACTACCATTGATCAATTAAGTAAACTTGCTGAAGATAATGAAATGAGTATTTGGCAAGTCATCAGCAGCATGGACTTTTCGCCTAGAGTTAAAAAAAGTTTAGAAGAATTTGTAGGTATCATAAGAGCTTGTAAGCAGAAAGCAATGGTTAGTAATGCTTTTGACGCAGCGGTTTACATTGCAAAGGCTTCCGGAATTTATAGTGAACTTCGTGCTGATACTACCGTTGAGGGACAATCTAGATATGACAATCTCACTTCCCTACTCGATGGTATAAAAGAATTTGTAGAAGATGACGAATTGATAGAAGGCGAGTCTATTGATGATAATAAATCACTATCCGTCTTTCTTCAAACCATTTCACTGATGACTGACGCAGATAATGAAAACCCAGAAACAAACGACACAATCACATTAATGAGTGTACACTCTGCAAAGGGGCTAGAATTCAAAAGTGTTTTTGTTGTTGGATTAGAAGAAAATCTCTTTCCATCTTATCAAACGCTAAGTACTCCTGATCAAATAGAAGAGGAGCGAAGATTATTTTATGTTGCTATTACTCGTGCTGAGGAGATTTTAACGCTCACTTATGCCAATAGTCGCTATCAATATGGAAATATGCGTTTTAATGATCCAAGCCGATTTCTAGAGGAGATCAATGAGGAAAATATTGATAGTATGACCATTGTCAAAAGGCCTTCAAATGAGGATGATTTTGGTCAAGTTAAGATATTGGGAGGACTAAAGCCAAAAGTGCTACAACCCATGATCCCAAAAATTGATCCAAACGACTTCGTTTCAAATGATCCTGATGAAATCAAAGTAGGTAATAAAGTTCTTCACCTTAAGTTTGGGGAAGGCAAGGTAACTGCGATAGACGAACGTCAGGTTGCAACAATATACTTCGATCAGTTGGGAGAAAATCAAGAAAAGAGGATTATGTTACAATATTCGAAATTACAGATCTTGGAGTAAAACTTTTTAGTTTATAGAATTTTCAAAAGTATCCCTAGTGCTAATCTTGGATAAACAAAAAAAAACACATTTATCAATGAACTCCATTTGTTTTTAGGAAAAGTAACTTCAATATTCATTCTTTATGCCAACAGATAATTCTTTTGTCAATTAAACCCAGATAACGCATTGGACTTTATTCGAAAGGAAATTAGGCAAAATAGTAGTGAAGCACATGAGTACCGTAAAAAATTGATATCCGAAATATCAATTTAGCTGCGAACTAAAACCAACTGGATTTTAGCTTATTCAATCTTAGCAACCTTAGCTGCATAGAGGACGGAAAATTGAGTACTGAAACTAATATGAAGCATAATTTTCTTGCAGTTAATTTCTTATGCGTTTTCTGGGTTAAAAATAAGTTATAGAAAATCAACATATTAGATCTGAGGTTGATTTGAAGAAATATTTATAAGTTACTATTATTTTTCATATTTGTGTACGTGTACTCCAAAAGATGGGTTTGTCGATTTCATAGCAACTTAAGTTTACAAAATGAACTCAAATATGGAATGTTCAATTCAATATATATTGCAAATAACGTGAAATTTAGAATCTAACCAATTAAAGTAACGCTCATTACTGTAATGTGCATTACTATAGTTTAAAAAGTCAGCGCCTGTTCTAAATCCTCAATTAAATCTCCTATATGCTCCACACCAACGCTTAATCTGATCAAAGAGTCCGTGATTCCCACAGCATTCCGAGCGTTTGAGTCAACATGTAAATGAGAAGTAGTAGCAGGATGTAGGACTAGCGTATCTATATCTCCCAATGTTGGAGCATTAGTGGCAACTTTGAGTTTGTCTATAATTTTGAGTGCATCTTGCATATTTCCGTCAATATCAAAACTAAGCATACCACCGAATTGAGACATTTGTTTTGAGGCAATAGTATGACTTTCATGATTTTTAAGACCGCAATAATTCACTTTTTTGACCCTACTATGATTATCTAAATATTGAGCCAAAGCCAATGCATTACTGCTGTGTTTATCCATCCTTAGGACGAGGGTTTTTAATCCGTTATTCAGCAGCCACGCATCCCAGGCATTACATGTCGAGCCCATGGTTTTGAGAGTGCCCCACATAGCCTTATGTAAGGTTTCATCTGCGGTAACCATTGCCCCCGATATTGAATTTCCATGACCGTTCAGAAATTTGGTCGTAGAATGTACTACAATATCAATTCCTAAGCTCAATGGCCGTTGTAAATAAGGAGTGCAAAATGTGTTATCTACTATGGTCTTTACACCATAGTTTTTGGCCAATGAAGCTAAGGATGCTAGGTTTACACAAGACATAGTCGGATTGGATGGTGTTTCTAAATAAAGTAGCTTTATACTTGGATTTTGTTCGAGCTGATTTCTCACTAATGAAAGATCAGTACAGTCACAAAAAATGGTTTTTATCCCGAAACGATCAAAAATATTTTGAAACAAAACAGTTGTTCCACCGTAAAGATTATTTTGAGTTAAAATAGTCTCTCCTACTTTTAAAATACTTGTAGCCGCAGTACTTATCGCTGACATTCCGCTTGAGGTAAGCAAACCATGCACTTCCTTATGTAAATCAAAACCTTCTAATTTAGCAATCTTTTGAGCTACTGTATCTATGGTAGGATTGCCATATCTGCTATATGTGTGTCCATCTTTTACTCCTGTAAAGATATCGATCGTCTCCTGCACACTTTCAAAGGCGAAGGATGACGTAGCATAGATCGGTAATTGATGCGGAACACTTTTTAAATTTTTTGTACCTTCGCTGACACAAATTGTCTCAAATGACGTCATAATAATTTAAAGATTTATCTATTCAAATGAAAACAAAGATATCATTAATCTTGATTATCACTTTTATACTTTCAAGTAATTTTCTGCAAAGTCAGGAAATGGAAAATAATTATAAATTCAACATCGTAGGTTTTGATGGTCTTCTATCCGTTCCTCAAGGTATTTTCGGAAGGAATATGAAAAATAAAGTGATTCCAGGTGTCAATTTCAATTATTTAAAACAATACAAAGTAGATCAACCATTTTTTCTTGGTGGTGGAATTGGTTTTGGCAAATTGGCCACTTCAGCTGACCAAATCATACGAGTCAATCCAAGTAGTATTGATGAGATTTGGGATGGACGAACCAACTCCAATCTGCTAAAATTTTACGGATCTGCTCGATATTTCATCAATCTTGGCGGTAAAAAACTTACTCCATATTTTCAAGCCAATTTGGGATGGAATTGGTTTTATACCATCACGAGCTTTACTTTTCCTGACTCCGACGAATCATCTACTGACTTTGAAAAAAGTGAAATCTCCTTTATGTATTCAGGCGCTTTGGGAGCTAATTACGCCATAGATTACAATTGGCACATCAATTTAAGTTTAGGTTTTGAAAATGGACAATCCGCATTTTACTATGTGGATAGAGAAGAATATAAACAGCCCCAGTTTAGTCCGGTTGAGAACTTAGAACTTAAAAAATCCTTGACAAATTCAATAGCCATACAACTCGGGGCAGCTTATAGATGGTAGTTTATCATTTTTAAAAAGAAACTCTGCCCTAAATTAAGTACCTTTGCAGCCCATTAGAATAAGTATAAGTATGGTAGCTATCAAACAAGGTGATTTAGGCGAATATAACGAAGAAGATCTTTATCTCCACCAAGAAATAATTTGTGACAAAAATCAAGCACTTTTAAGAATTGACAAATTTTTGTTTGACAAACTTGAAGGTGTTTCTAGATCACGTGTCCAGAGTGCTATAACACATGGATTGATCACTGTCAATGACAAAAATGTAAAGTCAAATCATAAAATAAAGGGTAATGATGTGATAAAATTGGTCTTACCTCGTCATCCTGACCAATTAGAAACTGTTACACCTGAAGATATTCCACTAGATATCGTATATGAAGATGAACATGTAATCGTCATCAACAAACAAGCTGGGTTGGTGGTACACCCTGGTTCTGGTAATCCATCAGGAACTTTGGTAAATGCCATTTTGTTTCATTTACAAAATTCAAATCTACCTGTCATGAAAGGTAACAACCTTCAGCGACCTGGACTAGTACATAGGATTGATAAAGATACTTCTGGCTTGATGGTGCTTGCAAAAACGGAAGAAGCTATGACTCATTTGGCTAAGCAGTTCTTCGATCATAGCATAGATAGAGAATATCAAGCGATCGTATGGGGAGAAACAAAAGATGATAAAGGTACAGTGACCGGTGACATAGGAAGACATCCTCGTGATCGTATGTTAATGACCGTGACTGCGGAAGGTGAAGGGGGCAAACATGCTATCACTCATTATGAAGTACTCGAAAGATTATACTATGTTTCACACTTAAAATGTATATTAGAAACGGGTCGTACCCACCAGATTCGTGTGCATATGAAACACATAGGTAATACGCTTTTTAATGATACAAGATACGGTGGTGAAAAGATTTTAAAAGGAACTATTTTTACGAGATATAAACAATTTGTTGATAATTGTTTTAAGATATTACCAAGACAGGCTCTACATGCGTGTACTTTGGGATTTATTCACCCTATAACAGGTGAAAAAATGTTTTTTGAGCAACCATTGCCTGAAGATTTTTCTAGTGTATTGGATAAATGGAGGGATTACAAAAATACAAGAAAAGAAGTCTTGATATACGAACACGAGCAAGAAGTCAATGATGAAGAAGAATACGAAGGAAAAGATAAATAATCTAGCGAGACTCAACCCTGTCATAAATGAGTCAAGGTCCTCGGGTGAACTGCAAGAAGTAATTGAAAGTGCCGTAATTCAAAATTCATGGTTTACTAAAAAGGATGTAGAATCTGCATTATGCGCCATACAAGAACAGTTATTCTCTGAAGAAAAGCTAACATCTTTTATTGCTGACTATGACATAAATACCTTATCACCCAAGCGTGTTGGGCTTATATTAGCTGGCAATATTCCGATGGTTGGCATTCACGACATTATCATGGTATATTTATCTGGGCATATAGCTTTGATCAAATACAGTGACAAAGATCGGGTTCTCATACAGTGGTTACTTAAAAAATTGGTGGAGATCGACTCCGATGCCAAAGAGGTTTTTATTGAGGTGGAAAGACTCAATGATATTGACGCCGTAATTGCTACGGGAAGTGATAATTCTAGTAGATATTTTGATGCCTATTTTGGAAAATATCCAAACATTATTCGAAAAAACAGAAATAGTATTGGTATCCTATCAAAAAATATCAGCGATGGTGATCTAAGGTTACTCGCATATGACATTTTAAGTTATTTTGGGTTAGGGTGTCGTAATGTTTCAAAAGTCTACTTCGAGCGAGGATTTGATATAGACCGTCTTTTGAGGATATTAGACGAAAACAATGAGGTAATTCATCATAATAAATATAGGAACAATTATGACTACAATTTATCATTGTTTCTTTTGAATAAAAAGAAATTTCTTCAAAATAGTACTACCCTACTTGTCGAAGATGAAAACCTTCCGTCACGAATAGCTACGCTACATTATGAATGGTATGACGATGTTAGAAGTCTTGAAGAAAAGTTGCATAAAATTCTCAATAAAATCCAATGTATTGTTACGGACGTAAAGTTAGAAAAACTCAATTATTTTCATTTTGGTCAATCTCAACGTCCAACTATCAATGATTTTGCCGATGGTGTGGATACGATGAAATTTTTATTGAAAGTTTAAAATATTTGGTCAAATGGAAAAGACAATGCCACGAAAAGAAAGGGCAGCATTTGTATTAGAAACATTAGAAAACTTATACCCCACTGTACCCATTCCTTTAGACCATAAAGATCCATACACTTTGCTAATTGCTGTATTACTATCTGCTCAATGTACCGATGAGCGAGTTAATAAGGTGACTCCCTATTTGTTTGCAATAGCTGACAATCCTCATGATATGTCAAAAGTAGCTGTAGAGAAAATCCAAGAAATCATAAGACCTTGCGGACTTTCTCCTAAAAAATCCAAAGCAATTTCTGAACTATCAAAAATTTTGATTGATCAACATGAAGGGATAGTACCACAAAGTTTTGAAGCATTGGAAGCTTTGCCAGGAGTGGGTCACAAAACTGCATCTGTTGTTATGTCTCAAGCGTTCGGAGTTCCGGCGTTTCCAATTGATACGCATATTCACAGATTGGCTTTTCGTTGGTGTCTGAGTACAGGTAAGAACGTTGAAAAAACAGAATTTGATCTTAAAAAACTTTTTCCTATAGAATCTTGGAACAGACTTCATCTTCAAATTATATTTTTTGGTAGAGAATATTGTCCTGCACGAGGACACATTCCTTCAGTGTGTCCGATATGTAGTAAAATTGGGAGAAAAGAGCTTTTTACCTAAAAGAAAACTTTTTTTGAACTTTTTAAATCCAAACATTTGGATATATCATAGAAATCTGCATATCTTTGCACCAGTTTTGAAAAATGACCTATGGTGTAACGGTAGCACTACAGATTTTGGTTCTGTTTGTTAAGGTTCGAATCCTTATAGGTCAACAAAAAAAGGGGCTTTGTTTGTCCCTTTTTTCATTTAAAGTACTTTCTAAATATTAAACCATGGTTTGGACTATTTTTATAGTATGTATCCTTGCTTTGCTGCTTATTGATTTGGTAGTTCTACATAAAAAAAGTGAAATTGTTAGCAATAAAAGAGCTGGCCGAGAAACTGCCTTTTGGGCAGGATTAGCTATGTTTTTTTCTTTTATAATTTACATTCTTTACAGCAACAATTTAATTGAAAACCCAACTAATGTTACCCCAATTACTGCAGTATCTAAATATGTAAGTGGATATTTGATCGAACTTTCTTTGAGTGTTGATAATTTATTCGTTATTGCGATGATATTCCAATCGTATAAAGTTCCTTTAACTTTGCAGCATAGAGCTCTTTTCTGGGGAATCATCGGGGCCATTGTTTTAAGAGGTCTAGCCATAGCTTTAGGTGTAATACTGATTAGCAAAGTAAGTTGGATGACTTATGTTTTTGGAGCTTTTCTTATATTCACAGCTTTTAGAATGATATTAAGTAAAAAAGAAGATACTGAAGAAAACGAAGACTCAAAAAGATCATTATTAGGCAAATTTATACCTTTTTCGAAAAATTTTGATGGTGAAAACTTCTTTACCGTCGAAAATGGTAAAAGATTAGCCACTCCATTATTTGGTGCTTTATTACTCATAGAGTTTTCAGATTTAGTCTTTGCATTAGATAGCATACCTGCAATAATTGCCATCACAACAGATCCCTTCTTAGTATTCAGCTCAAATATATTTGCAATTTTAGGGCTACGATCTATGTATTTCTTCTTGGCCAATATGTTGAAAAAGTTTAAATATCTTGACTATAGTGTATTTGCAATCCTATTATTTGTAGGTATGAAATTGATTGCCATTCACCATTTTCATATTCCTGAGTGGTTTTCATTATCCTTTATAGCTTTGTCCTTATTAGCTGGGATTTTAGTATCTATTAATAGAAAGCCATTAGAGGAGCCTGAGTAAATTTTAGTTTAACTTAGCTTTAAAGGCTGATCATAGAAAAAAATTGTTCAAATCATTTAAGTGACTAAACTTCACAAAGCAGAAGAATCAATTTACTATCTTTGCAAAAAAAATAATAATACTTGGTATTTAATATAAAGCCGGAAGAAAGAAAGTTATTACAACTTATTAGCGAGACTTCAGCAAAACTTGACTATCCAGTCTATTTGGTAGGTGGGTATGTACGCGATAGATTGCTTGGGCGACCTTCAAAAGATATGGATGTAGTATGTATTGGAGATGGCATAAAACTAGCTACAGAACTTTCGTCGATTCTCCGACCACAACCTAAAGTTAATATTTTTAGTAGATTTGGAACTGCTATGATCAAGTTTCGTGATATCGAAATAGAAATAGTAGGTGCACGAAAAGAATCATATACCTATGATAGTAGAAAACCTTTTGTAGAACCAGGCACATTAGAAGATGATCAAAATCGAAGAGACTTTACCATCAATGCTTTGGCTGTATCTCTCAACGAAGATAATTTTGGTGAGATAATAGATCCTTTTAATGGACTTTTACATTTGGAACAAAAGTTATTAAAAACACCACTTGAGCCTGGAAAAACATTTACAGATGACCCGCTCAGAATGTTAAGAGCCATCAGATTTGCAAATCAATTAGACTTCGTGATTGATTCCAATACCTTTGAGTCTATTTCAAAATACAAATCGAGGATCAATATTATATCGATGGAAAGAGTTGCTATTGAGCTTAATAAAATCATAGCCTGTCCTTTCCCATCAAAAGGTTTCAAACTATTATTTGATTGTGGCCTGTTACATCTTGTGTTTCCAGAAATGGCAGCTTTGCATGGTGTGGATGAAAGAAATGGCATAGGACACAAAGATAATTTTTATCATACTTTGGAGGTGTTGGATAATGTAGCACGTGATTCTGACAATCTATGGTTGCGATGGGCGGCTATACTTCATGACATAGCAAAACCACCAACCAAGCGATTTGATCCCGTATTGGGTTGGACATTTCATGGTCATGAAACCCTTGGTGCTATAATGGTAGGTAAGATTTTTAAAAATTTACGATTGCCTCTTGATTATAAAATGAAGTATGTCCAGCTTTTAGTTAAACTGCATCTTCGACCTATTGCACTGACCAAAGAAGAAATCACAGACAGTGCAGTCAGAAGACTCATGTTTGAAGCTGGGGAGGCTATAGATGATCTTATGCTTTTATGTAAAGCAGACATTACTTCTAAAAATCAAAATAAAAAGGATCGATATAGAGATAACTACGAAAAACTAAAGGCTAAAATTATCGAAATTGAAGAAACGGATCGATTGAGAAATTGGCAACCTCCTATTTCGGGAGAAGATATCATGAAAATTTTTAATCTTAGTCCAAGTCGTGAGGTCGGATTATTAAAATCTGCACTCAGAGAGGCGATTCTTGATGGTATTATTCCAAATGAATTTGAAGCAGCGCACGAATTTATCTTAAAAAAAGGAATAGAATTGGGGTTGGAGATGTAAATGAGACTACATTTTATTAGCTCTTCTCACCCATGTAATTAGTCCATAACCCAATGCAATCGAAAATCCTATAATTATGAAAAAAGCATATTTATTCTTCGAAAAAGGAAGGTATTCTAAATTCATACCATAGAAACTAGCCACAACTGTCGGAACCATCAATATAATTGTAATGATTGTCAAACGATTGATAAATAGATTCATATTGTTGGATACAATTGAAGCATATGCCTCCATTGTTCCCGACAGGATGTTGGTATAAACATTTGACATCTCCAAAGCTTGAGAATTGTCAATAATGATATCCTCAAATAAGTCCGAATGCTCTTCTAAATTAGAAATTTTAAGCAGGTCAGTTCTTTTAATTTTCATTTTTAAAAGATCATTAGAACTAAGACTATTCACAAAATATACTAAGCTTTTTTCAATCCTTAATAAGTGTTTTAACTCTTCATTCCTACTTGAGTTATATAATTCTTGCTCAATCAAATTTCTTTTTAAATTTAACTTTTTGAGGCAATCTAAATATCTATATACCGTCTGTTCAAAGATTTGAATGACAAACATTTTTGAATCGTTTGGATCAAAGTTTTTAACTTTATTATCCATAAATTTTTCAAGTATTGGGTTTTCCTTTGGTGAAATAGTGATGATTGTTTTGTCAATTAGTACAACACCTATAGGGCTCGTTATATAAATCGCCTCTCCTACTCTATCATCATCATTTAAAATTGGGGTATTTAATAGGATAAAAATAGTTTCCTCATCTTTTTCATAACGCGAACGCTCCTCAATATCCAATGAATCTGTAAGAAAATCTAGTGGTATATCATATTCTTTAGCAACTTCATCTAATTCGCTAGGGTCAAATGGTGGATACAAACAGACCCAACTAGCTTCTCTGTAAGATTCTAGCTCTACAAGTTTGTTATTTACCTTTTGAAATCCATAAATCATAAGTGCATTTCCATTAAAACCATAAAATTGTTCACAAAAGTAACGAAAATTAGGTTGAAAAAGACGAAAAAGTAAATTCTTTTAAATGGTTCGTATCTTTTTAGATGTCAAAAGCTATATATAAGAATATTACATTGATAATCTTTCAATAGTTATCACTACCTTAATTCCTCAAGTTGTTTTTGAATCTCCATTGCTTCTGCATATTTCTGGTCGGCTAAACTCCTATTTGATTTAGACAGATCAAAAGAATCTTTCATCAATGATTCATATTTCTCTTGTAATTTTTCCTTTTCAGATTTTTTTTTAAATAAACCAAACATAATTTCTTTTTTTTGTATTAACGAAAGTTCATTGAAAAGGTTTTTACAATTCTCCGTCAAAGGGATCTGTAACATGTTAATTTCAAAAAAAAATAGGAAGTCAAATTAAAACCTCTTAATTTATCATTAATTATCACTTTCAAAGTATTCTAATCATAATAACTCACTTTTTACAGTGCTAGGCAATAGAATACTTTGAAAGATCAAATCCTTAAATTAAATATGTGTTACTTTACTTTTAGCATTTTGCCATTATAAACATCATTTCCAGCAATAATTTGATAAATAAATAATCCGTTAATCGATTTTAGATCATTTTGATTGATTGAAATCGTGTTTTTACCTTTTGAAAAAGTATTGGTTGTGGTATAAACTACCTTACCTTCTGAATCGTAGATGGTAAGTTTTCCATTTTCTACCTTTTTAGTACTTATAAATTCAATATCTGTCTGCTCTACCCATGGGTTTGGAGAATTACTAAGTGTTGCTAAATCCATATTGTTATTCAAAAATTTCAAACCTAGCGTACGTTCATTAAGGTCTTCTGATTCTATGATGATCGAAGAGAAAGATGAATTAGATAACGAAATAAAATCACTTAAAACCCCTGCTTCTTTTGCTTTAAATCTTAACATAACTACTTCATTATTAATCGGAAGTACAATATCATTAGTTGAGGCAACTAACATACGTATTTCGTTGTCCTTAGCAAAAACATTAATTGGCAAATTATTTATTAAATTACTTGAAAGATCAATAAAATCAAGATTTTGATAATTAAATGCTGCTTGTATACCGCTGAAAGGGCCTTCATTTTCTATCCGAATGGGTATTTCAATAATTTCACCTTTCTTAATCTTAATATCTTCTACTAATAAATTAATTTGTGAAGATCTTTGGTCAACAACATATACTTCCTGATCAGTAGATCCGTCTAAATCTCCAACTTTAATGGCTATAAGCTCATTGTCAAGAACTGTTTTCATCAACGGGCTATGCTGTATATATTTATTTATTGGCCAAATGGTATCAGCTAGAACCTGCTTTTTGTCCAAAAATCTCCAACTATCTAAATCAGCCCCATCATTTGTCCCCATGATAATTTGCATTAACAACTTTACATCATCTACTTCTAGGATACCATCACCATTGATGTCAGCTGCCTCCAATTTACATGGAGATGTGATAGATTTAATATCAAGAACATGTTTTAAAATTTCTATCATGTCTGCTGTATTTACTCCCTCTAAAAATTCACCGTTTTTTGAAGCAGATATTTTATACTCAAAATTGATTGGCAACTTTTCAAACAAAAATGCTCCAGTAGTATCTGAGTTTGCAATAATTGGATATTCTGGCTGGGTGGACATTAACGTTACTTTAGCATCTGATACAAAAGCTCCTTTTTCATAAAATAAATTACCACCAATTGTAACGAAACTATCAACAATTGTAGGTGGTGGTGGCGGTGGTGGTGGAGGAGGTGGAGGAGGTGTGCAAGCATTTTGATTATCAACAAAACTTACTTTAACTGCACAAAAGTCACTGAACCATCGGTCATCCCAAACGGTCATTTTAATGTTGCTTTCTGGAAATGTGGATCCATCGCCCACTTTACAACCAAACACCTTACTGGATTGACCACCAACTAAAGTCGTATCAGGACCTCTCGAATCAGGTTGTCCATTTGGCATAGTTGGTCTTTCTCTAATAGTAATTTGAGGAATCCATTGTTGAGCCAAGCCATTCGAATATTCATCTTGAGTAGAAACTACACCGTTACCTTTAAAAAAATGAACACTTTTTATTAAGGAAGACGAAGGTCTTTCATTTTCAAAAGTAAATAATAAATACTTAGCTCCGCAATATCCTATACTTTTAAAGTCAAAATGTTTAGCCCACAACTCAACTTTACCATTTTTCATTACAGCGGTAGCTATATTAATACAAATGGGCGTTGGAACTTTAGGCCACACGACAATGGATGTATCACATTCCGTCACTGTTCCACACGCACTCGAGACAATATATTTTAATCCATGTGTGCCCGGAGGTAAGGCTCTAGTACCTGTGAGATATATTGTTGGAGAACCTCCGGATATAGTAGAGCTTCCTCCTATTCCTCCAACGGTATTATATTCCCTTGATGCAGCTGTATTAACAGAAAAGTTTGGATTATTTAAGTAAATTCGCACTCTCCAACTTAAGTCATTGCTTGTACCGCTGGTAGAAGTAGCTATCGGCTTTAATTCTGTTTCTCCCAAACATTCATCATTTAAGAATTTCACTTTTGGAGCATCGCACTTGGTGATTTGAGGTGTATCCGTACCTTTGTATTTGTATACTGTTTCTCTGCAACTTCTGGTGTTGTTGCACCAATTCAAATGTTGAAAACTTACCACCCACTTTTTGCAAGCATCAGTGGCAGTGTATTGGGTAATTACAATTTTCCTGGCAAATACATTACATCCGACGTTTTTATACCTATTATAATATCTTGGCTGTTCCCTAAGTCCTGGCTCTAATGGTCCATGATTAGGAGTATACCCATTATTTGTGATAGGAGTGTTTGTTGCTAAATTATTAATAAGGTTTGTTCCAGTAATTCCACATAAACCATTTTGGTCTAATCTTCTAGCCCTTACTGTATTATCTAATACGTCATTTTCGGTAAGTGTAGAGCTTGCCCACAAATGTACGTCAATAGGCCACTCTAAAACTGGAGAAGAAGAAGAACCTACAAATGTTATAGACATAGAACAAGTAACATTTGGCTCGCCATTAATCCTAAAATGTCTAGTAAAAGTACCGATATTACAACTATTGACTGAACCAACATCTCTAAACTGGAGAGCATTTGTGTTATACGGTCCAGAAATAGTAGGCAGCATATTTGAAGGAACATTTCCTAAAGCAGTCATCCAATCTGATGAAAAATTAAATTTGGTAATACCCGCATCCCAATCACAATCAAAGGTCATACTTGGTTTACAAATTATTTTAGAGGCATAAACATTTTGAGTTAAAGACAAACTCAAGACTATGAAATAAGCAGTGTAAAATAGGAAATTGACTTTCATTTTATTTTCGTTTTAAGTGAGTACGACTGTTTTCAGAGCTGCTAAAATAAGCAACATTATGAATACGCACCTACAACATCCAAATATTTTTTATATATTTTAAATCATAATAACATTATTTAGTGGTAAACCATTAAAGGAGTAATCAAAAACTACATTTATTTTTGCTAATATTAAGATGTAGATAAGAAAATAAATTTAAAACATGATTAATTATTCTATAAAGATGAAAAATATTAATGAATTATGAATAATTTGGCAAAATATTTTTAAATTTAATAATATAATTATACCTTTGCGGCTCGAATTTTAAAACAAAAAAATTTTATAACAATGATCGCAATCGTTACTATAGCTGGTCAACAATTTAAAGTGTCTGAAGGTCAAGAGATCTTTGTCCACCAGCTAGAAGCAGAACAAGGTGATGCAATAAAATTTGATCAAGTTAATGTCCTGATCAATGGTGCATCAACAACGGTAGGCATGCCGGTTGTAAGTGGAGCTACAGTCTCTGCTACAGTATTAGGTAACCAAAAAGGTGACAAAGTCATCGTCTTCAAGAAGAAAAGAAGAAAAGGTTATGTAAAAAAGAATGGCCACAGACAATCATTCACCAAGATTAAGATAGATAGTATATCTGCTTAGTCAAAATTTTATTATTTAACTTAAAAAAGAAAAACAATGGCTCATAAGAAAGGTGTCGGTAGTTCGGATAACGGACGTGATAGTAAAAGTAAAAGACTTGGTGTAAAACTATTCGGTGGTCAACTTGCAATTGCTGGAAACATCATAGTAAGACAAAGAGGTACAAGATTTCATCCAGGAACTAACGTTGGAATGGGTAAAGATTTTACCTTACATGCACTTATTGATGGTACGGTAGTATACAAAAAGTCTAAGAAAGATAGAACCTTTATTTCAATTGTTCCTTCAGTAGAAGAAAAAGTAGACGCTACTGCAAAAGTTGAAGCTCCAGTTAAGGCTACAGCAAAAGTAGTTGCTCCTGTTGTTGCAGCTATAACAGGTTCAAGCGAAGAAGAATAATTATTGCAATTAATCAATTTGCAAAACATAAAGAAAGCTCTCAATGCAAAATTGAGGGCTTTTTTTAATTAATTTGTTGAGTTTTATAAAGTAATACAACATCATTCTATGTAAATCATGTTACAAATTAGAAAACTGTTTAATGATTAATAGCTTCTTTTAAGTGATTGTAGTCTTTAAAAGCCTTTACATTAAACAAAGTATGTTGAAAACTAATTTAACAATAACTTAATATAAATTCACATCAACATGCATTATGATAAATTTTAATCTATATTTATGATTTAATCAATAAAGTGTGAAAGAGGAGTTACTTAAAGTATTTATACTTAAATTTACCCTAAAGAATAAAGGCACTATAGATAATTAGTTTTGAACATATTAACTATAGTGTCGAAAAAGAAGTGTTGAAAATATTTAAAGTGATTTATAAATTCTACTATAAGATAAGTATTTTTAATATCACTTCAAAAAACAAATTTTTAAATACATTGTTAAAAATGAAATTTATAATAGTATGATAGCAGAGACAATAGAAAACTTGCAGATGATCGAAGAATCAGCTAAAAACTTTGCACAATCTCGCATTCTCCCACACGTAATGGAATGGGATGAAAGTCAGTATTTTCCGAGAGCTTTGTTCAAAGAGATGGGAGATTATGGATTCATGGGTGTACTTGTGCCTGAAATGTATGGGGGCTCAGGTCTTGGATATCAGGAATATATTACTATTATTACAGAAATAGCAAAAGTTTGTGGTTCGATTGGGTTGTCGGTTGCAGCTCACAATTCACTTTGCACCAACCATATTCTTACTTTTGGCAACGAAGAGCAAAAGCTGAAATATCTCCCAAAATTAGCTTCAGGTGAAAATATCGGAGCTTGGGGATTAACCGAGGCAAACACAGGGAGTGATGCCATGCGTATGAAAACTGTAGCAATCAAAGATGGTGATCATTATATAATAAATGGTACAAAAAATTGGATAACACATGGACTTTCAGGTGAAGTTGCAGTAATTTTAGTACGCACGGGAGATTTACTGGATAGTAACGGAATATCAGCATTCATTATAGAGCGAAATACTCCAGGTTTTTCTGGAGGAAAAAAGGAAAATAAGTTAGGAATGAGGGCTTCTGAGACTTCTGAGATTATATTTGATAACTGTAGGATTCACAAAAGCCAACTTTTAGGTCAAGAAGGTGAAGGATTTAAGCAAGCAATGAAAATACTCGACGGAGGAAGGATTAGCATCGCTGCCTTATCATTAGGCATAGCAAAGGGTGCATACGAAGCTTCTGTAAAGTATAGCAAAGAACGAGAACAATTTGGTAAACCTATTAGCAGTTACCAAGCAATTGCGTTTAAATTAGCAGATATGGCCACTAAAATTCAAGCAGCCGAATTATTAACCCGAAATGCGGGGAGTTTAAAAGACAAACATTTGCCGGTAACTACGCAATCGGCAATGGCAAAATATTATGCATCTGAAATCAGTGTTGAAATTGCAACTGATGCTATCCAGATTTTCGGTGCTTATGGATATACAAAAGATTACCCAGTAGAGAAATTTTTTAGAGACTCTAAACTTTGTACTATTGGGGAAGGCACAAGTGAAATTCAGAAATTAGTGATTAGTAGGAATATCTTAAAAGATTAGAATTTTATTGAACTGATCTCATTTTATAAACTGTTCAAAAAAGCTATCATTTTTTTCACTGCTATACCCCTATGAGAAATTGTATTTTTTACCGATGATGGTAATTCAGCGAATGATTCTTCATACCCATCAGGTATAAATATTGGGTCGTAACCAAAACCGTTATAACCTCTAATTTCCTCTGCTATTTTTCCTCTTACAATACCTTCGAACGTATATTTTTCATTATTGAAGATTAGTGCAATAATGGTCCGAAACTGAGCACTTCTATTACTTTGTCCCTCCAACAAATCTAAAACTTTCTTAATATTGTCAAAATCAGAACGGTGATCACCTGCAAATCTGGCTGTATTTACTCCAGGTATACCTTCTAAAAAATCAATTTCCAGTCCAGTGTCTTCACCAAATATATTGGTCTTTAACAATTGATATAACGTATCAGTTTTAATCCATGCATTTTCTTCTAATGTTTGTCCGTTTTCTTCGATATCATCATTAAAACCAGCCTCTTCCATTGTTATTAAAGAATAAGAAGGATCGAGCATTTCACGAATTTCTTTTACTTTATGAATACTTTTGGTAGCCATTACTAGATTAATCTTATTCATTTTTTGCAAGACCATTTAAATTTAAGATATTCAGTCCATTATTTTTAAAACCCTTTACTTTATTATTTAGAAAAATGGAAGATTCGTCATAGAATAAAAAGATCAGTGGTGCTTCTTCGATCACAATTCTTTCCATTTGCTGATATAGTTCAAATCTCTCCTGTTCATCAACAGTTCTTATAGATTTTTCATACAATCTATCAAAGTTATCATTCTTAAAGCGTGTATAATTAGGTGGTGCAGGATTTTTAGAGTAAAAAACACATAAGTAACTTTCTGCATCTGGATAATCTGCTATCCAACTTGCTCTAAATAATTGAAGTTTTGAATTACGCATTCCATCTCTTAGTATACCTGTGTCCATTAGCTCAATTGTTGTATTGATTCCTACCCTTTCCCATTCCTTGGCAACAAATGTTGCTAGGTCTAGATAGTCGGCATTTGTGTGAATTTTGATCGGGGGTAATTTATTTAGATTTGGAATACCAGATTTGACTAATAATGCCTTAGCCTTTTCAATATTGTAAGAATAACCCACTACAGTAGAATCATTGAACGAAGGAAGTCCTTTTGGGGTAAATCCAGAGTTAGCTGGTTGGCCCACACCATTTCTAAGGCTTTGAAGCAACAAATTTCTGTCAATTGCATAGTTTAGAGCCTGTCGAAAATATTTATTTTTTAATCCAGGATGTGATTGAGCTAACTCCTGATTTATTCCAATATATTCTGTATTAAGATAAGGTGATCGGTAGTAATTAATTTTGGAAGACTTATCATCTTTTAGTTTTCCGTCTCGATCCAAAAACTCATTAATGTATGACGATTCTAGTCCAGAAATCATATCTATATTACCGTTCAATAATTCTAGGGCAGCTATTTGTTTGTCTGGAATTAATGTGGTCTTAATAAATTCAGGAGCCCCATCAGCAAAGTACTTTTGATCATAATATTTTTCATTCTTTATCAAAAAAACAGCCTGATTATCTAACCAACGCTTGAATTTATAAGGCCCTGACCCTATAGGATTTGCTCTAAAATTTGATCCATAAAATTCTACAGCTTCACGAGGAACAACACTACAATACTGCATGGTTAATAATTGAAGTGTGGGTAAAAATGGGGCTTTGAGTTTCAATAGAAAGGTTGTATCATTTACAGCTTTAAACCCAGAAACACCATCTACTTTATCTGAAAACAACCATGAGCCTGGGGATGCCAATGTAGTATCTACTAATCTATTTAAGCTATATTCTACATCGTAAGCCGTTAATTTTCGTGTTTTATTTTCAGTTTTAAAACATTCATTTTCATGAAAATAAACATCATTTCTTAAATTAAAAGTATAAATCAATCCATCCTCTGAAATTTGCCACGATTTAGCAAGACCAGGAGTTAAAACCAATGCATTATCTAATTTTATAAGGGTATTAAAGACATGATTAACTACCCACATATTATTGTGACTTTTAGCAAAAGCTGGGTCAAGGGAGGTGATGTTAGCAGGCTGATTATAGATAAAAACTTTACTCCTATCAATAGTATTATCCTTTTCTTTACATCCAATTTGAAGGATAAAGTAAAGGATTATTACAACTATTTTTAAACCAAATTTTTCTTTCACGAAAGTGATTTCTATTTAAACATTACAGCAAAGTTAAGTAAAAATGGGGATAGCTTTGTTTATCAAATATTTAAAATGTTACAAATTCTAAAGATCAATCATACCCTAACCTAAAAATAGTTAGTTATCAAATTTGTAGGCCAATGCAGCTTTCACAAAATGGATAAAAATCGGATGAGGGTTTTCTACCGTACTTCGTAATTCTGGATGAAACTGTACCCCTATAAAAAATTTATGACTTGGTATTTCGATAATTTCGACAAGATTGTTTTCAGGATTAATACCTGAAGCTTTCATACCATTTTCCTCAATGCTAGTAAGAAATTTGTTGTTAAACTCGTATCGATGTCTATGCCTTTCCTCTATTTGTAACTTTCCATAAATCTTATGAGCAAGAGAACCTTTGGTGATTTTACAAGGATATGAACCTAATCTCATGGTACCTCCTTTGTTAGTTATAGCTTTTTGATCTTCCATAAGATCAATTACTAAATTGGTCGAATGGGGATTGGTCTCACTAGAGGCTGCGTCTGAAAGTTTTAGAACGTTCTTTGAAAACTCCACCACCGCACATTGCATTCCGAGACAAATACCAAAGAAAGGTATATTATTTGTTCTGACATATTCTATTGCATTGATTTTTCCAATTATACCGCGTTCACCAAACCCAGGTGCTACTAAGATACCATCTAATCCTCGCAATTTTCTCGCAACATCTTCAATTAAGCTCTCTGAATGAATAGGTACAATTTTCACTTTACACTCATTTACTGACCCAGCATGAACAAAAGACTCATAGATAGATTTGTAGGCATCTGGTAGTTCATTGTACTTACCAACTAGACCAATTGTTACTTCACGCGTTGGATTTTTTAATCGGCCTAAGAAATCCTTCCAAACACTAAGATCTGGTTCGTTTTTTGTCTTGATATTCAGTTTTTTAATTACTATTTTATCAAGCTTTTCTTTAAGCATTAGCAGAGGTACATCATAAATAGTATCTGCATCTATAGCCTCAATTACCGCCCCAGTCTCTACATTACAAAATAATGCAAGCTTTTCTCTGATTTCTTTAGGCAAAGGATGTTCAGTTCTACAGATTAAAACATCAGGCTGAATACCTGTCATAAGCAACTCCTTTACACTGTGTTGTGTCGGTTTAGTCTTTAACTCTTTTGCTGCATTAAGATAAGGTATTAAGGTAAGATGGAGCACAAGCGTATTTTCTGCACCCTTTTCTCTTCTAAATTGTCTTATGGCTTCCATATATGGCAGAGATTCTATATCACCAACTGTTCCACCTATTTCTGTGATGATGACATCGTATGGCTGCTCTTCTTCAAGTAAGGTGAACCTTCTTTTGATTTCATCAGTTATATGGGGAATAACTTGTACTGTTTTACCCAAATAAGCACCTGCCCTTTCTTTATTAATTACCGTTTGATAAATTTTACCAGTTGTGACATTATTTGCACTTGATGTAGGTTTATTAAGATATCGCTCATAATGGCCTAGGTCTAAATCAGTTTCAGCACCGTCATTGGTTACATAACATTCGCCGTGCTCATATGGATTTAAAGTACCTGGGTCTACGTTGATATATGGATCAAACTTTTGGATGGTAACATTGAGACCTCTTGATTGAAGTAACTTGGCTAAAGATGCTGCAATAATACCTTTACCTAAAGATGATGTTACTCCCCCCGTAACAAAAATATACTTTGACATAAGAATTAAATTATTTTAGTACGGGACACAAAGGTAGGAATAAAGCGATAAGAACATAATTATAAATGAAAAAATAAAATATTTTTAACTTGAATGGGATTTATCCATCAACAATTAGAAGTATTTAAATTTCACACAACTGTTATTTGCCAAATTTACAATTTAAAACTTTTTAAAATTCTAAAAATATAATTATACCTAAAAATCTAAAATATATTTCCTATAACATCTCAAAATTACTCCAAAAAACTGGCGCTTAAGTCACTTTTTGTTTCTCAGCATAACGATGCTATGATTTGTGACAAGAAATGCTGATTATATTATATAGGATTTCTTTCAATTAATTTATTCTCTGATTAATGAATTATTTGTTTTTAGTATCCAACGTTGCGAAATTGTACTTTTGAGCCCGTAGGATATTCAACCAACGGGTTGACCTTCATTACGGAACCTATTGTAGATATTTAGGCTATATTAAATCAAATCAGATTCAATCCAATTTTACTCAAATTAGAATATTATTCTTTTCAATATCAATCAATTGTATCTGGTAAAAGCCTACAATGAAACTATTTTAACGTGCTATGATGCCTATTTAAAAAGTGTGTCGTAATCTGTGCCTAATTCTTTACCTAGATCTTTTCTGTCAAGTACTGGAGTTTGTAATTCCATAGCACTTTCGTCACCATCTTTGCCCATGAGCAGTAAAGTAGACTTCTTCTCATATTCTTCTAACATTTTAAGACCTTGATCTTGGAATACTCCATTTTGTAAATCGATAGAAGACATAAAATCAGATGACATCTCCATAAATCTTTCCATTTCACCAACCTTTTGGCTCACATCATCAGCTATAAATTCTAAAGCTTGATCATACATAGCTCTTTTGTCAGGATCACCTTTGATGATACTCATGGCAGAGCGCATGGCACTATTACTAGCCTTAATGGCTTTATATTCTTGTTCTTTTACCTTAACTTGGTCTTTCGTATCCTCCAAAAGCACTTCTGAGTTGGAGTACATTTTGGATAAAACTTTATATAATATACTTATTTTAGAGTGTAGTTCTACATACTTCTCATTACTTTCTTGCAACCTTGCAGCCTTTCTGCTTGAAAGTAGCATAGCTTGTTGATTAGCTTGTTCTTTTGCTTTTTTTGCTATGAGCATTTGTTGATTGATCTCTTTATCATTATCTGCGACCATAGTTTGGAGCTTACGCATTTGTCCGCGTAAATCACCTATTTGCTTACCCATCTTTGACAAACTACTTTCTAAGTCAGAAATGTAGTTTTTAAGAATACCTATTGGATCGATGGTGACAAACCAACTTGTGATAGATCTCATGACCGATTTGTACATATAGCCTACTAATGCCCTCATTTTAGGGTCTAAAACCATATAAATTATAGCACCTAAAACTAATAAACTTACAGCTATACCTATCGTATTGCCTAGTGTTGCTAATATTGCTCCACTAAATTTGTACAAAAGCCAACCTGCTCCTCCAATGATTGCAGCCATAAAAAGCATCCCTGTTTTTCCTTCAGGTTTCTCCCAAAATGTTTTTGATTTCATGGTACTTCCCATATCTTGCATTGTTGCCATATCTATATTATGTTTTTATTTTGATTTAAAAATTACTCAAATATACATTTCAAAAAGAATATGTATTATAAAAGTTCTATAAAAAGTGATTTATCTTTATTAATTAATGTATCAAGATGATCTACTACCGCTTTAAACTCGCTCCTTCTCTTTTCAATTTTAGATTCACTTTCTTCTATTTCTTTGTGAAGTTCTGTTTTTTTATCTTCTATACCATCGATTTCTCTTTGTAATGCAGCAATTTTGCGCATGTTTTCTTCTCTAAGGTGATCTAATTTTTGGAGTTCAGCTTTAGGACCATCTATGTTTTTTAGAATCTGACTTCGCAATGTTATAGTAAAATCTTCTTTTTGTTTTTGGATGATTCCTTCATAAAAAGCTAAAGAGCCAAGGAGTCTTTCTTTATTAAGTCCCATAGTACTTGCAGTCATATATGCGGACTTTATACTCGTTTGAACATCCATATTCATTTTCAGGAGGTTCATTAATGAGTATCTAAATTTGAGATAATCAAAACCTTCTTGACTACTTTGTTTTACGTTTTCTAAAATTGCTTGGATAATCTTTGGATCGTGCGTGGTATTTTGTAGTTCAAATAATTCTTTTAAATCAATATGCATGTTTTATAGCTTTTGCACAAATATATGAAAATATGTGTTCCTCAAAATAAATATTTCATACAAGAAGGTAAAATTTATCGACGAATCAAAATAGGAAGTCAAAATGGGATAATAATTGAAGTTTCGGACATGTTATGAATGTTCAAATGTTCAAATGTTGGGAATTTTCAAATGTTAAGAATCATAACCTGATGAAAGAAATATCATTTACGATTCGAAAATAAACAAAATTACTTTGTCAAATTTGTACACTTCATTTATTTACAGTTCCCAACTCATTTAAATTGATAATACATCCAATCGCATCTGTAAATTTTGGATCTACCTTCTCCCCTCTTTTGATCTGCAAAAGCGCATTTTTCAAATCATCAGAAATACCACTTCTTCGCCTTCTACCAATATCAAAAAACTCATTATCAATTCTTCCTTTGTATAAGATTTCGTTTTTAAGCTCATCGAAAATTACAATTTCAGGAGTAACTTTGACACCAAATTTATTTACTAAAGACTTATAATAATCCGTTTTGTAAGGGAAAGGAATATGGTAATCAGCAATAAAATTTTGAATATTTTGGGGCTTTGAAATAAAATTTGGAAATACACCTATAAAATCAAAGTCTGAATTAAATTCTTTATGAAGTTCAATCATTTTTAAGCTATAACTCTGACAAATCACACATTCCTCTAGAAGAAAAAAATATATAATTGGCTTTTTACTTGAATCAGGTAAAACCTCGCTTCCTAATAAATTAACTCTTATAAAAAAAGAAAGGAAAATGATGATAAGAAACTTTGTTTTCATAGATTAAAAAGGATAATTAATACCAATCAGAAAGTTACCTAAACCTTGTTTTCTAATATCAGACCATGTTGACCAGTGGCGACCCGTTTCTGAAGCTTGAGGATTTCTTAATTTATAACCAAAGTCAAATCTTAATAAGAAAAAATCAAAATCTAACCTAAGTCCATAGCCTCCTGCTATTGCAATTTGGTCATAAAAAGTACTAGTGAACGCTGTATTAGGTAAATTATTTTCTATATTCTCTTTTAACAACCATGTATTTCCCGCGTCAACAAAAAGTCCACCTTTCAAAAAGCCACCAATAGTGAACCTGTATTCTGCATTTGCTTCCAAACGAAGGTCTCCCTGATTAGCATACAAGATCCCATTCTTTCCTTTCTCTACGAATCCACCGATCATTTGTCTCGGTAACCAGCCTCTCAAACTATTTGGACCTCCCACATTGTACTGCCTAATAAAAGGAGCCAATTTTGTGTCGCCAAAAGGCACTATGATTCCTCCAAGACCTCTGAAAGCAAGTGAAGACTTCTTACCGAATTTGTAAGTGAATCTTTTTTCAATATCAGCCCTTATGAATTTAGAAAATTCAAAATTATCACCAAGTAAGGTCCAATACGCATCAAGAGGTTTACTAGCTGCAACATTATAAAGGGTATTTAAGCCAAAAATCTCTAAACCAGATACTTCAAGACCCAATATGCGCGTCGTCGTTAATAAACCACCCTTTTTAGTAGCATTTTTGATATAAATAAATTTATTAAAAGTGAAGCTGGTAAAAAAGTTATCGACGAAGCTCGCTTTCAAAATAGGATTTGTCAATGAGTCAAATGACCCTCCTTTCGAATAATCATTAAATATAACTCCCAATGTATTAATATTCAATGAACTAGCAGCACCATTCTGCACTTTATAACCAAAATTTGCATTGTAACTTGATACAGAATAGAAGTCAAGAATATTTTGAGAATTTAAACCAATGGAGAGATTAGAGTTGGCATCACTTATGAATTTATTATTATCAGATTTTCTGAGCACACCAAATCGATTCATTAGTGAGGGAATCTTAAGATAATCAATAATCCTTGGAAAAGCAATATCTGCATTTAGTCCATATCCAAAAGTTCTGAAAAGGAAGTATGTAGGTTGGTCGTCTACATTAAGGGCATAGGGATTGAACTCAGCATTCACATTGGCACTTAGCGTAAGTACCTCACTTCCTTTAAAGGCGTTTTTATTAGAGAACCTTACGTTTAAAATGCCTCCTAAAAGATTTTTAAATTGGGGACTCGTGGAATAATATGCATCTACACCATAATCGTATGACCAAAGTTTATTGTGAGGTGCTAATTGGATGTCATAATTGATTTTGGTAGAATCATTTGGATCAACATAAGAATTTAATGCCACATATCTATAGGCTCCTAAGTTTGTCATCTTTCGGTATGTCAAGACTCTGTCACTTTTATTCGAAAGTTGACCAGGATTTATTAAAATAAACTTATCAAGCTGCTTAGGATTGACCACCCAATCACTACTTTCTTTTAAGTACCTAACATTATCAATTTTAGCTTCATCAAGAAAAAATGTGTCTTGCTTACTGTTGTAGTCTGTGTACACATTCACCATTCCGTTGGTATAACTTCTGTGCGCTTTTTGATTGGCAGGGGGATATATTTCTATAAAGAAATCGATAGCACTTTTCAATGCTGAACTATCACCTTTGATATCTATGTATTGCATAGAAAAATCTGAGTATCCTTTTTCTTGTAAGAAATTGTTAATTCTATTTTTTTCTTTATCAAAACTTTGTCCATCAATAAAATCACCTATTTTTAGTGATCTATTTATTGAATCAGAATTTATCAACTTAAGTAAAGCCGTATCGGTTGAAATGTAATTTATGGAGTTTATTTTAAACCTATCTCCGGTATTTATTAAGTAGGTTACATCGCACTTTTTATCGTTTATTTTTATAGTATGATCAACATTTGCATTAAAAAAACCTTTATTATTTATTAAGTTACTAAGGATATTAAATTCAGATTTTGCAGTTTTATCAATATCCAAGATTGTGGGAGCTTTACCTAGGAAAGTTTTAGCGGAATTCCATCCTTTTTTTTCATATCTTAAATATAAATAATCTCGACGTATAGGTAGAAAGAACAATAACCTACTGTTCTCTGGATTCTGAATGATTATTTGCCTTATGTCAGTTTCTAATTCTTTATTTCCTCTTGGGTCGAGATTAGATTCAAATTTGACAATATTTTTATTTACCAAACATTCATTATCTTTGAGGTACTTTGTAGTTTTACAAGAAGCACAGAAAGAAATGATCATTAAAAATATAATATGTTGCCTTTTCACACAATAACTTTATGAGGACAATGGAATTACTTTCAAAAAATAAAATAAGTTATATAAAATCACTCCAACAAGTAAAGTTTCGACAAATATACCGAAAATTCGTAGTTGAAGGTTACAAATCTGTTTCAGTATTTTTAAATTCACAAAAATTTAAACCAGAATTAGTAGTTTATACGGGTGAGGAACACAAGATAAACCATGAAAGATTGAAAGGCGTTGAATATATATGCAATGAGGTGGCGATGCAGTCAATTTCTAATTTAGTTAAACCAACAACGGTGCTTGCCGTTTTTGAAATTACTATTTTTGAATTAGATGATCTTATCAAAGATAGAAATCCTATTTTATTGCTAGATGGAATCCAAGACCCTGGTAATTGTGGTACGATCATTAGGACAGCCGATTGGTTTGGAATTAAAACGATTTTACGAACAGCACAAACTGCTGATTTTTATCATCCTAAAGTTGTTCAAGCTACAATGGGTAGTCTTAACAATATTCAGTTTGCCACACTTGAGGATGCTAAAGTATTAAAAGACTTTGGTAAAAAATTGATTGGGATGGACATGAATGGCAAAGACATTAACTTTTTGGAAAAAGAAAATGATCTTGTCATTGTTTTAGGAAGTGAGGGGCAAGGTATCTCCCAAGAAATTGAAATGCTGTGCGATTATTCCATTTGCATATCTGGGAATGGAGGAAGAATTGCTGAATCACTGAATGTTGGTGTGGCAGCTAGTATTCTTTTATATCAGATGATGGGGAGTATTAGAAGTTAATGAAGGTTAAGGGAGGTTAAGATTCTAAGTTAAGTTCTTGCATTTTCTTAACCTTTTCACTTACAAAAGATTTATTTAATCAAAATAGTGCTATACCCAAAACCATCTCTTTTCAAAACAATTTGGGAAGTTATTCTCTCTTTCAGTGATGCAACGTGAGAGATAATCCCGATTTGTTTTTGGGTTTGATATTGTAGATTGTCTAAAGTATTCATAGCAACCTCCAAAGTATCAGGGTCTAACGTACCAAAGCCTTCATCAATAAAGAGACAGTCAATGGGATTATTGCGTGAAGCTAAATCACTTAAACTTAAAGCTAAAGCGAGCGAAACAATAAAAGTTTCACCTCCTGAAAGTGATTTGACGGTTCGTCTTACATTACCTTGATACGTGTCTATGATTTCCAAATCGTTTTTTAAAGATACTGGCATAACCAAGAGATATCGATCTGTCAGCGTATTTAACCGAGCATTGGCAAAACTTAATAGATGTTTTAAACTCAGTGTCTGGGCATAATGCGCAAATTTTTTACCTTCAGCATCTCCTATTGAGCTGGCTAGTAATCGCCACTTTCTATTGACCTTATCAAAATCATCCAATTGCTTTTTGAGTTGATTTTTTTTGATGAGTTCAATTTGGTTTTTATTGAGGCGCTCTGTGACACTACCGATCTCTCTATTTAATTGTTCATTGATTAGATTTAAGTCTTTAATTTCCGCCTCTAACTGATCTACATCTTCAATAAGCACTTCTTCTTTTAATGCTAATATTTGTTTTCTTATAGCTGCTATTTCACCGGATAGAATATTTGATTTTTCTTTTATTAATAAGTCCTTCGCCTCTATATTTTTATATTCGTTATCAGATAATATCATTGACTTGGCCAGATCTATACTGTTTATACCTGAAGTCTTCAACTCTTGTTCTATTTCAATGGTAAGTGCAGTAAAAGTTTGTTCTTTTTCTGTAATGCTAAGTTCAATTTGTTGGATTACACCTTTATTTTGTTGTAAGGACTCCCTAGCTGATACAATCTTTTCTTGAATGTCATTGGTCAGCGCAGGTATATCCAAATCTTTATATTTTTCTTTAAATTGAGTATTAAATTCGCTATAGTCTTGTCTCATTTCCCTCAACCCAACTGCACTTGAGTTAAGGTCTTGTAATAACTTCAATTGTTCCGATATTGTAAAAGCAAAATTGATTTCTTTTAACTTTGCAACTAGGATCAATTGCTCTTTTAGAATGCTATCAATTTTTAGATTCAAAGTCTCTATATCCTTATATTCTTCAGGGATTTCAGCCAAAAGCTGGCCTTTTTGTTTGATTTTGTCATCTAAGAATGTGGTAGATGTTGTTTGTCTGTTTTTATTGTTTTGGAGCCGTAATGCCATTTTTTCAATTTGATCAAAAAGATGAGATTTTTGAAGGTCTAAGGCACCTAAAAGCGCTAAGTCGTGGTGGTGTAATTGACTTATTTCACTACCACAAATGGGGCATTCATCACCGATCTTTAGCGTTTGCACAACTTCTACGAGAGGAGCCTTCTTCTTTAGGTCAATGTATTGCTGATCTACTTTCTCATATTCTAGTTGTATCTTTTCATATGCGACTGTATCATTTTGCAGTATATGGAGCGTTTCTTGGATGGTTTGTTCTATCGATTGGCACTCTGAAGTGAGTCTTTGGATAGATTCATGTTGTGATTTTATGAGTGTAAGTTTATTAAGAATGAAGTCAATTTCACTTTTTAGTTGAGTAATTTCAGCCTGCTTGATTTGGTAAATTTGGCTATCAATTGGTTGATTAAAGTACTTTTGCTCGGATAATTGGCTTTTTAGCGATATCAATGTAGTTGCAATCATCTCAGACACCTCAGGAAGGCCTTTAGCACTAAGCTGTTTTCTTAAGTTTAAGTCTTTTACTTGGTCAATCTGTGCACTAAAGATCGCTTTTTGTTTTTTGCCAAAATCTTCTTTTTGCGTTAACAATGTTTTAGCTACCGTATATTCGGCCTCATAGTTTTTCATATGAATACTATAGGTGTCTAGCTTTACATTTTCTCCAACTAGTGCTACATATTCATTTAATGCTGCTTCCATCGTCTGAGTAGCACTTTTTACATCAATTTTCACCTTTTCAAGATCACTTTTCTCTTTTGTAATAGATTTTAAAGCTTCTTCGTGTAGGGTGATTGATTCTCTTAGGGGATTCAATAATTTATGACCTTCGAGTCTTTTTAATTGGGTTATAAATTGAACTTCTTCCGCTTTTACAGCGTCAAAATCTCTTTGCTTTACATTTAATTCGATGGTTCTTGAATTGTAAGTTTTTGTTTTTTCTAAATTTACATTTTTAATTTTAAGTAATTCATTATTATTGAATATAGTCTGTCTACTTAAAGTAATAGTTGAATTATAATTTAAGATATCTTCCTCTTCAATCAATATGATTTTTTCATATTCTTGTTTTTTATCTTCATATTGCTTTGCTACTTCTTTATTCTTTTCAAAAGCTAATTTCCCAAGAATACGGTAGATTGTTGTTCCTGTTAATTTTTCCAAAAGTTCTGATCTTTCTTCGGGTTTTGCTTTGAGGAATTGAGCAAATTCTCCTTGTGAAAGCAATATTGATTTTTGAAACTGTTGAGCACTAAGTTGTATGATTGTTTCATTTTGTGATGGTACTTCACTTTTCTTTAAAGGGATAATTTGATTTGTGGTTAGATTGGTTAATTCCATGGTATAATCAGAAAAAGTGCCATTTCGGGTTTTTCTAATTGACCACCGAGACCGATATCTTGTGCTATTTACCGTATAATCTATCTCTGCTATTGCTTCATCACAATTGTGTGTCATTATGGCACCTAAATCCTCGATAGACGACTTAGATATTTTACCAAACCGAGGTATTTCATTAAATAATGCCAAGGAAATAGCGTCCAAGATCGTTGATTTACCTGCTCCTGTTGGCCCTGAAATCAAAAACAGATTTGTTTCATTTAATGAAGAATTATCAAAATCGATGACATGTTCCCCCTTAAGACTATTGAGATTTTTTATATAAAGCTTATTTATTTTCATTTTTCGTTCAAGGCAATTTCTAATAATTCATCAAATGACTCTCCCATTAAAGCTAAGTCTTCGGTATCGCTTGTTTCTTCAGTTATCTTTTTAATAAATACATTCCGAGGATTCATCTCAGCAATATTTTGGTCTATTTGGAGAAGTGACTTTATAGCATTTTCTGTATTGACAAATTTCAACTTAAAGTTGGCTATTACACATTGAGCTGATTTATACCGAGTCAGCCAATCATTGACCTCTATTCGCACGATTGAGTCTTCTTTTTCTTCGATGATTTCGACATCGAGTAATATGGGTAATTGATTTTCTGGCTTCACAAAAGCTTCGATCTTTTCTTTTACTTCTACAAATGTACCACTCACCTTTTTGAAGTCTCTCATTTTGGGTATCTCCACAAAGTTGCTTTCTAATTTGCCATTCAAGCATTCTAAAACCACGAAGCCTTTCTTATCATCGCGTTCTGAAAAGCTCAATGGAATCGGAGAACCAGAATATCGCACCGTATCAGAAATCCGCTGAGGTCTGTGGATATGACCCAAAGCTACATAATCAAAAAGATTGTCAAAACGCTCCGATTCAATTGCTGCTAACTTACCAACCTGTATGTCGCGTTCACTTTCTGACTCTTTAACACCTTGCATAAATAAATGTCCCATTGCAATAAGCAAATGTTGAGGATACGCTTGTCTTACCGTTGCTGACTGCGATTGAAAAAGATTGACAATGCCTTGTTTTACCGATTCTACCCTATTTAACTCACTTTGCTCAGCTACAATTTTACGTACATCTTTGTCATACAAAAATGGAATTGGTATAATGGTCACTTCACCAAAAGTAATGGGTTTAACACTATCCATATCACCCACTACATAAATATCCAAGTATTCCAATATCTCCTTTGGTGCCTCAATATTGGAAATAGAATCATGATTTCCAGCTGTTAAGATCACCTTTATTTGCAATTTCACCAACGATGTTAGAAGATTAAAATACTGTTTTCTAGCTTGATTAGATGGTACAGAAGTATCAAAAATATCTCCAGATACCAATACCAAATCCACCTTTTCTTTGATGATAAATTCTAAAAAATATTTAACAAAATGATCAAAATCTTCATGCAAGTCAATGTTGTGTAATTGCTTACCAATATGCCAATCTGCTGTATGGATTATTTTCATAAATAAATTATGTTTTATAAAATAAAGTAACTTCTTAGAAACTTAAAGGTTCGATAAGAAAAAAATCAACCCCATCTTACCTTTTCCCCATCATAAACCGATCTTTCCCTTGCATATCTTTGACGATTTCCACATTTGACAAAAAAGGAATAAAGAGTTTTTGTACTTCTTCTGCAAAGATTGGATTTAATTCTGTAAAAACATACTTTATATTTCCGTTAGCCTCCATTATTTGAGCTATTTTTTTGTAAAATATCATTGGGTCTTCGACAAAAAGAGCCAAATGCGGTTCATGATCAAGTACATTTCTTAACATAGAGGCTTTTTCATCCATACTGATATACGGAGGATTGCTAACAATACAATTATATTCTGATAACAAAGACCATGAAGATTCATCAAGGATATCTGCGTTTACAAAATCAGCTAAAACTTTCGATTCAAGCGCATTTTCTCTAGCAACTTCAAGTGCTTGTTCACTAATATCAATACCAGTAACTTTTGAAAATTTACCTTTTGAGGCTAATATGACGGGTATACAACCTGAACCTGTCCCAATATCCACAATTTTCAAGTCTTCTTCAATACAGTTTTTCATCACCAACTCCACCAACTCTTCCGTTTCAGGCCTCGGTATTAGCGTATATTTATTAACTTTAAAAAATCGATCGTAAAAGTATGCTTTACCAACCACATATTGCAATGGCGTATGATTTTTGAGTAAATTGATATCTTCAAATAAAACATACTCATCCAAGTCCGAAAGCAATGTTTTTGTGGGAAATTTATCCTGAAAGTAATACTTCAAAATGTGCTCTAACTCCCGCTTTTCATAAATATTAAGTAATGCTTCTTTAAGTAAATCTTTAGCCACTTTTACATCACAAGCCATACCCTATTTGGTCTTTTACATTTCCCATAATGTGTGCAATTTTAGCAGAATGTTCAAGACTCATAATGTCGGATTGTGTTTTATTGTCTTTAATACATTTGATTACTTCGTCGATTTGATATTCAAAACCATTTATTCTATGTGGAAATTGGTGAACTTCCTCATCCTGATCATTGTATTTGAGACTTACCTCTTCACACATCCAAAAGTTTTTCATTGAAATGTAGCCATTTTCCCCATAAATGGTAGCTTTATTGCCCCCAATTCGATCTACAGAGCAAAAAGTATTTGCATAAACGTCTTCTTCATTCCACCTCATAAGTATCGCTGTGGTCAGATCTACTTTATGCGTGTTCAAACTTCCCGTGGCTTTGATCGCGTCTGGCATTTTATTATTCATCATATCTAATGCTAATTGAATATTATAAACTCCGATATCCAAGAGTGCACCACCCGCCAAGGCCAAAGTTTGTAATCTTTGCTTTGGGTCTTGACTATTATCAAATGCAAAATCCACATCAAGCCATTTAATTTTTCCCAGCCTATTTTGATCTATAACATTTTTCACAAATCTATATGCAGGCAAAAACCTCGTCCAAAGTGCTTCCATGATGAAAACTTTGTCGTAAAAAGGATGTAAAAGTGCTATTTCATCTGGATGAATGTACATCGGCTTTTCACACACCACATGTTTACCCGAAGCGGCAAATATTGCAACTTGCTGTACATGGAAGTTGTGCGTAGTATTGATATAAACGATATCGATATTAGGGTCTTGAGCCATTGATTCATAACTGTCATAATAAGTACAATTACTTGCCCACTCCTTAGCCTCGTCCATCTTAGATCGGGTGGCAATGGCTACTACATTTTGCCCTTCCGTACCCATCAATGCCGTGTAAAACTTCTTTGCTATATGTCCAAATCCACAAAATCCCCAATTCATAAAATTATGGTTTTTGTGCTTTTATTCCAGGTTGCACAATTTCCTCTCCAGAATCCTTTTTAGCTTTTTCTACCATGTCTTTAACATCTTTCAGAAGCTCTTTAGCATTGTATACGATACCATCTTTGATCGTATACTCTACTCCACCTACTCTTACTACATCATTGTTCTCTGTGACTCTGATAGCACCCGTACCATACAATGTTTGAAAATTAGCCAAGGGATTTTCTTTTACAATCACGATATCAGCCAATTTACCTATTTCAATTGACCCAATCTGACTATCCATCCCTAATGCTTCAGCACCTTTAATAGTCGCCGATCGCACCACCTCCAAAGGATGAAAACCTGCTTCTCGTAACAATTCTAATTCTCTGATGTAAGCAAACCCGTACAATTGATAGATAAATCCACTATCTGATCCTGTCGTTACTCTACCTCCACGATTCTTATATTCATTGATAAATCGCATCCAAAGTTGATAGTTTTGTCTCCAACTAACTTCTTGCTCCGTACCCCAATCTAGCCAATATGAGCCATGGGAAATCCTACTTGGAGCATAAAATCTCCACAATGATGGTAAAGTATAATCTTCATGCCATTCAGCCCTGCGCGCACGCATAAGGTCTCTACTTGCTTCATAAATATTAAAAGTCGGATCAAGTGTGAAATCTAATTTTAACAATTCATCCATCACTTTATACCATCGTTCGCTACCCGGTAGAGCAGCCTGTTTCCATAATTTTCCCGCTTCTTCAAACCTGTGCTGCTCATTTTGATAATTATAGTCAGCAGGATAATCTTGCAAAGTTCTGTCATCAAAAAGTGCTTCTGGGAGTCCATACCAATGCTCCATGCTCGTCAATCCAGCTTGAGCAGTACCCAATACATTCATTCTAGCTACTTCTAATTGTGCATGATGGCAAGCAGACCTTAACCCAATCTTTTTATTTTCATCCAATGCTGCTTTGAAAATATGGGGTGGTGCCCCAAAAAACTTAATGCCATCTGCCCCATTTTCTGCATTTTTTCTCACCCATGCACGAGCCTCTTCTTCTGTAGTAATGGGGATCCCACTACCTTGACCAAAAGTGGTATATGCAAGGATTCTAGGAGCAGTGATTTGATTGGCTAGACTTTTCTTTTTATGGTCTACCGTCCATTTGATTGAATTACCAGACCCGGGTTCTCTCACAGTAGTAATCCCGTGCCCCATCCAAAGTTTAAAAACATATTCTGATGGTGTACCTTGCGCACTCCCGCCTATATGTCCATGCATATCCACAAAACCAGGTAAGGCGTACATCCCCGAGCAATCCAGTATTTTCGTATTTTTAGAAGTGGCTTTTGGCCTGGATTTGTCATCGATTGGTACTCCAGGATATCCCACTTGTGCTATTCTGTGTATCTTGTTTTTCACAACGACGATGTCGATAGGCCCAAGCGGTGGTGCACCTGTACTATTGATCAAAGTGACGCCCCTCACAATCAAGGTATCAAATGGCCCCTCTCCTTCTTCCCTGTTAGGAGCATCCTTTACCTGTGCTGATGTGTACGTAAGACTAAAACCCATCATCAGACATACCAAAACATATTTTATCATTCTCATTTCACTAATATTTTGTCCAAATCTACAATTATTTTTATATTTGGATTTTAAATTAATAATAGAATATGTATTTAATTTACAAATTTGTGATTTCGGCCCTAGTATTGAGTGTGTTAGCATGGATAGTGCCAGGAGTATCTATCCAAGGTTTTTTACCTGCCGTTGCTGTTGCCGTCATTTTAGCCATTGTCAATGTTAGCATCAAACCCATCCTTTCATTAATCATCACCCCTTTGACAATCCTTACTTTAGGCTTAGCCCATCTTGCCATGAATACCGCAATCCTGATGGTTATCGACAAGTTTGTAAGTGGCTTTCATATAGAATCTTTTGGTTGGGGAATGTTATTCTCGATATTTGTTTCAATATTTGGTGTGAGTATTAGTAAGGTGGAGTTGTTGAAATAATAGAAGATATTACACTCTATTCACCTCATTTATAATTAAATAGATGGTCAATACGAAACAATAAATTTTGTTTACCACGTCTATTTAGCATTAAAGAAGAATAATATTTTAAAAAAAATCAAAAATATTTGTTTTATAATTAAAATTAATAATATCTTTGCACCGCGAAATAAAAAAAGATTCCGTAGATCTGGTAGCTCAGCTGGTAGAGCAATACACTTTTAATGTATGGGCCCTGGGTTCGAATCCCAGCCAGATCACAGTAGAGAGAAAAGGTTAGCAAATTGCTAGCCTTTTTTGATTTAAAGAAATAACCATTTACTAAACCTTTTTTTGAATAAACTTTCAGTAAATACCTTCGATGGCATATTGTTACATCCTCTTTTCTGAAAAAATTAATAAATATTATATCGGTGCTTGTATCGATTTAGAAAGAAGGTTTTATGAACATAATATCGGACATTCTACATTTACTAAAACTGGTATACCTTGGGTAATTTTCTATACAGAAGAATTTGAAAATCTTCAATTCGCTAAAAAACGAGAACTAGAAATCAAGAAAAAAAAATCAAGAATTTATATAGAAAAATTAAAAGGGAAGTAGCTCAGCTGGTAGAGCATCCCGATTTTGATCGGGAGGGCCCTGGGTTCGAATCCCAGCCAGATCACAAAAAAAGAAAGGTTAGCAAATTTGCTAGCCTTTTTTTATTTTAAAATAACTAGATAATTGCTATCATTTCTGCAATACTAAGCTGGTAGAGCATCCCGATTTTGATCGGGAGGGCCCTGGGTTCGAATCCCAGCCAGATCACAAATTAAGTAGGAGACAAAGGTAATAGATTTCAGTAAGAAAAAGTATAACCTTTGTCGTCCTCTCACACCACCGTATGTACTTACGTGTACGGCGATTTCTTTAGGTGGATTTGTGAA
>JALHLK010000017.1:0-43271 GCA_022844565.1 Saprospiraceae bacterium
CTTGACAGATTCTCCATAAAATATACTAGTCGTTTACAAGTTGTAGTTTCCAAAATCTGTCGAAAAAAAAATAAAAATTATTTATTAACCAAATAGACACACTTTAATGAACTATTCCATACCGAAGTAAACACCTTGATTTTAAAACTCTTTAATTTTTGTTAAAATGAGTAAATATGTAATTGATATAGATAATTTCTATTGTGATAGTTATTATAGAAGTAAATATAATCCAAATTATCAAAGTATAAAGATAAATGACCCTTCTGCTTTTTTGGTTATTTCATTTGAAGATTCCCATGAAATTATTCCAGAATTTATATTTAACTCAAGTGCTGGTCATTATTTTTGTTCTTCAAAATTTAAAAAGTTAATTTTGGAAAATTTTGAAAACGTTACTTTTGAAAAAGTTCATAGAATTGAGAATTCAAATTTAGATGAATTATGGAAAATAAATTTTGATGAAAATTTATCAGGTGATTTTGCAATTATTAATGATAATTTAATTGTTACTGATAAGGCAATGAAATTCCTTAAAGAGAATAAAGTTTTTCAAGAAAATTTCATAGGAGAAGTTTATGAAAAAAAGTATGATGTATATACCAATATGTTTAAGGTTTCTGGAGATATTAAGGATTTTTTAGAAGTCAATTTGCCTAATCTAAGAAAGATTGTATTAGATATAAGGTTTGAAATTGACTCTGAATGGAGTAGGAGAAGTAAGCTTTAAAATTTGCTTCTCTATTTTATAAATTTTGCCTTTACGGCACTATTCGAAGTTTATTTCGGTAAACTCAATACAAGTAAAACTTAAAATATACATTAGCCTATCTGCTTAGCCAATTATTATAAAAAAGCTAATCGGATAGGTTATTTTTATTTTATTGATAAGTGACTAATGCAATTAGAGCTGATTCTCGATATTTTACTTTTTAGATGTGTTTAAATATGATTGATATTTCCATAGGTGAAGATGTACCCACCCCCAAACAAATAAATCTCCCATTTTACCAAAAAAACCAAATAATTGTTAAGAATTTATGATTTTCAGCAATTTCATGCATAGTTTCAATTAATAAATGGATGAAATTCCAAATATATCTTTAGCTTTGCACATGTAAATAATTAGAACAAATAAAAATTTAAAAAAGGATAACATGGCAATCAAAGTAGCAATTAATGGATTTGGACGTATCGGAAGATTGGTATACAGACAGATTTATAACATGGAGGGTATCGATGTAGTAGCAGTCAATGACTTGACTAACCCCGCTGTACTGGCTCATTTATTAAAATATGATACTGCACAAGGTAGATTTAATGAGGATGTAACTTCGACTGAAGATAGCATAAAAGTAAACAATGATGTACTTAAAGTATATGCTCAAAAAGATCCTTCTCAAATTCCTTGGGGTGCGCATGATGTAGATGTGGTACTTGAATGTACTGGTTTTTTTGCTGATAAAGACAAGTGTGAGGCACACATCACAGCAGGTGCTAAAAAAGTAGTAATCTCTGCTCCTGCAACGGGTGACTTAAAAACAATCGTATACAACGTAAATCATGAGATCTTAGACGGAACAGAAACAGTCATTAGTTGCGCATCTTGTACTACCAACTGTCTTGCTCCCATGGCTCAAGTATTAGAAAACAAATACGGCATCATCACAGGCTTGATGTCTACAATACATGCTTATACAAATGATCAGAATACGCAAGATGCTCCACATCCAAAAGGTGACTTGAGGAGAGCAAGAGCAGCTGCTCAAAACATCGTACCAAACTCTACAGGTGCCGCAAAAGCAATCGGTTTAGTACTTCCTAGCTTGAAAGGAAAATTAGATGGTGGTGCACAGAGAGTACCTACTTTGACGGGTTCATTGACAGAACTGTACTCTGTGTTGAATGCAACGGTAACAGTAGAAGAGATCAATGCTGCAATGAAGGCGGCATCTAACGAAAGTTATGGCTATACTGAAGATGAAATCGTAAGCAGTGATGTAATTGGTATGACTTTCGGAAGTTTATTTGATGCTACGCAGACTAGAGTTATCAAACAAGGAGATTCACAACTGGTAAAAACAGTATCTTGGTATGATAATGAAATGAGTTATGTAAGCCAATTGGTAAGAACACTAAGTCATTTTGCTTCTTTGATTAAGTAATTAAGGAAAGTAAGAAAATATAAATGAGAAAAACCGCTTTTTGAAAATATCAAATGGCGGTTTTTTTATGTAGTAACAATAATAAAATCAAATCTAAAAATTTAAAAAATGAAAAATTTTAACGAATATAACTTTAGTGGTGTGAAAGCACTCATCAGAGTTGACTTTAACGTGCCCTTGGATGAAAACTTCAATATCACTGATGATACAAGAATGACTGCAGCTGTACCGACCATCAAAAAAATATTGAGTGAAGGTGGAAGTGTGGTATTGATGAGTCACTTAGGAAGACCAAAAGATGGACCAACTGATAAATATAGTTTAAAACATATCGTGAAACACTTGAGTGATCTTCTAGGAGGTATCGAAGTGAAATTTACAGACGATTGTATCAGTGAAAGTTCTTTTGAAATGTCAGCAGGATTGAAAGCCGGTGAAGTCTTACTTTTAGAAAATTTAAGATTCTATAAAGAGGAAGAAAAAGGAGACGTAGAGTTTGCGGCTAAATTAGCTAAACATGGTAATTTTTGGGTAAATGATGCTTTTGGGACAGCACACAGAGCACATGCCTCAACGACAATCGTTTCACAATTTTTTGAGAAAGGACATAAGTCATTTGGATACTTGATGGAGGCTGAAGTGATCAATGGAAATAAGTTGCTCAACAATCCAGAATCTCCTGTGACTGCTATCGTGGGTGGTGCAAAAGTATCTGATAAGATCAAGTTATTGGAAAAACTAATTCCTATATCTGACAATATTATCATCGGTGGTGGAATGGCCTATACGTTTGTCAAGGCTTTAGGAGGCAATATTGGTAAATCTATCTGCGAATTAGACTACCTCGAGTTGGCCTTAGAAACTTTAGAAATTGCAAAAGCTAATAATTGTGAAATTCACTTGCCAAATGATACCGTAGTTGCTGATAAGTTTGCTCCTGATGCCAATAAAAAGGTATGTAAAACAGCGGAGATTGAAGATGCTTGGGAGGGTCTAGACATTGGTCCTGAGAGTACTGTTAGATTTGCAGAAGTAATCAAAAATAGTAAAACAATCCTTTGGAATGGTCCGATGGGTGTATTTGAATTTGATGCATTTGCTGTAGGAACATTTAAAATTGCTGAGGCTGTAGCGGAGGCAACATCTCGAGGGGCATTTTCGCTGATTGGAGGTGGAGACAGTGTTTCTGCAATCAATAAAGCAGGACTCGAAGATAAAGTAAGTTATGTATCTACCGGTGGTGGAGCTATGCTGGAGTTTTTAGAAGGAAAATCTTTACCTGGTATTGCTGCAGTAATAGATTAATTCTTAAAATTTTTATGAGTAAAATAGATCAACTAAGATTAGCCCATACAAAGAAACATGGTGTCTCTCCACAAGTCTTTGTGATGGCACCAGGTCGAATAAATATCATTGGGGAGCACACAGACTACAATTTAGGCTATGTGCTACCCACTGCTATTAATAAGTATATTTACTTTACGATCAGTATACGGACTGATTTGATGTTTAATATTTATGCTAAAGATTTAGAAAAGGAGTATCATTTTAATATAGAAAACCAAGATGATAATGAATCCTATCAATGGTATCACCATATCACAGGCGTCATTAAAGAGTTCATAAAAAGAGGGCTATCACCTACTTTTGGTCTAGATATAAGTTATTGTGGTGATATACCTTTAGGATCTGGATTGTCATCATCAGCAGCGGTTGAATCTGGTATCGCCTGTGCGATCAACCAAATATTTCATTTTAATTTACCAAAAATAGACTTGGCCATTATAGCGCAAGATACAGAGCACAACCACATTGGTGTGAAATGTGGCATTATGGATATGTACGCTTCCATCTTTTCTAAAAAGGATTACGTTCTTCAATTGGATTGTAAGAGCTTGACCCATAAATATGCTCCTTTACACATTGAAGGATATCGTTTTGTACTGGTTAATTCAGGTGTAAAACACAGTCTAGCCGATTCTGCTTATAATCAGCGGAGAAATCAATGTGAGCAAGGTGTTGCATATTTTAAAACAATTGATCCTCAAATTGAATCACTAAGGGACGTCACGATTTCGATGATCGAGCAATCACAAACCAATATTGACTCACTAATATGGCAACGGTGTAAGTATGTAGTGGAAGAAAATCTTAGAGTGTTGTCAACTATTCGAGCACTTGAGAATAATGACATTAAAGAAGTAGGCAGTTTGCTCTATGAATCACACTATGGTCTGAGTAAAGAATACGAAGTGAGTTGTGAAGAACTTGATTATCTTATTGACTTGGTCAAAGACTTGCCATATGCAGCTGGTGCGCGTATGATGGGTGGTGGATTTGGAGGTTGTACGATCAATCTTGTGGAGAATGATCACCTTGATAAATTTAAGGATGAAATAAAAAGTAAGTACATAGATAAGTATGGAATTGATCCTGATGTCATTGAGGTTGAAAATTCAGAAGGGGTTAGGGTATTTTGATAACTTAGCGCCATTTCTTTTGAACCACAAAGGAACATAGAACACAAAGTTGTTTATACAGATTTTTAGCTAAATAAATGCAGTTTGAAATGGACAAAAAATTAATTTAACCCTATCTTGCATTTAATTTAAATCGAAATTTTGAAAGATTTAACCTTAATCTTTATACTTTTAGCACTATTAGCCGAGATCCTAGGAACCGTAGGAGGATTTGGATCATCTGTCTTTTTTGTACCTATTGCTAATATGTATTTTGACTTCCAGACGGTATTGGGTTTGACAGCTTTATTTCATGTCTTTAGCAATTTGAGTAAAATTGCGATGTTCAGAAAAGGGTTGGATAAGAAGGTATTGATTCAACTAGGAGTGCCCGCAGTAATTTTCGTAGTCATTGGGGCTTTTTTAACTAGTGTGTTGAATATTGTTTATGCTGAAAAGATACTGGGTATTTTCTTGATATTGTTTAGCTTATTTTTCTTGATATTTCCTAAAGTTGAAATTAAGCCAAGTTTGACTTCTAGTATCGGTGGAGGAGCATTATCAGGCTTTTTAGCAGGGTTTCTAGGTACAGGAGGTGCAGTGAGGGGACTAACTATGGCAGCATTTAATTTAGAGAAATCTGCCTTTGTTGCAACATCTGCGGCAATTGACTTTTTTGTTGACTTTTCTAGGACGATTACTTATTTTTTTAACGGGTATGTGACCATACATATGTGGCCTTATATCATTACTTTTTTTTTCGTAAGTATTATCGGAACTTACGTTGGCAAATTATTACTTAAACAGATTTCGCAGGATAAGTTTCGAAAGATAACACTAGGTTTGATTCTATTCGTCGGAATTTTAACAGTAATTGGTTATAAAGTAAGTTAATACATTTTCAAAAATCTAATTTTTTACTGCAGGATCATCTTGTGGGTATGTATAGGGCCTATTTTTATTGATTAAGCCAATATTTAGATATCTTTTAGGATTTAACCGAAGATCTTGAAGGAGTAAATTAATTTGATGAGTCGTGCTTTCCAAGTTATTGTAAATAGTCTCGTCATTCATAAGTTTACCGATTGTACCTTCACCACTATTCATTTTGGTAGTCAGCATATTGAGGTCTGTCATTGTTTTGTTGGTGTTTTCTAACGTTTTTTCAAGGGTAACTATCGCTCCTTTTGCCTCTGAGATCGTAATAGTGGTGGAGTCTAAAGTGGCCGCTAAATTAAGTGCTCTTAAGTTTTGAGAAGTGGCAGCAAAATTATCCATAATCTTCGTCAACTTATCATCGTTTTTCGCTAGTCCTGCAGTAAGCTTACTCACGTTTTGCATCGTCTGATTAAGGCTTCTTGAATTTGATTCCATTATCTGATTTAAACTATTTGTTAAGTCTGTTATATTTTTTAAGACGAATTCGAGTTGTTTGATTGAATTATTCACAGACCCTTTTGAACCTTCAGAACCTAGTTCTTCCACAACTGTTTTTAACTCCGTACTCAAAGACGAAATATAGGTATTGGGATCACTACCGAGCATAGAAGTAAATAATCCTACATTTTGACCCACAAAATAATCGCCTTCCTCAGCACAACCCTCTGAACAGGGTTTATCAAAAATCAGTGCAAGAAATTTACCTCCAACAATCCCTTCCGATCTTAATTCTACCTTAGTATCTTTAGGTACTTTGTAATCACCGATCACACTGAAGTAAACATCCATTTTCTTAACATTTTGGGGATTTAAGACGATGTCTTTGATCATTCCGACTTTAAAACCATTGATCGTTACACTATTAGAAACCGCTAATCCTGTGATATCCTCAAAAGTGGTAAAGTATGTTGCATTTTTTTTAAAAAGTTCGTTTCCTTTTATATATCTGTAACCCCATACAGCTATTAATAAGCAAATCGTAGAAAACAAACCTAATTTTAGCTCTTTAGACATAAGTAACGTTAAATTGTCGTTTTAATCATATTGATTTAAATCACAAATGTAAGGTATAATCAACACATAGAGAACCTCTCAATTGGATATAACTATATTTTAACCCAAAAGTTACTAATGTTTGAGCTTAAAACTTCATTATTTAACTCAAATTTGCAAATCTCAGACAAAAAGGTAGCATATTTTTTAATGCAGTTCATACAAAAAGCAGCAAAAAGACCGATCCTTTTACTCTTGACTCAACGCTAAAGCAGCAAAGGAAGCTAACCAATGCTCTCCTTCGTAACTTCCATCTACCATCATTGGTAAAGAACTTTTGACATGATTATTAGCAATTGCATTGAGATGGATATACTCAGGCGCACTTTTTACAATTCGATATAAAGACCAAGCTCTACAAAAGTTAGCCCCATCAAGATGAACTAGTTTTCCGTCAGTTCGATCTGAGACATCAGCAGGGGCAAGTTGAATAGATTGGTCTGTAAATTGTGGCAAGAACTGATTAAACCAATTTTTGAATTCGTCTTTTGATAATATCTTTGACATGAGTTCTGCTTCCTGTAGACAAGGTGAAAGAAAATCAAAGCCACTAGGTTCCCAAGTCATCGGACAATCTTTATCATTACCATAATATTTCTTTGAACGTAGCTCTATCATATTTTTTAATTCAGAATGCTTAAAATGTAAGGCATAATCATATGCTAAAGAAAGTCCAAAAGCAGTATTTGAATGTTCTCCTCCTCGAACAGGATAGTTTAATCTTGGTAGAAATTCAATGTATTTATTTACAATAAAATCAGATAGAGGCTGGAGGTTATTACTTAATTCTTTGGCTTTTTCATGGTCCCATTTGTTTAACTCTTCTTGCAACTTCAGTAACCAAGCCCAACCGTATGGCCTTTCAAAAGATTTTTCACTTTCCCTTTTAAAATAATTAAGTTCTATTTCTACATTTTCTTTTGTAACATTATCTGAGAGGATTGTCAATATCTCATTTGATTTAGAATGGTTTGGAAATTTACGCAAAAGATGAACCAACAACCAGTGTCCGTGCACTGATGAGTGCCAATCATAACATCCATAAAAAACTGGGTGAAGCTCTTTTGGTGTTCCAATTTCTTCGGGATTTCCAAGTGATTGATTTAACTTGTTTGGAAATTCTTTTTGTAAACATTTTAGCGGTAGATTAGCTAAAATTAGCGCTTGGTCATAAGTTAATTGCAATGGCTCTTCTATTAAGACTTTACCCTCTGGGCTTGAACAACTGAAAAAGATTAAACATATTAAAAGAGCACAAAAAAGATTAAATTTAAGCATAGAATATACATTTGTTTACCTTAACACGGTGATAGAACCCGAATAAGCCTGTTCCACCCCATCAATATACCTAATGATAGCTTTCCACACATAAACACCTTCTTCTACTGGAGCACCATTATATGTACCATCCCATGCATGGTCAATACTATTTAAAGCGAAGTTAGTAATATTATGCAATTTATTACCCCATCTATCAAATACATTAAAACTTACACCTTCCGCGGAGGCACTTCTGCCTGAAATTATCATTTTGGAATTCACTCCTTCCTTGTGAGAAGTCATGATATTTGGATAATAAATATCTCTTTGCTTATCTACTTTTATAAAAACCTCGTCGCGGGCTATACATCCCAAGGTGTTTACCACTGAAAAAGAATAAATCCCGTCGTTAAAAGGCAATGCAGCGGTTGAAAAACATGTTGGACAATCAACGGTTGGATTGTTATTGGTCTGAGACCAGAAAAATCTTGAAGTTGGCTCATCACTTGTAAAAGTGCCTCTTAAATTAATTTTATCACCAAGTATCACTTCTTCAACATCACTTACAATAAGCGCTTCAATTTCACTTACAGATATGTCAAAATTTAGTTGTTTTCTTTCACATAAAGAATTTACAACTACTGAAATTTGCTGAGGTCCAGAAAGTCTTCTTCTAGATGCAGTTGAGCCATCGCTCCACAAGTATTTAACACCTTGTAGTGATAAATCTATTGTTGCTTCAGCATCTTTACAAATTTTGATTGACTCATTTACAAAACTAAGATCGAAAGGAACAACTTTAAGTGGTGTGCTATCTTTCACTGCAAGCGTACGTGGATTGTCAGAGACTGTCATCCCGCCAAGAGAATTTGGTAAGCCTGTAAGTGTTGCTTGATTTTTGTAAGTACCTAAGGCAGATGGCAAAACTTCCACCAAAACTTGAATACTATCTATACCTTGCCTCACGGTCATATTTGTAATAGAAAGTCTATTACCGTTTATCACAGCATTTCCGCCAAAAGGATTAGATACAATAGATTTGGGTTTTAATTCTGAAGGAAAATCATCAAAAAGATTTATACCTGTCCTGGGTGCTCCAGAAGCATTGGATAAGGTAAATGTATATAAAACCTCTGAACATGGCACCGTACTGTCAACTGAGACACTCTTCAACAAATCTATTGTGTATGGACAAGAACAACCATCTTGTCCAGAAGAATTAGGACCTTGAGCTAATAATGAAATAGCTCCCGTTTTTTTATTGATGGAAACAAACTTGTTTTGATCAGGTGAAGAATATGATCCGTAACCATACAAGTTTCCAAAAGAATCAAAAAACAAAGCGCCTAATTCACCCACTTCTGGTTGGACTGGGAAACCTGTAAAAACGGTTCCATTATCCGGATCGATGGTAACCAATCTTTTTAAATTAAAATCGTGGCCATACAATACACCAGTAAAGGGATCAAATGCTATATCAACAATGCCTGGGTTTATAATGCTTAAATTAACAAATGATACTCTATAATTTGGGTCGTCAAGGTCAACTTTGATAATTTGAGAAGATCCCCTTAAACCTAACAACAAAAGATATCTACCATCTGGAGTGATGTCACCCGCAAAAAATATCGGTGCCATCGGTATGCCTAGAGGAATTCCAAGGTCTTGGGCCCTACCATCGTTTCCAACCCTTCTCAATCTTTTTGAAACTGGGTCCATACCGTAGATAAAGTTGTCTGTTATACGATAACCCATTGCATTTAAAATCATACCTACTGAAGGTGCAATAGTATCAAGAGATATTTGCTTTCCGTCAGAGCCTATTTTAACTTCGTAAAGTTCAGAAGTTGATCTATTTGGTATGGTAAGGGAAAGAAAATATTGTCCTCTACATTCAAAAGGCTCTTGTTGTGCTAACAAAAGGTTGTTAACCATCAAAAATAAGATACCATATATTAGATGTTTGCTCAAACGTTTATTCTTTTAACCTTTCCACTTGAGATATAAATATACTATATTAAACTGCAATATCACAACTTTGTTTTACAATTTTTTCATTGTGATGTTAATTTTTTTGTAATTTTTGTTACTTGGCTATTCTTACATCAAAATAAATTCGAAGAAATTCATTAATTGTATTTTGTTTACTTACTTCTTCATTTACTAAAATACAACAAATAAAAGCCTTTGGTAAAGCGTTCGTTGTGAATATGCAACATTGAAATTATTGTGATTGTTAAGAAAAAGAATGTTTTCCTTAAAGCAATAAACATCATAACAAATAGTGATAAAAGTCACTCAAAGCATGTTTGATTATAAATAACTTTGCTACAAGTAATAAACATAAAATGTAATAGAATGAAAATTTCAAAATCAATGGTCCTTCAAGATTTACGAAACCAATTTATGGAAAAATTTCCAAGCTTAAAGCTCGAATTCTATACATTAGGTCATGAGGGCGATGCTACTTCAAAAACAAAACAAGAATTATTACACGACAGATCGTTAGAGTCCTTAAGTCCCAATATAAAAGAAGGGGAATTTATATACGATGGTGAGATGTCGGTAAAAGAATTTGAGGAAGGATTGAAAGATCAATTTGGACTAAATGCACAAGTTTATAGAAAGTCGAAAGGAATATGGCTTCAAACTACAGCCACTGATGCATGGAGTCTTAATACTCAAGATGGTAAAGGCTATCGCTCTACATTGGATCATCATATTGAAGAAGTTAAAGTGCAAGACTACGATTTGGAGTAATTTAAAATATTGTAGGCTTTGCTTGAGACTTTAATTTTATATATTCTAAAAAATCAAAAGTTCCTATTTGAGGCGCAATAGTATCTTTTTGAATAACTTCTAAAAAAAATGCAAGTTTGTCATACAAATTTTTGCTAAAGACTTTAATGATAGGTAATGAAAATTTAAATAATCCTAATGGAATGTTTATCAAGTTTTTCCTTGGGTTAACCTGTTTTTGAATCAATTCTAAAAGTTGTTTTCTAGTGTAAATAGTCATGCCTCCTACTTCTTGTATCACATTATTACCCTCTATAGCACCAACACAAATCTTTGCTAAATCTCCTTCATAAATAGGATTTGTTTTTTTATCTCCCATACCTATATTCACCAAATTACCCTTTTTCGCTAGATCAATCATGTCCAAAAATCCACTAAAAATAGCAGGTGGCTTAATAATAGAATAATTTAACCCCGAAGACATTAGTAATTCTGAAAAACAATGGTGAACTCTAAAATACGCTACATGTTGGTACTTTTCTGCATGAAAAGCAGAGACATAAACGAATTTTTTGACATTACTTTTCAAAGCTTCTTTTAAAATATGAGAATTTGCTACAAAGTCTATATCATTAAATGAAGGCTTGCTACGGTCCATGGGAGAAACACTTTTGCCTAGCGCTGACATTACTACTTCATAGCCTGCACAAATATCAATCAGTGACATAGGGTTAGTAATGTCTGTTACTATAAATTTTGTAGTAATATTGCTTAAACTTTCTGCTCTTGCGTTATTTCTGACGACCACTGTCAAATCATATCCTTGCTGTAGTGCTTCTTTTGCTATTTCCTTTCCAAGGTTACCTGTAGCACCAAACAAAAGTAGTTTCGTCATTTAGTAAAAATTGATATTTGTATTTTTATTTCGGATTCAATTACACTGCTAGTAAACCCATTTCCTTCGAATCTAAAACACTTTTTTCTCCTGTCAAAAACTCATCAACAACTTTAGCTGCTTCCCTTCCTTCAGAAATAGCCCAAACAACTAAAGACTGTCCTCTTCTCATATCACCCGCTGCAAAAACATTAGGAACAGAAGTTTGGTAATTATTAGTTTTTACATTGCCGCGTTCGTCTAATTCTAGTCCTAATTGAGGAATGGCTCCACTAGGATCCGGACCCAGAAATCCCATTGCTAAGAAGACTACATCTGCTACAATAATACGTTCAGAGCCAGGTATTTCAATAAAAGTATACCTTCCAGAAACAGGATCTTTATCCCATTGAATCTCTACAATTTTTAACCCACATAAATTGCCATTTTCGTCTTTGACAAACTCCTTGCTATTTATTGACCATTTTCTTTCACAACCTTCTTCATGCGAGGATGATGTACGGAGCACCATAGGCCAATTTGGCCAAGAATCTTCAATGCCTCTTGTTGTCTTTGGTTTTGTAAGTAGTTCTATTTGAGTTACTGATGCTGCATCGTGCCTATTAGATGTACCTACACAATCCGAACCTGTATCACCTCCACCGATCACAACTACATGCTTATCTTTAACAAATATATCTGGTAAACCTTTTTCACCTGAAGAAACATATCTATTAGACTTCTCAAGAAAGTCCATGGCAAAGTAAACACCCTTTGCTTCGCGTCCTGGTATTTTCAAATCCCTTGGGATCGTAGAACCGCCACACATCACAATAGCATCAAAATCTTGTTTCAATTCATGCCCATTTATGTCCCTGCCTATCCATGTGGAGGTTTTAAACTCAATCCCTGATTGGATCATAACTTCCACCCTTCTTTTGACAACCCATTTTTCTAATTTAAAATCAGGTATGCCATACCGCACTAATCCTCCAACCTCGTCATTTTTCTCAAATACAGTCACGGTATGACCTGCTTTGTTGAGTTGGTCTGCAGCTGCTAATCCCGCAGGTCCAGAACCAACAACCGCAACTTTTTTACCCGTGCGTTCAGGATGTATAGGTTTAACCCACCCTTCTTGAAAAGCACGTTCGATAATACTTTTTTCGATAAATTCTATTGCGACGGGATCATTATTAATTCCCAATACACATGAACCTTCACAAGGTGCTGGGCAAATCCTTCCTGTAAATTCAGGAAAGTTATTGGTTAATGTCAAGATCTCATAGGCTTCTTTCCAATCTCCTTTATAAACTGCATCATTAAAATCAGGGATGATATTGCCAAGCGGACATCCATTATGGCAAAATGGAATACCACAATCCATACATCGAGCCCCTTGAGTTTTGATGTCCTCTTCTTTAAAAGGTATATAAATTTCTTTATAATCACCTACTCTATCTTTTGGGTTTCTCGAGCTAGGGGTAGCTCTTTTATATTTTTTAAATCCTGTAATTTCTCCCATATTGAATCTTACTTCTAATTCTTTAAATGATTTGGTTATGCGTATTTTGTTGCAACTTGGACTAAATTTGGGGTAGCTAAACTTGATGTCATTTGTTTTTCCATTACGGCTTTATATTCCGTTGGTATTACTTTTATAAAATCATTTTTTATCTCATCCCAACTTTGTAAAATATTCAGCGCATTCATGGAGCTGGTAAGTCTAAAGTGTTCTCTAACCATTTTTCGGATGTATTCAAAATCCAAATCATTAGGTTCTTCCATCAAAACCATTTCTTTATTAAGTCTTTCTTCCAATTTACCATCAACATTTCTTATATAGGCTATTCCGCCAGACATCCCAGCCGCAAAATTCCTACCTGTTTTACCCAGGATTACTACACGACCACCAGTCATATATTCACAACCATTATGGCCGACACCTTCTACGACAACTTCTGCACCACTGTTTCTTACACAAAACCTTTCACCAGCTAAACCTTTAATAAAAGCTTTCCCGCTTGTTGCTCCAAAGAAAGCTACATTGCCAATAATAATATTTTCTGCTGCATCAAAATTAGCCTCTCGGTCTGGAACCACGCATAATGTGGCACCACTCAATCCTTTACCAAAATAGTCGTTGGCCTCTCCCTCTAGCAAAAAATCTAGACCTTTTGCACCAAATGCTCCAAAACTTTGGCCAGCTGACCCTCTAAACCTAAACTTTATAGATTCAGACGGAAGTCCTTGAGCTCCATACCTTTTAGCAATCTCACTGGACAACATTGTGCCCACAGCTCTATCCGTACTTTGTACATTAAAAATACTACTTATTTGTATTTGGTCAGTGATAGCTAAATTTGAAAATTTGATTAACTTTCTATCTAATACATGCTCAATACCGTGATCTTGACCAACTGATTGATAAAATGTTTGGTTTTCATAACCTTTAGGTGACTTTTCAATATGAAATATTGGATTTAAATTTAAGTTTTGGTACTTCCAGTGTTTTCCTTCGATATCAGATGTTAATAAGTGGGATTTACCCACCATGTCATTGACGGTTCTAAAACCTAATTCAGCCATGATCTCTCTCAAATCTTGAGCTAAAAACTGGAAATAATTAACAACATGCTCCACTTTTCCTTCAAACTTAGCTCTAAGTTCAGGGTCTTGCGTTGCAATACCTACTGGACAAGTATTTAAATGGCATTTGCGCATCAATATACACCCACTGACTACTAATGCAGCTGTGGCTATTCCCCACTCTTCAGCACCTAATAAAGTAGCTATTGCTAAGTCTCTGCCTGTTCTGATTTGGCCGTCGGCTTGGATGACTACTCTATCACGCAATCCATTTTTAACTAAAGTTTGGTGAGTTTCAGATAGGCCCATTTCCCAAGGTAATCCTGCATGCATTATTGAACTTAAAGGACTTGCACCGGTCCCTCCATCAAAACCTGAGATTAAAATGTGATCTGCATGAGCCTTGGCAACGCCTGATGCAATGATGCCTACACCGGCCTTTGAAACCAATTTAACACTAATTCTTGCATCCCTGTTTGAATTTTTAAGATCAAAAATTAATTGTGCTAAATCTTCGATCGAGTAGATATCATGATGAGGAGGTGGTGATATCAGTCCTACACCTGGCGTACTATGTCTAATACGGGCTATGGTCTCGTCTACCTTGTGACCCGGTAGCTGTCCACCTTCACCAGGTTTAGCTCCCTGAGCCATTTTGATTTGCAATTCGTCTGCATTATTTAGGTATTCGATCGTTACGCCAAAACGACCACTAGCAACTTGTTTAATAGCTGACCTCAATAAATCTCCATTGGGCCTCGCTTTATATCTTGAAGAATCTTCACCCCCCTCGCCACTGTTACTTTTGCCACCAATTCTATTCATTGCAATAGCAAGTGTAGTATGCGCTTCATCTGAAATCGAACCAAAAGACATCGCCCCTGTGGCAAATCGCCTCATGATACTTTCTACAGACTCTACTTGGGCAAGAGGTATAGATTTACTCTGTTTAAACTTAAACAAACTTCTTAAGGTACAAGCCCTAACTTCTTGTTTATTAATTGATTCTGTATATTTTTTATAAATGTTATAATCGCCAGTTTTTGTTGATTGTTGTAGTAAATGTACAGATGTTGGATTAAACAAGTGAAATTCACCCCTTCTTTTCCATTGGTACCTACCTGATTCAATTAATGTGTTAACTTCTGCACCAAAGGCAATAAAATGTTTATGTACATTTTCTTTAGCCAATTGTTCAAATGTCATGCCTTCAATTCTCGATATCGTTCCTTTAAAACACTTGTCTACTACCACTTTAGAAATACCGAGTGCTTCAAATGCTTGAGCTCCTTTGTACGAAAGCATGGTAGAAATTCCGAGTTTCGACATTACTTTTAAAAGACCAGCATTTACAGATTTTAAATAGTTTTTTTCAGCTTTTTCGTAAGATAAACCATTTTGACTTGCTAGTAAATTGATCGTTTCGAGGGATAATGCTGGGAAAATAGCATCAGCACCATAACCGCACAATGTAGCAAAATGATGTACCTCTGTTGCATCACCTACTTTACAAATTAACGAAACTCTCCGTCTTATACCTTTAGAAATCAAGTAATGATGTACAATACCAAGGGATAGAAGCGATGGTATTGAAGCCCTGTCAATGGCTATTGATGTATTATCTAAAACAATGATTTTAAAACCACTGAGTACGGATTCTTCTACTTCTACTTTAAGTTTATCAAGCGACTTTTCTAAATCTGATAAATCTTCCACATTAAAAGTTGCTTCAAAACTTTTTAGACTGATACCATGGGCCGCAATGTTGACAAGTCTACCATAATCTACCTGACTTAATATCGGACTTTTTATTCTAATTACCTTTGCATCCTGCTCCTTGAGTTTTGTGACAGAGCCACTACCACCGATATATCCTTCTAAACTCATAAAGGGACTCTCTCTGATAGAATCAATCGGAGGGTTGGTAACTTGGGCAAACTGCTGTTTAAAATAATTCGAAATATGTTGAGCTTGTGTTGATAAAACGGCTAAAGGTATATCTGAACCCATAGATCCTATTGATTCTTTACCTTCTTTTATCATATCCATCAAAATCAGCTCTTCGTCTTCTTTGGTAAAACCTTGAGCTATTTGTCTTTGCAGCAATGGAATAGACTTATCTGTTACAACGTCTGTAGTTGGCAAGTCTTCCATTTTTATTCTATTGCCATCTAACCACTCACCATAAGGTCTATTCTTACAAACTATATTTTTCAAATCATCGTCACCAATAATCTTTTTCTTGTCTAAATCTGCTATTAGAATTTGACCCGGCCTGAGGTTTCCTTTATAGACTATTTTACTTTGATCAAGCGGTAATACACCTGACTCTGAAGCCAAAATTAATATATTATCTGTTGTGAGACAATACTTAGAAGGCCTTAAACCATTACGATCTAAAGTAGCACCCAGTACTTTACCATCAGTAAAAACGATGGAAGCAGGGCCGTCCCAGGGTTCCATCAAATATTCATGAAATTCATAAAACTCTTTTTTAAATTGAGGCATTGCTACATCATCATGCCAAGCTTCTGGGATCATCATCATCAAAGCATGTGGCACGCTTACCCCTTCTCTAATTAAAAATTCGAACACAGCGTCAAAATTGCCTGAGTCGGATAAGGTATTGCTACAAACAGGTAAAAGATGCGTTAAATCTTCTTTTGAAAAAGAACCGGACTCTAAATCGTTTTCTCTAGCATTCCACCAATTTACATTACCTTGTACGGTGTTGATCTCTCCATTATGTGCGATACATCTGAAGGGTTGGGCTAATTTCCATTTTGGCACCGTGTTGGTACTGAATCTTGAGTGGACAAGCGCAACTGCAGATTTAAACAAAGGATCAGATAAATCATTAAAATAAGGTCTAACCTGCATGGCTGTTAGTTGCCCCTTGTATACAATAGTTTGTGAAGAAAAGGAAGAAAAATAAAATTCTTCTATAAGACTGGGGTGAGCAATAGACACAGCACGAATGATGGCATTGCGAAGCACATAAAGTTTCCTCTCTAGAATTTTGGAATCTTGATTAAACTCTTTTTTAGAAACAAAAACTTGAATCATATCGGGCTCAGTCGATAAAGCTGAAAAACCTATCATACTGTTATCAACAGGTACTTCTCTTGAAAATAGGTAGTCAAAACCAAGTTTAGATATTATATCCTTCATTATTTTGATACAGCTGTTTTGGAGTGCAGTATCCTTAGGAAGGAACAAAAACCCAACTCCATAATTACCCGCACTAGGTAGGTCCAGTCCATGATTTTTAGCGTGGTTAAGAAAAAAGTCGTGTGGTATTTGTAATAATATTCCTGCACCATCACCTGTATTTGCCTCACAACCACAAGCACCCCTATGCTCCATATTTTCCAAAACGGTGAGGGCATCAGAAACAAGGCTATGAAGCGGTAAGGCATTAAGATTGGCCATTAAACCTATACCACAAGCGTCTGATTCCAGACCGGGTGTATACATTCCATGACTAATATTTTCAGATAAATTCATATTGCAAGATTAAAATAGTATAAATAAATGTGTCGAATAAGTTTGATCAATGATCAATTATTATTCGACACAGGTTGAATTTCTATATAGTAGCAAATGTTACTTTGCGTGGACTACAAAAATAGATATTTTATTATAATATATTGTTTAGTATGTGATTTTTTTACAAATTTCGACATTTTGTTAAATGATAAATACAAAATTAGCCATTTTTTAAATTAATATTAGAACGAATAAATACCTGCTAAAATGAAAGATGCGAGATTTTTACCCATTGTTTTAGGAAGACCTTCTGCATTGACCGACTTAACAATTGCATCATCTGAATGTATGTCAAATCTTATTTCTGGTATCAACTTAAAATTACCTCGCTTAATATGAGCAGACAATGTAAAATCTAAAACATTTTGATCTGGTGCAACCAAAATACCTGCTAAACCTGTGTTTTCAAAATATTCTAATCTTGCACCGATGGCAAATACATCTGATGCCGCGATGTTTGTATAAATTGCTGCACCTGAAAATAAGTCAACAGCTGTTGTAGCATTAAGTCCTACATAGAATTTATCTGTCAACTGCGCTCCCGTGGTTAAATCAATTTGATTGTACCCACTCCCACCTAGATAGTTTAAGAAAATACTTCCCTTGCCACCAACGTACTTCAATTGACCACCGACATTATATTTTCCATTAGGATTAGAAAGTGTAAAGTCAGTAGGATTCATAACCGCAGTGGAAAGACCGAAGCCAGAACCAAGGTCAAAATCTACCTTCAATCCTGCATGACTAAATGGACCATAAGAAAATAAATAAGATGTAGAATAATTAAAATTACCTGTTGGTGAGATCACCTCATATCCAAGATACGTATTAAAACTACCTAATGTAACTTTAACCTTATCACTCAAGTTATAATAACCATACATTTGATTCATCATGGCTAATCCTGCAGGTGCGTTAAAAACCGCATTTACACCTCTTGGCCCGAAAACCAAATCCGCCATAAAACCGAATTTATCCGTATCATAGGCAGCTTTGAGGTTAAACATTCCTAACGAAAATCCTGGATTATTAGCAAAAGAGCTACCTGGAGCTACTGTAGTACCAACAGAAGCATCGTTTGAATTATTAAGGTTTGACCTAAAATAAACATCGACAGATCCTGACAATGTAAAATTTGAATCTAATTGAATTTGTGCATTTGAATTGATCAGGGAACCAATCAATAATAGGGAAAAAATAAGTTTCTTCATTTTTGATTTATTTAAATTATTAAAAAACATTCAAAATTTGAAGTAACCTCTGCGCAAAAAATATACATTTGCAATGCGATGAATTGTTGGCAAAGGTTACCTCTGATTTTCAGGGATTTATCTTGTCAATGATTTAAATTGGGGCTCTTGTTGGCAGACAGGAGCCCTCTCTTCATTCAAATCAAATCGTCAAAGTCAATATTTTATATTTTGTAAGCTTCCATCTCGTGTTCTGTGATATCCAAACCTCTTTCTTCATAATCTTCAGTAACTCTAATACCAGTTGTAACTTTAAGTATATAGAAAATTAAAAAAGCTGTTCCAAATGCAAAAGCACCAATAGCACCAACACCAATAAGCTGAGAAACAAGACTTTTCCCTTCGCCAAAGATACCAGTTGCAAGTGTACCCCAAACTCCACAGACGAGGTGTACTGATGTTGCTCCAACTGGATCGTCAATTTTGATTTTATCAAAGAAAACCACTGAAAAAGGTATTAAGATTCCTGCTATGCCTCCAATTATTATAGATTCCATAGGCGTAATGACATCGGCTCCAGCTGTAATACCTACTAAACCTCCTAAGATACCGTTTAGAACCATTGATACATCATAAGATTTAAACATAAAGTATGAAGTAAAAAATGCTGTTACTGCTCCTGCAGCGGCTCCTAAAGAAGTTGTTACAAAAACTAGCGAGAGAAGAGCTGGGTCCGCTGAAAGAACAGAACCACCATTAAATCCATACCAGCCAAACCATAAAAGGAATACGCCAATAGTAGCTAAAGGTATACTGTGTCCTGGTATTGGTCTCACTGAATTTCCGACAAACTTTCCAATTCGTGGGCCCAAGACAATAGCTCCTGCTAAAGCACCCCATCCTCCAACAGAATGAACTAAAGATGAACCAGCAAAATCATGAAATCCAGCTACTTTTAACCAGCCTCCACCCCAATGCCACATACCAATAATTGGATAAATAAGCATCACAAAAATAATTGTGAAGATAAAAAATGGAACTAATTTAATTCTCTCTGCCACAGCTCCCGAAACGATAGTAGCGCACGTAGCAGCAAACATACCTTGAAAAATAAAATCAGACCAGTATGTATATCCAGGATTATAAGCTGAAGTTAAGCCAGCTTCATCTGTAGAAATACCAAAACCAGCAAACCCAAAAAATCCACCTGCAAAATCTGCTCCTGGATACATTAGATTAAAACCCATAATGGCATATGTTAAAAGTCCTATAGCTGGAATCATTGTATTTTTGAAAATAATATTTATTACATTTTTCTTTTGAACAAATCCTGATTCAACACAAGCAAAACCAAGGTGCATGATAAATACAAATGCCGTTGATATTAATATCCAAAGATTGTTTGTGGTAAAAAGTTCCTGTGAAATTGTAGTTGCACTTTCCATAATTATATATTTCTATTTGTTTTGTATTTGATTTTCTTAATTTATAATGCTGATTCATTAGATTTCGAAGTTCTGATACTCAATATTTCATCAATTGTTGAAATGATAATTTTACCATCACCTATTTCGCCTGTATGGGCTGCTTTGCGTATTGTTTCGATTACCTTTGCGGCACTATCATTTGCTACAATAATTTCAATATGAATTCTAGCAATGTATCCTAAATCATATTCTGCACCTCTGTAAGTCACATGTTCCGTTGCTTGCTTTCCGAATCCTTTTACTTCCTTGTAAGTAAAGAAACTAGCTCCTATTTCGCTAAGAGCCGATTTGACACTTTCGAATTTTGAGGATCTAATAATTGCTTCAATTTTTTTCATACTTTTTTTATTTGGTTAAAAAACTTGATTTGATAATAACATGATGCAATATTAAGTGGTAATCATGATAGGTTATTTGATACTTTGTTTTACATTTGTCATCTCCAAAACGCTTTTGTTTTTAAATTAATAACTGATTTTCAATACTATAAACAAACAATTAATGCTATGCCTATCTCACAAACAGACCAGTTATTTAATCTTATAAAAACACTTACTAAAGCTGAAAAGAGAAATTTCACCGTGTATACCAACAGAATTCAGGACTCTGAGAACTTAAAATATATGCAACTTTTTGAATTGATGGATAAGCAAACTAAACTGGACGAAAGCCAAATCCTCAATAAATTAAAAGATACTGACAAGACTCAATATTCCAATTTAAAAAGACATTTGTACAAACAAATTATGACGAGTCTTAGGCTTATACATATTGATAAAAAAGCTGACATCAAAATCCGAGAATACCTCGATTTTGCTGATATTCTTTACAGTAAAGGTCTTTATCTCCATTCACTAAAATTAATTAACACCGCCAAAGTATTTGCAGAAAAATCAAACAATAGCATTTTAAAACTTTCACTCTTAGAGTCTGAAAAAACCATTGAATCTAAGCACATTACAAGATCAGGGACAGACAATACTAAAAAAATCACCCAAGAGTCCTTGATAACAGGTAAAAATGTTTTAAACAGCACTAAACTAACCAATTTAGGCTTGTTAATCCATGCATTTTATATCAACAAGGGTCATGTAAAAAGTGATGCAGAAAAAATTGAAATCACAGAATTTTTTGAACAAAACATGCCAAAAGTCGAAATTGATACCCTACAATTTCATGAAAAGGTGTATTTATACCAATCATTGGTCTGGTATTATTACATTCTTTTAGACTTCGAAAACTGTATGATGTATTCCTTAAAATGGATTGATTTGTTTCATAAAGATCCTTCTATGTTAAATCATGAAGCTGATTTATATATGAGGGGTTATCATTACTTGTTAACTTGTTCATTTTATACTGACGAAAAAGATAAGTACCTTTCTCACTTGGCAAATTTGGAAAAATTTAGAAAAGAAAATTATAGTAAAATGAGTTCAATTACACAAATTGTGTCATTTATCTATGTTCATAGTGGTAGATTGAATAAATTTATCCTGCTAAAAAGATATGAAGAAGGACTGAATGTTATTCCAAAAACACTAAAAAGAATTGCTAAATACAAGGATAAATTAGATGCACATAGGATAATGGTATTTTATTTTAAGTTTGCTTGGCTATATCTTATGGCAAAACAGCCTTCTAAAGCGGTAGATTATCTGAATGAAATTCAAAAAATGGAAATCGGAGCATTGCGTGAAGATATTCAAATATACACTAGATTGATGTTATTAATGGCTCATTATGATCTTTCGAACTTGTCGATTATGGATTATTTATTGAGCAATGCAAAACAAATTGCGTCAAAATATGATGAAACCAATAAAATGCAAAGTTCTACTTTTCAATTTTTTTCAAAAATAACGCGTATCCCTGTTGGTGACCGAAAAATGGAAATGAGAAAATTTCTTTCTAAAATGGAAGATATCAAATCAAATGTATACGAAAAAAGAAATTTCATGTATTTGGATGTTACGGAATGGTTGAAAAGTAGGATATGATATTTAGTTCTTTCTGAAAATAACTTTTCTTTTTCTATCAATGCGATTTCTCCCTTTACCCTAACACCCAAAAATTGATTCCCTAAGAATCAATTGCCAACGAATCTTAGTTTTTATTAAAAAAAAAAAGAGCTACCTAACTATATAAGTAACTCTTTACATTAAAAAGTATTTCTATTTTCAAAAAATATAGCTTTTTACTATAGATTTTGTTTTTTCAATTCTTCTACTGCAAAATTAGCAGCTCTAGCCGTCAAAGCCATATAAGTAAGTGAAGGGTTAACGCAAGACGCTGAAGTCATACATGCACCGTCTGTTACAAAAACATTGGTTGCACCCCAAACCTGATTATTGCCATTCAACACTGAAGTTTTTTGATCTCTACCCATTCTGGCAGTACCCATTTCGTGAATACCTATACCAGGTGATTTTTCTTTATCGTTGAACGTATTGATATCTTTACAACCAGCAGATTCAAGCATATTGGCAGCTTCACTAACCATGTCTTCACGCATCTTCCATTCATTATCACCCCAAGCAGCATCAAAATTTATAATAGGAAGACCCCATTTATCTTTTTTGTCGGTAAGCGTAAATCTATTGGTCTCGTAAGGAAGGCACTCTCCGAAGCCTCCGATATTCATCCCCCACTGGCCTGGCATAGAATGCTTCGCTTTAAAATCCGCACCAAAACCTAAGTCATCAGTACCTCTACCTCTACTAGCTCCACCTTGGTACCCAAAACCTCTTAAATAATCACGCTTATCACTTCCCCAGTTAGCAAATCTTGGGATATATATACCATTTGGCCTTCTACCATAATAGTACATATCTTCAAAACCTTCCCACTTTCCTGATGCACCAGCACCTAAGTGATGATCCATTATATTACGACCTAATTGATCAGACTCATTGCCTAAACCATTTGGATTTGCACTATTCTTTGTCTGCATCATAATCCAAGAACTATTGATAGAACCTGCATTTAAGAAAATGATTTTAGCATAGTATTCAGCTTCTTCCATCGTGTTTTGATCTTTGGATCTTACACCTATTGCCTTTCCTGTCTTATCATCCATGATCAAAGAATAGACGATTTTATCATTGATCAAAGTTAGATTACCCGTCTTCTGAGCAGCTGGCAACGTCGCAGATTGAGTACTGAAGTAGGCACCATAAGGACATCCTCTCATACATCTATTTCGAAATTGACAAGAACCTCTTCCCAGTGCTTTGTGTTCCTCTGTAGGATTAGTAAGGTGTGCTACCCTACCTATGATCATTTTTCGACCTGCAAATTTACTTTCAATTCCTTTTTTTACTTCTTTTTCTACACAGTTTAGTTCCATTGCTGGTTGAAAAGAACTGTCAGGTAAAACTGAAAGATTTTCTTTAGACCCACTGATACCTGCAAATTTTTCAACATAGGTATACCATGGCTCAAGATCTTTATAACGTATTGGCCAATCTACACCTACTCCTTCTTCGCCATTGGCTGTAAAGTCTTTTTCATTCCATCGGTAAGACTGTCTACCCCAGAGCAAAGATCTTCCTCCCGTATGATAAGCTCTTATCCAGTCAAATCTTCTCGTTTCATCATAGGGATTTTCTTTATCATTCTCAAAAAGATGTCTGTGTTCTTCATTTGCGGTGTAACCCGTTCTGACACCTGCCCAATATTCTTCCATCGTCTTTAGATCAAGTCTACCACGAGTCTTAAAATCCCAAGGGTCAGAGTTAGCCGTAGTGTAATCTACCACATGCTTTACATCTCTTCCTCTATCTATCATAGCAACCTTGAGACCTTTTTCTGTCAACTCTTTTGCAGCCCATCCACCAGATACACCAGACCCGACTACGATTGCGTCATAGGTTACTTCGTCTTTACCATTTGAATTTATATACATATCTAATATGAATTTTAACGTTTATTAAAAATTAAAGTGCGTATGCTTTGGTATCAGGTGTGATGGTGATACATGCATCATATCTACCTGGTACAGAAACGTAGTTGAGATTGGATTTTGCACCAATTTCAGAAGAAAAATAACCAAAAACCGTCAATTCCCTTAATAAATCAAAGAATGGAACTGGTACTTTCTTCGCTTTGGCATCTTGTTTTTCAATGCCACTTTCTGGGTCAACTTGCTTAGCTTTAGCTTCTTCTCTTTCTGCTTTTGCAAGTTCTTTGAGAGATTTCATTAGATCTATTTTCTTAGCCGCGTCCAATGAAAATAGGTCTCCTCCTAATTTCTTAGCCTCCTGACCTACTAAGTCAAATCCCTTAACAAAGTGGTCTTGCTGCTCTTTCGTGTAGCAATCAGCCAATAACAAAGCAATGAATGGACCAACACCTGCCTCGATTGCTCCTGGAGTGTCTGTCTTCGGAATGATAATTTCTGTTAATTCATCCAAGATTTTTGAATGATCTGCTGATAAAGAAAATGGCTTTCCAGCTGCTCCTGCAACTTCTTTTCCTTCATTGGAAGGTTTACAACCATTTAAGATTACGGATGCTGTTGTCAGCGACACAGCTCCACCTATTAGTAGTGTAACATTTTGTAATGCTTCTCTTCTGTTCATCTATGGCACATTTATGATTTGAAAATTCAAATGTAGTAATTACTCCAAACTTCTAAAGCGTAAAGGAATTATTAATTTGTTAAAATCTGTACTTCAATGCTTAATTAGACGAAATCTAATTAATAGATAGATTTTTTATTCATTAATCACAAATTCTTGCAGAAATCAGCATATACAATTAAAAAAAACGTAGCCTGTTAGTTCTGATAAAATTGAAGTTTGGCCAAGCTGCTATACACTCCATCTTTATAATTGGATAGATCTTCGTGGGTACCTGACTCTACGATTTTGCCTTTTTCGATCACGTAGATACAGTCTACATCTTTAATGGTAGCCAATCGGTGTGCGATGATGATCGAAGTTCTTCCTACCATCAACCTATCCAAAGCTTCTTGCACTACTCGTTCGGACTCTGCATCAAGTGAAGAAGTAGCCTCATCGAGTAATAAGATAGCAGGATCTTTTAATAATGCTCTCGCAATAGCAATTCGCTGCTTTTGGCCTCCAGACAGTTTTACACCTCTATCACCAACAATGGTTTCAAACTTCTCAGGAAATCCATTGATAAATTCGAGGCTATTACTTTGTTCTGCAGCTTTGATGATTTCATCTTCCGTTGCATCAGGCTTACCATAGAGTATATTTTCTCGAATAGTGCCACCAAATAGTATCACATCTTGGGGTACCACACCTATAGCAGCTCTATAATTATTAACATTGTAAGACTGAATATCGACACCGTCTACTGTGATCGTGCCACTTGTGAGATCGTAAAATCGCATTAACAATTGAACCAAAGTAGATTTACCACTACCACTCTGACCTACCAAGGCTACTTTGCTGCCTGCTTTTATGTTGATATTCACTTGTTTTAAGACGGTAACATCTTTTCTAGAAGGGTAGGAAAAATTAACGTTGTCAAAGTTGACATCACCTTTGAGCTTTAGAGGTACTGGGATTGCTTTCACATTTTTAATCTCCTGATCACTTTCAAGTATTTCTAATATTCTTTCTGTAGCCCCAATACCTTGACTAATTGCTGTGTATAAGGTTCCAAATGAAGCGATTGCTCCTCCTAATATACCTGTGTAAAATATAAATGAGATCAATTCCCCAATTTCCATTTCTCCATCTTGGACCATGATTGCGCCTTTCCAAAGAATAAAAAACAATCCTCCAAACAAAAAAGTGATGATAAATACGATGAATAAACCTCTTACTTTGGCAAATTCAATGGATATTTTTACTACTTTATCTACACTTTTAGCATACCTGATGGCCTCATACCATTCGTTGGCAAAAGATTTTACGATATTAAAAGATTGAAAAGTTTCTTCTACAACAATGTTGGTTTCGGCTAATTTGTCTTGTCTATTTTTTGAAAGCCTCCTAATATATCTTCCAAAAAACATAGCTAATATGACTATGGCAGGAAAAGTGGCTAACATGACCAATGATAGCTTTGGTGCTAAATAAGCTATGATTCCAATGCCTACTACAAGTATAACAATTTGTCTTAAAAATTCCGCAAGCGTTATTGAAAAGATACTTTGTAATTGCTCAATATCTGTAGTAATTCTACTAGTCAATTCCCCTACTCTTCTTTCTTCAAAAAAAGAAATATTCTGGGCAATGATTTTATTGTAGAGCTCTTTCCTAAGATCGGCCATACCATTTTCTGCAACGATGGTAAAAAACATGGTGCGTAGATATGAAAATAATCCTTGTGCTACCAAAATCACAAGAAATATGATCCAAAAATCCTCCAGCTTTATGCCAAGATTGTACTTACTTTTTCCTTCTGCAATATTGGCCATTTCACCTGCCAAACCTGGAAAAAGCATAAATAGTAGACTTCCCAAAACTAAAAGAAACATGCCCGCAACAAAGTAACCCATGTAAGGCTTGATGTACTTAAATATTCTAACAGATCTTACTAAAGTATCACGCGACAGCTTTACCTTTTTAGAATCATCTTTTACAACTGACATTTAATTTTCTTTTATCAGGATACTCAACATTAAGCTACACCTGTTAAACTCAATAAAAACAAACCTTAAGCGTTGATATACATCACCTCTTTTACTGCTTTAATCACTTTCGTCGGATTGGGAAGGTACTCTTCTACCAATGTAGGAGCGTAACCTAAAGATGTATCTGCTGAATTGACTCTTACTACAGGAGCATCCAAATAATCAAAAGCGTGTCTTTGCACTCTATATGCAATTTCTGAAGCCACACTAGCATATGGCCAAGCTTCGTCAACCACGACCATTCTATTCGTCTTTTTTAGAGATGCAACGATGGTGGCAAAATCTAGTGGTCTGATCGTTCTCAGGTCTATTACTTCTGCGGATATACCTTCTTTTTCAAGCTCTGCTGCTGCTGCTAGTGCTACCAATACCATTTTATTGTACGATACGATGGTTACGTCGCTACCTTCTTTTCTGATGGACGCTTTCCCTATGGGTACGATGTAATCTCCATCTGGGACCATACCTTTAAATCCATATAATTGCTCACTTTCCATCATACAGATCGGATCATCGTCTCTAATGGCCGCTTTTAATAAACCTTTAGCATCTGCTGGATCGATACAAGATATTACTTTTAAGCCTGGTACATTTGCCATCCAAGACTCAAAAGTTTGTGAATGCTGTTGTGCAAGCTGTCCTGCTGCCCCTGATGGACCTCTAAATACAATTGGACAGTTAAATTGACCTCCTGATTGAGATAATGTTTTAGCTGCATTATTTACGATTTGGTCAAAAGCAAGAATTGCAAAATTCCAAGTCATAAATTCTACGATTGGTCGTAGACCATTCATTGCTGCACCTACACCGATACCTGCAAAACCTAATTCTGCAATCGGAGTATCAATGACTCTTTTTGCTCCAAATTCTGTTAAGAGGCCTTTACTTACTTTGTAGGCACCATTATACTCTGCTACCTCTTCACCCATCAAAAAGACCGTTTCGTCTCTTCTCATTTCTTCTGCCAACGCTTCATTAAGCGCATCTCTCAGTGTTAATTCTCTTGCCATCGTTTTTATTTCTTTCTTTAAAAGTGCCGCAAAAATAAAATTAAAAATGCTCAAATTATAGCTTTTTGAGTTTTAATTTACGTCAACCAATTTTATGTACAATTCTACAAAAATTAGTGAAAAAGGTTTTTGATAATGGAAAGATAATGTAAAAATAAATATTCTACCATAAAACTCATGATGTTGACCATAAGATATTACCCCTATATAAGATAACAATCTGAATTCATTATTCTTATAAAATAAATTTATATATGATTACTAGACTAATCGTTTTCTACTATAATCACGTTAGTCTGATAATCATTTATAGAGTTTTTAAGAATTATTGTGTATCTTTGCGGTAATTTTAAGTGTAAAATGGAAGAACTATACAAATATCATCAGAAATATTTACAGACAGTAGATTTAAAATTGTCTAGATATTTAAGTGATCAAATTGACTGGAATGAAAGGTTGATTGGCATCAAAGGGCCAAAAGGTGTAGGTAAGACAACGATGATTTTACAGCATATTGTAAAAAAATTTGGACAATCGAATGAAGCACTTTACATCAGTATGGATAACTTATTTGTTGAAAAGTCGACAATTTTTAAAATAGCAGAAGATCATTTAAATTTAGGTGGAACTCATTTATACCTTGACGAAATCCATAAGTACAAAAATTGGAGTAAAGATTTAAAAACGACCTATGATTTATTCCCAGAATTAAAAATCGTTTTTACAGGTTCTTCAATGTTGCAAATTTATAGTGGTGCCGCAGATTTAAGTAGAAGAGCCCTCACATATAATTTGCATGGCCTTTCTTTTAGGGAGTTTCTTTCGTTTGAAACAGGCAATTCACTTCCCGTTTTTACATTAAATGAGGTTTTGAATAATCATATTGCAATTGCCCACGAGTTAACTTCGCATATTAAAATCTTACCCTATTTCAATGAATATTTAAAAATTGGTTTTTTCCCCTTTTACCTATCAAACAAGCATAATTTTCATTTAAAACTCGAAAATGTAATAAATAATATCTTAGAAATAGATATGCCTTATGTACTGGGAACGAACATTCAAAGTGTTTCGAAAATCAAAAAATTATTACTCTTACTTGCTGAGGAGGTTCCATTTCAGCCCAATATTACAAAGCTTGCAGGTAGTCTAGAATTAAATAAAGCTACAGTCAGTCAATATTTATATTACCTAGAACAAGCTGGATTGATCAATTTACTGCTTGACTCTGGCAAAGGATATAGCTTATTAAGCAAACCTGAGAAAATATACCTTAACAACACGAATTTAGCTTACAGTATTTCACCTACAACTAACATTGGTAATATCAGAGAAACTTTTTTCTTCAATCAAGTTTCTAGTCTTCATGAAGTGAATACTTCGGCTTATGGTGATTTTCTTATCGATGACCAATACACTTTTGAAGTGGGTGGCAAAAACAAAAAATTTAATCAAATTGCAAATGTGGAAAATAGCTTTGTAGTATCGGATGAACTCATCACAGGTATGAAGAATAAGATTCCTCTTTGGCTGTTTGGGTTTTTATATTAGACTTCAAAAAAAACACCCAATTGCTTTGACAAAATATGAATATATTATTTGAGAAAAGTCAATATCATTTGATTAGGATTCGTAGATTGTGGCTCTCCATTTAGCGCTATTCTGTTTTTAGCTATTCCCTTTATTTCAAGATACATTAGTACTGTTTTTATCCTATTATCTAACAATAATAATTGGTCACTTGTACCTGAACTTTTATATGGCGTAATCATTACTTTTTGACTAGGATTAGCAGAGAGGTAAGCTACTGATTCGTCTATAGCTGAAATAGCTTTGCTTGACAATAACGCAAGGTCTGATCTATAATCAAGATTTAGTGCCTTAGGTGCTACCGTAAAATCTTTACTAGGCATATAAAATGCACCGTCAGAGTTAGCAAGTATATCTTCACTATCAGCGTTTTTTACCAAAGTATATCCTTTGAAATAATCATCCTCTTTGCCATGAATGTTGACGATGGTTCCATCTGGCGCCAAGTCAACCTTTAAAGGAGTGACATTATACAAAATCACCGTTGTTCTTACTTTATCTTGAGCACAAATAGCTGAGTAAGATGTCAAAAATATAAGGAGTAGTTGTGTTATCTTTTTCATAATTATATTTATAACAAAATCCATTCCAAAATTATTAATATTTGACAAATACAAATGGTAATAAAAAGTTAATTATTTTTAAAAGCTTAATTTCGTGGTTATTTTGGGTATAATAATTAATGGTATTCCTTGTTTAGACAATCCTTTACGAAGAGAACATAGGGACGTTCAATATGCTCTATTTCGATTACAGAAAATTTATCGCGTTGTGTATACTTCGTGACTGCAATTGCCAATCACTGCGTTGAAATCAAAAAAGTGTCTTCACTGGATTATTGCTGCTGTAAATATTCTCAATGCTAGGGCATCGAAGCCCTAGTTTAGAGCTAAAATCGTTCGTGACGATTTTGTTTCCCTCTTCATGCCTTGTTCTTGGCTTTTTCTTATTTTTTTCACTACGAAAAGGAGTTTTTAGATCTTCCCATTAATTTGTTTTATTACCTTTGTTGCTTAATTTATATCAAAATTTATGTTTAATCACGCTAGTTTATTACCTATTAAAGCCTTTGTATTGGATGTCGATGGAGTTTTGACGGATGGAAAGGTATTGGTGACAGAGCATGGCGAGTTTTTACGGACTATGAGTGTAAGAGATGGGCAAGCTATGAAGATTGCTATTAAATCTGGATACCAAATGTATATAATCACCAAAGGAGCATCGATCGGTGTCCGAAAAAGATTAGAACTCCTAGGTGTAACTGGCATCTATGATAAATTGAGTGAGAAGGTCAGTGCCATCCAAGATTTATTGGCGACCACCAATCTGATGAAAGAAGAAATCCTCTACATGGGTGATGATTTACCCGATTTATCAGTCATACCTTTTGTAGGTGTATTTACTTGTCCAAATGATGCAGTCACAGAGGTTTTAGAAAAGGCTGATTATATATCTTCTATTAAGGGAGGCGACGGTTGTGTAAGAGATATCATTGAAAAAGTATTGAAATTACACGGTAATTGGTACAACGAAGCACATCTATGAAATCATTACTTGATCTAATTAGATGGAAAAATGTATTGATCACGGGTATTTATCAGTATTTGTTGTATTTCTTCTTGATAAAACCTGCATTCGAACAAGCCGGATTGAGTCTTCAGTTACAGCAACACGAAATACTACTTTTTATCTTCTGTACGATCTGTATCGTCATCTGCGCTAATGTGATTAACGATCTTTTTGATAATGAAATTGACAAAATTAATAAACCCAATAGCCCGATCGCCTCGGGTAAAATCCGAAAGGAGTCGGCTCTTAAAATTTATTATAGCTTTTTACTTTTGGGACTGCTAACTGCAATTTATATAGCCTATTCCATTGGTAAAATTTACTTAGTTTCCATTTATTTCATTATGCAAGGATTGATGTATTTGTACAGTCACCGATTGAAAAAACAAGGTTTAATAGGAAATACTGTAGTAGCTTTGTCGATTGCGTTCGTGTCGATAGTGATGATTTTTGCAGAACCTCAATTGATCGAAAATGATGCTTTAGGTAATAGTCTTGCGATTATTCTTGGTTTTTCTGGTTTTGTTTTTCTGATCAATCTAAGTAGAGAGTTGGTAAAAGACTTAGAAGATGTAGAAGGAGACCAAAGTCAAAATCTTACTACATTCCCTATTAAATACGGGAAACTTTCAGCCAAAAGATTAATAATATTCCTACTTATCCTCTTGGTACTTGCTTTAGTCGCATGGGTAGCCTTAAAAAATGATTTGGATTTTAGGTTAAAATCATATCCTTTAGTAATACTTGCTGGCCCCATATGCCTTGCCATTCTCAAAATCTTTAAAGCAGAGATAAAAGTACACTACAGTAAAGTGAGTAAGTTACTAAAGTTTATTATCCTACTAGGTTTGGTATATTTTTATTTAATTGTCCAATTTTATTATCATTAGACATGGTATATTTAGGTTCTAAATCTCCGAGAAGGCAAGAATTACTCAAATCTATTGTTCAAAATTTTGAGGTTATACACAAAGATGTTGACGAATCTTTTGACCTGTCAGAGGATGTAAATAAAGTACCCATTCTACTTGCCGAAAAGAAATTTAAAAGCATCATCTCTGATCTTCAAAAACACGACTTACTGATTACAGCCGATACCGTCGTCATCAAAGAAGGATTGATCTACAATAAGCCTGAAGATACCAATGAGGCAAGTCAAATGATTAGTCAATTGATGGGAGGTTACCATTATGTGATAACAGGGGTAGTGGTAGGTAATCATGTAAATTTTGTGCCCTTTAGTGAGACCACTAAAGTATACTTGGATGTGCTCACCGATGCGGAGCTTGATTATTATGTAAATACGTTCAAACCTTTTGACAAAGCGGGAGGATATGGCATTCAGGATTGGATTGGTATGGCAAAAATCTCAAAAATAGAAGGGAGTTATGCCAACGTGATGGGATTGCCGACCCAAAAGCTATATGAAGTAATCAAAGACAACTTTACTCAAATATTAAAGGGATAACAGTTTTGTGTTGTTACCCCTTTAAAAATTTAATTATCTAAATTCAATATTTTTAATTTAGAGCCACTTTCGTCATCTGTATCTCTTTACCTTGCTCTACTATGAAGATAACTTGTGCAGCATTTACGACCTTACCCGAAAGATTGACTTCGAGATTTGCCGACCCATTTGAAATGTTGGCTGCCTCAGAATGTATTATCTTACCATTTATATCATATACTTTTAGCACCGCAGGCGATTTCGAATTCTTACTTGTGATAGCAATATTGATTCTATCTTGAGGTGACGGATTCGGATACGCTTTGATGGACAATCCATTTGGACTTGACTCAGGATTTTTGGTCTGAATCATGATTTTACCAATTGTTTTGCCATTTTTGATTTCTTTGAGTATCGAGACAGACAAAATATCTGATGGATTTACTGCATCTATCTTTTGTTTATTAGATGCTACTCCATTTATAAAGTATTCAGCATTTTCCAAAGATACATCTGTACCTATTTTTTTATCCTTTACCAACACCTTTTTAGATAATTCTTGGTTTTGCTTTGCCCCATTTTTTGTAACTACTACAATCAAACCTTCAAATTCTCCAGGATTATCAGTATATTTTAATATTTCTTTTTCATCCTTAAAAACATTAACTGATTTGATGTCTTCTGGATCAACTTTAGCGAGAACATCAGACCCATTTAGGATCAATGCTTTACCATCAAGAACAATTAATGGTTTTTTCGATGGATTTTTCTGAAGATCTGTTAAACTTTCTTTTGGTGAATCATCATTCAATTTAAATTTAATAGGCACCGTATATTGTACATTGACAGCTTGACCTCGTTGCCTCCCAGGAGTCCATTTCTGATCCATATTATTCATTTTTAGTACCGCTTGTTTGGCTGCTTCACCCATTCCTGCTCCAGGATCACGAATAACAACAACATCTTCAATCGTACCGTCTTTCATAACATTAAACTGAACTACTGCTTGCCCTTCTACTTTGCTTTCTCGCGCTTCCTTTGGATAAAGTACTGTATTACTTAGGAATTCTAACAATTTCATATTGGCACATCTTTTTTTATCATCGTCAGTGTCCTCAGAATTTTCACACCCGGGAAATCGAGGCATTTGTTCTACTATTTTAAACAACTCTTTTCCCGTTGTAGGAGGTGGTGGAGGTGGTGGAGGCGGTGATCCATGTCCTACTACCACTGTTTGGCCCTTTATATCTTCGGACTTATTAGGATCTTCGACTCCTTTTAAGGCAAATTTGATAGGAATGGTATACTGCACATTGACAGCTTGACCATTTTCTCTACCTGGTACCCATTTAGCATCCATTTTGTTCATGGACTCTACTACTGCCTTAGCAGCAACACCTAAACCAGCACCTGGATCGCGTAGCACTACTACATCTGCAATTTCACCCGTACTTAAGACAACAAATTGTACAACCGCTTGACCGAAAATACCTTGGTCTCTGGCTGATTTAGGGTAAGAAACATTCGTTCCTAGATATTGCAATAATTTATTTTTCGAACATGCGTCTTTTTCAAAAATTGTTCCATTTAAGTCTTCGCATCCTGGAAAACGGGGCATTTCTTCCACAGTTTTATATAAAGGAGCTGGTGGAGGTGGAGGTGGTGGTAAGGGCGGAAATACTGCATTACTAGAATTATTAGTAACTTCATTTCTGCTTAACAAGTTTATTTTGATTTCTTTCCTCTCTTCATTGACAGACATATCCATTTTCCATTCTGTCAAGTCAAAAAGCCCATTGATTTCTTTATTGACGATGGTAAAATTATACCCATTGTAATTTAACTTGCTATCTTTCCACATATAAAGTCCTTTTTCAGCCTCGGTATTTTGCATAGATAGTAAATTGGCTAATGATAGTTCTTTAACGCTTGGGATAGTGTCTTTAAGGTTTGTCAAAAATTCATTTGATTCAATTTTACCCATGACCTTACTCGAAGCAAGTAAATAAGTAAACAATCCAATCATCGGTAAAATAATAGCATACCGCAAGGCAGCCTTTTTATTTGATTTATTTAAATTTAACATGGCTATACGATCTTTAATTTGTGAATTGAAAAAACTATTAACTAATTGGTCTTGTAGTGGGCTAGATGTGGTATGTAGTAAGAGATGAATGTATTCTTTATAGTCTGATTGGGATACTACGGTCCGATCCGCAATATATTCATGGGCATCTTTGAGTGATTTTTTGTAGAAAATAAGGACTGGATTAAACCAAAAGAAGACTTGAAGTAATTCAGTAATCAAAACATCAATGCTGTGCCATTGCTGCACATGCGTTATTTCATGGGTGATAACTTTATGCAATTTTTCTCCAAAATTTAGTCCTTTGCTTAGAAAAATGACATTAAGAAAAGAAAAAGGAAGATGCGGTTTTTCATTATACGCAAATACCAGATTGCCTTGCTTGACCTTTTCTGCTGATTGGTACAATTTAAAAATCTTTTGCAAACCATTGATCAATCTCATCAACATAAAAGTGACACCCAAAAGGTAGATCAACTTCATCGATAGCAGCGCAATCATATGCCAATCTATTGTCTTCTCTTTGACTTGCAGGCTAAACACTTCGATAGTAGACATATCTGCCATCGAAATCGTAAACACTTCTGGCTTATCGATGATGATTAAAGGAGCTATAAGTGGAAGTACCAAGCCCAACACAAGACTCGAAACCAAAAACAATCGATTATTTTGAAAGAAAGTCAATCTTTGCATACCAAAATAATAGGACAGATACAATACTATCCAAATGATACTAACGTGTAAAAAATACATGGCAAATGTGTTTTAAAAATTAACAAAACTTACGCGCTACTGCCCTACTCCATCATTACTGCTCTTGCTACTCCATCACTCCTGTTCGTCCTTAAATTTGGACTTAATTTTTTCAAGGTCACTCAGTGAGAGGTCATTTTCTTTTACTAAAAAACTTACTAATTCATTCATCGATCCCTCAAAATAGGAACTCACCAGATTGCGCACCGAAAATTTAGAATACTCTTCCTTACGTACGATAGGAAAATAAACATAAGTGCGACCAAATGCCTTGTGATCTAAAAATCCTTTACTTTCCAAGATGCGGGTGATGGATGAAATGGTGGAATGTGGTGGTTTTGGTTCTGGCATATCCGCGATGAGCTCTGTCACGGTTGCCTCTCCCCTATCCCAATACATGTGCATCAATTCTTCCTCCGCCTTGGTCAATCTCTCTAATCTACTCTTCATCTCTTCCTTCTAAAATTAATTACAAAACAAATATACAACGTATTTTTTAGTTATGCAACTAATTTTTAAGTTATTTTTAAAATAAATATTTTGGCAGATGAAAAATGTAGATAAATAGGAGGTTTTTGGATTAAAAATGGGGAAAATAATTTTTAATAGAATGTAGGGAAATTTAATTTAGAAAATTGTTAGGCTAAAGTTTGGTAAAAGAAAAGATGGATATTAAATTTGTTTTTCAAGAAAAAGCTCCAAAAAACATGAAAACACCGTTTCAAAGAAATTTTGCAAGAAGATTAAGCTTTAAAAACAAAAAAGCCCCGAAGATAGTCGAGGCGCTATATGTTTTCACAACGGAATAATCCTTATTGTGAATTGCTTTTGTTGCTACAAAGATATTATATAATTTAAAAAACCAAAGAAAATGGGTAAAAATATTTTGGGACTGGATTTGGGAAATACATCTATTGGATGGGCATATGTTATTGAAGGAGAGAATCGAGATGACTCTAAAATTATTCAAATAGGAACTAGAGTTAATCCTTTGACAACTGATGAACAAACCGATTTTGAAAAAGGTAAGCCAATAACAATTAATGCGGATAGAACACTTAAACGAGGAGCAAGAAGAAATTTAGATAGATTTCAGTTAAGAAGAAAAAATCTAATTGAGATATTATTAACTTCTAGGTTAATTACAAACAGCACATTACTTGCAGAAAATGGATTAAATACTACTCATGAAACATGGCAATTAAGATCAAAAGCTGTTACAGAGAAGATAAATAAATATGAACTAGCTAGAGTATTTTTAGCTATAAATAAAAAAAGAGGGTATAAAAGCAGTCGAAAAGCCAAAAATGACGAAGAAGGGCAAGCAATAGATGGTATGGCCATAGCCAAAAGACTTTATGAAGAAAATTTTACACCTGGTCAATTAGTATTTCAATTGCTCACAGAAGGGAAAAAAATTATACCCGATTTTTATCGCTCTGATCTACAGAAAGAATTAGACCTTGTTTGGAGTTTTCAAAAACAATTTTATCCAGAACTTTTAACCGATTCATTTTACAAAGAAATCCAAGGAAAAGGACAAAGACAAACAGCCGCTACTTTTTGGGGAAAGTATAAAATTACAACTGTAGATATTAAAGCCAAGTCAAGAGATGAAAAAAGAATACAATCTTATTCATTGAGAATCCAAGCATTGGAAAAGTGTCTCACAATAGAAGAAGTAGCATATGTGATTACAGAAATTAACAACAACCTTAACAATTCAAGCGGATATTTGGGCAATATTTCTGATAGAAGTAAGGAGCTCTATTTTAATAAAGAAACAGTAGGCCAAAATTTATACAAAAAGTTAAAATCAAATCCACATACTAGGTTAAAGAATCAAGTCTTTTATCGTCAAGATTATTTAGATGAATTTGAAACAATTTGGAAAGAACAATCAAAACATCATACTGAACTGACCGAAGAATTAAAGGCAGAAATCCGAGATGTAACCATTTTTTATCAACGAAAACTCAAATCCCAAAAAGGACTAATTAGTTTTTGTGAATTTGAAAATAAAGAAAAAATTATTAACGATAAAAAGAAAATTATTGGGCAAAGGGTGGCTCCTAAATCTTCACCACTAACTCAAGAGTTTAAGATTTGGCAGATTCTCAATAATGTAGAAGCAAGGAAAAAGGGAAAAAAACAACAAATTCAAAATAACACTTTTCAACCATCACTTTTTGAAGAAAACCTACAATTTGTTTTTGATTTTGAAACCAGACAAAGTTTATTTGAAGAACTCAATATCAAGGGCAACCTATCAGCAACAAAAATAATTGAATTATTAGGTTACAAACCAACAGATTGGGAGCTCAATTATACTCAGTTAGAAGGTAATATTACTAATAAAAACCTATATAATGCCTACTTAAAAATTATAGAAATAGAAGGATATAATGTTAAAGAAATATTGAATGTAAAATCTAACAAAGATGAGATAGAATTAGATGATTTAAACATACCCGTCTCAAAAATTAAAACATTTATTAAAGATATATTTGATACTCTAAATATTAATTCAGAAATTCTTAATTTTAATGCTGAACTAGATGGTAAGGAATTCGAAAAACAGCCATCATATCAACTTTGGCATTTACTTTATTCATATGAAGGTGATGATTCACAAAGTGGAAATGAAAAGCTCTTTGAATTGCTAAATAAAAAATTTGGCTTCAAACTTGAACATTCCAAAATTTTAGCTAATGTCTCTCTACCTATCGATTATGGTAGTCTTAGCACCAAAGCTATTCGAAAAATATATCCTTATATTAAAGAAAATAAATATAGTGTTGCATGTGAATTCGCAGGTTATAGACATTCAGCAGCCTCCTTAACAATAGATGAAATCAATTCGAGACCTCTAAGAGACAAATTGGATATATTAAAGAAAAATAGTCTACGTAATCCAGTGGTTGAAAAAATATTAAATCAAATGGTTAATTTAGTCAACCAGCTTATCGATAAAAATAGCAAGAAAAATGCTAATGGAGAAATTATTGAATATTTCAAATTTGATGAAATAAGGATTGAACTTGCAAGAGAGTTGAAAAAAAATGCCAAGGAAAGAGCTGAAATGACAAGCAATATTAATGCAGCAAAAATTGAGCATGAAAAAATATTTAAAACCTTGCAAAACGAATTTGGAATTAAAAATCCAACAAGAAATGACATAATACGCTATAAATTGTATGAAGAACTTAGAAATAATGGTTACAAAGACCTATATACAAACACTTATATTCCAAAAGAAATTCTATTTAGTAAAGAAGTAGATATAGAGCACATAATTCCCCAATCACGTCTATTTGACGATAGTTTTTCAAATAAAACATTAGTTTACCGACATACCAACCTAGACAAGGGCAATCAAACTGCATATGATTATATTTTAGCCAAATTTGGAAATGAAAAACTAGAAGAATATACACTTCTCTTAGATAAGCTATATAAATTAGGCAAAGAGGAAGGAATCTCAAAGGCTAAATATCAAAAACTTCTAAAGCAAGAAAGTGAAATAGGTGATGGGTTTATTGAGAGAGATTTACGAGATAGTCAGTATATAGCTAAGAAAGCAAAAAATATGTTGCTCGAAATTACTAGAACAGTTGTATCAACTTCTGGAAATATAACAGATCGACTTCGCGAAGATTGGGGACTTATTAACATAATGCAAGAATTGAATTTCGAAAAATTTAAGGCACTTGGTCTAACAGAAAACGTTGAAAAAAAGGACGGGAACTTTAAAGAACGGATAATAGCCTGGACAAAAAGAAACGATCACAGACACCACGCTATGGATGCACTGACCGTAGCCTTTACTAAGCACAATCATATTCAGTACCTCAATTATTTGAATGCTAGGAAAGACCAAAAGCATAATATGCATAACAACGTAATTGCTATAGAAAACCTTGAAACGGAGCTAAAAATAAATGATCAAGGACAAAAACAGAGAGTGTTTAAATCTCCAATCGACAATTTTAGGCAAGTGGCAAAAGAACATTTAGAAAATGTTTTGGTGTCTCACAAGGCAAAGAATAAAGTTGTTACCAAAAATAGGAATATAATTAAAGGTACCAATGGTGAAATATCAAAAATTGAACTCACTCCTCGTGGCCAACTTCACAAAGAATCCATGTATGGAAAATATCAGTTTTATATAAATAAAGAAGAAAAGGTTGGAACTAAATTTGATGAAGAAACTATACTTAAAATAAGTAACCCAACTTACAAATTATTGCTTTTACAAAGACTTATTGAAAATGGCAAGGATCCTAAAAAAGCCTTTGGAGGACCAAATGCTTTAAATAAAAATCCTATCTTTATTGATGGTGACAGAACGAATCCAATGCCAGAATCAGTAAATTTGACTTGGCTCGAAGAAGATTATTCTATCCGTAAAGATATTTCTCCTGATAACTTTAAAGATGTAAAATCGATTGAGAAAGTTCTTGACTCAAAAATTAAAAAAATACTAATTGAAAGGCTTCAAAGTTATGGTAACGACGCTAAAAAAGCTTTTTCAGATTTGGAAAAAAATCCAGTTTGGCAAAACGAATCTAAAGGCATTTCTGTGAAGAGAGTTACAATTTCTGGCGTCAAAAACGCTGAATTTTTACATTATAAAAAGGACCACTTAGGCAACGAATTGAAAGATAAAAATGGAAATCAAATTCCAGTAGATTTTGTAAGTACTGGAAACAACCACCACGTAGCTATTTACAAAGATGAAAACGGAAATTTACACGAAAGAGTGGTTTCTCTTTTTGATGCAGTAAAACTAATCAAAGAAGATCTACCAGTAGTGGACACTTATTATAATCAAGGTATTGGTTGGCAATTTATGTTTTCTATGAAACAAAATGAATATTTTGTTTTTCCTAATGAAAAAATGGGATTCGAACCAAATGAAATTGACTTGTTAGACCCGAAAAATAAGAAACTGATTAGTCCTAATTTGTTTAGAGTACAGAAATTTGGATCATTGTTGTCAGGTATTTGGTTTCGACATCATTTAGAAACAAATGTAGATGCTCAAAGTGTATTAAAAGGAACAACGTATAAGGTTATTCAAAGTTTACCACATCTGAAGGATATCAAAAAAGTTAGAATTAACCATTTGGGAGATATAATTCAAATCGGGGAATACTAAAATACTATTACTTTATTTTTGGCAAAGTATTTGATACACTTATATAAAATACTTCCCCAATGATCAAACGCACACTATATTTTGGTAATCCCGCTTATTTATCCGTTAAGAACAATCAACTTTGCATTAAAAAAACTGGAGATAACCCAGAAGAACATACCATACCCATTGAAGACATAGGTATCCTCATAGCAGACCATCAACAAGTGACTATCACACACTCCGTGATAACACTACTTCAAGAAAATAATTCTGTCATAATATGGTGTGGGTCCGATCATATGCCCCTATCTATGAGCTTGCCCATATATGGAAATGATACGTACAGTGAGAAATTAAGGTACCAAGTGGAGGCTAGTGAACCCCTCAAAAAACAGCTATGGAAACAAACAATTAGTGCTAAGATCAAAAATCAATCTTATTTGCTGCGGCATCTTGGATATCGGTTTATCCATTTAGAAAAAATGATCGCCAAGGTCAACAGTGGAGACCCTGAAAACTATGAAGGACAAGCAGCTGCCATCTATTGGAATGCATTGCTAAAACAACATGAAGTAACGCGAGGTAGAGATGATGGAGGCCCAAATGTATTGTTCAATTATGGATATGCTATATTAAGAGCAGTCATTGCAAGAAATCTTGTGGGTAGTGGTTGCTTACCAGCATTAGGCATACATCATAGTAATAAATACAATCCGTACTGTCTTGCAGACGACATCATGGAGCCATACCGCCCGATAGTAGACCAATATATTATGAAATACCTCAGTCAAATAAAAGAACATAATGGGAACTTAACCAAAGAGGATAAAGCATATTTATTACAAATACCGGTGTTGGATGTATCCATACAAGGCAAAGATAGCCCTCTTATGGTCGGAGCCCAACGAACCACAGCAAGTTTGGTACAATGTTATCAAGGCAAAGCAAGAAAAATATTATATCCCGATTTACAATGATTACAAGACTTAATAAATATCAGATTATGTGGGTATTTGTACACTTCGATTTACCTACCGACACCAAGAAAGATCGGAAGGCTTATACCGTATTTAGAAAATTTCTATTAGACGATGGTTTTAAAATGATCCAATATAGTATGTATGCAAGACATTGCAGCAGCAGAGAAAATGCAGAAGTACATAAAAAAAGAGTAAAATCCAAATTACCTCCTTTGGGGCAAGTCATTGTTTTCGAAATTACGGATGTACAATTTGGAAGAATAGAGTTTTTCTTTAGTGAAAAACCAAAACCACCATCTAATCTCCCAAAGCAATTGGAATTATTTTGATTAGAAAATAAAAAAGCCAGTAAACCGGCTTTCCTATTTCAAAATATTTGCCTTTTTCAAATTCTAAATAAGTTGCTATTTACCTGATATTCAACACAATACACTAGGGTATGTTGTGGCAAATATCAGTAAATCAAAGAACAAAAGCAATTCACAACCAATCTTCCTCATTATCGAAAAAAGCACATGTTGTGGCAAATATCAGTAAATCAAAGAACAAAAGCAATTCACAACTCATTACTAAGTACTACTATATAGGTACTGTTGTGGCAAATATCAGTAAATCAAAGAACAAAAGCAATTCACAACTTACTTACACTAGCATCAGGCAACGTCCAAGTTGTGGCAAATATCAGTAAATCAAAGAACAAAAGCAATTCACAACTATATGACATTAATAGTTTCCCAAATTATCGTTGTGGCAAATATCAGTAAATCAAAGAACAAAAGCAATTCACAACCTCCGAGAGATTCAACTTAGAGAAGCCACCGTTGTGGCAAATATCAGTAAATCAAAGAACAAAAGCAATTCACAACATGTTGGCAATGGCAAAGTATTTTGGAATGGTTGTGGCAAATATCAGTAAATCAAAGAACAAAAGCAATTCACAACTATATTGAATCAATACACCAACTCCAAAACGTTGTGGCAAATATCAGTAAATCAAAGAACAAAAGCAATTCACAACCTAAAGTCAGGAATTGTATTTAGTGAAAAGTTGTGGCAAATATCAGTAAATCAAAGAACAAAAGCAATTCACAACCATTAGCATCAAATAAACCACCTCCATAAGTTGTGGCAAATATCAGTAAATCAAAGAACAAAAGCAATTCACAACTCTTTTCCTACTTTGAGCACAAAGCTTGCGTTGTGGCAAATATCAGTAAATCAAAGAACAAAAGCAATTCACAACTGTGTAAATGTTGGGTTTGATTTCCCTACTGTTGTGGCAAATATCAGTAAATCAAAGAACAAAAGCAATTCACAACCCTGACTTTAGCTTATACACAACGGTTTCAGTTGTGGCAAATATCAGTAAATCAAAGAACAAAAGCAATTCACAACTGATTTCTTAATATCATTCCTAGCTTATTGGTTGTGGCAAATATCAGTAAATCAAAGAACAAAAGCAATTCACAACTGGTGTGGTGTGGTGGGTAGGCCCAAGGCTGTTGTGGCAAATATCAGTAAATCAAAGAACAAAAGCAATTCACAACTAATAATTAGTAGTGCTATTGTTTTCTAAGTTGTGGCAAATATCAGTAAATCAAAGAACAAAAGCAATTCACAACAGTATAAATAGCGGCAGTATTACACCTACAGTTGTGGCAAATATCAGTAAATCAAAGAACAAAAGCAATTCACAACTAATAATTAGTAGTGCTATTGTTTTCTAAGTTGTGGCAAATATCAGTAAATCAAAGAACAAAAGCAATTCACAAC
>JALHLK010000017.1:43281-84668 GCA_022844565.1 Saprospiraceae bacterium
TGTGGCAAATATCAGTAAATCAAAGAACAAAAGCAATTCACAACTAATAATTAGTAGTGCTATTGTTTTCTAAGTTGTGGCAAATATCAGTAAATCAAAGAACAAAAGCAATTCACAACCCATGATCTACGGAGAGCCCCGAGGCCATGGTTGTGGCAAATATCAGTAAATCAAAGAACAAAAGCAATTCACAACAAAACGAGATGAGTTTACTTTATAAAGATGGTTGTGGCAAATATCAGTAAATCAAAGAACAAAAGCAATTCACAACTAATTAATAAAATAAACACACATGAAAAACGTTGTGGCAAATATCAGTAAATCAAAGAACAAAAGCAATTCACAACATGTGGGACTGGAGGGTTCGAAGGGGGTTTGTTGTGGCAAATATCAGTAAATCAAAGAACAAAAGCAATTCACAACTGAAACATTGGTTGATATGCAAAGCCATCTGTTGTGGCAAATATCAGTAAATCAAAGAACAAAAGCAATTCACAACAGGTTTTTAATGTCGTTTTCTGTTAACTCAGTTGTGGCAAATATCAGTAAATCAAAGAACAAAAGCAATTCACAACTTTCTCGGTATCTGTCATCTCTCTAATTAAGTTGTGGCAAATATCAGTAAATCAAAGAACAAAAGCAATTCACAACTTCGCGCACTGTGGCAAACATTTGTTTAACGTTGTGGCAAATATCAGTAAATCAAAGAACAAAAGCAATTCACAACTTGTTTGTTCTTGTTCCATTCTAAAGACCCGTTGTGGCAAATATCAGTAAATCAAAGAACAAAAGCAATTCACAACCAACGTAATTATGCTTACTATTTATTAAAAGTTGTGGCAAATATCAGTAAATCAAAGAACAAAAGCAATTCACAACTTTGAGATTCGTAATGTCGAAGAGCGCAAGTTGTGGCAAATATCAGTAAATCAAAGAACAAAAGCAATTCACAACTTACCTAGTCCTTCAATAACGTCATCATCTGTTGTGGCAAATATCAGTAAATCAAAGAACAAAAGCAATTCACAACAACTTAAACATCTATAAGATGAAAGTCATTGTTGTGGCAAATATCAGTAAATCAAAGAACAAAAGCAATTCACAACTTTTCATCTCTTTCTTTCTTGTAAATTTCGTTGTGGCAAATATCAGTAAATCAAAGAACAAAAGCAATTCACAACTTAACAAATAGCATTGTCGCAATATATGGAGTTGTGGCAAATATCAGTAAATCAAAGAACAAAAGCAATTCAATCTTGGTGTTTTTTAAAAAATACAACTAGCTGCTCAAAGTTTTGAGCAGTTCCTTCACTAAAAAGCCATTTCGGATGGCTTTTTTGCTGCGCATCGTTCAGTCATATGGCAAATATCAGTAAATCAAAGAACAAAAGCAATTTACGTTATAAGTTTTTTTAAAAGATTTTGCTAGCTGCTCAAAACGTTGAGCAGTTCCTTCACTAAAAAGCCATTTTGGATGGCCTTTTTGCTTGGCAAAACTCAGCAATTCATTGAGTATTTTTGATATTTTTTATCTTTTCCAATACTTCCTTCAAGGGTTTTATAAAATTTTAGATATTACTATTTACACTATCTCCCCAACCAAAATTTTTATTCCAATTTCTTCCTTTTACCAAAAAAACAGTCATTTCACAATTTATTTATTGGCTAAACCCTCAAATTAGAAATATTTCTATAAATTGCGCCTAAAATACATTTAATACCATGATAAGAAGTGAAGACTTATTTCCCTATACTTTTGCTGAAAAATATAACAAATCCGTTGTTTATTTTTCAATGGAGTTTGCCATTGATCAAGCCTTAAAGACGTACTCAGGTGGTTTAGGTTTTTTGGCAGGATCGCATATGAGAAGTGCATTTGCTTTGCAACAAAATCTCATAGGTATTGGCATTTTGTGGAAAATGGGATATTATGAACAAACAAGAAATGAAGATAATAGCATGCGTGTGTTTTTTAGGGAACAAATGTATAGCTTTTTGAAAGATACAGGAGTCAAGTTTCAGATGGAGATTGATCAAAAATCTGTTTGGGTGGCTGTATATCATCTTCCTGCCACCGTTTTTAATACGGTACCCATGTTTTTTCTCACTACCGACACAGATGGCAATGATGCTTGGGCTAGATCGATATCGTATCGCTTATACGACAAAGATCCACAAATAAAAGTAGCACAATGTATGCTTTTAGGTATCGGAGGAGCAAAATTTCTAGAAGTAGCTAATTTGGAACCTTCTACTTATCATTTTAATGAGGCACATGCCATATCTGCTTTATTTTACCTATTAAAACAAGATTCTGATGTAACGAAATTGAAACAAAAAGTAGTTTTTACAACGCATACACCTGAAGAGGCTGGAAACGAGAAACATAATTTTGATTTTCTGTATAAGTATGGCTTCTTTTCTGGATTAGAAAAATCTTTGGTTCACGACATTGCTCATGTGAGTCACAATATATTTAATCATACTTTGGCAGCTCTTCGGTTGAGTCGTAAAGCTAATGCTGTGTCAAAATTGCATGGGGAAGTTTCAAGAAAAATGTGGAGTAATAATAAAGGGATATGTGAGATTATTCATATTACCAATGCTCAAAATCGCCCATATTGGGCTGATGCAGTATTAGATGATGCCAATACGAATAAACAATATGAAAAAGTAGCTCAAAGAAAAAAAGTATTAAAAGGTGAACTCTTTAAAGTGGTGGCTGACCAAGTAGGTAAGTTGTTTGACCCCAATATTCTTACGCTTGTTTGGGCAAGACGTTTTGCTGCTTACAAAAGACCTGATTTATTGACATCTGATATAAAAAGGTTTGAAAAGTTGTTGAAAAATTCGAAATATCCTATTCAGGTCATTTGGGCTGGTAAACCATATCCTTTTGACCATGGTGCTATCGATATTTTTAATAAGTTGTACTACTTAAGTCATTTGTTTCCGACGATGGCAGTGCTAACTGGGCATGAACTTGGTTTGTCAAAACTATTAAAAAATGGCTCTGATGTGTGGCTAAACACTCCGGTTGTCACGAGAGAAGCTTCAGGCACCTCGGGCATGACCGCAGCAATGAATGCGTCGGTCAATCTTTCTACTTTTGACGGATGGATATGTGAATTTGCAGAAGGTGAAAATTCTTTTATTGTACCCATAGCCGAAAATGAGGATCCTTTTTTACGAGACCAGACAGACTTAAATAATTTATTCGATCTATTAGAAAATGAAATTTTACCTACCTACTACAATGATCCAAAAAAATGGGGTGACATAGTAGCAAAAAGCATGAATGATGTGAATGCTTATTTTGATTCGGACAGAATGGTAGATGAATATTATACTCACTTATATTCTTAAGGAAAGTAAAAAAAACTCCAACTGAAAGATCTATTTTTTCATAATTTAGTTTAACTTAAAAATAATTATTTGTATGATCTCTTTTTTAATTTTAGTATTAGGTTTAGGTTTAGTGGTATATGGAGCCAATATTATGGTAGATGGATCAGCGTCTTTGGCTAAAAGTTACCAAATACCAAATATTGTAATTGGTCTAACCGTTGTTGCATTTGGTACATCTTCTCCGGAATTAGCCATCAGTGCCTACTCTGCATATACTGGAAATGCAGAAATTGCAGTAGGCAATGTAGTAGGTAGCAATATTTTTAATATATTTTTTATATTGGGGGTAACTGCCATCATTTATCCACTAACCATTTTGAAAAATACTGTATTAAAAGAGATACCCTTGAGTCTTTTGGCGGCAATAATTTTATACGTTATGCTCAAAGATTCAATTTTTGGGGTTGGAGAAAATGTCCTTTCACTTGGAGATAGTTTATTGCTTCTAGCATTTATGACAATATTCATGTATTATTTGGTTCATTTAGCTAAAACAAGTAATGAAGATGAGGACCTAAATATCCCTAGGATGACAAGATTTAAATCTTTATTATTCATCATTGGAGGTATCACGCTTTTGGTCGCAGGTGGAAAACTTTTCGTAGATAGTGCTGTGGAATTGGCCACAAATTTAGGTATGAGCCAAGCGGTGATTGGCTTAACAATTGTAGCAGCAGGGACATCGTTACCTGAACTCGCTACAAGTGTAGTAGCTGCTTTGAAGAAAAACTCGGATATCGCAGTCGGAAATATTGTCGGTAGTAATATTTTTAATATCTTCTTTATACTAGGAGTAAGTGGTATAATTCGCCCTCTACCACAAGGTAGTATTAGTGATTTTGACCTATTTACTTGTATTGGTGCAAGTGTTGCATTATTACTTTCGGGGTACATATTTGGCAAGCATAAAATTACTAAAGCTGAAGGAGTCATATTCCTTATACTTTATGTCGTTTACATTGGTTATCAGGTGCAACAAGTTTCATAAATACTTTTAGATTTGAAAGGATCATCTTAAATTGTTAGATCATACGAATATTAAATACTTCATCCAATATCTTTTTTAGATCATCATTACTTAGTATAATTTCTTCTGTTGTAGTTGAAAGAGATTTTGTTTTATAAACGTTATTGAAGATTGTTTTTCGTCCTGTTTGAGTTGGTATAGTACAGATCGTATTTTGCACAAAATAGGAGTCAGCGGAAGATTGCTTACATTCACATTGAGCAAAGAAATCTTCAATGCTTCGTGGTGTGCAATCGAAAATGTATCTCTCAATAAAGTTATGCACACCTTTATGAGACTCCAAAAGTACAAATTCATTGTCATTTAGTTTTTCGATTTTGTAATCTTTAAAGTCATCTTTTTGAATAGAATTGGTGCTTATTTTAATTGGTTCAATAAATAAGTCGCCATATCCAACGTCTACTAGCCAAATATCATCCAGTTTCACAATAATTGACATATGATCAAACGGAGGACCATAACCTTCATCGTCTTTTATTCTAGAAGAAACCATGCAACAATCAAATCCGATGTTGGTTAACAACTTATAGAAAAGGTAGTTGAGTTCGTAGCAGAAGCCGCCTCTTTTGTTTATGACTATTTTGTTAAACAAACTATCTACTTCTAAAACTATTTTTTTACCAAAATGGATATCCAAATCCTCAAATGGGATATTCATCACATGAGATCTGTGGAGATTACAAAGACAATCATAATTTGCCTCTATTGTTCCTTGATATTTGATACGATTTAAATATACTGTTTGGTCCATAATTTCGATCAAAATCTTTTCAAAATGACTGTTTCCGCTCTATTCAGATTGGGTATTTTAAAAATCAACTGATCAATTAATGAGTCCACTTTTTAAAAGGAACTCCTGTGCTCAGCTTATTTCAAAGTTTTAATCTTCTTCCGTAAGTTGCTTTACTCCATCTTGTCTATTCTCTACTACCACCTTGGCAGCTCCAGATTTTTGAATAATCACTGACTTACCTAATTCCGATAAATTTTTACTATCATAAATTTTCATAGCGGTTGAGACATCGATGGCTTGTCTCGTTTGCTCATCAAGATCGAATGTTAAGGTAATAAAATTAAGTGATACCCCTAAAGTATCCAATACACGATTTGAAGCTTCCAAAAGTCTATTTTCTATTTCTGCCTGGTCCAATTCTACGATATCTTCGTTGATAAAAATAGCTTTAGAGATATCGCGGATTCTTTTGTCGATAACCATATTTTCAGCACCTTCAAACGCTGAAGGATCTAATGCTTCATCACTATCCGCACTGGCATTTGCTTTACCAAGAAATTTTGCTTGTTTGATAAAGTTTAATGGATCCGTAATAGAGTAATCATAGTCTATATGGACATAAGCCCTCACTCGATCCTTTAGATTGGTAATAAATCGACTATCACCTTGCATGGGATAATTTGGTATCACAACTTTCATATAGCAAGGATTTGCCATTTTCTTGGGAACCGCATCCCCTGATTCAATTTTCTTCCAGGACATACCGCAGTCTGAAGACACCACAACTTGTTGATTGGATTTTGCGTAATTGCATGAATTTAATAGTAATAAGCTTAATACAAAAGCTGTAAATAAAATAGAAGCATTTTTCATTTGTAATTTTTTTTATAATTTTTTAAAACACAAAACATCCGTTACAAATTCCCGCTACCTGATAGACTGTTTAAAATATTCGACTAACATTGTGTATATTAATATGTACTCTCTTAACCTCTCTCAACCTCACTTAACTTTTCTTAAACTCTTTAGCATAGGGCCAAACTGGTTGAGAAGGTTAAGTATTCTTAACATTCTCACCATGCTTAACTTATCTTAACCATTTTAACCTTCCTACTTAACCCTTTCACTTGACAACTAGCTCACTAATCACTAAGATTATCTTTGATGATATCTTCAGTTTCAGATACATGACTAAATGCGTATTCCATTTTAACCCTATCAAACTCTTTTTCATTGTTAGCCAACCAAATTGTGGCAACCCCATTTCCTATGAAATTTGTAATCGACCTTGCCTCAGACATAAATCTATCAACGCCTAATAAAAGGGCAAGACCTTCAATCGGAATTACTCCATTTAAGGCAGTAAGCGTAGATGCTAAAACAATAAATCCACTACCAGTTACTCCAGCAGCCCCTTTGGAAGTGACCATAAGTATACCAATAATCGAAAACATTTGGGCAACCGTCAAATCAACTCCATACACTTGGGCTAGAAAGATTATGGCCATACTCAAGTAAATCGTCGTGCCATCCAAATTAAATGAATACCCTGTAGGCACTACCAAACCAACAACAGACTTCGAACACCCCATTTTTTCCAGTTTTTCCATAAGGTTGGGCAAGGCAGATTCAGAAGAGGAGGTACCTAAGACAATTAAAAGTTCTTCTCTGATGTATTTTAAAAACTTAATCAAACTGACTTTATACATCTTTAATATATAATGCAAGACGATAAAAATAAAAAGGGCCATGGTAACATAGACGGTGATCATCAATTTGGCTAAAGGGAATAAAGCTGCAATACCATACTTACCTATTGTGTAAGCCATTCCTCCAAATGCTCCCACAGGTGCAAATAGCATAACCCTATGGAGTGCTTTGAAAACATATTTTGAAGCAATACTAAGCCATTTTACAATACTTTGGTTATTCTTTAGTTTACTAAAAACGACTCCCATAATTAATGCTAAAATCAAAACTTGTAAAGTCGAATTTTCCATAAAAAATTTCATCCATTCGAAGCTTTGGGCTTTCTCCGTATATTTACTTATTTCTTGAGTAGCTGCAGGTGCTCCATCCACACCATCTCCAGGCCTAATAAAATGGGCTACCACTACCCCTATAATTAAAGCTATCGTTGTGACTACCTCAAAATAAAGCAGTGCTTTGGCGCCAATTTTACCCACTTTCTTTAAGTCTCCCATTGAAACAATACCGAGTGTGATGGTGAGAAAAATAATGGGGTTTATAAAAATCTTCACTATAGAAATAAATAGCCCACCAAAAAACTCGCTTAATGTTTTACCGACTTTGAGCTCTTGGCCCATAAAATTTGCCTTCCAATCTTCACTTAAGATTTGCTTTAATGCTATCTCCGGTGCAAAGTGACCTAGTAAAATACCGAATGTAATGGCCGTAAGGACCCAAAATGTAAGATTAGTAAGCAGTCTTTTCATCTGATATGATAATTATGCGAAGAGTAGCAAAAATAACATCAATGATATGAATAAAAACAAATGTATAAAAGCTATCAAGAAAAAATAAACTTAAAATTTAAGATATAACCTAAATTTCTAAAACAAAATTCTTACCTAAACTAAAAATCTTGAGAATTTCTTAAACCCAAATTGGTCATTAGAACTTTGTCATGAGGGGTTAAAGTGCAATAAAATAAGACATTTTACCGACTGAAGCATAGCATCGTTATGGTAAAGGATGAGATCCGTATAAAATTGGTACCAATGTACCAATTTAGGAGCGAACTGATAGCACTGTCTTTCAGCTTATACTAATCCTTATGAAAAAAACTCAAATTTAACTCCGTAATAAATTTTCTAATGACCAATTTGGGTTAAATGAAGATTAAAATTCTTTATGGTGAGTGACCTCGGTAAATGGTAAAAAAAAAAGCCTGAGATAACACATTGTAGTATCTCAAGCTTTTTAATATTCAATCAGAAAATTAATTTCTGAAAGTTAGATTTTTAAATTCCGTTTGCTGTTTTACCTGACTCTATGATTTGGTTAGCAGCATTTGTAAATTCTGCTACAGAAGGTGCATATCCTGTTTTTCCAAAAGGTATGATGTTGAATTGATCTTTATTCTTCTTCATCTTAAATACCCATACCGTAGGAAACCCTCCTATACCAAATGCTTGCTGCATGCCGGCATTTTGATCTACCAACTCTTGAGGCAGTTTTGTTCTTCTTGGATAATCCAACTCAAGAAGTACCACATTTTTAGCGGCCCAATCTTTAAATTCTGGTTGAGAAAAAACGGTAGATGTTAATTTAACACACCAGCCGCACCAATCACTACCCGTGAAATTGGCCATAATTGGCTTACCTGTTTTTTCTGATATTTCATATGCTTCTTGCACACTTACTAACCAACCTGGATTGTGGGCTTTGTGTGTGATTACTTTTGCTGGTTCTGCTTTCTGAGCAACAACAGAAGTGAAACTTAATGTTAGAAGAAATAAAAAACAACTTATTTTTTTCATTTTTACTATTTATATTTTAAAACAACGCTAAAATAACGCAACTTTCATATACAAAGTTAATGCCATTTGAACATTTTTATGAATTTAATAATAAATTAACCATTCATAGAGCTCAAAAACTCTTCATTGGTCTTTGTTCCGAGCATATATTTCCTTAAAAACTCCATAGCTTCGTCGGGTTTCATGTCCGCTAAGTAGTTCCTTAACACAAACATACGTTTTAAAGTACCTTCGCTCAAAAGTAACTCTTCTCTTCTTGTGCTTGACTTGGTCAAATCGATAGAAGGATACAATCGCTTATTAGCCAATGAACGATCCAACTGTAACTCCATATTACCCGTACCCTTAAACTCTTCGAAAATTACTTCATCCATTCTCGAACCAGTCTCGATCAATGCTGTTGCTAAAATTGTAAGTGAACCACCGTTTTCTATTTTTCTAGCAGCACCAAAAAACTTCTTAGGTTTCTGAAGTGCATTCGCTTCTACACCACCAGTAAGTACTCTACCCGAAGTAGGTGCAACAGTGTTGTAAGCCCTAGCCAATCTAGTAATACTATCTAGTAAAATCACCACATCAAGACCACTTTCTACCAATCTTTTAGATTTTTCTAAAACGACGTTGGCAACACGTACGTGATTATCCGCAGGTTCATCAAAAGTGGAAGCAATTACTTCTGCCTTCACACTTCTTCTCATATCTGTAACTTCTTCAGGACGCTCATCGATCAAAAGCACGATCAAATAACATTCAGGGTGATTCTTTGCAATGGCATTAGCCACATCCTTCAATAGGTAGGTTTTACCAGTTTTAGGTTGAGCAACAATCAAACCTCTTTGTCCTTTGCCAATTGGAGAAAATAGATCAATCATTCTATTGCCATAATCTCTACCTGTTGGGTCAGTAATCAAGTTGAGCTTTTCTGATGGAAATAAAGGTGTAAGATAGTCAAAAGGCACTCTTTCTTTAGCTAAAATAGGATCTAGTCCGTTCACTTTATCTATTTTAGTCATTGCAAAAAACTTCTCACCTTCTTTTGGCGGGCGTATATTTCCTTTTATAGTGTCTCCTGTTTTTAGACCATTTGACCTTATCTGTGATGGGCTGACATATATATCATCAGGCGAAGATAAATAATTGTAATCTGCAGATCTTAAAAATCCAAATCCATCTGACATCGTTTCTAAAACGCCTTCACCTGCAATAAGACCTTCAATTTCTAAGTTAAATTTAATCTCTTCTTTGATAGGTTTTGGAGCCTGAGATTGTGGTCTAGTTTCTTGGTAGTTTTCCTCTCCTTCTGATGAATAATCATTATACTGTGCGTCAGCATTTTGATTTTGATTTGGATTTTGGTTAGGGTTTTGATTTGGATTTTGTTTTTGGTTAGGGTTTCTATTTTGATTTGGGTTTTTGTTTGGGTTTTGATTCTGGTTTGGGTTTTGATTTGGGTTTTGATTTGGGTTCTGGTTTGGATTTTGATTTTGATTTTGGTTCTGGTTTGGATTTTGATTAGGGTTTGGTTTTTGATTTTGATTAGGGTTTGGTTTCTTTGCTTGAACAGGTTCAGGTTTTATCTCTACTTTTTGATCCGAATCTTTTTTCTGAATAGGATGGTTTTTCTTAATTGGTTCAATTTTTATTTCAGGTTCCAAATCAGATTTTGAAGGTGCTTTTGGAGCTGGTCTTTGCTTTATGGCTTCTTGGATTTGCTCATTTGTAACAATGATTACCTTCTCTTCTTTTACCGGTGCCTTCTTCTGATGTTTTTGAGGCTGTGCAATGGGTTTAATTTCCTCATCTTGTTTTTCAGTTGCCTCGGGTTTTTTAATATCCGCTTTTTTATTTTGATGAGCTTTATTTTGGGCTGGTTTGGCTTGTTTGGAAGGAAATGGCGAAACAATTTCTACTTTTTGAACTATTGCTTCTTCTTTAAAAATTGATTCTTTATCCGATTTTTCCTCATCACTTACAATTACTAAATCTGCATTCTTCATTTTTTTAGAAGTCCCAACTTTTTGAGCTTGTGGAGCTTCTAAAACTGTTCTAGTGCGAGGTCTTTTTTGATTTTTAATTTCAAATTCGTCTTTTACCTCTATGTTTTCATGTTTAGATGCTAAGGCTTGCTCGTCAAGAATTTTATAAACCAATTCTTGTTTTGCTAAATTTTTGTAGTCTCTTAATTTAAGTTTTTCTGCAATAGATCTTAAATCTGCAACCAACATCTCATTGAGCTGTAATATATCGTACATATTAAATTTTAATAAATTTTTGAACCTTTAAAAGGGAAGCAAAATTATGTTTATAAATGAATAAGGAATTTTAGATCTTAGAATTTAAAAACTAAAATTTTCACTAAGGCAACGCAAAAATACAATTAATTCTGATACTAACGTTTATCTTTGCAAAAAAATTGAGAATAAATGTTATTTTTTGTAATATATCGGATGTTTTAAACGTCAATTAATTGCAAAATCAAGGTTTTAAGAAAAAGTTATGTTAGAAATAGGAGTAATACGAGGAGAAAGAGAAAGGGTAATCGAAGGGCTTAAGAAGAAAAGAGTAAGCGAAGATCAAATACTTTTGGTAGACAAAATAGTTGCTAAAGATGATGAAAGAAAATCTAATCAGACTCAACTAGACGCACTTCTTTCAGAAATGAATAATTTGTCTAAAGAAATTGGTGACCTATTTAAAAATGGCCAAGCATCGCAGGCTAATGAGTTAAAAAATAGAGTTGCAGACTTAAAAGAAGTGTCAAAAGTATTAGAAAGTCAAGCTAAGCAAATTAGCGAAGAACTTGAAAACATGCTTATTACGCTGCCAAACCTTCCACATAGTAGTGTACCAAATGGATCAAAAGCAGAAGATAATGAGATCTTCAAACAATGGAACGGTCCTTTAGACGATATCGATCAAGAAGCATTACCACATTGGGAATTGGCAGAAAAATATCAAATTTTTAGTCTTGCTGATGGTGTGAAATTAACAGGAGCGGGGTTTCCAGTATATAAAGGAAAAGGCGCTAAACTTCAAAGGGCATTAATATCATACTTCCTTGATGAAGCAACGGATGCGGGATTTTTAGAAATACTGCCACCACATATGGTCAATGAAAGTAGTGCTAGAGCAACTGGTCAACTGCCTGATAAAGAAGGACAGATGTACCATGTGACTAAAGACGATTTATATCTTATCCCTACAGCTGAGGTACCAATTACTAATTTGTACAGAGATACAATCATTCAGTTGTCTGATTTTCCGGTCAAAATGACTGGATACACTCCCTGTTTTAGAAGGGAAGCAGGATCTTACGGTGCAGATGTAAAGGGTTTAAACCGCGTACACCAATTTGATAAAGTAGAAATTGTTGTATTGGAACATCCTGACAAAAGCTATGAAACTTTGATGCAAATGGTCGAACATGTGACCAAATTGGTAGAAGCTCTAGGATTGCCGTATAGGATATTAAGGTTGTGTGGTGGCGATATGAGTTTTGGTTCTGCGCTGACATTTGATTTTGAAGTATATTCCAAAGCGCAAAAAAGATGGTTGGAAGTAAGCAGCGTCAGTAACTTTGAAACGTTCCAATCTAATAGAATGATGCTACGATTTAAAGACGAAAACGGTAAAAATAGATTAGCACATACTTTAAATGGTAGTGCTTTAGCATTGGCTAGAATAGTAGCTACCATTTTAGAGAACTTTCAGACTAAAGATGGTGTTATAATACCTGATGTACTAAGAAAGTACACAGGATTTGATAAATTAAATTAAAAAAAAGTAAAAAGAAACTATGTTGTATTTTATTATTTTAGGTGCGTTTTCATTGGTTGGTATGCTCGTTGGCAACAGACTTAAATCGAAGTTTAATATGTACAGTCAGATGCCTATAAGAGCTGGATTAAATGGTGCTGAAGTGGCTGTAAAAATGTTAAGACATTACGGAATCAGCGATGTACAAGTGGTAGAGGGTGAAGGATTTTTATCTGATCATTACAATCCACAGACCAAAACAATAGCATTGTCACCTGATGTGTATAATGGGAGATCTATTGCATCAGCAGCGGTATCTGCACATGAATGTGGTCATGCAGTACAACATGCAGAAGCTTATAGTATGCTAAAAATGCGATCTGCTTTGGTGCCTGTAGTACAATTTAGTAGCAAGGCTCAACAATTCTTATTTATGGGTGCTATGTTTGGAATGGGATCAAGTATGATGTCACCTTCAAGCCCATTTATGATCATTTTGGTAATCACATTTGGTATAACTTCATTGTTTAGTCTTGTGACATTGCCCGTAGAGTTTGATGCAAGTAAAAGGGCTTTAGCATGGTTAGATGACAGTAATATGACTGCTGGTCAAGAATATGATGGTGCAAAAGACGCTTTATGGTGGGCAGCAATGACCTACGTAGTGCAGGCTTTAAGTGCATTAGTAATATTTTTATACTTCTTATTACAATTTTTAGGAAGGAGAGATTAATTTTGCGTCCAATTAAAAAATATTAGAAATTATGTCTCAAGAATTAGAAGATATTTTAAAGCAAGGGTATACACACATGGATGATGCTGTGGATCATCTAGGTTATGAGCTTTCAAAAGTAAGAGCAGGAAAGGCAACACCTGATATGGTGAATGGATTGAAAGTTGATTATTATGGTTCTCCTACCCCACTCCCTTCTGTGGCCAACGTCTCTATTACAGATTCGAGAACGATTAGTATTCAGCCTTGGGAAAAAAACATGTTAGGCACAATAGAAAAGGCAATTTTTGAAGCTAATCTTGGATTTACGCCTATGAATAATGGCGAAATCATATTGATAACTATACCCCCATTAACTACGGATAGAAGGGCTGGTTTAGTAAAAAACGCCAAAGCCTTAGGAGAAGATGCTAAAATAAGTTTGCGTACTGTGAGACAGAAGCTCATGGATACCATAAAGAAGGAAGTAAAGGATGGATATCCAGAAGATCTTGGTAAAAGAAAAGAAACTGAGGTCCAAAAGAATATTGAAATTAATACTCAAAGAATTGATAAATTGATTGAGGCTAAAGAGGCTGATATTATGAAAGTTTAATATAAAATTATGAAGTTATTTAAAAATTATTTTTTTGTTCTTGCTGTGATTGCTTTGTTCGCTAGTGGATGTAGTAAAGACGATGATCTTTACCAAGATATAGATGTGTACATTGCTGAGGAAGGCCTAACTGGGTTCACAAAAACTCCACAAGGCGTCTATATCAAATTTAAAAATGAAGGTGGTGCCCAAAAGCCAAATGCAGGAAGCACAGTGACTATCCATTACAGAGGAAAACTTACCAATGGAAAACAGTTTGATTCCTCTTTTGACCGCGGTGCCCCAGCGTCATTCCCTTTAACTGGTCTAATACAAGGTTGGCAAGTTGGGATTCCTTATTTCGGTAAAGGTGGAAAAGGTACTTTAATTATACCACCAACTTTAGGTTATGGTAGTAGAGGACAAGGAGAAATTCCAGGAAATGCAATATTGGTTTTTGATATAGAGTTGATTAATTTTCAATAAAAACATACCAAGTTAATTATAAAAGGGTCTAAAGAATTAAGAATCTTTAGACCCTTTTTTATTGCAGATTAATCGTATGATATAAAACCAATCTCTAATGATCTACACTTTATGAAATCCCAATTTTATTGCTATTAGAGCAAGACCTACTCTCGAGTGTACATTAAATTTTTCAAAAAGTGTATCTCTATATCCATCTATGGTTCGTGGACTACAAAACATTTTATCAGCAATTTCTTTATAAGTTAATTCTGTACAGACATAATGTAGGAATTCCTCTTCTCTTTCGTTAAGTTTTGACTTAAAGTCAGGAGAAGAATTTTCTTTGCCCTCTTTGATCATATTATTTAAAAACCTTGAGGTTGCCCATTGAGGAAAGAAGATTTTATTTTCGATCAAAGTTTTGAGAGCAAACTCTAGCTCTGATGGGTGACTATTTTTAAGCATATAGCCTTTAGCCCCGTTTTTGACCATGGTAAGAAGTGACTCATCATCGTCTTGCATAGAGAGTGCCATTACTAGAATATCAGGATGGTTTTGATGCAACCATAAGCACGTCTCAAACCCATTCATGACAGGCATCGAGATATCTAATAAAATAATGTCGGGGATATTTGATTGAATAGAGAGCTTATCGATTAATTCCTTACCATTTTCTGCTTCATACATCACTCGAAAGTCGGGCATATTATTGATAATACCAGCAATTGCTTTTGCTATCAAAAGATGATCATCTACTAAAACTATGGAATGTTTCATAATTTAAAGATTAAGTTTAAAATCAATTTGAGTACCCTTCTTATTTTGAGATTTGATATCTAAGGTTCCTCCAATTTCTATAGCCCTTCTATTCATATTGGTCAGGCCTATACCTTTGACCATATCTGTAGTCTCAAAACCTATACCATCATCATTACATTGCAAATGTAACTCATTGTTTTCACAACGCAATACCACCCCGATATTTTTACATTTTCCATGCTTAAGGCTGTTTTGAGAGAACTCTTGGAAGATTCTAAAAATGGTATTATTTACCAAACTTGACAAAGAATCATCACATTGAATATCAGCATTTACATTTACATCCGTATATTGGGTAATTCGTTTTGCCTCGTTTTGAATCATTTCTCCCAAATTTTTCAACTCCAAGGTATCACTTACCAATGATTTTGACAATCTCCTCATCTCAGACAAAATCTCATTAAGGAGGATATTTACCTTTTCAGAATCGTCTTTAAGACTCCCGAGATCACTTTTAATTGGAATTTGTTGAAGATAAATAGAAGCTAAAGTTACTTTCTGACCTAAGTTATCATGCAATTCTTTACCAATTTCTGTCATAGTTTCTTTTTGTACTTCCACTTGGGCATTTAATAAATCAATCTTATGTTGATTCTCTATCAATTCGATTTCCGTAAGGTGTATAATCTTTCTCTTTCTGTATTGAAAAAGAAAAATCATAATACCTGAAATAGCGACAATGACAATCAAAGTAAATATGACAATGATGGTTATATACTCTGTTTCTTCCATTGATTTAATTACGTTTACCCCAAATAAATGATGCTGCGAATAAAGAATACATTATACTATTTAATGGAAAAGATAATATATTGGGCAAATTTCTAACTAAATCATCCTCACTTTTTTTCAAAACTTCCATAAACACGTGAATTGGCAAAGTAAAAACATAAAAGATTATAATTCCTAGGGATACATAAAAGAATCTTTCTTTGTGAAAGTCAATAATTCTATTTGATTGCATGATATCAATAAAATATGTCAAAGCAATAATCAACATCCATAAAGATCCAATTTGGTAGGAATAAGTAAAGAAATATATATGTCCTGTACCGAATCTATTATATATTTCAATCAGCCAAATAATTAAATATATAAAAGTACCAACTTGAATCAAATTCTTAAATCTATCTAGTTTTTTGAAAAATAACCATGAAATAAACAAAAACTCAAATGGTATAACCAAATAATTATAATAATAACTACTATAAACGCCCATAATCTGTTGATCATCTGTTAATAATCTATAAAAATATCTTATATATCTATCGAGTAATAATATTATTAACAAATAAATAGAGAAATTTCTGTAATAATCATTCTTCAAATTAAAATAATTCAACATTGCAACTACAGCAGTTATATGTAATACTAAACTATATATGAATTCAGAGTCCATAGATTCAGTTTTATTCACATCTATCTGGACAATTCATTCCATGATTTAAATTAGTACCTTCATTATCTCTTTGGAAATAAAACATCATCAAATTCCTAGGATTGGTACCTTTAATTAGACCTCCAAGCTGGGTATTCATATCCCATGGTATAAAAGACTCTTTTTGAGAAGTACTTCGTGGATTGAATAATTTATTACTTTTTCCATCGCGAAATACTGGAGAAAGAACAACGGAATTAAATCCAGCGCTATCTCCTTCGGTATATTGTGTATAATAAACTCTTAATCCTAATTCAGGTTTTTGTTTACTATTTTTGGTATAAACATCATTTGCCGATTTTTCCATCAACCAAACTAAATGTTTCAATTCTTCTAATTTAAAATCTACATACTGATAAGGCTGGGGTTGGGTATCCTTTTTATAAGTAGCGTTACTCTGATCATTCAAATATTGGTTGTGCCATTTTTGAAGTTCCTTATTGGTTGTCCAATCAGTTTCTGATTTAGAATGATCCAAAATGACCTGATTATCATTTGGTTCACCTAATTTACTAGTACAGGAGTAAATAAAAAAAAGACAAAAAGTTGCAAATAGTAAAACAATATTCTTCATCATAAATAGATTGTGTTGGTTAAATAAAGTACTAAGATAATTAAAAAATTGAAGTTGCAAAAGCTTATCAAAAAATCACACTTTCAAAAATTAGCCATTAAAATGATTTTCAATAGTTTAGTGATTTACCATTAGTTGATTTAGGGTCATTTAACGGTGTAATACCGTGTTTTAACGGTATATAATTAAGGTGAGAATTACATCCTTAATGGGTTATTTTCACGTAGAATGTAAACATACTCTAAGCGTATCTTTGCATCATCGATTAAAGAATTGGTTATGGAAGTTCTAATAACTCCCCTTAGATTATTAAGTTTTAAATCTGCGTTTTCAGAATTTGCCTTTCCCCCAAATAAAAATTAAAGGCCAATTCATTTTTTAAGGTTGTACTAAAATTTGAATAATAAGCTCAAGAAACCAAAAGTTAAAAATAACCCCAATTAATCTTTAAAATCCTGCAAAACCCTCAAAAAACTGGCATAATTTAGATGATTTGATTTTAAGCCGAGAAGTATAAAGATATTTTTCGGCTTTTTTATTTTGAATTATTCTTAATAAGGAATTTTTAAATCTATTTATCAAAAAAATTGTCATTTTTGCAGACTAATTAAAAAAATGATGGTTGACATAGCTTTACTTTCCAAAATATGTGAGATACCAGGAGCACCTGGGTATGAATCTAAAATCCGAAATTTTATCTTAGACGTAATAAAACCATACGCTGATGAGGTAAAAGTAGATAACTTGGGTAATGTCATTGCACTAAAAAAAGGACAAACCAATAAAAAAGTCATGTCAGCAGCGCATATGGATGAGATTTCATTTATTGTGACACATATTGAAGAAGGTGGGTTCGTGAGATTTCATACGCTTGGAGGTTTTGATCCAAAAACTTTGACAGCGCAGAGGGTAATCATACATGGCAAACAAGATGTCATAGGTGTAATGGGTTGCAAACCGATCCACACCATGACTATAGAAGAACAAAATAAACCTACAAAAATTCATGATTATTTTATAGATACAGGTAGAAGCTCAAAAGATTTAAAAGAAATAATTGGTATTGGTGATGTGATAACTCGAGAAAGGTCATTGATAGAAATGGGTAATTGTATCAATGCAAAGTCTTTGGATAATAGAATCTCCGTGTATATACTCATCGAGACACTCAAAAAGCTTCAAAATCAAGTAATTCCCTATGACTTTTATGCCGTATTCACTGTTCAAGAAGAAGTAGGATTGAGGGGAGCTACTACAGCTGCAAGCGCTATCCAACCTAATTATGCAATAGCACTAGATGTGACGGTAGCAAGTGATATGCCGGGGCTACAACCTCACGAATACATCACTTCATTAGGCAAAGGAACTGCCATAAAAGTAATGGATGGAAGTGTGATTTGCGATTACAGAATGGTAGAATACATGAAGAAAGTAGCCATAGAGAAAAATGTGACTTATCAAATGGAAGTCCTCACAGCTGGTGGTACAGACACTGCCCCACTTCAAAGATCAGGTATGGGCGGATCTATTGCCGGGGCCATTTCTATCCCAACTAGGTACTTACATCAAGTTATAGAAATGTGTGAAAAAGATGATGTCATTGCTAGTATAAATTTATTAACGCATTGTATTACAGATATCGCCAACTTTGATTGGTCACACAAATAATTACTATCTAAAATTAAAAAATGAATTTAAAAATAAAGGCCGAAGTTACATTTATCGCTTTAACCATTTTTGTAACGGGCTTAATCATGTTGCCTATATGGAACTATTATGGTGAAAAATATACCTTTTACTTTTACAATATTAGTTTTATATTCTTATTTCTTACGGCGGTTAGGTACTTATTTTTGTTAAGGTTTACACCAATTTCACATAGTAAATTACCAAAATTGATACTAATTTTTGCATGTCTTCCTCTCATTTTATACTATATCGATGGGATTTATGAATTTAATACGTACTTAGATGAAGTAGGTTTTGTAGGTATATCAAAAGGAGATCCAAATGAAGCAATGGACATGGCAAAATACACAAGAACCCAATACTTGTTTTTTGGAGTATCTTCAATGATTACCCTAGGCCTTATGCCTTTTAGAATGGTAGTAAGTATTTGGAGGGTGACGAATAATAAAGGGACAGTTTAGGAAAAAATGTAATTAATGTTGATTTTATTGGGCTTTAAGCCTTGACTGTTTAGCTTTTAGCTTTGAGCAGTTAGCTTTGAGCTTAAATTGATACAGATATTGGCTACCATTAATTATTTAAAATCCTTTGTTAATTAAATGATTTGTTTGTTCAACTCCGTTCGGAAGTATTATAGTGTAAATCATTTTAATAGGATTAAAAGTTATTGATATCTTGGTTTTATCTTGATTTCTTTGTAAAAAAGTTTCCTATATGAGTCGTACCTACAGTACTCAACGTGTCTTTTTATGACCAACAATGGTCTGAAAACCATTATTAAAACATCTTTCGACCTTACAAGTCTTTAGTAAGAAATATTTGTTAAAAAAAGTTCATAGTTACTTGATTGAAAGTAAATTAAGTTAAAGAATAGAAACCTTTAGGGTTGCCAAATTTTGTAACTATGGTTTTTTAAACCATAGCTACAAACCTATAAATAATTATTTAGTACCATAGGTACGACCCATATTTACCCACACAAATCAGCATAGAGTTATATTTTTTTACACTTAATTTCTAATCTTCTTATTAAATTGAAGTAGAACTTATTTTTTGTAACTTTTTTAAGTCAAAAGTTAAATATTGTTAATTCCTACTATTTTTATAGGATTTACTTGTTTTATATATATACTTACATTAATTTTGTGGCGTAATTAATTTATAAAACAAATAAAACTATACAAAATGTCATTAAGATTAGGAGATATTGCACCAGATTTTCAAGCTGACACAACAGAAGGACCTATTAGTTTTCACTCGTATTTAGGAGACTCTTGGGGTTTATTATTTTCGCACCCTGCTGATTTCACACCTGTGTGTACAACAGAATTGGGTAAAACTGCTCTGTTGTCGGGGGAATTTGCAAAAAGAAACACAAAAGTATTGGCCGTTTCTGTAGATGATTTAGCTTCTCACAACAAATGGGTTCCCGATATTGAAGAAGTAAATGACTGTAAAGTGAATTTTCCAATCATTGCAGACGAAAATAGAACTGTGGCAGAGCTTTATGATATGATACATCCAAATGCATCAGAGAAAGTGACTGTACGATCTGTCTTCATCATAGGTCCAGATAAAAAAGTAAAATTGACACTTACGTATCCTGCATCAACTGGAAGAAACTTTACTGAAATTTTGAGAGTGTTAGATTCATTACAATATACCGCTACTAAGAGTTTGGCAACGCCAGCAGATTGGGTAAAAGGTGATGATTTTATAGTTACACCAGCTGTACCCACAGACCAAATAAAAGAAAAATATGGAGTAGAGGCAAACATTGTGAAGCCTTACCTTAGATATGTCCCTGCAAGTGTGGCAAATTAGATTTATGTTAAAGATACGTAAAACCAACATTTTATTTTTTTCGTTAATTGCGTATACTTTGATCATTAAAAACTTAAGTGGCAGTTTTAAGTAAAATTAAAACTGTCACCTTCTTTATCTGGGGATCCTTCAATCAAAAAAATTAAACTTTTACCTTCTCTAATTAAAAAAGTAATATGGACGCTAAACAAAAAGAAATACTAGACTATCTAAAAGATGAGACGATTTCCATTGTTGATGCCCTTACATATTTAAATAAAATAGAAGGTATAAATATTAAGTTTTCTACGAGCTTTGGTCTTGAAGATCAAATTTTGACACATTTTATAGATACTCTCTACCTAAATACCATAAGCATATTTACTTTGGACACTGGGAGGCTATTCCATGAAACCTATAATTTATGGAGTCGCACATTAGCAAAATACCCGCACATAAAAATAAATGCTTACTACCCCAGCCAAGAATTACTTTCTAATTTTGTAACCGATCATGGCATCAATGCTTTTTACGAAAGTATCGAATTGCGTAAATCGTGTTGTGGAATTAGAAAAGTAGAACCATTAAAAAGAGCATTAACTAATACCACCGTTTGGATCACAGGATTAAGAGGTGATACTTCCAATGGACGTGCTGATTTCCCAAAGGTAACTTGGGACGAATCATTTGGATTGGTCAAATTTAATCCTTTGATCAATTGGACAACCGAAGAGGTGAAAGAATACATTAAATCTCAAAATGTACCTTATAACTCCCTACACGATAAAGGATTTGCAAGTATAGGATGCGCTCCTTGTACACGCGCTATCCATGAAGGTGAGCCAGAAAGAGCAGGCAGATGGTGGTGGGAGAATTCCGATAGCAGAGAATGTGGCCTACATGTTACTGCAAACACATTACACAAAGCAAATTCAAGATAATGAGCAAAGATTATTTAGATCAATTAGAAGACGAAGCTATCTATATATTAAGAGAGACCGCTGCACAATTTGAGCGTCCTGTATTACTATTTTCAGGAGGTAAAGATTCGATTGTATTGATTTACCTAGCTTTAAAAGCTTTTAGACCTGGCAGATTTCCATTTCCACTCATGCACGTGGATACAGGGCATAACTTTCCCGAAGCAATTGCTTTTAGAGATTACCTAGTAGACCAAGTAGGCGAAAAACTGATCGTCGCGAGTGTAGAAGACGCCATGCAGAAATATAATCTAAAAGAAACTCCAGGAAGATTTCCATCTAGAAATGCCCTGCAAACTTATGCGCTACTTGATGCCATCGAAAAAAACGAGTTTGATGCTTGTATAGGCGGTGCTAGAAGAGACGAAGAAAAAGCAAGAGCTAAAGAGCGTATTTTTTCGGTAAGAGATGATTTCGGTCAATGGGACCCAAAATTACAGCGTCCTGAATTATGGAATATCCTAAATGGTAAAATCCATAAAGGTCAAAATGTAAGAGTATTTCCGATCTCTAATTGGACGGAACTGGACGTGTGGAATTACATCAAAAAACACAATATTGAATTGCCAAATTTGTACTTTTCACATGAGAGAGAATGTATCGAATTTAATGATAAATTAGTGGCAACTTCAGCGTTCATCCAGCCAAAAGAAGGGGAAAAAGTGATAAAAGCTCAAGTCAGATATCGGACAGTGGGTGACATGACCTGTACAGCAGCCGTACCCAGTACCTCAAGTACACTTGATGAAATCATAGAAGACATTATCTATACAAAAATCAGTGAAAGAGGCCAAACGCGACTCGATGATCAAGTCTCTGAAGCTGCAATGGAAGACCGAAAGAAACAAGGATATTTCTAATAAGTTAGCACAAAAAGAAAATGAATACATTAAAATTTATAACTTCTGGCAATGTAGATGATGGCAAAAGCACCTTAATAGGTAGACTTTTGTATGATTCGGATAGTATACATACAGACCAATTGGGTGTATTAAAAAAGCAAACCAAGGTAGAAGGTGTTGACATAGACCTTTCACTGATTACTGACGGGCTTAGGGCGGAGAGAGAGCAAGGTATCACCATCGATGTTGCTTACAAATACTTTTCAACCAAAAAAAGAAAATTTATCATTGCGGACGCACCAGGTCACGAGCAATACACACGCAACATGATTACAGGTGCATCTACGGTCGATCTTATCATCTTGTTGATCGATGCTCGTACAGGCATTACCACTCAGACAAAAAGACACTCAAATATTGCGTCACTGATGGGAATCAAAAATGCCATAGTTGCCGTAAATAAAATTGATTTGGTAAACTACAGTGAAGACCGATACAACGAGATTATCAATGAATTTCAATCATTATTACCCAATTTAAACTTTACTACCATCAATTATTTACCAATAAGTGCATTCATCGGTGATAATGTGGTGAGTAAATCAGATAAAACTCCATGGTATCAAGGACCTCCCATCTTAGAATTATTAGAAAACGCAGAAATTAATGAACCTATTGACCAGCCTTTAAGATTTCAAGTACAATATGTGATCAGGCCAAAAGAAGACACGCTGCACGATTATCGAGGGTTTGCAGGAAGGATACTGAGCGGAACAATCTCTGTAAATGACGCAGTAATCGTAGGCCCACAAAAGATCTCAACCACCGTAATAAAAATAGAACAAAATCGAGTGGAAGTTAACACGGCGACTGTCGGAGACAATGTGATATTGCACATTGCCGATGATGTTGACTTAAGTCGAGGCGATCATTTTTCGAAAGTAGAAGATGTACAGCCTTTAGAAACGAAGGAAGTTAATGCAATGATTTCATGGTTTGATGACAATCCGATATTATTGAATAAAACCTACCTTGTACAACATCAACACAAAACAGTAAGAGCTAAAATCGCAGAAATCGGTAGAAAATGGGACATCAACAATTGGACATTTGAAGAAACAACAGATATCAAATTGAATGATATTGCTCAAATAAAATTACGATTGAACAATGCTCTATTCATCGATAATTTTGAAGAAAATGCAAGTAATGGAAAAGCCATTCTGATAGACGAAAACACATACAACACTGTGGGAGCCTTATTATTTAAAAATGAAAACTAATGGAATGCAAGTAGGAAAAGTCATACTCGCTGGTGCAGGCCCTGGTGATCCAGAATTGATTACCCTAAAAACCTTAAAATATTTAAAAACGGCAGATGTTATCCTTACTGATCGACTGGTGTCGCCTGAAATCATCGAAGATTATGCTCATCCTAAAGCGAATGTGATCTATGTAGGAAAGCAATGTTCTAAAGGAATTCATACACCACAAGAAGAGATAAATGACCTATTGGTTAGCTATGCGAAACAAGGATTATTAGTGCTAAGGTTAAAAGGTGGTGATGCATCTTTATTTTCCAATATCCTAGATGAATTGGAAGTGCTCACTAAAAATCGAATTCCTTATGAAATCATACCTGGCATAACAGCAGCTTTTGGAGCAAGTGCATATACAGGAATACCACTCACAGCACGAGGATATTCTCGAGGAGTACGATTACTTACCTTATATGATCTTCATTCGATAAACGAAGACACTTGGTTGGATTGGAGCAAAACAAGTGATACACTGGTATTCTACATGAGTGGACAAAAAGTAACTGAGCTTTACAATAGATTACAATCTTTAAACATCGATAAATCAAAAAGCCTCGCCATCATAGAGCAAGCGACAACCAAAGATCAGAAAACAACGATTTTAACTTTTCATGAAAAAGATGGAGTTGAAAAATATGCATTCAATTTTGTCCCAACACTGATTATCATCGGAGAAGTAGTCAATTTACATCAACAATATGGTTGGATCCGTGAGCTAAATGAAGAAACCAACTCCTACTTTGATCAACACAAAATAAATATGGCTTATGCTGTCTAGTGCAAAATTAGAAATAATAAAAAAGATCTCTTCAGATTTTTCTAGAGATGAAATTATATGGACCAAAGGATATTTGTCGGGTCTGATCGATGGTCAAAGTTTGTCCGTTGCAGTACCAACAACTTCTGTACCCATTGCGAAGAAAACCACCATAATTTATGGGACAGAAACTGGTAATTCAAAAAAACTAGCACTCACGGTAGCAAATGAACTCAAAAAAGCAAAAATAAGTGCTAAAGTGAGTGATATGCAAACCTATAAACCTTCAGATCTAAAAAAGGAAGAAGTCCTACTTTTTGTGGTAAGTACACAAGGCGATGGCGAATTTCCTCAAAGTGCACAAAGTTTTTATGACTATTTAACGACTAACGATCTTGACCTTTCTCATACTCAATATGCCATTTTTGGATTGGGGGATAGCAGTTATCCTTTATTTTGTAATGCAGGAATTTTATTAGATGAAGTCTTGGTCAAAAGGAAGTCAAAAAGCATCCTTCCGATGGTCAAAGGCGATGTGGACTACCAAAATGAAACGGACAATTGGGTAAATTCATTAACAGACTACCTAACACAATCAGCAGTTTCGAGTAGTGCACAAGTAATCGAAAAACCAAAAGATATAAAAACCATCCTTAAGCAGACTTATAAAGGTATTGTGTCAAAAAACCTTTTACTTAATGATCGTGGATCACTAAAAAGTACGCATCATATTGAGATAGATTTTGAAGAGGATGTAGCTTATCTGCCAGGTGATGCCATCGGAATTTATCCAGAGAACCATTATAATGAAATATTAAAAATTCTCCATTTACTCAATCTACAAGCAGAAGACCTTATTCAAATAAAAGGAGAAGAAAAAACAGCAAAAGAGTGGTTAAAAAAACTAAATATAAAAGGTTTAAGCAAAAAAACGTTAGATACTTTAGGTGACTTGATCGGAGTGAAAAATGAATTTAAAAGAAGCGATTTGTATCCTTTCTTACTACAATCATCGGGGTCGATAGATGCTGCTACATTATTTTCCACCGTCGGAAAAGTAGCCCCAAGATTGTACTCTATCGCATCTTCACCAAGTGCGCATCAAAGCCAAATACATCTCACCGTGAGTCTCAACACCTTTAATTTGGACGGAGTGAATCATTATGGCTTAGCTTCTAAATACCTCCTTGATTACCATGAAGGAAAGGAATTAGAATTTTACATTCATGCCAATTCAAATTTTAGACTCCCAGAGGAGGATAAAGATATCATTATGATAGGGCCTGGTACCGGCATAGCTCCGTTCAGGAGTTTTATTGCAGAACGAGATGCTACGATGGCAAGTGGAAAAAGTTGGTTGTTTTTTGGAGAACAGACATTTGCTTATGACTTCTATTATCAAACAGAAATCCAAGAATGGCTATCTACCGGAAGTCTTAGTAAATTTAATGGTGCCTTTTCGAGAGATCAAAAGGATAAAATATACGTGCAACATCGGATCAAAGAGTGTGCTACGGAATTTTATGAATGGATAGAAAATGGTGCAACTATATATATCTGTGGTCAAAAAGATCCTATGAGTATCGATGTAGAAAAAACAATCATAGATATCATATCAGATAAAAAGGGACTAACCATAGAAGAATCAAGAGCATTTCTGGATGAATTGAGTCTAAATGGTCGATACCACAAAGATGTTTATTAAATAAGAATTAAGATTTTAAAACAACATATGAGTAAATTAAGTCCGTCAGAAGATATTAAGACCAAAAGTGAGGGATTAAGAGGTTCTATTAAAGAAAGTCTTCTTGATCAACATTCAGGATCTGTACGACCTCAAGATGAATTTTTAGTCAAATTTCATGGTATGTATGTCCAAGATGATCGAGATAGAAGGACAGAAAGAGCAGAAAAAAAGCTCGATAAGTTGTACTCGTTTATGATTAGACTCAGGATACCGGGTGGAGCCATCACTGCCGACCAATGGAAATCGATCCATGAAATTTCTGAACAATACGGGACTGGTACCATCAAAATCACCACTCGGCAGACTGTTCAGCTACACGGTATTTTCAAGCATCAGCTCAAACCTACGCTCACTGCATTTAATACTGCAAAACTAGATTCGATTGCTGCCTGTGGAGATGTGAATAGAAACGTCGTGTGCAGTTCTAATCCTCAGTTATCACCATTATTTGAAGAAATTCACCAATATGCTGATAAAATCTCCACACATTTACTGCCAAAAACCCAAGCCTACTATGAAATATGGGTCGAAGGAGAAAAAATCTACGAAAAAGCTGCAGAAATTGATCCGCTTTACGAAGATAGATATTTACCAAGAAAGTTTAAAATTGCCATTGCCATACCTCCATCCAACGATGTAGATGTATTTGCAAATGATATAGGCTTGATCGCAATCATTGAAAATGGAGTATTCAAGGGATTTAACGTAGCTGTGGGAGGTGGATTGGCAACTACGCACGGTAATCTTAATACGTATGCCAGATTAGGAAGTCTGATCGGTTTTGTAAGTGGTGAGGACAATATATTAAAAACTGTATATGAAATACTAACCGTACAGCGGGACTTTGGAAACAGAGAAGATCGAAAATTTTCTAGATTAAAATATACGGTCGATAAGATGACCGTCGAAGGTTTTAAAGCGGAATTGGAAAAAAGGATAGGTTTTGACTTTGAAGAGGTTAAACCGTATAAGTTTACAGAAAGAAGTGACCGATTTGGGTGGGAAGCAGATCATCAGAACAATTGGTTTTACACGTTTTTTATAGAACATGGCGTCATCACACCAGATCAGAAAATACTCTTTCATGATTTGGCTCAGCAATATGAAAACACCAGTTTTATCTTTACCTGCAATCAAAATCTGATTTTAGGGCCTTTCAACGAAAGTGAAAAAACTACCGTATCAACAAAAATTGAGGACTACACAAAAAAATACCATTCAAGTCCTTTGAGGAAAAATTCGATGGCTTGTGTAGCACTCCCGTCTTGCCCTTTAGCATTAGCAGAAGCACAAAGATACCTACCCGAAATGATTACAAAACTAGAACCGCTTCTACAAAAATATCATCTTGGCGACGAGGAGATTGTGACGCGAATGACTGGATGCCCTAATGGGTGTGGCAGACCGTATGTAGCTGAAATCGGCATGGTGGGTACAGGGCCTGGGCAATACAATTTGATGTTGGGTGGTGATAGATATGGCGAGCGACTTAATAAACTTTACAAAGAAAAACTAAATGAGGCTCAAATTCTGACTGAGATCGATGATTTACTTGGTCAATATGTTGGTAATAAACTAGTCTCCGAAACTTTTGGAGACTTTTGTAATCGTACAGTCCTAAACTAATATTTGCAATGAATACATTATTTCCAATATTTTTAAAAACGGAAACCGCACAATTCCTCATCGTAGGAGGTGGTAGGATCGGTTTAGAAAAGACGGAAACTTTACTTCGTCAAAATCCAGATATTAGGATCAAATTGGTAAGCAAGACCATATGTGAAGAACTTAGAAAACTTGGACTTTTACATCCCAAATTACAATTGTTTGAAAAACCCTATGATCACAATGACCTCATGGATGCTGATTTTGTAATAGCTGCAACAGATGATTCACCGCTCAATGCATCGATAAAATCCAAAGCTAATGAAGCAAACATTTTAGTCAATGCAGCAGACCAGCCAGACCTTTGTGATTTCTATCTAGGTTCGATTGTAAAGAAAGGTAACATGAAAATTGCTATATCAACCAATGGCAAATCTCCCGTGTTAGCGCGAAGAATGAGAGAATACCTAGAAGAGACCATACCTGAAAATATCAATGACACCATTATGAATTTGAATTCTTTTAGAAATCAACATAAAGGTGACTTCCAAGCGCGGCTCAATGATCTTAATAAAGCTACGACCATTTTAGCCGACAAAGGAAAAGTAGAAAAAAAGTATAAAAAACTGGCCTTAAACCTCACTTTACTTTTTCTTGCCTTATTTGTAGGATATGGATTGGCTACGGTATACAGTGTGGACAAATTGGTAGATTTTGTTGGGAATATCCCTAAAGAATTTTATGGGATGATCCTAGTGGGTATATTGGCACAAATGGTAGACGGTGCTGTGGGATTGGGTTATGGAGTGATCAGTGCTACAAGTATGATGTTGCTTGGCATCAATTTACCATCTATCAGTGGCAGTATCCATATGGCGGAAATGGTATCAAGCGGGTTGAGTGGTTTCAGTCATTATAAATTTGGCAATGTCAATAAGAAAATGTTGATTTGGTTGGCCATACCAGGAGTGATAGGCGCTATCATTGGTGCGATAACTTTGGTAATGATTGGAGAAAAATATCAAAGCTATGCCTATATCATCTTAGCGACATACACTTTTATCATAGGTATCCGATTGGTTATGCTTGCATTAAAATCCGAAATCATCAAAACCAAAGTGAAAAAATTAGGTATTCTTGGTTTTTCGGGAGGTTTTTTTGATGCTTTTGGAGGTGGAGGATGGGGCCCAATTGTCACTTCTACCCTGCTTTCTAAAGGTAGAAAATCTTCATTTGTTGTAGGAACCGTAAGTATGGCCGAATTTTTTGTAACACTTGCCGCTTCGGCTTCTTTTTTCATCGCACTAGGCGTGAGTAATTGGTACATTGTCTTAGGTCTCATCATTGGAGGGGGGATTACAGCACCATTTGCAGCCATTCTCGCAGGTAAAATTCCGAGAAAGACGGGGATGATTATTGTGGCAATCTTAGTGTGTACTTTTAGTGTGCGGGTGATTTTGAAGGTGATTGGGGGGTGACATAAGACATGGCGGTGACTTGTTTTTGGCTGTTGGTTGTTAGCATTTAGCTAATAGCGGAAAATAATTGATTTTTGGAATGTGTGGTAAAAATGGCTTATTCTAGTTAGCTTTTGCCACAATTGCCCCGGCCTTAAAGGGTGTTGAGTCAAAAGAATTGTCCTAAAGTCTAGCATAGTAGTTGGGTTTTGTCATGATTTTTGCAGCGATTGCAAAAATCTCGGCAAAACCTTGTTTCGTTTTTTTTATTAACACCGAGTTGAAACCCATGGTAAGTGAGTTTGTACCGTTGTGGACCAACTAAGGTTTGAAACACATGGTAAGTGATTGTATCTTAAGTGATACATATCCTAATACACCTTCATCACCCCCAAATTCTGTTGAATATCAATCTTAACCCTATACCAATTAATACCAGAATTGATCAATGGACCTCTCGACGATTCAAATTCTATGTCGCCTTGGTAGACTGTCGAGGAGCTTAAGTTGGGAGTGTAGGCGGTGGTGGATAAGGTTGTGCCATTGGTATTTAACTTATAGTAGCTGCCATTGGGTGAACGGAGGATGAGGTTTGTCTCTGATTTAAGGTCAGCGTCTTTGGTTTTAAGTATTGGATTAGATGATACTAAGGTGGTTGCTATAATTTGCCCTGCATTATTTAGGGTCAATTTTGATTTGCCGTGATGGTGATTAAGGATTAAACCTGCACCGGGCGTGTCAAATACGACATCTTGACTGTGGATGATTTCGCTCACGAGGCCAAAAACATAAAAACCATTGGTGATATCAGAAACGACAATGGAACCAGAATTGTAGTAAGGGAAAACACCCCAAGCACCATCTGTATTGGAAGGATTTGACAAATTCGGAGAAAAAGTATCATAATATGCTAGGGTTTTGGGATTGTGGGGTTCAGCTAAATCAAAGACCACCAATCCATCTTGGTAATAAGATAGAAATAATTTATTCTTATGAACAAAAGGATTGTGTGGAGTTGCTATGTTAGGTACTCCATTATAAGTTGGTCGAAAATCCACTGGATTAATTGGTAGAAAATTTCTCAATTCATAAACAGATAAAGGGAGGCCTAAAGGCACTTCTCTAGCAGAATACAAATATTTACCATCTTCACTCAGCCAGTTACTATGGTGATATCCAGATTTTACGGCTGTGGAACTTAACAGAATTATATTATTTACATCGGTCATATCGTAGATGTAGGTACCAGGATATTCTTCAGAACTGTAGGCAATGTTATTTCTAACATATATATCATGAGCATATCTTCCACCAAGATTGTAAAATTTCATTAAACTTGGATTAGCAGGATTGGCTAAACTATAGATGTATACCCCTCTATTTGAATTTGTTTTCCAATCACGAGCACCCACTACATATAATCTTGCATTGCTGGTATCAATATAAATATTATGAGAAGTACTAAATGTATCTATTTGTTGCCGCATTACATTGGTAGATAAACTATCCATGCTCATTATATAAAGACCTTGAGTACCGCAATTATCACAAACACCATAAATATAGTTTCTATACGTTTTAAAATCCCTCCAAACACCATTTGACAATCCCGTCTGATTAAAAACCATGTTTGGGTTCCAAGGGTCCGTTATATCATAGATTCTAATAGCCGTCCGAGCCCCAATGACTGCATATTCTCTACCATCAGGTCGAGTATAACCCCAAATATCATTGAAAAATTCACCTGAAAATTTTAAAGGACCACTGTATTTGATAATTCGATGACTGGCCTGTCCGATTAAAAAATTGGAAACTAATGTAAATAAAATGCAAAAAACTATGAAATTGCGCATAACCATTGTATTTTGAAAATCAAACATAATAAAATGAATAACGAAGATAATATATTTGAATTATTTGCACAAGAAAAAAAAATTGGTCATCACGTGAACATACATGGACCTTTACCTAAGATAATAGGAGCTGCCAGTACTTTTGAGGCGTTGTGTAAATCCATCGTTTCTCAACAATTATCAATTACGGCTGCTGATACCATATACAAAAGGTATTATGCCCTTATTATGGAAGAAGCAATGCCTGAGCGCGTATTGTCATACCATCCTGATGACTTTAGGGCGATTGGTTTGTCTTATCAGAAGGCAAATTATGTACAAGAAGTGGCTCGTTTTTGGAATAAAAACTCACATTTAGAAACTGACCTCCAAAACATGGGTGACGAAGAAATCGTAAATACATTAACTCAAATCAAAGGCGTTGGCGAATGGACGGTACACATGTTGCTAATTTTTCATTTTCAAAGACCTAATGTATTACCTCTAGGAGACCTCATCGTGAGAAAAGGTATCATTTATTTCTATGAAATCGATCCTACTTCAAAAAATATCTTAGAACTCTGTAAAGAAGCTACCCAACATTGGCATCCGTATGCATCATATGGAAGTAGATATATGTGGGCACTTAAAGACAAAATAATTTTATAAAATATTCAATTTTAGTAATATTATATTTTATTTATAAATAGTTTTATTCAATTATACAGTATTTTATTCTTCTTTATCTCTTATGATAATATTAATTTAACATTAAATTATAGTATTATTTTATATTTGAGTTAATATAACACATATATGTGCAAATATTGTAGTTGTTGTAATATGTACGCTGCAAGTATCTTTGTATCATCATTTAGAAATATTAAAAACTTAAAATTTAAAAACATGAAAAAGACATTTGTATTATTATTTGCGACTCTATTGAGTGCTACTGCAAGTTTTGCTTATGCTTCAGACTCTCCTTCTTTTGTGACTTTTGTGGAATCTAAAACGATTTCAATCTCTTTGAAAAATTTTGAAACTAATGGAATGACCGTTACTTTGCTTGACTATTCAGGAAATGAAATTCTCACAAAGAAGCCTTCAAAAAAACTTGCTAATTACATCTTCAAATTAGATGAGCTTCCGAATGGCAACTACTTTATCAAAATGGAAGATGACTCAAGAGTTGTGAAGCAGAATGTAATCATTGACAATGATTTGGTGTACGTAGACCAAGTGGCAAAATCGACTTACAAGCCTAAAATTAATTTCGTAGGTAAAAAAGCAAAATTGAACGTACTTGCATTAAATGAAGATGTCACAGTAACTTTTTACGATGTAATTGGCAATGTTGTTTTTACAGAAACAATGACTGGCCAATCGAGTATCAACAAAGTTTATGACTTTATGCACTTACCGATTGGTAGCTACTTCTTAAATGTGAGTGTAGGAAAAGATAGATTTGGGTACGTAGTAACAAGGTAGTTAAATTTAGAGCATTAGCGCCCCGTCCAGATAAAAAACTTAATTATTTGTGGTTCTTTTTAAATAACTCTTCGTTAAAAAGCCTCGCTGAAAATTGTATTAGCTGTGGCATGGGAGCCACAGTTCAGATCTAAAATCGTTTGCGACGATTTTTTAACGCTCTTCTTGTTTTTTGCCTCGACCTATTCAAAAATTACTCACAACTTAATTTAAATCTTTATCTAGACGGAGCACTAATTTCGCATAATTAGAGAAAACTCAATGTAAAAGAGGTACTACGAATTAATCGTGGTGCCTCTTTTTTATTTACAAATCTTTTGAATCTTTAATTAAATTGATTTACCTTTAGCATAAAATTTTAAACTACTATGGCTGAAAATCAAAAAATTCTCGTTTTTCCAGGTTCTTTTGACCCTATAACTAACGGCCATATTGACTTGGTTCAAAGAACTATTCCTTTATTTGATAAAATATATGTAGCCATTGGTATAAATAATGCCAAATCTACCCTATTTGACCTTGAAACAAGAATTAAATGGTTGAAAGAAATCTTTAAAGAATATCCCACCATAGAAGTTGGCCATTTTGAAGGGCTAACCGTTAATTTTTGTAAATCTGTAGGAGCGAGATATATCTTACGTGGTTTGAGAAATGCTTCCGATTTTGATTATGAAAAAACTATTTCTCAATTGAACAGTATAATCGGTGATAATCTCGAGACAATTTTCTTCATTAGCAAACCTGAATTTAGTCACATAAGTTCTACCATCGTCCGCGAAATCATCAAAGGGGGAGGCAATGTCAAGAATTTTGTACCAAGAGTGATATCTAAGGATTTGAAGAACAGTAAGTTTTAATAATTATTATAACTCATCATCATCGTCATCATCCAATAGTCGACCTAAAGGATCTTCAAACAGAAATTTGTTTTCTACATAATTTCTACCAATGATTTGATAGGCTGTTAAACCATGAATGACTAATTCCATAAATGGGTACACATCTTTACCCACAATATTGTATCCATCAATAAATTTTCTCAGACCTGCTACACCATCGAGTTGGCTTTGATAGATATCATCAGAATCATCAAGTAGGATATCTACTGTATTACCTGATTGAAACCAAACTTTTAATGTACCATAGGGATCCCTACTTAGGTTTTTCTCCGGATTTGGAAAATGTTGGTCAAAGAAATGTTTGATCGCTCGATCCATCAATTTCATAACCACATTATAGATGCCTTCTTGCTCACCTTCGTATACAAGTTCTAACTTACCAGTGATAGCTGGAATTACGCCCCAAAAATCGGTAATTCTCGTAGTGGTAGTGTTTTCACCATTGATCAACATACGACGTTCAGCTGTGCTTACGAGATTTTCCATAGCTGCTATACTCATACGTGCCGATACACCTGACTTCTCATCTGTAAATTCACTGGTTCTAGCTTCTAATACCAGTTGCTCTAAAATATCTTTGTGCAATTCAGGTACGGTAACCTTTGACTTTTGCTCTTCACTTATTTTTGATTCTGATTGGGTGATGGCTTTAGAAATTGCAGTTGTTTTCGGATAGTGGGTGAGAATTTGACTTTGGATTCTATCTTTCAAAGGTGTGACGATACTACCTCTATTGGTATAATCTTCTGGATTGGCCGTAAAGACAAACTCTACATCTAAAGGTAACCTTAATTTAAATCCTCTGATTTGCAAATCACCTTCTTGGAGAATATTAAAAAGTGAAACTTGTATTCTAGCTTGTAAATCAGGAAGTTCGTTGATGACAAATAAGCATCTATGTGCTCTTGGTACCAATCCGAAATGAATCACCCTTTCATCTGAATAAGGCAATTTTAAGGAAGCAGCTTTTATTGGATCGACGTCGCCAATTAAATCTGCAACACTCACATCAGGTGTTGCTAATTTTTCGACATATCTTTCGTTACGGTGCATCCATTCAATAGGTGTATTGTCACCCATTTCATTGATCAATTCTTTTGAAAATTTAGAAATAGGATGTAAAGGATCATCATTTATTTCTGAACCTTTTACGACAGGAATGTACTCATCTAAAAGATTTATGAGGAGTCTAGCAATTCTTGTTTTAGCTTGGCCTCTCAATCCAAGCAGCAAAATAGAATGTCTGGACAAGATGGCTCGTTGTACATCAGGAATCACTGTGTCTTCAAAACCAATGATACCCGTAAAGATTTCTTCCTTATTCTTTAGCTTAGCTATTAGATTTTTTCGGAGCTCTTCCTTTATAGGTAGCGGTTTATAATCTGATTTTTTTAGTTCTCCGAGTGTGTTTATATTGTAAATATGCATATACTGTTGAGTATTTTCAAAAGGTAACATTACGAGTCAATGATATGTTTAATTTTAATCCTAAAATATTGTCGATATATTTTGAGATGGTGCTATGCTGGTCGTTATATTATCGATGGTAGAACCTACGCTAGACTGCATAACAAAATAAGTTGTTTGATTTGCAATAGGTCCAGATAGCTGTTTCCATTTTTCTTTTGAAACATTGAGATTAATTTGAGCTTGACTAAAATCATCATTGGTCACCACGAAATCTCTGTTATCAATCCAAGCGGCGTCTATATCTGTTTTGAGCAAAGCATAAAAGAATATTTTACTAATTGCAATTTCTCCCAGTGGCACCACTTGACTTTTCACATATTCAAAACTATCTTGAGGCTCATCTTCTAAAAGCCAGACGGCATCAACAAAAACATCTGATAAATCATCAATAATATCTTTTGTATTGAGATCTAAGTCAGCTAGAGCGGCAAAAATATGATCTCGTATCTTTAAAAACTCTTCTAATGCTTTAGGTTGATCTTCAAAGTATGTATCAATGACTTTTGATAGTTGTTCTTTTAACCCCATCGATTCCTCAATGATCAGAACAGAACAAATTCCACTATTTTTTGACAAAAATTGGCCAATATCTCTAAGTTGCTGAAAGTTATTAATGATAATGCTTTGAGTATTCACTTGGGTATTCATACCTTTTTTTTTTGCAAGAATAGATTTATTGATTTCAAATAAAAGAAAAATATTTCAAATTTGTTATAAATTTAAACCATAAAAAATAATATTTTAAGCGAGTCTAAATAAATTTCCCATACACACCGATCTATTTCAATAAAGAAACATTACCTTTTCGTGTTATCTCTGTACCATCGATACATTTTACTTTCAAATAATAAGCAAAAGCATCTGGAGCTAATTTTGCACCTTTGAATGTTCCATCCCAACCATCACTTTGGTTAGTAGACTTAAACACTTCTTGCCCCCATCTATTAAAGATAATCAATTCCATCTCATCTATATAATTTGATCGTACAAAAAGAATATCATTCGCCCTGTCGTCATTAGGAGTAAAAGCATTAGGTATAAATACATCTTCTTCACATTCTGGTTGGATCACAGTGATTGTTATTCTAGCTATACCTGTACATCCTTCTTCATCGGTAACAGTTACGGTATAGGTAGTGGTCTCTATTGGAGAAACTGTTTGTCTCACATTTGTATTACCATTACTCCACAAGTATCTCCATCCTGGCATTGGATTACTTACAAAAATATCTGTTGATTTTAGTAGTCGAATAACCGTATCTGGTTGGGCAGCTACATTTACAATAACACTTTTAGGTTGAATATTGAAGGTATCTCTGACCGTACAACCTATAGCTGGGTTGCCAATAATCACAATCACATCCTTTGCAGCCTTTACATCTATCATAACTTTGGAAGTACCTTGACCTCTCTTAATGCAGTCTAGTGGTAGCCATTGATAAGTTGGAATGAACCCTGTATTTTTAACAATTACTTCAGCTTCTATCTCTGAAGCTAGACAAAATAATTCAGGTACTTTCAACTCGTAATCAAATTTAAATGGTTTGACCACCAACGTGTCACTAAATGGACAACCATTCGCATCTAAAACCCTTAAAACAACAGTTCTCAATGAGTCAAGTCTTAATGGTAACGGATTGACGGTACCCAACACATTGCCTCTAAGATCTCTCCATTCAAATCTTAAACCTTGTGCTCTTGCTGGTAAAGGAACATTAACAGTTGTATTGATGCAAGCATTCAAAGTATCATTGTCGAAAAATGTTAAATTCTTGTTTAACGTAATCGTTTTTGTGATCGGTTTGAAAGCGCAGAAATTTGTTCTATTTGATAATCTAACCTGGTAGGTTCCAGCACCAGGATACGTGTAACATACATCACGCTGCAAAGAAAAATCTGTTGTGGTCGTGGTGTCACCAAAATCCCACGAAGGAAAGCCCTTAATTTCACCAACCGCTTTGAAACAAACCCTAAAGTTGTCACAATTTTCTACCTCAAATGTGATGTCAACAACTGGTGGTTGACCAGCAATAAACTCAATAGTATCTCTCATTACACATCCAAATTGAGTAGTTGCTGTAAACGTAAGTGAGAAGGGTGCCATAATGTCTGAAGGAATGGCAATCGTTGGGTTTAAAATATCTCTCCTTCCAATAATTCTTGGTGACGCATCCCATAAAATGGTGATCTGATGGTTTGGATTAGAATTGACCATTGGAAATGCAACTGTATCACCTAAACATACTTGTAATGGCGAAATGTAAACCAATGATGGAAATTCATTTATTCCTGTTATCACCACACTGTCTTTAAATTCGCAACCATTATTATCTGTTGCTGTGACAAAAATGACTTCATTTCTGGTAACAACATAATTCAAATTGGAAGAGCTAGAAAGGACTACTCCTGCCCCATTTCTCCAAGTATATTTAAGTGCTATGTTTGATTCTTTTGCTCTAAGTACAACAGTATCTCTTAGACAAGCTTTTGCACTATCCACTTCTAAAAAGTTTTCAATTTTGTTGAGTTCTAACTCTCGAGTCACAGGCACAAATGCACAGAATGACTCCAAACTCCTCAACGAAACGGTATATTTTCCTGCTTGTGGGTAAGTATAACACGCATCTGCCAATCTTGAAGTATCACCATTTGATGATGGATCACCAAAATTCCAACTTAGGCTTCTTAAGTCCTGCCCCATTGCTTTGAAACATACGCGTAACGCTCCACAATCTTCTACTTTTGCTTCAATCGTTGCCACAGGTCTTTGACCTACAGCAAAGGTGAATTGTCCAGAAGTAATACATCCCAATGCATTGGTTGCAGTGTATCTTAGCGTGATAGGACCAGCTTCGTTGCCAATTGCAATGATTGGTCTTAGCGTATTACCACCACTGATGATTCTTGGATCTGCATCCCATACTACGGTTGTTGCGATGCTTGGATCGATGAGCGATGCTGGTAATGCTGCTGTATCTCCTTGACATGCTCTGAAGTCTGAAGGCAATGTCAACAATGGTAGATTATCCAATACTTGAAGTACAATTTCGTCTGTGAATTTACATCCATTTTCGTCCGTTGCTTCGATGGTATATTTTGTACTCACTGTGGCTTTTACCGTGATGCTGTCACCTGTACCAACTTGGGTACCTTGTGCATTTTTCCAGATAATTGTTAATTTTGGTAAGCCTGTTTTTAGTCTTAAAGTGACATCTACGTCTTTACATACGGTTGTTGTGTCTTGAGCTCCGAGCTCTCCATTTAAATTATTAAGTTCTAAATCTCTCGTCACTGGCACAAATGCGCAGAATGACTCCAAACTTCTTAAGGTTACCGTATATTGCCCTGCTTGAGGATAGGTATAACAAACATCTGCCGATCTTGAGGTATCACCATTTGATGATGGATCACCAAAATTCCAACTTAGGCTTCTTAAGTCCTGCCCCACTGCTTTGAAACATACGCGTAACACTCCACAATCTTCTACTTTTGCTTCAATCGTTGCTACTGGTCTTTGACCAACTGTAAAGGTGAATTGTCCAGAAGTAATACATCCCAATGCGTTGGTTGCGGTATATCTTAGGGTGATTGGACCAGCTTCATTACCGATTACAATGATTGGTCTTAGCGTATTACCACCACTAATGATTCTTGGATCTGCATTCCATACTACGGTCGTTGCTATGCTTGGATCGACAAGTGATGCTGGTAAAGCTGCTGTATCACCTTGACATGCTCTGAAGTCTGTAGGCAATGTCAACATTGGTAGATTATCCAATACTTGAAGTACGATTTCATCTGTAAATTTACATCCGTTTTCATCCGTTGCTTCGATCGTGTATTTTGTATTGGCTATGGCTTTTACTGTGATGCTATCGCCCGTACCTACTTGGGTGCCTTGTGCATTTTTCCAGATAATTGTTAATTTTGGCAAGCCGATTTTTAGTCTTAAAGTGACATCTACGTCTTTACATACGGTTGTTGTGTCTTGAGCTCCGAGCTCTCCATTTAAATTATTAAGTTCTAAAGCTCTCGTCACTGGCACAAATGCGCAGAATGACTCCAAACTCCTCAACGAAACGGTATATTTTCCTGCTTGTGGGTAGGTATAACACACATCTGCTGATCTTGAAGTATCACCATTTGATGATGGATCACCAAAATTCCAGCTAAGGCTTCTTAAGTCCTGGCCTAATGCTTTGAAACACACTCGTAACGCTCCACAATCTTCTACTTTTGCTTCAATGGTTGCTACGGGTCTTTGACCTACTGCAAAGGTGAATTGTCCAGAAGTAATACATCCCAACGCGTTGGTTGCAGTGTATCTTAGCGTGATAGGACCAGCTTCATTACCGATTGCAATGATTGGTCTTAGCGTATTACTGCCACTAATGATTCTTGGATCTGCATCCCATACTACGGTTGTTACTATGCTTGGATCGATGAGCGATGCTGGCAATGCTGCTGTATCTCCTTGACATGCTCTGAAGTCTGTAGGCAATGTCAACATTGGCAGATTATCCAATACTTGAAGTACAATTTCGTCTGTGAATTTACATCCATTTTCGTCCGTTGCTTCGATGGTATATTTTGTACTCACTGTGGCTTTTACCGTGATGCTGTCACCTGTACCAACTTGGGTACCTTGTGCATTTTTCCAGATAATTGTTAATTTTGGTAAGCCTGTTTTTAGTCTTAAAGTGACATCTACGTCTTTACATACGGTTGTTGTGTCTTGAGCTCCGAGCTCTCCATTTAAATTATTAAGTTCTAAATCTCTCGTCACTGGCACAAATGCGCAGAATGACTCCAAACTTCTTAAGGTTACCGTATATTGCCCTGCTTGAGGATAGGTATAACAAACATCTGCCGATCTTGAGGTATCACCATTTGTTGTTGGATCACCAAAATTCCAACTTAGGCTTCTTAAGTCCTGGCCTACTGCTTTGAAACATACGCGTAACGCTCCACAATCTTCTACTTTGGCTTCAATCGTTGCCACAGGTCTTTGACCTACTGCAAAGGTGAATTGTCCAGAAGTAATACATCCCAACGCGTTGGTTGCGGTATATCTTAGGGTGATTGGACCAGCTTCGTTGCCGATTGCAATTATTGGTCTTAGCGTATTACCACCACTGATGATTCTCGGATCTGCATCCCATACTACGGTCGTTGCTATGCTTGGATCGACAAGCGATGCTGGTAATGCCGCTGTATCACCTTGACATGCTCTAAAGTCTGTAGGCAATGTCAACAAAGGTAGATTATCCAATACTTGAAGTACGATTTCATCTGTAAATTTACATCCATTTTCGTCTGTTGCTTCGATGGTATATTTTGTATTCGCTGTGGCTTTTACCGTAATGCTGTCACCTGTACCTACTTGGGTACCTTGGGCATTTTTCCAGATAATTGTTAATTTTGGCAAGCCGGTTTTTAGTCTTAAAGTGACATCTACGTCTTTACATAAGGTAGTAGTATCTTGAGCTCCTAACTCTCCATTTAAACTGTTGAGTTCTAACTCTCGAGTCACAGGCACAAATGCGCAGAATGACTCTAAACTTCTTAACGTTACGGTATATACTCCTGCTTGTGGGTAAGTATAACACACATCTGCCGATCTTGAGGTATCACCATTTATTGATGGATCACCAAAATTCCAACTTAGGCTTCTTAAGTCCTGCCCCACTGCTTTGAAACATACGCGTAACGCTCCACAATCTTCTACTTTTGCTTCAATCGTTGCTACTGGTCTTTGACCTACTGCAAAGGTGAATTGTCCAGAAGTAATACATCCCAACGCGTTGGTTGCGGTGTATCTTAAGGTGATTGGACCAGCTTCATTACCGATTACAATTATTGGTCTTAGGGTATTAATACCACTGATGATTCTTGGATCTGCATCCCATACTACGGTCGTTGCGATGCTTGGATCGACAAGTGATGCTGGTAAAGCTGCTGTATCACCTTGACATGCTCTAAAGTCTGTAGGCAATGTCAACAAAGGTAGATTATCCAATACTTGAAGTACGATTTCATCTGTAAATTTACATCCATTTTCGTCCGTTGCTTCGATGGTATATTTTGTATTCGCTGTGGCTTTTACCGTAATGCTGTCACCTGTACCTACTTGGGTACCTTGTGCATTTTTCCATATAATTGTTAATTTTGGCAAGCCGGTTTTTAGTCTTAAAGTGACATCTACGTCTTTACATAAGGTAGTAGTATCTTGAGCTCCTAACTCTCCATTTAAACTGTTGAGTTCTAACTCTCGAGTCACAGGCACAAATGCGCAGAATGACTCTAAACTTCTTAACGTTACGGTATAAACTCCTGCTTGTGGGTAAGTATAACACACATCTGCCGATCTTGAGGTATCACCATTTGTTGATGGATCTCCAAAATTCCAACTTAGGCTTCTTAAGTCCTGCCCCACTGCTTTGAAACATACGCGTAACGCTCCACA
>JALHLK010000018.1 GCA_022844565.1 Saprospiraceae bacterium
CAGATTTAAAAATTTAAAATGAGTTAATAAGAGTAATTATCGATTTGTAGTGAGCCAAATCAAATATGCTATTATTGATTAGCAACTACTTACGTCGATTAGCTGTCAAACTCAAGAGAGCTAACAAATTAAAATGACTTTAATAAAAACTTATGTTGTCTTTTCTCCTTTGTTTTTTAGAATTTTGGTCACCTCATCCTCTGATAGATTGGCATACCTAGCGATTTGGGAAATAGGCAACTTATCTTCATATAGTGAAAGTATCATTTCGATTTTCCCTTCTAATTTCCCTTCGATTTTCCCTTCGATTTTCCCTTCTAATTTCCCTTCTAATTTCCCTTCGATTTTTATTGAATCATATGTACTCATAAACTCTTTATTAACAGGATTAGGTAACGATTCTATAATTGTGGTAGATCAGTTTATGCTTTTGTTTTGTAGAATTTTGGTCACCTCATCCTCTGATAGATTGGCATACTTAGCGATTTGGGAAATAGGCAACTTATCTTCATATAGTGAAAGTATCATTTCGATTTTCCCTTCTAATTTCCCTTCTAATTTCCCTTCTAATTTCCCTTCGATTTTCCCTTCGATTTTCCCTTCGATTTTCCCCTCGATTTTTATCGCTTCATATGTACTCATAAACTCTTTATTGACAGGATTAGGTAAAGATTCTATAATTGATATAACTTCTGCTGTATCAATTTTTGTGTTATTTAGCTTGTAAACAAAGAATAAGGTTATAAAGTTCCTTTCGACATCATCAAATTTTTTCAGTGCCAAGATTCTTTTTAACCGTTCAGTAAAAGCTTTGAAATCAACTTTTGGATCATGGCCAGCAAGTGCAATCAACAGCATTACGTCAGTGATAGCATCCAAAGTTTGATCGCTAAGAGCATTGAGTGCCATGAATACAAAATCAAAAGTAGGGATGTATTTTTTAATTTCTTCGGGATACTCATCAAATAAATCATGAAGGGTAGGAACTTTCCATTCCTTTTTCCCTTGATAATAGATAAATGGTATGATGGGCACTATTTCGACTCTGTCCTTGATTTCCCTAACCCACTGACTAAATACATAATGGCCAATTTGTAAATGCGCATATTTGTCAGGATTTGCTTTGTGTTCAAAAAGTAACGAAACCACCAATTCCTTATGACTACTTTTTACTTTAAACTGAAACACTAAGTCAGAAAAGTATTCGTCTTGACCATCTTGGATGTATGTGGTATCCAACTTGACCATAGAGTCAATATCAATTACCTTTCTCAACTTCTCTGGCAGAAATTGCTTGAAATACTCCTTAGCTATCCCTGGTCTGGAGAAAGTCTCCTTTACAATTTAGTCGTGTTGATTTTGGATTTTCTTTTTCATGTAGTCTACCTAAATTACATGATTCATTTTGACAATGAAGGGTTTATAATTTTATACCCCTTTCTACATCTTCGGCACCGCTATCTGGATATTCCTATACTCCACTGCAGTATGGTCACCTTGCAAATAGATGGGACCAGGGCTAGCCTCATCGCTGTCTATTGCACCTCCGGTGATTCCAGGAATTTCAGCCATACTAATGATTGTTTTACCATTTAACACAACGGTGACAACTCTACCAACAATTGTGATATCGTAAATATGCCACACATCTGGGACTTTGGCAGGTAATTCTAATGCTTTAATAAAACCATATACTCCACCGAGATTTACAACAGACGGTTCATCCGAGTCTGCAACTTGTACTTCATATCTTCCCCTCAAGTATATACCACTGTTACCACCTTTGGGAACTTTAAACTCAATACGCATTTTAAAATCAGTAAACTTTTCATTTGTTAGCAAATTAGCTCCTGATTTTGTGTTTTTGAGAATGCCGTTTTGGGCAATCCAGTTGTTGGCATTACCTTCTGCGTACCAACCATCCAAATTTTTACCATTAAAAATGCTTCTAAATTTAGTCCACTTTGGTTCCGTGGTTTTTATCATTTTGGGGGCACGGGTACCTGTCCATTTGTATTCGTTTCCGTTGGGTTCTTTTACTTTACCAGATATTACATCACCGTTTATTTCTCCTTCTACTACGAGATCGTTGGGCTCACGGTCCCACTGAGGTGGAATACTAAAAGAAAATTTATTTCCATTTAAAGTGATTTTCGAGATGGGCCGAGCACTACCAACGATATAAACAAACTTTCCTACCTTTTGACTCATACCCGAATGATACACTTCTAACCAAGCCGGATAAGTTTTTTCATTTTTAACCACATTTATATTCCATCTGCCGTCGATTCCCTTCGCTACCAAAGTGTTAACTGTTATTGCACAGCAAAGTAGTACAGTAAAAGCAAATTTTGTTATTAAGTTACTAAACATATTTTTGTCTTTATTTTAGGTAAAAATAGATTTTCTTTTCAAAATAGCATCCATTTACAGACTAAAAATAGAAGAATTTAAAAATGTTAGACAAACATTATATAATTAAAGAAATATATATTACCTTTGCGGTCCAATTAAAAAAGTGTATTAATGGCAAACCATAAGTCAGCAAAAAAGAAAGCGAATCAAGACGCTATAATTAGATTAAGAAATAGATTCTACAAGAAAACTGCTAGAACAGCTATTGCTAAATTAAGAAACATGGAAAGTAAAGAAGAAGCTACTTCATTCCTTCCTAAAGTTGTTTCTATGATTGATAGATTAGCTAAAAAGAACACATGGCATGATAACAAAGCTTCAAACTTAAAAAGTAAGTTAATGAAGTTTGTTAACAAGTTAGTGTAAGTAGCTATCATTAAAATATAGTAAAAAAGGTGATCAACAAATTTTGGTCGCCTTTTTTGCATTATACCTGAAAGTCTAAAATGGGTTCCGTTAAGAAGGTCAAAAGTGCAATAAAATCAGCACTTTTTGCGACAAATTATAGCCAGTGCTATGGTGGGAAGCAAAAAGTAAGAGAAACGCCTGATTTTTCAGTAATTTTGAGCTGTAATAGGAAATCCATTTTAGATTTTTAGGTTATATCAAATTAGATAACTTAAAAGGTTCATTTTGTCTGAAAATAAATTTGATAATAAACAAAAAGGAGATCTAGCAGAGGACATAGCTTTCCAATATTTGCTGAAACTCAATTATCAAATTCATGATGTTAAGTGGCAATTTCAAAAAGCAGAAATTGATATAATTGCCCAAAAGGATGATTTTTTAGTTTTTATAGAAGTAAAAAGTCGTAAAAATATTAAATTTGGAGATCCTGCCATAATGGTCACCAAGAGAAAGCAACGATTAATTGTTTCTGCAGCTACCCAATACATGGAGTCAATAGATTATGACGGCAATTTTCGATTTGATATCATTACGTTAGTTGGGTACGATTTAAATAAAACCACACTAGAGCATTACCAAGATGCATTTTTTCCAGGAATAGATTTTTAATTAAGATTTTATTTTTCAAGCTAAAAAATTCTGTATTTTCATAAATATCTAGTCATACTTTATAAAAGCACAGGTAAATTTTCTACTTTTGCACCATAATTAAGGAAAATATGATAGAAAATTTTGCAAACCTAAATGAAATTGAATTCAATAAGTTGAAAGCTGCCATTGCTCAAATTACCATTCTTATTGCTGGAGCTGATGGAAAAATAGATAAAGAGGAGGCTGAATGGGCAAAAAAAGTTACTGAAATCAGGAGTTATAAAATGCATAAAGACATAAAGCCCTATTATCAAGAAGTTGGTAAAACTTATGTGGAAGATATGAATGCCATGCTTCTGGAGTTACCTACTGATTATTTGGAGCGAGAAAAGATATTGATCAGCAATCTTTCAGAGCTAAATCAAATATTGCCAAAATTAGATGGACAAATTGGAGTAAGATTATACCAAAGTTTTAAGTCATTTGCCAACCATGTAGCTAAAGCGTCAGGAGGTTTTATGGGCTTCTTTTCTGTGGATTCAAGAGAAAGTGAATTGATACAATTATCAATGATAGAGCCAATCGATGGCATTTTAAAAGATGAAGAAGAATAAGCATTGAATAATAAATGGATTTAGGAACTGTAAAGAAATAACATATACATTTTGACTCGTTCTTTTGCATTTTTTCATCGTTATAAATTCGTCAAGTAGCCATGGCTATTTTCCTCATTTATGCCTTGAAAAAAATCAAAATTACTATGTCAAATTTGTACACTTTATTTATTTACAGTTCCTTAGAAATAGAATATGCTGTCTATCTAAAAAAGTTTGTGGATTGGGCAGTTGTATTCATACCCAAACTTTTATTATCGGCCTTTATTGCATATATTGGGTTTAAGTTAATTGCAAAACTAAGTCAACTTTTTGCATCCTCTCTACAAAAATCAAATGTAGAACAAGATATCTTATCCTTTTTAAGTAATATCGTAGATGTATTGCTCAAAGTTGCGTTGGTGCTTATATGTATTTCTATTCTTGGAGTAGAAATGAGTTCTTTGGTTGCTTTAATTGCAGCGGCAGGTTTTGCTGTTGGACTCGCATTACAAGGTTTTCTAGGAAATTTTGCATCTGGTCTAACGATCGTTTTTTTCAAACCCTACAAAATAGGGGATTGGGTTTCCATAGCGGATACTTTTGGAAAAGTAAAAAGCATTCAAATTTTTAATACCATACTTGTGACACCGGGTGACAAAACAGTAGTTGTTCCTAATGGTAAAGTTACAGATGGAATTGTCACAAACCTAAGTACGGAGGGTAAATTAAGACTCGAAATGAAGGTAAACATGCCGTATGAAGAGAGTTTCCCAAGAGTTAATCTTATTATTATCGAGGCTTTGAAAAAGTGTTCTTCTATATTACAATCACCACCTCCTCAAATTGGTATCGAAACTTTTGACAATGCTTCGGTTGTAATTACAGTTCGGCCCTATATATTGCCTGACAATTATTGGGATGCAACATTTGAAGTCAATCAACGAATCAAAGAAGCTTTCAGCGAAAATAATGTAAAAGTGGCGTATTCAGAGGGAATTAGCTTAGGTCCAATTGGTAAATAAAGGTTCAACCATGATAATTGTTATCAGCCTTTACTTTTTTATTTCATTGATGGTTCTACTGCAAATCTAATAGAAAGTTCAGAAATTAGGGGCTAATACAATAAGATTCTTTTGAATACCTTAAGGACACATTTTTTTGAACTAATAGCTAACTGCCCAAAGCTAATAGCTTTAAACTCATTATTCATTAATATCTGCTTAGCACCCCATAGAAAATATTCAATTATTAGTTGTTTGTATTTGTTAAATTGAATTATATCTAAGCTTTATTAATATACAGTAGATAAAATCTAAATTTAATAAATAAATGGTAGAATATATCTATTAATTTGTATAATTTGTTGTATGTTTGCATCGTGATTAAGAAGTTGATCAAAAAACATTATTGTGAGGTGATGAAATTGGCAGACGTGCCCTCCTGTCTCGGGGGTGGGGAATCCGAAATAAAGATAGTATAATGCCGGTTAGTTCCGACTGGGGTAGACCACCAAAGTTTTGTATTATTCCTAATCGCCCTGTGAAGGTTCGAATCCTTCTCTCACAGCATTTATCAATTCTATTTTTGATAGTAAATTTTGAAATATTGTTATTGTGAGGTGATGAAATTGGCAGACGTGCCCTCCTGTCTCGGGGGTGGGGATGACATGAAAAACCTACGTAGTATTGGATTTTATCAAGTATGAGATCCAAAACAGCCTAGGCTAAATGCCCTGTGGAGGTTCGAATCCTTCTCTCACAGCTTTTTTTGAAGTAGTGTTATTGCATAGATCGCATAGGTTGCATAGATTGCATAGATCCAATAGATTGCATAGATCGCAAAGGTGTCAAAGATTGCACAGGTGGTAAAGGTTGCATAGATTGCAGAGCTGGCAAAGATGGCATAAATAGTCACTATCGCGTCAATATGGTAGACTAGGGTGTATTCACATAATTATAAAAAAAGTAAACGACTGAAGATGCGACACTGATGGGGTCGAATATCCCTCAACTTTTAAACGATAACTATACTATCCTTACAGGATGTTTTACACGATCACTCCTTCACTTCAAAAAGTGATTTTCGTAATCCAAAATACTTGCATTTATCACTTCATAGGCCTTTGCCTTACCATATATTTCTGCAATCTCTACAGCAGGGTTCACGCTGGGTATTTGTTTGTAGGTCAAGAAGTAATGTACCAATCGATCAATTATGCTTTTCGGTATAGCTTCAAGGTCATGCCATTGCTGATACACCTGATCATTCAGTAAGGTAGCAATGATCTTATCATCTGCTTCGCCATGGTCTATCATCCTTAATCCACCAATAGGCACCGCTTTTACAATGATATCACCGTGAGTAATTGGCTTCTCCGTCAGCACTAAAATATCTAAAGGGTCACCATCGCCTACGATATCGGTTTTTCCTACGACTTTCATACACAGCTCTGCAACTGCTTCTTTACAATATGTCTTTGGTATGAATCCATACATTGCAGGCACGATGTTACTAAATTTTTGAGGGCGATCAATCATCAAGTATCCAGACTCTTTATCTATTTCATATTTCACTGTATCACTTGGTATGATCTCTATAAATGCGGTAACGGTGCTTGGTGCATCAGGACCATAGGATATACCGTGCCAAGGATGTGCTTTGTATTTCATAATTTGGTTTTGTTATTTTAAATGTTTAACACCAAGACAGTTCAATAAAAAAATGTCCATATTTTTCTGATTTGAAGGCATGATTCTGGATAGTTTGTAATTTTTAATTCAGGGCAAAGCTATGATTTAATTTTTAAAGGGGAGGATATTTTATGTTAAGTACGGTAAATACTTGAGGAATTAAAGGGCATATTAAGTTTATTGTAGTTGAGAGGTTTTAAAATATTGCTCATTATATAAGAGACTCAGTGTCCCTAAACTTATCCAAACATGTCGGTTAAAAAGGAAATCGACAAGTCCAAAACTTGCATATATAAGAACCCAAAATGTCGTAAAAAAGATAAATAGAAGATTTTTATTTTTTAAAAGTATGATATCCTTAAATAGACGCTTTGAATAGATTACGACTGTTAAAATTATTAATAATGAAAAATATCCGAATTGTGCCAATATTCCAGAGAGAAGTGTGTGACTTTCTAATGGGGGCATATATGTTGGATAGATCATATCATTTGATAGATTCATAATAAAATGTTGGACGTTTCCAAAACCTATACCCATAATTGGATGATTAGAAAAAAAATAGAATTCAACTTTAGATAAAAAATAATAACCAGTCGGTCTCAAATGAAGGTTTTCATTAATTTGGACTATAGAGGGTCCTAATGACCATGTCTTATCAAAACAGTCTTCGTAACAAAGCACAAAATTGATACTAAAAATGTAAAACAGTAAAAAAATAATACCTAATAAATTTAGTAATTTCAAGTTTTTCTTTTCAAAAAATTTAATTAATAAGAAAATGAAAAATACAAACCAAATTAAAACCATTTCCTTAGTTAATGTAAGTGTAATAGTAATAATTGATAGAAGTATATAGTAAAAACTTTTTGTATTAAACTCTAGTAAAGACAAGGTGAATATTATATAAAGTGATATTAATACTGACAATGAGTTAGGATTAATTGTTAGACCTTGAGATCTATAAATATTACCAAAGTAAGGATAATTTGGATATTGATCTAAGGTTATATTCATTTCAGATGTCCAAAAATAGCATATGTAACCAATAACACTGGTTATAAAAGTTAAAATGATAGCATATTTGTACCAAGTCGATAAATCTTTCGAGTTAACACCAAGCAGATATGATCTTGAAATGACTAAATAGCTGATAGCTAATAGGTAAAGTGTAATCAAGTCAAAGATTCCGGATTTTGTAAAATGATAGAATACATTAAAGGTGTATATTAAAAGTAGTGTTAATAAGAGTTGATCAAGATGATTAAGCTTTTTAATTTGATTTAGTAAAATAGAATTTGGTATTTTCCAAATGTAAAATGAAAATGTAAACAAAAGAATAATTTCAAATATTTCAACCCTGCCAAAAAGTCTTTCAATATTGATAATTGTTGTAAGACAAGAACTAAGAATCAAAATTCCCATTAAAATTATTGGAAATAAATTCTTTTTTCTTGAATAGCTTTTCACTGGCAATGTTCTTTGTTTTCACAAACTTAAGTCAAACTTATATAAGTTGGCTTCTTTTGTTGATATTAATAGCTTTACATTGTCTTTCCCAAGTTTTTTAATAAATTCAGTTTCATCAGTATTTAAATATTGGTTGCCAAGTAATATGGCACTACTGAAGTCTAAAGGAGATTTCCTACTTTCTATATTATTTACGTTTGAAAATATTAAGTATCCCTTTAAGCCATTGAGCTTATTCAAGTCTTTCTGTAAATGGTCATTTTTGTTAATTAGGTAATTTCCAAAAATTATTTGGTCATCATCAATCTTAATTCTAGATGGACCATCTTTATTATAAAATCTAATCACATTATTAATATCTTCAAAGACGTATAGTACTTCATTTTCTTTAAGGCTTTTAGAAAGGTATTTTAGTAATGGTTTTACTTCCTCTTGTTTAAATGGAAAATTAAGAACTAAGGAGACAAAAAAAAGAAGAGTAAACAAGCCAAAAATCAATTTATTATCAAATGAACATGCACCTATTATAAATATAAGAATAATATTTGGTAATAGGTAAAACAAGAGTCTTGTATCAAAAGGATAGAGTTTGAAATATGAAAATATAAAGTGAAACAAAATTGGACTTAATAATAGAATCAGCATTTTGTGATGCTTATACTTTAGCAAATGCCGTAATCCAAGCCCCTGAAAAAGGAATATGAATAACGGTAAGAACATGAATAAATATTTTACATAACTAAGATGAAAAAAGTTATAAAAGAATATTGTATAATTAATAACTAAGATTCTTTGGAAGAACCAAATTATAAAATCCATACTAAAAATGTTTTTTACAGGAAAGGAATAATTCCAAAATTCAAGCATGTAGTCTTTAGTTGGATTGTCAAAGAAAAAAAAACTCAAGTATAGAAACAGTAATATTATGAATGTTATGGTAAGGAAAATCAGTCTAGGTAAATAATTGTAAACTTGCTTTATATCAAAAAGAATGATTGTCAAATAGGTTAAAAATAAAATTGGTGTAATATGAACGAGAGGTATTGAAATTATTAAGAGTAATATAGCTTTTATGTATTCACTTTTTAAAAGCTGTAATAGAAATATTAAAGTAATAAATAGTTCTAAACTGTATTGTTTGAACTCTGTCGCATAACGTAAAAAAACAGTACTACAAAGAATTGTAAATAGAAAGGAGATTTTAATAAGGTTTGATTTTGCGAATTCATCAAAATAAGAAAAAACTATTTTGACCAATAATGCAAAAGACATTATCGAACAAAAAGTGGGCACTATTCTCAAGGAAAAATCGCTTGGGTAAATCTCGTAAACTATTTTTGATATCCACAGAAAAAGTATTGGGGCACTTTGATTATGATCAAGAAAATCAGTTAGTTGTAAAAAACTTCTGTTAGCAATATTGAGGCCTAAAGCAGCTTCATCTATATAGAATGTTCTATTGAATATAAATTGGGCCAATAATACAAAAGTTCCAATAAAACTAATGTTTAGAGGTGTAAGATTTTTAATAAATATCTTGAGACTTTGAATCATGGCTTAGCGCTTAGGCTTTAAAACTTTTGATATTATTATATTCTCTTAATTCATCTTTAATTTCTCACAAGGTATGCCGTGGGTTTGCTTTGTATGTCATGTTATTTTTATTTTCAAATTGAGGTCAAGATAGGGTATTTTTTTTGAATGGTTTTACATTTAATTTATACTGAATTCCTTCTGACAGTTATAAACTTGTTGTTAGTTTTGCCTTTTTCTATTTTATAAGGAACATAAACTTTTAAACGATCCTTAATTTTATCCCTAAGTCTTCTATTCTCTTTTTTGCTTCCATCGTTTTTTCTTGGTGATGAAATTCAATAATTATAATCCTAGGCCTTATGGTCCAATCTTCAATATTCTGCAAAAAATCATATTCGGCTCCTTCAATATCTATTTTCATAATATCTATTTTGTTGGTAGGATGTTTTTTAAGCAAATCTTCAAAACTTAATACTTCCGTAACTTCATCTTCATTTCCATTTTGAGACAAAAAGTTATTAAAAGCAAGGCCACTTTCATTTAGATATCCTTGTTTAGAGTGATCACTGACTGCGCAATTTTCGTGTATGATATTTCTAGTTTTAGGAAGATTTTTTGTCAGAAGTGTAAAGTTGTGCTTAGATGGCTCAACTGCCAAAATTTTTAGATTGTTTTCTTTAAGTAATGACTGAAAATATATGCTAACTAAACCAACATGTGCACCGATATCCCAAATTACGATGTCATTTTCTAGTATCTTTAATGATTTCACCTCCTTTATGGCTCCTAGGTATGCTTCATTCATGAATATGTCATAAAATAGGCCAAGGTCTTGAAGTCTTAAACATATAGGTTGCTTTATACCTTTGAACTCAAGCCCATATCCTCTTGCTTTTGACAGTTTTAAAAAATTATGACCATGTTTTCCAGCATGACTTAGTAAGAATACCTTTGTAGTTTGGAATATAAGAAATAGTTTGTCTTTTAATGTTTGACCAGAATTCAGACAAAATATAATTTTACTAATTACCATTTATTTGATTAGGATTATTTTTGTTTTCGATTGAATCATCTATTAAATTAACAGTTTTTAGAAAGGTAACTATTTTAAAATATTCTTTTTTGAAACAAAACCGAAAAACTATTGCATATAAAAAAAGTAGAATCAATGATATAAAGATAAAAAGAATAATTGATTTTATGTTTATGAACATTTTTACTATAGCCACACAAATTGATATTAAAATGGAAAGTAAAATAGGAATTTTCAATGGTTTTAAAATTTCAAATACAGTTAAACCAAAGTAATTAGCGCTGATTTTGAAGATAAAAATTCCACAAATAAAAGTACCGATAGAATAGAATAAAACAAGGAAGAATAAATGGGGTATAACAGCGGTGAATATTAAGAAGATTGAAAAATATAAAATGTTAAATGCTACAGAAATATTTCTAAACTTAATAGTCTTATCATTAATTATGATTATCCCATGGTTAATACCTATTATTGACTGATAACAAGCTGCAATACTAAAAATTTGTATTATTGGTATGGCCTCAATCCATGCTACCCCAAAAAATAACATGATAAACTCTTCGGCAAGAGCTGCTAATAAGAATAATAAAGGAAATGAAATTAGTGAAATCATAAGTAAGAAATTGCTATAGACTGCTTCCATTCTACTTTTATTTGGACTTAATTTAGTTAAGATAGGTAATAAAACCTTATGAAATGTGCCACCAATTTGTCCTAGAGGAGTAGAAAGAAATTTATAAGCTCGGTCATATAATCCTAATTGCTGAATTCCAAGGTATTTGCCAATGAATAAGTTGTCTACATTCCTTGAACCGAATGCCAAAATTTGGGTAGTAAAAAGGGGTAAATAAAAACTTCTTTCTTTCCAAACCGACTTAAGATGGAATGAAGGCAAGATTAAACCTTTAGTGAGTAGAAGCATCGCAATAAAATATAGACCTACGTATAGAATTTGTTTATAAAGTAGACTATCTGTTTTATACCCATTCATTGCTAAATAAATACCAAAAAGACCTGCAAGGACGGTGGAGATTAAGTTAGAAATAGCGGTTAGTTTAAATTGTATGGTTTTTCTACAATAAAATTCAAAAGACAAGTTGAATGCAGTGATTATCAGTAATGGAACTAATTTTAAAAGATACGTTCTATCTGTTTGAAAACTTCTTGAAATTAATTCATAAAATTTAAGAGGCAATATGTAAGCTATTCCAATGATTATTATTGAAATAAATAAAGTAAAGCCGAGAATTTGTCTTAAAAAACCTAGATTAAATTCTGAAGTTTTGAAAATCAAATCGTGGCTACCTAAATCTTGAAATGTTTTTAATAAATTGTAAATCAAAAAAGGAATAACAAATAGCCCATAGTCATGTGGCGTAAGGTATCTTAGCATTATTATGCCTAGAACTAAATTCATTACTTGAGATCCAAATTGATCTAAAGCATTCCATAAAAAGGGATTTAAATTTTTTGTCAGCACAATATTTTTGAGTTTGAAATACAAATATTGTATTTTTGAGGCTTATTCATGCTAAAATATGATAAAAAGTCCGATATTTAGTGTTATAGTTCCGACAAAAAATAGGATTGATTTATTGACGGAGTGCATTAATAGTATTCTTTGTCAAACATTTCAAGATTTTGAGTTAATTATTGTTGATGATCAAAGTTCTGACGGAACCGATATATATTTAAATAGAATTTCAAGTCAAAGAATAAGGGTTTATAAAAACAATATTGGCGGAGATAGTGGTGGAAGAAATATAGGAATAGATGCTGCACAGGGTGAATATGTATGTATTTGTGATGACGATGATCTGTATTTACCTAATTATTTATTAGATTTCTATAATGAACTAAAATCAAGAGGATTTCCTTCAGATGTAGTATTAAGAACCAATTTCGCATACTTCAAAAGTGGAAAAGTTTTTAAACATGGTGAAAATTATGATATTTTAAAACACGGTAATCATATTAAATACACAATGTTTGGGTTTTGTCATTCTTGCGTAATTTGCATTCCGCGAATTTTGCTAAAAGATATTGAATTTCCTATTCATATTAAACAATGGCAAGATACCTATTTTCTGTTGCGACTTTTAGTTAATTGTAGATTAGAACAAATGGATACAGCAAATTATTTGTATCGAATTCATGGCCGAATGGGTAGCAATACTATGATAACCCAAGGATCAATAGAAGATAATGCTGACATTCATGTAAGTTATATTGAGGATTTTTATTTAAATTTTAACACTTTACATCCATTATATAATAGGAAAAATTTTAACAAGATCATTGCAACAAAATATCTTGAATATGCTTCAAATACAATGGGATTAAAGAATTATAATTTAGGTTTTAAATTCTTAATGAAATCTTTATCATATTCCGTAGATTTTATTAACTGGAAATTATACCTAATTTTTGTTAGAAATTTAGTATTTGATAAGTCTTCAAGTTATAAAGTAAGTTAGGATTGTAAAGAAAAATTTTGTTATCAATGAAAAAATTTTTAAAAGCCAAATTAGAAATGATAGGTGGAGTATTTAACTCTAAATTAGAAAAAGATATTTTTGAGTTAAACTGGGCTAATATTTACCATGATACATCAAAAGGAAAAAACTGGTTGCAAGATTTATCCATTTCACCGTATGATATGGCCATTAACTATTCTATGTTATACATCCTTACAAGGATATTCTCAGATTTTAAAATTAGAAGTGTTTTGGAGTTTGGATTAGGTGAATCATCCAAATTTATAAATTCTTATGCAGAATTTAATTCAAAAGAATTGCAACATATTGTTGTGGAGCATGACCAAAATTGGATCGATTTTTATAAGAAAAATGTTTCGGGACTTTGTGAAATCAAATGTTTAGATTTAGTAAATATAAGTATTAATGAATGTTCAATTAAAACATACAAAAAATTAGATACAATAGGGAATGTAAATAATTTTGACTTATACATAATAGATGGACCTTTAGGTTTGCCTAATTATTCGAGATATGATATATGTTTGATAGCTCAAAAATTTAGAGAAAATGATGAATTTTTAATTGTAATTGATGATTTTCAAAGAAAAGGGGAAAAAGATACATATTCTCATTTAATCAGGATTTTGAAAGAAAAAAACTTAAATACATATACCAAGGAGTTCGTAAGTATAAAGAACCAGCTACTTATCGCTACTGAGAAGTATAAATTTGCAACAACTTTTTAAATTCCCCCATTATGTATATCTCTGTAATTATACCATCTTTCAATGCAAGTAAGTTTATAATAGCTGCCATTGAATCTTGCTTAATTCAACAAGAGGTGGGTGAAATTATTGTTATTGACGATAACTCTTCGGATAATACATATGATTTAGTAGAAAGGTATGGTAATGCAAGAGTTTTATTATTAAGAAATGAGAAAAGAAAAGGTCCAGGATTTACTCGAAATAAGGGCTTGATGATAGCAAAATTTCCATATATTTCTTTTTTAGACGCGGATGATTATTTCCTGCAAAATAGATTTACCGAGAATATTCAATTTCTAGAGAAAACAGTGTCAATAGACGGTACCTATGAGGTTGTAAAAAACTTTATAGAAAGTGAAGCAAAAGTTAGTACAGAGCATAATTATTCAGAAATTGGTTTATTTGAAAAGGTTTCACCCGAAGATCTTTTTAAATATATTTGTAAAGATACAAAATCATATTTCTCTATAATTAGTCTTTTGATAAGAAACAAAAATAGTAAAAATTTTCTTTTTGATATTGATCTTACTTATGGTCAAGACATTGATTATATTTATCAGATTTCACTGCACCTAAAACTAAAAAATTTTAATAAAGCGACCCCTAAAATTTTAAGACGTCTTCACTCGAGTAATCATACATCAAATGCAGATTTTGTGACTTTTAATGCTAGAGAAAAAATACTGTTTAAATGGTACAAAATGGCAATTTTGAAAAAGCTACCATTTATGCCTTCCCTTTTTTTAATATATAGAATGGCAAGTTATCAATATATGAAAATAGGAAATAAAAGTGTTAAGTTTTCTAAATTTCACAAAATATTCATTGCATGTAAACTGTTTATCATTCAATTCTTATATAGGAAATAGGATATTTTTTTCAATACTATCTCGTAATAACAAGCTTACTAAATCCTTTGTGCATGTAACTGTTATTTGTTGATGAATCAAAATACTCTTTACTGTGGTTAGTTTTTATTTTCATTAAATATACACCATTCCCTAACTTACTCCCAAAATCATCTGTTCCATCCCACACTAATGATGATACATTTTTACCATTTTTAATAGAACCCAATTCTGCTGCCCTAAACTCCTTAACAACTTTTCCAGAGATAGAAAAAATTTGAAGAACAAAATCGTCTGGTAAATTACCCACCATCTCATACACAAATTGAGTTTTATTCGAAAAAGGATTTGGATAATTTGTTAGATTTTTAATGTAGGACTTACTGGATACATTAAACGAAACTTCATAATTTTGGTTGCCACTTACATTACCAGCACCGTCTTTTGAGTTGACAATTAAGGTATAATTTCCGTCTTCAAATTCCTTATAAATTTCAATAACTGCTATATTTGTAGAATCAGCTGCAGGTATAAATTTTGCAATTTTATCATTAATTACCGAAATATTTTCAATAACTTTTGTAGTATTGTTTAGAATTCCAATTGAAATCAATTCTGGTTTATTGATTAAAAGAAATCTATTGTCATCATTTACAGATATTTTTATTATTGGCTTGCTATTGACATAATCCCCGTCAATAATAGTTGATCCATTAAATAAAACTTCAATTATTGGGTTGATGTTGTCTTTTTTGACTTTGATAAAAGTATTGGATCTGTTATTATCAAAATCATATTCATTTGGTAATTTGTTAGAGTTTATTTCTACAGCATATCCTAAAATTCCTAATTCAGCTCTTTCTCCAAATTGTTGTTTAACTGAATTTAAACCTGGATTAAGTTTCGCAATATTTTTTGTTATTGAATTTGTCGAATTTACAGAATTAACTTGTTCAATTTTTATTTGAATATTATCAAAAGCTCTGTTGGAGTTATTATATATTGATAAATCAGAATTAATTGTTTCACCTTGATAAAATTCTTCTTTTGATAAGTTTCCTGAAGCGAATATTAAATCTGGTAACATTTCATTGGTTGTTATCATCCATCTGTACAATTGTGAAGAGTTTTCACCAAGTAAAGCTCCATTTACAACCCCGTTTTCACCATCTCCTCCATGCAAACTATAGAACTTTAGTTTTATAGTTTCAACACCAATATTTTTTAAATCTTTTAGATCTATGATTGAGGATTTTAAACTGTCTTTGTAAAGTTTAAATGTTTTATTGTTAATGGTGTTATAATAAAGTGATGTATGGGAAAAGCCTTTTTTACCAACTTTATCATCCTGCAGAATATGCAACATTTCGAGGTTTGGTCCAGTTTTCATAGGCGCTGATTCAATTACTCCATCATATACTCTAGATGGTGCTTTGATTGCAGTTGCAACTGGATTCGACAATTTGTCAGAAATTACTTCTGCAATTATCCCATTTTTCTTAGTAAAACTCAAGATATATGGTTTCAATCCGCTTTTCAAATTTTCAAAACTCAACGCTCCGTACTCTTTAAAATATGAGTAAAGTGATTTTCCTAAATGTAAAGTATCTGCCTCCCATTTATCATGCTGAAATGATGATAAATCACCTGATTGTAAGAAGTTAAAAAAACAAAAAACAACATCTTCTTCTTCAGCACTGTTTATGAGATCCATTAAACCTTTTCTTGACTCTAAAGTAGAAAGATTATAGACAAAAGTGTTAGAGTTCCATTTTACCGTATTATAGTCTGTTCCACTATTTTGTTTAAGTCCATTTTTCCTCCATATATAGGCATTTAATGTGTTTGATGAGCCATTGAAAGGAGTTAATGTACCCCATTTATTGCCATTTGCTGTATTAAAAATAATTTCACCTTGAAATTGAGCACTTCTTATATTTAAAGTATAATCTACAATTTTAAAATCTAACCTCCCCGTGCTATCATAATCCATATTTTCTAATTGCCCTTTAGAAAACTGAAATGGAGTTTGTAATAAAAATCCTTTTTTGTTTGGGACATATGTAAATGAGTTGATGTCCCATATTGTTGAGGTTTCCTTTTCATTTATGATACAAGTTCTCCAGAAATAAGTTTGATTTTCAGTTAAAGTTATGTTTGGTTTCCATTCGATAAATGAACCATTATTGTTAAATACTTTTTCTTGTTTAAAAGGGCTATTGAATTTATAGCTTGTGTCAATCTGAATTCTATAGTTATTAGGTTTTGCGAATGCATTTTGGGTTTTGGCAAGTAGTTTAAACTCTTCGATGCTTCCAATTATACTGTTATCATAAGGGAAAACGTTTTTTATATTGTTTGAATTAATAACAAGAGGGTAGCCAGTTATACCATTTTTATTAATTAGTGTATTATTAGAGGAACTTGATTCAATATTTGAACCTAAATTAATTATTTGTGATTTAATTATTACCTCTCCAACCCAGTCTTCATTGATAGGTATTTTTGTTTTTAAAGTTTCAAGGTTTTTAGGAGAAAGAATATTTTTTTCTAATTTATAAATAATTGCATTATTTTTTTCCACAATTATTTCAATCTTTACCGAGTCACCAGTAAACCTTCCAATGTTGGCCAAACCCAAGTTTAAATCAAAACTATTATTCTCTGCAAAAATTTGAGTTGGTTCGGTTGATACTTTTTCATTATCAAATGTATAATCAGGTTTTTCAAATGAAGCTAGGGATACAGCAGGATCTCCATTCAGTGTAAGTTGTTGATAAAAGGTGAATGGGTCAATTGCTCTAATGTTTTTATTTTGTTCGACTATTAGATTAAGCATTTCACCAATTGATTTACCATAAAAGTCGTTGCCTAATTTTTTGTAATAATCTACACCATAAATCCCTTGAGAATAAAGAGTTGCAGTACCTGCAGCAGCAATAAACCCAATTGCACCCCTATCTTTAGCAAAGACAAAATCTTCACTTATTCCTGAGGCCGTAGTATGAATATTGCCAGAATAGCATCCTAATGAAAATATAAAAGGGTATTTTCCTTTGTTTTTATAATTTTGTGGGCTGTCTAAAGTAAAATCAAATGTTCCTACTGATGCATGACCAAAAAAAGTTAAAATTGAAGTTCCATTATCAATGTTTCTGTATATTCCATCAACATTTGCTGATTGAACAGCTGCAGTTGTAGTCTTATAAAACCCATTGATCCTCGCCCCAAACTGACTACTAACCAACGTATCTCCCATCTGCTCTAAAAATCTTTTGATTGCTGACTGTTCTCCATTATTTGCTCCACCCCCAAGATGGATCACATTCTTTAGCCACATTTTGTCGAGGGTCTGCGGTGCATTTTTAGCCATATCATGCTCCATCACCTTATCCAAATAATTATTGATATCGTCTCCATTTTTGGCAGCTATACGGCCTAGTGCGAAGAATGGGACGGCTTCTTCGCCTTTGGAGAAGAGAAGGATGTCGGAAGGGGAGTTGCCATAGGTTGGTAAGAAATAGGTTTGATTGCTGGGTTGGTCTAATCTTTCTTTAGTTCTGACGGTATTGTATTCTCTACCTTTTCCTACGAGTAGGACATACTGCATATTCTTATGGTTTTCTTTAAGGTAATGGGCAAAATTTTTGAAAGTATGCGGGTGGAACGGTATACCGTAGCCAAATTGGTCGTACATGTCCTCGGCATAGACGATTTCGGTAGTGAAGCCTCCACCAGTACTCGAAGATCTATAGGATTTGTATCTTTCTAGTCCTTCCTGGGCTTTTGGTGTTTGTGCTAACTTTTTACTAGATAAAAGGAGGTAACTAAGATTGGATGGGAGTTTGGTGAAAGTAACTTTTTCTATTTTATTGATGGTTTCTTTAGTTTCGGTATAGATCAATTCTGCTTGACCATCGATGATGATTTTCTTTTTTTGGGCGTCTAAAAAAATAGCTTTGTTGTTCTTTTGATCCAATAAGTAGGTATGTGAGGTTAAGGCTTGATTAAATTCTATCAATTTTCTGTCAGAATCATCTTTATTGATCTGCGTGAAATTGATACCAGTCATGTCAAATAATCGAGGGTAGGTAATAGATACATGACTTACACCTAGTAATAGATTTGGGACATTTCCTTGTATTTGTAAACTGTTGGTGTTTTGAATACTTGAAAGATTTAAGGGAATACCTTTTTTAATTGTGCTTAAGAAGTTGACAGAATCTACCGATACCGTCGATCCATTCAATTTTACGGTAAAAAATTGCTTGGACAAGGAATTGGTGGAAGCAGCAAAATAGAGGCTTGCGTCACCTGTATTTGATTTAAAGGGTGTCGTAATACTGGTCACGAAATTATTTTTCAATCCATCCATATATCCTTCGGAACTGAAAAAATGACTGTACTTGAGTTGGGCAATTTCGGGTTTATAAAAGGTACTTGTGAAGTTGATCTTTTGATTGAACATAAAGGATTCCATTTTTATAGGAAGGGCATTAGCATAATCTGGGGTCAATTTTTCATATCTTAATGCTGTTTCACCACTCTTTGCCAGTGTTATAAAGTAAGCATTGTCATCAGTAATCAAACTATAATCTTCATTGAGAAGGTCTTTTTTCCAATTGGTGTATAAAAAAGTATCAAGCCCAATGGTATTTTTAAATCCAACAAATTCAATTACTGATTCACCAACATATACGGGTATTTGTTTCCCGAAATTCCATATTTGTAAATTTGGAATATCTTTTTCAGTGATTCCAACCGAGCTGAGTGTAGAGAAGCTAATTTGATAAACACCATCTTTATTCACAATGAATTTATGATAAACCTTATCAAGATTAATCCATTCATTACCATACAATGTATTACCATCTTTGGTCATTTGGCAAAACACCAAAGTTTTCAAAAATATAAAAAATAATGTTGTAAAAAGTACTTTTTTACTATGCATGGTTCGTGAATTGATGATGTAATGCAAAATTATACATTTCTGACAATAGTTTATTGCTAAAACAACAAAAAACAGTGTAGTGATATTATATGAACGAACATAATATTAAAAAGTCATTTTATTAATTAGAATAAATCTAAATAATGAACAATATAATAATAAATTTTGTATATGTTAGTGTAAAGATTGGTATCAAATGATATATTTGCGCAAAATTTTTGAAAATAAAAGTTCCTATCATAAACATGAATAAGAGAATTCTTTTGACAACAGGCCTTATTTTAACCTTATTTGAAATTTCATTTGCCCAAGGTTCATTTACATCGGATATGATGACCTACGTAATCATTGGTGTTGTAGCCTTGATAGCGCTCGCTGCTCTTTTTGGAGTTACAGACAACTTAATGAAAGTAGAAGCTAGTAAGCTAGGTTTGGATGTGGAGAAAAAAGATATCGGAATATTCCCATCGATTGGCAATATTTTGGGTTCAAATGCTACACATATTGGTGGTGAGAAAGCAGGCTACCACAAGTTAAACAAAGGTTTTGACATTCAATTATCAGGTGAAGCATCTCCAAAAGTAGAAGAAATGAAAGCGAGTAGATACGCCATATCACCATATGATTTTAGAGGTATATCACCGATTCCTAAAGTTACAGTTGAAGTTGGAGATATCGTGAAAGCAGGAGACATTTTGTTTTTTGATAAAAAGGTACCTACGATTATGTATACCGCTCCAGTAAGTGGTGAAATAATAGAAATCAACAGAGGCGATAAAAGAGCGATAAAAGATGTTGTGATCTTAGCAGATAAAGAAGTTTCTCATAAAATGTTTAATATAGACGATTCTAGTGTTGAGGCGATAAAGTCAACTATGGCAGAGAGTGGGGCTTGGACTTTACTAAATCAGAGACCGTTTGATATTATTCCATCTATTGACTCTACACCAAGAGATATTTTCATTTCTACATTTGACAGTGCTCCTTTAGCTCCTGACGCGACTATACTATTGAAAGGGAGAGAAAGTCATTTCCAAAAGGGTATTGATATCTTAGCAAAATTGACAGAAGGTGCCGTTTATCTGGGATTAGACGCAAGTGATAAAAATAATCCTTTTGCAAATATTCAAAATGCTAATAAACATTGGTTTAAAGGCAAGCATCCTGCGGGAAATGTTGGTGTACAAATACACAATATCAAATCAATCAAACCAGGCCAAAGAGTATGGACGCTTGGTGTGCAAGAGGTCATTGCTATTGGTAAACTTTTTGCGGAAGGTATCATGGATTTCTCTAGAATTATTGTAGTAGCGGGTAGTAGAATTGCTAACCCAACCTATGTGCGAACACATGTTGGTGCATCTGTAAGTGATATTCTAAAAGGCCAAATTAAAGAAGGAGAAAAAGAAGCAAGAATTATCGATGGTGATGTACTTTCAGGCAAGCAAATCACTCAAAATGATTTTTTAAGTTTCAAATCAGATCAAATTACCGCTATTTCAGAAGGTAATGAATATGAGTTGTTTGGTTGGTTATTGCCAATCAATCCAAGGCCAAGTACCAGTAATACTTTCCCTAACTTTTTATATCCAGATTACAAATTCGAAGGTGAAACGAATACACATGGGGAAAAAAGAGCATTTGTAGTCACGGGTCAATACGAAGAAGTATTGCCAATGGATGTTTATCCACAGCATTTGATGAGAGCAATTATGGCTGGAGATATAGAAAAGATGGAAGGTTTAGGTATCAACGAATTAAATGAAGAGGACATAGCTCTTTGTGAATTTGTTTGTGTTTCAAAAACACCATTACAGCAAGTTTTGCGAGAGGGTTTAGAAAAATTAAGAGCCGAGGCATAATTTTGAAATTAAATCAAATAAAGTAGTATAAATAGAAAAGATGAAATTATTAGATTTTATTAAAGGTTTAGAACCAGATAAGAAAAAAAGTCCAATTTTGCATACAGCATATGATGCTTTTTTTACTTTTGCTTATGCACCTAACACGGTTACCAAAAATGGAGTACATATGCGAGATGGCATGGACTTAAAACGATTGATGGTACATGTGGTAATCGCTATGCAACTTTGTTATATTTTTGGAACGTATAACATTGGGCATCAACATTTCATAGCATCTGGACAATTCTTAGGTTTCTTAGATGGCTTTCACTTAAAGTTAGCACACGGTTTAATTAAATTGTTACCAATATATGTTGTAACACATGTTGTTGGTCTTGGTATTGAGTTTTTATTCGCTGCTAAAAAAGGGCATGCGGTAGAAGAAGGGTTCTTGGTTTCAGGTGCCTTAATACCGCTTATTATGCCACCCGACATTCCACTTTGGATTTTAGCAATCTCTGTTGCCTTTGCGGTTATTTTAGCAAAAGAGGCATTTGGTGGAACGGGTATGAATATATGGAACATTGCGCTCGTTTCGAGGGTTTTTATCTTTTTTGCTTATCCTGGTGATATTTCTGGTGACCAATGTTGGATCAGTGGTTATGATTCTATCGCTGCTGGTGTACAAGCTAATTATGGTTGGTGGCATACTGGTTTTTTCAACTCTCTATTTTCAATGATGGATTTGCCAACTTTTAATGCGGCAAAAACCACGATAGTTGATGGATTTAGTGGTGCAACTCCTCTAGCTTTGGCCTATGAAGGAGGGAAAGAATTAATGACTTCAAAATTTTCTATGGATCAAATTTTCTGGGGCTCAATCCCAGGATCAATTGGTGAAACATCGAAGCCAGCAATAATTTTAGGAGCGATTTTCTTAATAGTTACTAAAGTGGCAAGTTGGAGAATTATGATCGGTATGGTAATAGGTACAGCTTTAACAGGAATGATTTTTAATGCTTGGGGCTTTAATGCTTATATGGAAATACCATGGCATAACCATTTAATCATGGGTTCATTCCTTTTTGCAATGGCTTTTATGGCAACTGATCCCGTAACAGCTTCAAATACCAATAGTGGAAAATGGATCTATGGAATCTTTATAGGTCTCGTCGGGATGATTGTTAGGGTAATGAACCCTGCATATCCAGAGGGATGGATGCTTGCAATTTTATTCGTTAACTCATTTGCATCTCTAATCGATCATTATGTAATAGAAGCAAATATTAAAAGAAGATTAAGTCATGTTTAGTACAAGATATGTTTACGTTTATACGCTGATCCTTTCTGCATTCGCTGCGATTTCTCTAGCTTTTTTTATTACTATATTTAAGCCATTACACGATTCTAATGAGGCGGCATCGAAGAAGAAGGATATTTTAAGCTCCATAGCAGGTGAACTTGGCCAAGATCCACAGTTGATGTCTAACGAGGATGTTATTAAACTTTTTGATGAAAAAGTCGAGCAATTAGTAATTGACGCAAAGGGCAATATAATTAAAGATGTTTCTGCTGAAGATATAAGTCTAGCTACTGAGGAGAAGAAGCCTCTGGAAGAAAGAAGGTATCCGCTTTATATTTTCAAGAGTAAAGGTAGCTCAATTTACCTTACTGCAGTTAGAGGTAATGGTCTTTGGGATAAAATTTGGGGTACCATAGCCATTAAAGATGATATGAATACCATTGTAGGTGCTTCATTTGGTCATCAAGCTGAAACGCCAGGACTTGGTGCAGAGATAAAAGATAATGCTAATTTTCCAAAATCATTCATTGGAAAAGAGATTTTCAAAGATGGGGAATATGTTTCTGTAAAGGTTATGAAAGGGGCGTCCGATCCAAAACACCAAGTGGATGCAATCTCAGGTGCTACAATCACCTCTGTGGGAGTTTCAGAAATGATGTACAAAGGATTGAATTCCTATGTAGCATATTTCAATAGTATAAAAAATAAAGGTTAAATTTAAAATATAATAAATTATGGCTGCAACACAAGAAGTAATTAAAAGCGAACCAATTATAAGTTTTGGTAAGCAGGAGAAAAAGTTAATTAAAGATCCGTTACATATTAATAATCCAATAACGGTCCAAATTCTAGGAGTTTGTTCTGCTTTGGCCGTAACTACCATGCTAAAGCCAGCATTGATCATGGGTATTGCAGTAACTTTAGTAACAGGTTTTTCTAATTTGGTGATCTCATTAATTCGAAATACGATCCCTAAGCAAATAAGAATGATTGTACAACTAGTTGTTATTGCAACGTTAGTAACGATAGTTGAATTAGTATTAAAAGCTTATTCATTTGATGTGTGGAAGCAATTATCCGTATTCATAGGGTTGATCATCACAAATTGTATAGTTATGGGTAGGCTTGAAGCATTCGCTATGGCGAATAAACCTTGGCCTTCATTTGTGGATGGAATTGGAAACGGATTAGGTTATGCCTGGATTTTGATCGCTATTGCTGGTATACGAGAGTTGTTTGGCAGAGGTGCTTTGTTGGGATATAAAATCATCGGTCCATCAGAAGAGTTTTTAATAAATACTTCTTCGACACCACTATTGAGTTGGTACCAACCCAATGGTCTAATGGTTCTTCCCGCTTCGGCTATGGTAATAATAGCAGTGATTATTTGGATTCAAAGATCTAAGGAGAAGTCACTTGTAGATATTTCTTAAATTTTAAAAAATAAAAGAGTATGGAATTATTAAATGTTTTTATAAAATCTGCCTTTATTGAAAATATGATTTTAGCATATTTCATTGGTATGTGTTCTTTTCTGGCTGTATCTAAAAGTGTGAAGACAGCTATAGGTTTGGGTGTTGCTGTAATTTTTGTTTTAGCGATAACAGTACCTATAAACTGGATGATTTCTGAGTTGGTCTTAGGTCCAAATGGAATTTTTAAAACTGATCTTACTTTCTTAAGATTTATACTTTTTATTTCAAGTATTGCAGCAACTGTACAGTTGGTAGAAATGGCTGTTGAAAAATATTCACCTTCACTATACAATGCTTTAGGTATATTTTTACCTTTAATTACGGTCAACTGTGCAATATTAGGAGCAGCACTTTTCATGGTTGCCAGAGAATATAGTTTTAGCGAATCTGTAGTTTATGGAATTGGTTCTGGATTTGGTTGGTTATTGGCTATCGTACTATTGGCAGCTATTAGAGAAAAGATGTCATATAGTAATGTGCCTGAAGGTTTAAGAGGATTGGGTATGGCTTTCTTATTGACTGCCTTTTTAGGTATCTCTTTCATGAGCTTGATGGGTATTAATCCATCAGTTTATTTTGTAAAATAACGAATAAAATAATATAAAATGTTATTCATATTAGCTTTCAATTTAATGTTCATAGTTTGGGCTTTTGTGGCTTTTACAGCAATTTTGATGTTAATGTCTTTTGGCTTAATGACAGCTCAAAAAAAATTGGTATCACAAGATGATGTAAGAATTATCGTAAATGGTAATGAAGATAAGCCTATTTTGGTTAAGCCGGGTAGTAGTTTATTGAGTACGTTGTCTAATGAGAAAATCTTTTTACCTTCTGCTTGTGGTGGTGGAGGCACATGTGCGATGTGTGAATGTCATATCCACGAGGGTGGTGGTGATGTTCTTCCTACAGAAATGAATCACTTGACTAGAAAAGAAGCTGCAGAAGGAAAACGACTAGCGTGTCAGGTTAAAGTTAGAACTGACATGAGAATCGAAATCCCTGAAGAGATATTTGGGATCAAAAAATGGGAATGTGAAGTTGTTTCTAATTACAACGTTGCGTCTTTCATTAAGGAGTTTGTGGTGAAATTGCCTGAAGGTGAGGAGTTGGATTTTGAATCTGGTGGTTATATTCAGATTGATGTACCAATAGTGACAGTAGATTTCAAAAAAATGGACATCACTGCACATCCATCTTATCACGATGATCCTGCTAAGTTCCAATCAGAGTGGGATAAATTTAAATTATGGGATTTGAAAATGGTCAATGAGGAACCTCAATTTAGAGCGTATTCTATGGCCAATCACCCTGCAGAAGGAAACATTGTAAAGCTAAATATACGTATTGCAACTCCACCTTGGGATCGAGCTACCAACAATTGGATGGCTGTTAATCCTGGAGTTTGTTCTTCATATGTATTTGGTTTAAAACCTGGTGATAAGTGTACTATTTCAGGCCCTTACGGTGAGTTTTTTATCAAACCAACAAAAAAAGAAATGGTGTATATCGGAGGAGGAGCTGGAATGGCACCTTTACGATCTCACTTGTTCCACTTATTCCATACATTGAAGACTACAGATAGAAAAGTGTCATTCTGGTATGGAGGTCGTACAAAAAGAGAGTTGTTCTACATAGATGAGTTTAGAGAAATAGAAAAGAATTTTCCTAACTTCAAATTTCATGTAGCTCTAGACAATCCACTACCTGAGGATAATTGGCAAGTAAAAGAAACAATCAGTGATCAAGGAGATGGTTTCCAAGGATTCATAATGCCAGTATTGATGGAAAAATACTTAAGAAATCATCCTGAGCCAGAAGAAGTTGAATATTACTTCTGTGGACCTCCTATGATGAATGCTTCGGTTATTAAAGCATTAGATGAATTAGGTGTTCCTCAAGAAAACATCAGTTTTGACGATTTCGGAGGATAAATACTAAATATTTTAAAGTTAAAAAATGTCGATTAGGATGGTAATTCTAATCGACATTTTTGTTTTCACTATAATGACTAGTGTAGGTTGAGAATTTGAAGTTTTGAGTTAAGAGAGTTTAAGTTTTTACTCTTTTGTTCAGTATTAACTTCCTTTAACCTCTTTTAACCTCTCTTAACCTTTTAACATTGAGACAAACTGGTTGAGAAGGTTAAGTTTTTAAGTTAAGAAAGGTTAAGTTTTTGCACTTTCGTTCAATCTTAAGTTCCCTTCACCTCTCTTAACCTCACTTAACTTTTTAACATTGAAACAAACTGGTTGTGAACATTAAGTTTTCAAGTTAAGAAAGGTTAAGTTTTTGCACTTCTAATCAGTCTTAACTTCCCTTAACCTTTTTAACATTGAGACATACTGGTTGAGAAGGTTAAGATTTCAAGTTAAGAAAGGTTAAGTTTTTGCACTTCTACTAAGTCTTAACTTCCCTTAACCTCTTTAATTTTTTTAACATTGAGACAAACTGGTTGTGAACGTTAAGTTTTTAAGTTAAGAAAAGTTAAGTTTTTATACAATTCTGATCAGTCTTAACTTCTCTTAATCTCTTTTTAACTAAAACATAAACAAATCAACATAGTGCCAAAAAAAAAGTCTGAACAGAAATCCTTCCACTCAGACTTATAATATCTATTAAATTTATTGTTTTAAAACGCCTTCACCATCTTAACCGTCTCACTGCTGTCCGCATTCACCACTTTTACATAGTAAATACCTTTTTGAAGTGATTCTGTATTGACGTCTACCGTATTCTCACCTTGTAGTAACTGAATCGAATTACTAGTAAGCAGGTTGCCACTCATATCAAAGAGGAGCAATTTTGCTGTATGCTCTACACTGGCATAGATGTCGACAAACATTTGTTCGTTTACAGGATTTGGTCCAAACTTCATCACCTTTAGTATGCCCTCCATTTCAGGAGTAATTTTTATAGCTTCATCATTTTTTTGAGGCACGTCATTAGCAAGGATTGATGAAGTACTAATGGAATCTATGGTCACACAAGCTTTTGCTTCACATCCGTTCATTGAAATTTCAGCGCAATATCTGCCTTTTTCTTTGATTTCTATACATTTACCTTTGGTGCCATTGCTCCACACAATGTTGTTATCAAGTGTTGGATTGTTGGTCTCTGCACATAGATAAAGACTATTGCCTCGTTTAACTCGTGAAATTGCAATTTTACATATATTTGGGTCAATATCTGACGAAGGAGTATATTTAATACATGTCCGAGTTTCGCACCCATCGGTAGTTATTATTTTTACACAATATTCACCTGTTTTCTCTACTTTAATACAAGTTGTCGTATCACCTGTAGACCAAGTAGTACTTTTGATCTTCTTATTAGAGACTGCGCATAGATAAGCTAGTGTGTTATCTTGTCTTTTTACAATTTCTAGTTTGCATCCATTGTTTTCATTTTCAATTTTGATACATTCTTTGGCTACACATCCATTGGCAAAAGTAACTTTTACGCAGTATTCCCCAGGTTTGTCGGTTTCGATGCATCGTTCTGTGCTACTATTGGACCATTCGACACTTTTGACAGGAGTCGCGGTAAAGATGCAAAGTTTGTATTTGCCAGGTTGAGTAGTGTTTGCTGCCTTGGTAATTTGTACTTTACAAGAATCTATTCCTGTTGGTAAGGTATATTTGATGCAGGCTTTGGTTTCGCAACCTTCAGCTGTTACTACTTTCACACAATATTCGTCAGTTTTGGTTGGAATGATGCAAGTGGAAGAATCTCCCGTAGACCAGCTTACCGTCTTAAGTTTTGACTTGGATACAACACATAGGTATGTTTTTTTTGTGATGGAGTCAATTTTTCTGGTAATCTCTATTTTACACTCATTAACTTTTTCTATTTTAACACATTCCTTAGCGGTACAGCCATTGGCATATTGTACTTTTACACAATATTCACCTGCTTTTTCCGGTTTGAAGCATCTTTCTTTACTTCCGTTAGACCATTCAAAATATTTTACTTCTCCTATTGGTAAAATGCATAAGGTTTGGTCACCTGTACCGATTGAAGTGTTAATTATTTTGACTATACACGTATCAAAGGGTGTACTTACATAGTTTACACAAGCTTTCGTTTCACATCCATCACTGGTGATAATTCTTACACAATATTCACCTGATTTTTGAGGTATGATACAATCAGAAGAATCACGAGTAGACCAAATAAAAGATTTCACAGCGCTTCGAGTGACCGCACATAAATAAGTTTTATTAGCTACATGATCAACTTTTCGGATTATGGTAACACTGCAATCATTATCAGAAGGAGCTTGGAATTTGATACAAGCACTTGTCACACAACCTTCAGCGGTTATAACTTTCATGCAGTATTCACCTGATTTTGTTGGGACGATGCAAGACGAAGAATCTCCTGTTGACCAATATGTGTTTTTAATTTTTGATTTTGAAGATACACAGAAGTAGGTTTTTTTATTTAAAGAATCCACTCTTCTAAATATCTCAATCTTACACTCGTTAACGTTTTCGATTTTTATACATTCCTTAGCTTTACAACCATTAGTGTATTCAACTGTTAGGCAATATTCACCCGCTTTTTCAGGTTTTATGCATCGTTCTTTACTGCCATTTGACCATTCTAGTGATTTTATAACTCCTACGGGTAGGATACATATTGATTGAGCACCATTTTCTAAATTTGTTTTGATTATTTTTACTATGCAAGTATCGATATTTGGAATTATGTGGTTGTAGCAAGCTTTTGTCTCACACCCATTTTGAGATACTATTTTCACACAATATTCGCCAATTTTTGAGGGTGTGATACATTGTGTTTTTTCTCCTGATGACCAAAGATAACTCTTTACATTTTCAGCCCGTGCGCACAATTGCACTTTACCGGCAGTCAAACTATATACGATCGAAGCATTGCAAGAGTCAGTGCTAAATGAAGATACCTTAGTACAACCATCAGCGGTACAGCCATTTTTAAACTGTACTTTTACACAGTAAGATCCATTTTCTTTAACTTTGATCAAACTTTCATTAGCACCGTTTGACCAACCCAATTGACTTATTTTTAGGGTATCGTGATGTTTAATTTTTAAAGTGACATATCCTTCAAACTTTTCTTGAACGATGTCAAATTTACATTGAGCATGTAAAGTATTGGTAAGAAATAGAGCAAGCAGCGTAAGACCAAATAATAGTTTCTTCATTTTTATTTTGTTGAAATATTTTGTTTTATATCATCAAGGCCTTCATAAAAATCATGACCTTTGTATCTAATTATGGCATCTTTTACAAATTGATAAATCGGAACTTTCAATTCTTCACCCAAGTCACAGGCCGCAGAACAAATGTCCCATTCATCATAATTCCAAGCTTCAAAACCTAAGTTTTCATTTTTGGAGACTCTGATGGGATATAGATGACAAGAGATTGGTTTGTTGACAGGAATTTCACCATTTTTATGAGCTTGTTCTATGGCACATTGTGCAATCCCTATTTCATTAAAATTGAGGTACACACATTTGCCATCGGGATGCAAAGAAGTGCCGAGTTGTTCAGCATCTTTGTAATAAGTGAAACCTTCGGTACTTTCCAATAGTGTTTGTGCCTCAGGTGAAAGTCTTTTGGAAATGATATGATTGTATTTTTTGATTTCATTGGCCTCTTCATCCGATAGGGGAGCACCGTAATCTCCTTCCCAACAACAGGCTCCTTTACAAGCATTAAGGTTGCAGACAAACTTGTTTGACAAAATCTCTTCACTTACCAACACATTATCAATAAAAATCATATAAAGCAATTTGATTATAAATATCAAAATTACCTTTCAATATGATATCAAGGTAGAATCCGTTGCAAAAAGTCATTTTATTTGACTAATTCTCTTAAATTTTAACGAAAATTAGTGGAATATACTGACTTTAACCCGATTGGAATTGATTTGGAGCTATTTATCGTAACATCAATTTTTGTACCTCCAATACTTGGCCAGCGTAATCACGTATGCTTAAAAAATATAAGCCTGGCGAAAATGTACTAAGGTTGATGGATTCGTCTATTTCATTCGCTTTTACCTCTTTTGAATAGATCGTTTGGCCTACTTGATTGTAAATATGAACTTGATCGATGATATTTGATTTACTAAAATATTCTATTTTGATTAATCTATCTGTACTCGGATTAGGGAAAACAATTAACTTATCCTTTTCGAGATTGAGGTGTACGGATCTGATTTCGCTATAACTGATAGTGCCATCCAGGTCTACTTGCTTGATTCTGTAGTAATTTCTACCTAATAATGGTGCGATATCAAGGTATTCATACGTTTTTGAAGAGGATCTAGAGAGGTCAGCTTTTACTTTGCTTATGGAAAACCAGTTTTGAGCATTTGAAGAGCGCTCTACTTCGTAGTGCGAATGGTTGGTTTCTGAATGGGTTTGCCATGAGAGTAAATTCGTGTTTTTTAAATTAACTATTTTGAAATCTTCAAATATCACGGGAAGTATAGAAGAAAAACTAAAGCCAGATGTTTTTATCTGACCGCAATCCGTTCCTCCTTCTCGGCCAGTGATACCAAAACTTAAAGAAATTGAAGAAGTTCCACATGGAAATGATAAGCCAGCATTAGGAGCACTAGCCCATTGTTGAATATCATTATTACCAACAGATCCTAAGTTTGAGTCAAAGCTTAAGGTAGAACTCCCACTATTTCCTCCTGGAATATTCCAACTAACAGACCCTCCACAAACATTAGAAGTTCCACCATTTCTAACCCATTTTTCTGTCTTAACAAAGATATTTTGAAGTGTAAATGGGCCTGACCCACTTATGTTAATGGTGCTTCCTGCTTGATAAGTTGCTCCATTCACGATGATATAGACTTCATTGCCTTGCACTCCATAATAACCTTGACCAATTGTTATAAAGTAGAAACTAATTGAGAAAATGGTTGTAAATACCTTTTTCATATTCTTAATTTTTTAATATGCGAACATTATTGATGATTAAATTTCCTTCATTGAGTACGGCATTTGAGGTGGTATTGGTTAAAATATTTAGATTTTTAAGTGTTACATTTACGTTTGGATTGATTTTAAAGATGTATGGGTGAATGACATTTGCACCATTGATGGTTAGGGGTGTTGTATTCGACCTATCTAATTCTATGTTTTTAGAAATGTCAATGGGTTGAGTCAAAGTAATATTATCGATATTGGATTCAAAAGTGATCGTACTGTTTGTGGTGCTACATTCAATGGCATTTCTAAGACTACCTTCTCCAGTATTGGACGCTTCAGTCACATTGGTACATGGCACAATCTGGAAGTTGGTAAAAATTAGCATTTCTGATGGAGCTAAAAGATAAGTGCCATTTTGATTGGCATTGGTCACTTCATAAGTGGAGCCATCTACCGTTCCATTGTATCGGTGCCAAGTACCTTGCAAGGGAAATAGTGGGGTCACATCTCTTGCCACATTGGGGTCTAAATTTGCAACAACGATGACATGTTTACCATCATTGGTGGCTAGTTTCATGATTCTAGGGTTGCTAGTGCCAGACGCTTGTCCTATATTATCATAGTTTGGTGCTGTTGCATACAAATTATGATTATTTCGCATAGTAAAAATTCGTGAAATAAGTCTGTAAAGTTCTTTGCGTTTTGGATCATCATAATAATGCCATCTTACTGGTTTCTCTCCCGTTCGACCGTTTTCGTTGATATCTACTTCGTACCCTAATTCTCCAAATTGCCATAACATGCGAGGACCTGGAAGCAAAAGATTAAAGCCATAAGCTATTTTAAGTCGATCGATCATGTTTGCAGTGGTTCTTGGGCCGTTGTAGAATTGCATAAGTTCGTACCCTAGTCGCTGCTCATCGTGGCTTTCTCCATAGCTCATCCAATTAGCAAATTGAAAATTCCTTCCTGCCGCATTGTATACACCAGAATTGTAAATATTGGTATTATCTCCATTAAATCCTAAGATAAAACCTTTTAAATCATTGTGATGTCCGACACCACTCCACATTAAAATTCCGTAATCCGCTAAAACTTTATCTTCATTGGAATTGGCCAAATGCTCAAAAATTGTAACGCTTCCAGAATAATGGGTCCACATCCGATCAACCATCCTTTTGAGTAAGTCAATTCTATCTTGATTATAAGAACTTGCCCAATCATCTCCTGGAGGAAAATCATTAGGATCTGTCTGCCCAAAACCTTTTGTGAAATCAAAACGGAAACCATCAAATTTAAATTCTTTCAACCAATAGCCTAATATCGAATCTACCATCGCTTGCACATGTTGACTTTCGTGATTCCAATCTGCACCCCACCATCCTGCTTGGTTGCGTACCATTTTATGAGTAGGATTGAAGTAGGGACTATCATTAGCCGGTCTGTTTAGGGTAGTATTCCAATACAATTTTGCCATGACATTTGAATAAAAGGCATGGTTGAGCACTACATCATTAAATACTTGAATCTGACGTTTATGGCATTCATCAATAAATGTTTTAAGATTATTTTCTGGACCATAAGCCTTGTCAACTGCAAAGTAAAAGTTTGGATTGTAACCCCAACTTGAATTGCCTTCAAATTCGGATACGGGCATCACATGAATGGCATTGATACCCAGTGATTTGATATAATCTAGTTTATCTATCGCAGCTAAGTAAGTCCCTTCTTCTGTAAAGTCTCTAAAATGCATTTCGTAGATATTAAGCCTATCTGGTGTTGGTTTTGAAAAGGAGGGAGCTGTCCAAGTGTATTGAGGTCTATTGGTCTGTAAAATGGATGCTCGATCTACTGCTTGCGGTCTGTATGTGATCAAACCAGGAAAGGTGGATGAGGATATTTGAAAGTCTTCAGGATCTGAAATTTTGTGTGAATACGGATCTGCTATCCTAATTGCACCATCAATTAAATATTGAAATACATATTCTTGCCCTGGATTTAAGCCTTCAAGTGTAACCCACCAATAATCACCTCGATCATTATCATTGTCGGCATCAAATGCACCATCCCAACCATCGCGATCTCTATTCATTTTATAGGCTTCAGCGGGTGTCCAATTATTAAAATCTCCGATAACGTAGACGATGGATTTTGGTGCAGTAGTGCTTGTTCCACCAACAATACCCGTACCTTTCAGAAAACGCGTGTAGGTAGGTGCATGTAGTACCAGTGTTGCTTTGGTTGGATCATTGGGATGGTAATTGATGCCAGGTTTAACCCATGAAGGTCTCGGGGCTAATGTCACATTATTAAATCCTTTTATTCCTATCGTTTTTGATTTATTACCATTAGCGAACTGAGCAGTGACTCTAAATCTTCTTAGTGTGGTGTCTGTAATCATGATATTGCCCATGAAACTCAAGGTACTTGCACCACTGGTAATTGCACTGATGAATACTCCTGTCGTAGGATGTATTTCATCAATGGCCCAAGAAGTTGGAGGTGTATTGGCCGTGGAAGCAATGGTAACCTGAGTGTTGACAGAAGCAAAAAACGGATCAGTAGTAGGTGTTGTAATGGTAAAATAATTACCAGGGTCGATGGCATTAAAATAATTTAAGCCATTGTTATCTTCCTTTAATGTTCCATCGACATTTCTAAAAAGAAAGTTTAATCCGAATAAGTCTTTTTCTGAGGGGACATTATAAAAACTTCTTAAATTTGGATTGAGGCTAATTGTCCAAATATTTCCTGTGGTATTGGTCATGACACCTATATTATCATCTTGGCCCCAATTACCTACCGTGTGATTGAAAGTCGTTAAACTAGTTGAAGTACTTGAAACGCCAGAGTGTAGGTAAACTTTTGTTGCACCTTGTAGAAGAGAATTGGAAGCATCAAAAGTAATTGTTACTAAATCATTTTCATTAGGGAGTATGGGTGTCACGGTTACCCTTTTGACGGTGTAACTGTAGTTTTGTCCACTGTTGGTATTGGCATTGAATGTGTAAAAATCTACATTGCCTTGATTGATGGTAACATTTGGAGAACTTGTGAACACATAATATTGTAGCGATGTCCCTGCATTAAAACCTGGAATTTGAAAAGTATGAATAGCACCACTCGAATTCATGGGGGCGATGGTAGAAGAAGTCCAATTGTTATTTGTATATCTTATGAAAACGGACTGACCTGTATTCAAATTTCCGTTTGTCGTAGCTGTAACCGTAACATCTTGACCACCTCCTACATTGGCGGAAATTGGGGATTGACTGACAGCACTAATCGTTCTAACCTCCCCTTGCACCTCAAAAAAGATAAATGAGTCCTTGGGTGCTACTCCTCCATCTTTTGTTTTAAAAACATAACGGTAATTAGTATTTGGCACATTATAAAACATAGCACCAGACGTAGTGCAAGAACTATTTAATTTGTATTCTGTATTTGGACTCACTGCGACATCAGATCCTATGGTAATCGTCTTTTGTGCTGTTGTACTTGACCAATCCACTCCCAGTCTAAAAAATCGATTCCCTGTACCTTGAGGAGTGAGGACACCGCCAAAGGTACCCCCTAAATTATTGGAAAAATAATTGAAATTTGAATTACCAGTTGGACACGCATTACCTCCCCATCCTGAGGAAAACCCAGTGCCTACAATCGCATTTTGCGGATATAAAGCATTGATTAAAATAGTAAAGAAGATAAATGTGACTAAACCTTTTTTCATTTTATAGTAATTTGAATTTCAAATCATAATTGGTTTAGCGAGGTCAAAAAGTATTAAACATTTTGAAACTAATGGACTTAGTGTAATATTAACACAAAGTAAATATAAAAGTTTTATCTTTTGAAATTATTTTAGTTAAAAAAGAATTTGGTTTCTAGATTTTGGGGTAGGGTAGGGTTTAGGATTGCTATTCTGTTTATAATACAAATCATTATGATATAAATTGATATGTAGTCTTGAACAGCTTATTACTTATCTTTTCCCAAGGTATAATATTTCAACCTCTTGTTTTCCAATAACATCCGATTCATGAGTCAAGGTAATTTTTCTAGCATTTTTATGTGCATCTGAGGTTTGATCACCGAATTCTACATGATAGGTTTTATTTGGTAAAATGATTTCCCATTTTCTTACTTTGGTAAAACCCGCATTTTCTTTAAAGGTTCGAAGTGTATAATTCACATTAGAATTTTGTTGAACATTGCGTTTTTTATAATCATATTTGACCATTTCTTCGGTAAAATCAAATTGACCAATATTCCCTTGTGTTCGCCAAATACTATCTGTAGTGCTGCTACCTGTCGATGTTTTATTGATGTACAAAATGACTAAGCTATCCACCTTCCAAGTACCTACTAAACTATTAGATGCGTGTATTTCAGGCTTGGTGCATCGTCCAAGCACTAATGTAATGGCTATCAACAGAATAAGAGGATATATTTTCATCAGATTACGATTTAGCATAAAGAACGTAGTAAATGCTAAAAACGTTGGATTTTATGACTGAATATGGTATTTCTTGTTAATGATTCTTACTTATTATATACTATTGTGAATAAAATACTAAGTCAGTTTTTATCGCCCCCACGGAGTTGAATGATTAAATTCGTCACCTTTATTTAATTTAAATAATTGATTATCAATTCATTTGTGGTAAACTGCAAACCTAATTTATTGCAATTCACCACATACAATTGCATTTAGCCACTATAATTTGACTGTTATTTTAATTGCTTAAATCTTTGTGTCATTCATTTTAAATTATTCACTTAAATTTAATTAGATACAATGACAAATCAATTGCTTTTCTGGTTTTTTACTTTGACAATAACCATTAATCTTGATGCTCAGTCAAAGACTTCAAATGCTTATTGGATGAATCATGGCGTTGCATTTCCTTCAACAAAAGAAACTCACTATACATCAAAATATAGAAATGGAATTGGGTATACTTTTCAAATTGGATACGATAAGCAAACTTCGAGGTCAATTACAGGACTTTCTTTTATGTTTTTGTACTCATCACAAGGAAAAAAGAATATTTCTTACTCAACTATTTTACGCCCTGAAGTAAAATATGAGTTTCTAAAATCAACATCTAGAAGTGGACTAAAAGTTGGTGGCTACTATGATATTGGTACAGTTTTAAATTTTAGAAGAGGAATTTGGTCTATTGAAAATGGTATAAATTATACAATTTGGTCTTCATTAGGTTTTTCAACTCAGTACTCCAAGCACATAAAGTATAAGGAAAAGTGCATTGATTGGAATACTGAGTTTTCTATACCGGTATTAAGCTATTTAATAAGGCCTTCCTACACTTTCCCTTACACCGATAATTATTTAGAGAATGAAGTATTTAATTTTGATCGGTCTGGACTAGGAAAAAGTATAATAACCGGTGGAAAATTAGTAACACTTGACAAATTCATTTATTTGGGTTTTCAAACTGGTGTATCAATTCCGTCTAAAAATAAATTTTGGGAATTTGGGCTTAGGTATTCATTTAAATTTACCCAAACAAATGAAGTAAAACCCATGCATCAAACTATCCATGAAATTAGCTTTTTAACAAAAATATTAAATTAAAATGAAATCAAAGCATCTACTAATTATGACATTAATAATTTCCTTTTTTTCATCATGTACAAAAGAAGAGGATAGCACTTCTGAAAATATGAGAGAGGTTGTGGAAACACTATGGAAATACATCGATGAAAACTATGTTTATTTCGATTACAAATCAATCAATTGGGAATCAAAAAGAAGTTATTATCTGAACAAAGTAAAAGACCCAATATCAGAAGATAGCCTTTTTGCAATTTGTTCTGCAATGATTGGTGAATTAAAAGATGGACATAACTTCCTTAATAATGGGAAAAAAATTTACAAATATGATTATACTAAAGATTTTAATATAAAATTTGATTTAGGTCTAATCAAATCAAAGTACTTAAGATCAGCATTTAAATCTGAAGATCACTTTACTTATGGAATAATTAATGACACGATTGGTTATATACACTATGAAAAATTTAAAAATGGGTCGTATTTCAATGAAATTATTAGGTTTTTTAAAGAAAAGGAGGTTAAGAAAATTATTATCGATATTAGGGATAATCGTGGAGGACAAGCTGAAATTGCACAAAATATGATAGGATATTTTATAGAAAAGCCAACTATCGTAGGATATATTATTCATAAAAACGGTGTCAAGCATTCAAATTATTCAGCAAAAATTGAACTCAAAGCTGAACCAAAATCATTATATTTTGATAAATCGGTAAGGGTATTAACAAATAGAAAATCATATAGTGCATCTTCATATTTCGCAGGGATGATGAATCACTTACCCAATGTCAAACTTGTAGGTCAGATAACAGGCGGAGGTGGGGGTGCTGCTGCAAGTTTCGAACTCCCCAATGGTTGGGTGGTCGGTATCACGAGCAATTTTTTCTTAGACGCCAAAAATAGCCATATTGAGAATGGGGTAAAGCCGATCATAGAAATAGAAAACAGTTCTGCTGATATTGTCAATCAGCAAGATAAAATGTTGGAAACCACTATTGATAATTAGGAATTACAATAAATTATCACTTTCTCACACACTCAAATGTGTACATGATTTTTTATAAATTTTAGATAGATCGAAAAGGTTTTCACAGTATAAACAGAAATTAATAAAAACGAACCTATTAATGATCAAATCCTTTATGTAAAAAATGCAGTTTTGGAAATCTTGGATTCGGGGGGTAAGGTGGCGGTAATTCGACAGTTGCAATAATTTGTAGAATTCGTCTAAAACTTGGTGTCGAGCCTGATATTTATGTTCAAAATACCAAGGAAGATATTAAAGCTGACATCGATAAGGTGTTGGAAAGGGCGATACCGATCAAGTTTTAGTCTTTGATTTTAACCGAGATTACGCATTGGACTTTATTCGAAAGGAAATTAGGCAAAATAGTAGTGAAGCACATGAGCAGCGTAAAAAATTGATATCCGAAATATCAATTTAGCTGCGAACTAAAACCAACTGGATTTTAGCTTTTCCAATACTTTTTGCAGCTTTAGCTGCATAGAGGACATGAAAGACGTTAAAAATTGACCGCAAGTCAATTTAGTCTTGAACTGTGGCGCCCCGTCACAGCTATTACCACTGTAAGTTAGGTAGTTTATATTTTCTTGCAGTTAATTTCTAATGCATAATCTCGGTTTAACTTAATCGAGTGTGTTTTAGTTCAATAATTAATTATCATAAATATTATCGTAAATTTTTAAATATGAATGATTTTATGAACTCTATCCCAAATATATATTAATATGATTAACACGATGTAGATTTACTAAGGATCCTCAATGATGATATCATATTTATCAAGTAGACCTGATATACCATTTATTGAGAACTTCGTTTTTTTTAATCGATTTATTTCTGGATTTATTGAGTAATTATATGCAGTAAGAAAATTTGCATTTTCTAAATTGCTTTGATCGAAAATAGCCAACTCTAAGTTGCAATTTGCAAAAACTGTGTACGATAAATCACTCCCAGTAAAATCCGTTTTAATCAATTGAGTGTTTTCGAATATTGTCTTTTTTATTTTGGTTTTATAAAAAGAAGCATGATTGAGTTGGCATCCATAAAATGAAAAATTCAACCCAAACTCATCACATGCATCAAATTGAAGACCTAACATCTTACAATCATTAAATTTTATATTCCAAAAGGATGTTCTGTTTAATGTAGCCATACTGAGGTTACAGCTATTAAAAACACAATCCTCAAATTTAAATTTTGATAAATCACCTTCTGAAAAATTGCAACTATTGAAAATACAGTTTTCATATTCTCCTAATGATAATATGGATACTTGGTCAAATGACTCATCTTGAAAAAATGGCGTATTCATTGTGTACTAGATATTCCCAGCAATATCCGCTGAAGAATAATTAATGGATTTCAATACTTTTTTGTCAGCGGCTCTGAGTACTAAATATTCACCATTTTTCTCTTTCAAAATGGATTCTGTATTTTTTTCCTGGAGATAATATGCTTGGGTAGCTTCGGCTTCTTCTAATGATTTACATGTTTTGCTCATATTTGACCTGTGTACTTCATTAAATAATTGGCTAAATTTATCACCTAGCCCCAGCTCCAAAATTGCACCACTTAACACATACTGCAAGTCGGCCAAAGCATCAGCTGCTTCGATCAGATTGTCATTTTCTAAGGCTTCTTGAAATTCTTCAAGTTCCTCTGCCAAAAGTACATATCTTAATTGACATCGCTTTTTGTCGGGAATAGAGGGGGTTTCGAGTATAGGTAGGTCAAACATATCGTGAAACTCTGCTACTAGATTTAAACCCTTTGCTTCCTCAAACTTTTTCATATTTCAATTTTACTGTTATTTTCAAATAATTGGCAAAAATTGTGACCTTACTAATTGCAAGACATACAATTTGGTGCAAAAAAACTGTTTACTTATTAATTAAAGAAGAAATTAAGTCAATATTTTGAAAACATATGAATTAGATGATATATGAAGTACTATATTTGTCACTTAAATTAATTTGAAATCGGATGTCAAAACAACAAATCATAGACGAAATAGCCACTGGCTATAAATTTATTGGCGAATCAATCATATTAGGGGTTGCAAAATATCAAGATGAAGTATTGAAGGAAAGTTTTGTAAGAATTCCTTTAAAAACACTCAATAGGCACGGATTAATTGCGGGTGCAACGGGTACAGGCAAGACAAAAACTTTGCAAATCATTGCTGAGCAAATGTCAGCTATGGGTATTCCATCATTGGTAATGGATATTAAAGGTGATTTATCAGGTTTAGCAATGGCTGCTTCTGATAATCCTAAACTCCACGAAAGACATGAAAAAATTGGTATGCCTTTCACGCCTTCGAACAGCCCTGTGGAGTTTTTAAGTCTTTCAGGTGAAAAGGGGATTAGATTGAGGGCTACCGTAAGTGAATTTGGCCCTGTCTTATTCTCTAAGATTTTAGATCTCAATGATACGCAATCCGGGGTTATTTCCTTAATTTTTAAATGGTGTGATGACAATCAATTGCCTCTTTTGGACTTACAAGATGTAAAAAAGGTTTTGCAGTACATTTCCAATGAAGGCAAGCAGGAGTTAAAAGATGAATATGGTACTATTTCTGGGCCATCAGTAGGCACCATTATGCGTAAAATTATAGAATTGGAGCAACAAGGTGCGGGTATTTTCTTCGGAGAATTATCTTTTGATCCTATGGATTTGGTAAGGACTGATTACTCTGGAAAAGGGATAATATCCGTCTTGAGAGTTACAGATATACAAGATAAGCCAAAGTTGTTTTCGACTTTTATGCTTCAAATGTTAGCAGAGATTTATGCTACTTTTCCTGAGGTAGGTGATGTAGATAAACCAAAATTATGCCTTTTCATAGACGAAGCCCATTTGGTATTTAACGAAGCATCAAAAGTTTTGCTCGATCAAATTGAGACCATCGTAAGGCTCATAAGATCTAAAGGTGTAGGTGTATTCTTCTGTACGCAAGGACCGGATGATGTACCAGATAAGGTTTTGGCACAATTAGGTTTAAAAGTGCAACATGCCTTGAGAGCTTTTACCGCTAAGGATAGAAAAGCAATAAACGTTGCGGCTGAAAACTTCCCTTTGAGTAATAATTATAAAGCTGATGAATTGCTTACAAACATGGGAATAGGTGAGGCACTCGTTACTGCACTCAGTGAAAAAGGTATACCAACACCATTGGTCCATACGTACCTTAGAGCACCTCAATCTAGAATGGATATCTTGACACCAAGTGAGCAAGAAGCCATCATCAATAGATCAGCCTTAATATCTAAATATTCACAAGATCTCGATAGAGATAGTGCACACGAGATACTGACGGCTAAAATAGAGGAGGCACAAAGTCAAGAAGTACAAGAAGAATTGATGCAACAAACTAGACCATCTGCCCCACGAAGGCAAGAAAAGTCAACTGCTGAAAAAGTATTTTCTAGTCCTACTACTAGAAGTATAGGAACCACTATCGCACGAGAACTTACAAGAGGCCTTTTAGGAGTCTTAGGTGTAAAAACAACATCAACCCGAAGAACAAGTAATACAAGGAGTAAATCATTTCCTTGGTTTTAAACGTTATAAAGTAAAATGGAGTTTTGATAAAGATAATAGATAAGCTCATACTTAAAAATTTTGCTGGTCCATACATATTCTCATTTTTCATTGCTGAGTTTACACTACTCATGCAGTTTATGTGGAAGTGGATAGATGATATACTTGGGAAAGGTGTTGGTATGTTGGAAATTTTGGAACTTATTGGTTATCATTGTCTTTGGACGATACCTATGGCATTACCTGTATCTATTTTAATCGCCTCTGTCATGGTGTATGGTGACTTGGCAGAAAAATACGAATTATCATCTTTTAAGTCTGCAGGTGTATCTTTGGTCCGTATCATGAGGCCGGGCCTGATGATGGCTGTTCTTACATTTGCGCTTTCTCTTTTTGCGTCAAATTATCTTGTACCCGTGGCTAATTTTCAGTTTGCAAAACGTTTTCATGCTATAAAATCGCAAAAGTCAAGTTTAGCCATCGAAGAAAAAATTTTTAACGATGATTTTGATAACTTTGTAATTCGAGTAGAAAGTAAGCTTCCTAATGGTCGTGATATGAAAAATGTATATATCGCTGACCAGTCTAAAGCAGATAGGACAATGCTCAATGTCATCCTTGCTGATTCTGCCAATATGTATGTAGAACCCAATACGGACTTATTTATCATGAAGCTCCATGATGGGATAATTTACCAAGAAGAGGATCGAAAATGGAAAAATGATAGACAGACTTATCCATTCATCAGAACATCATTTGGCTATTATAGTAAAGTGCTTGACATGAGTGAATTTAAATTGAATAATACGCTTGATATGTTTAGAACCAAAGAAGATATGATGAACTCGTTTCAATTATTAGATGCCATAGATTCGCTTCAGGTCAAAAAAGAATATCATGAGGGGACGCTTAACTATGACTATGCCGGGGTATTGAAAGCAAATTATAGACTTGACAGTTTAGATATGTATACCAAGTTGGTTGACCAAAAGTCGAAAGCGCAAGTGAAAATGGACACCTTAGTAAAAGAATCTCCTGGTAAAAGTCTGGTGCCCGATAATCTTATGCAAGATGCAAGGGCCTCCCTAGCTGCTATACCTGCAAATGAGACGCCCAACAAGATTAATCAAAAGAACATTGGAGATTTATCAAAATACAAAACATTTTATGAGACCCTTGACTCAAGTACTTTGGCTTTTATGTTTTATAAAGTAGAAAATCAAGTTGTGACAAGAACAGACTTTTCTAGTAATGTATTATATAATATTCAGGATACCCAGAATCTAAAGGAAAAATTAAAATTGAAGTTACATCAGCAATATGCCTATGCTTTTATCTGTATTATTTTTTTATTCATAGGGGCACCGTTAGGCAGTATCATACGAAAAGGTGGTTATGGGTACCCGCTACTTGTGGCAATATTATTTTACATGGTTTTTATTATCTCTGCCATCATGGGTACAAAATTACTCAAAACGCAAACTTTTGGGGGTGTTTTGAGTGCTTGGACCTCATGTTTGATCTTAGCACCTTTTGCTATTTATTTCACCATTAAGGCGCTGAATGACTCTAGGTTTGATGAAGCTTCTAAGTTTTTATTAAAAATGAGGAATTTACTTTTTAAGAAGAAAACAGTAGCGATATCATGTTTTATTTTTATAGCACTCGGATTACAAAGTCAGCAACTCACACCCATGAATATTCCTTTTCTGTCCAATGGAAAAGAATTGCCTTTAACTCCGGTAGGAGGGCTCAGTGCACCTCAATTTATGCAAATAGATTTTGATAGAGATGGTAAAAAGGACCTTTTTATCTTTGATAGAAATGGCAATGTACCTTTAGCATTCATAAACAAGGGTGGGCCAGGAGCGGTAAATTATATTCATGATCAAAGATATATCAAGAACTTTCCAGAAATTAGGATATGGTGTGCAGCTGTAGATTATGATGGTGATGGAATCGAAGACCTTTTTAAATTTCCTAGTGAAAACAACATCTCTGGAATAGAAGTTTGGAAAGGAAAGCTGGTCGATGGATTTTTGCAATTTGATAAGGTTAAAAATTCAAGGTTTAATTTTGATGTATTGACGGTGAGTCTCAGTAATCAGACGATTCCCATCTATATGTCATTCATTGATTATCCAGCTATATTGGATATGGACAATGATGGTGATATTGATATTTTAACCTTTGAATCCGGAGGGAGTTATGTAGAATATTATAAAAATATGGCTACAGAATTAGGTTTGCCTAAAGACCAGTTTCGATATGTTTTACAAGACCGATGTTTTGGGAAGTTTTATGAAGATCAGTTTTCTGAAAAAATAAAATTGAGTAATAGTATTAACAATTGTGCAACTTTTTCTGGTGTAGTAAGTGGCAATGGAAGCCAAAGACATTCAGGTTCGACTATAATGGCCTTTGATCCTAATTGTGATGGTAAAATGGATGTGATACTAGGTGATGTAGGTAGCCAATACATGACATTTTTAAAAAACACGGGGGTAAAGGATAGTGCTTTTATTACGAGTGTGGAGGAAAGATTTCCTCAAAGCACAGAGTCGATCAAACACTTTATATTTCCCAGTGCCTTTTACCTAGATATCAACAATGACGGCAAGAAAGATTTGTTGACAACCGTCAATGAAACATCCAATTCTCAAACAAAGAATATGATCTGGTATTATGAAAATACGGGCAATGGATGTGAAATGAAGTACATTCTCAAATCCAAAAATTTTCTTGTAGATCAGATGGTGGATGTAGGCAATAGCGCACATCCTTTATTGTTTGATTACAATGGAGATGGCTTAGAGGATATCATTCTTGGGTCAAATGGAGAAATTACCGATGACGGTAATCGATCTAATAAATTGTCATTATATATTAATACAGGCACTAAGACTAAGCCTCAGTATACTTTAAATACTGAAAATCTATTGAATGTAGTGGGTTTAAATCAAATATTTACAAAGTTAGTACCAACAGCAGGTGATATTGATGGTGATGGCGATATAGATTTAATAATTGGTCACTCACAGGGATTTATGTTGTATGCAGAAAATACAGGTGGAAAGAATAATCCTCCCAAGTTTTCAAATGTAAAAATTGATTGGTTGGATATTTTTGCTGGGCAAAATGCTTCTCCGACAGTCATCGATTTTGATAATGATGGCCTGCTTGATCTTGTGGTAGGTAAACTGAATAACAACTTAAATTTCTACAAAAATAGGGGTACTAAATCCAGTCCATCTTTCATGGGATTTACACCAGATGAAACCAATCTTGGTGGTCTATTTTCTGGTAATAATTTTGATAGACAACAAGGATCACCAGAATTTTTTAAAATAAAAGATCAATTGTATCTTCTGATGGGATATTCCAACGGAGATATTTCCTTGTACAGCGTTCCTGACAATAACCCAAAGTCAAAATTTACTTTACTCAAATCCAATATCTTACCTTTTTATTTGGGTCGGCAAGTCAATCCAGCAATTCGGGATATAGATAATGATGGTTTTTTTGAACTCCTAGTTGGCAACGAAAGGGGAGGGCTAAATGTATTAAAAACAGATATTAGTACCACAGATATTCTGTCGTCTACTATTAATTTCGATGATGGAGGTTTTGGGCTAATATTTTATCCAAATCCGACCAAAGAGATTGTAAATGTAGAAGGAGAATGGAGCGGTAGAATAGAGGTATATGATTTTTATGGACGAAAGGTTACAGAAGTGGAAAAAGAATTTGAGAAGTTAGAGATCAATGTAGGGAGTTTAACAGCAGGAGTATATTTTTTAAAAATTGCAAATGAACATGGAGTATTTTCTAAAAAAATTGTAATTACTCATTAATCAATATCAACTAGGTAAGAAGAAAAGTACAAGTAAAAAGGTAGTTTATTTTCTTTATCGGCCTTAAGACAATATTTTACTAAAATTATTAGTTAAAAAAATACCCTCATATTACATTTTATTACTTTTGCTTCAGAATCTATCCCATGGTATATACTTTCAGAGCATTAATAAAAATTATACCAAAGAATTATATGTTTATTAAAAATATTTTCATTCCTATCATGCTATTATGTAGTGGATTAGGCATTGGGCAAAGTTGTTTTATACAAAATTTTAATTTACCTGATGGTTCAAGTAGGACTGTTCCACTTGTAATTTCAGGCGCTACTTCAACTCTTGCCCAAGATCAGATATGTAAGATTACCTTTAAATTGAAACACGAAAGTATCAATCAATTGAGGATACGATTGATAAGTCCTAGTGGTCAAAGTGTCCTGTTACTAGGTCCGGCTGATGCTACTTCCAATACCATTTTTCCGACACCTACATACAATATTAGCTTAGTGCGATGTACGGATACGCCTGCACCCGAGCCAGGTTATGACGCTCGATGGCGGAATAATCAAACATGGATAGGCAACACTTTTTCAGGTACCTATTTTCCAAATACAGGCTGTCTATCGGATTTTAACACAGGTCCTATCAATGGCGTTTGGCAATTGCAGATGGAAGATGTTGCGAGATTTGATGCAGGGGTGATAGAATGTTTTTCAATAGAATTTTGTAACTCACCTAATGTAAGAGCAGCGTCTTGCGACGATAGAAGTGGTAGGCTTTTAGTACCAGATGCCACTATCTGTTCATATGATAGTCTTCGATTGGTACCCATTACCGATTTTCCATCGGGAAGACCTTCGGCAGCTCTATATTCAAATAGGTATGTAGTCATGTCAGGTACAGAAATCGTAAGATACGTGACCGATACCATTAAAAACCTTCAAGTTGGAACATATACAGTATGCCAATTTTTAGTTGCAAATGATGATCTTCAAAGATTACCACCCGTTGGTTCCTTGATTAGTAATGCAAATTTTGCACTAGAATTTGCAAGATTAAATTTGTGTGGAGGCGTTTCTCCAAGCTGTATGTCCTTGACAATTAATCCTATACCTGCAACATTCAAAGAACCGGTAATGAAGTTGTGTAAAGGGAGTACGCTCTCTTTTAAAGGAAGAATAATTGATACAGCAGGGAATTATAGAGTGTTTGTACCATCTACCGTACCAAGTATTTGTGATACATTGTATGAAGTGACTGTTGAAGAAATAGATTTACGACCACTTGTCAATGCTTCATCGTTGACTTTGCTTTGTGGCGGAACCGTTACCTTGACTAATGGTACTTTAGGTATGACTCCGAGTGCAGTAACAACATTTTCAGGTCCTGGAATAGTAAATAGGACTGCCTCTACAGCCATCATAAACCGGCAAGGAAGGTATCAAATGCAATTGGTCGATCAGGGGTGTACAGATACTACGAGTATTTTTATATCAGGAGATCCAAATTTACCTCGACTCACTTTTGTGGCTGATACGATTACTTGTTTAAATCCAAACGCTACAATATCAATAAATACATCTCGATCAACGATTACAGGTACTACATGGTCAAGTGGAACTAATCTTTCCATCAACAGCGTTCGTACAAATCAAGCTGGAAAGCTTGTTGCCACAGTAACGCATGCAGATGGATGTGTTGTCGCAGATAGTACCACCGTCAGTATTGATATAGAAAGAATCAAACCCATTATTCAGCTTGCAATGCCAAATCTAACATGCAGAATTAGAACAATAGATTCTGATATTCCAAACGCAAACTTATTTAATCCAAACTTCGTTAATAAACTCAATGATACCATAGTGTTTAATAACAGATCATTATCAAGAGCTGGTACTTATAAAATAATAGGTCAATTATCACGAAATGGATGTATAGATAGTAGTTCGGTAGTGGTTAATGATTTTAAAGAAGATCCTATCGTCACTTTAGAATCTGTGTGTGATGCTTCGAATAAGCTATTTGTGCGAGCAAATGTATCTGTCATTCATGAAATCAATAGAGAAGTGGGGCAACAATCTTGGGTGACATCAACTGGAATGGGAAATCCTATAGGGTTAACACAAGAAGTAAATACGCCAGGTTTATTCAGTTTTTCATACATTTCAACGACGGGATGTCGATCCAATGAAGATTCGATTACCATCAATATTGCATCTGCGTATCCTACTTTCTCGATTTCTGATGATTCATTAGCATGTGATAAAAAGACCATCACCTTCAATCAGCCAAACATGGACCCAAATGCGACATATGTTTGGACAGGCCCGAATAATTATACATCCTCTGATGCATCACCCGTGGTTAACACAATTGGTAGATACATAGGCCAAGCTTCTTACCCTAGTGGATGTTTCAAACGCGATACCGCGAATGTTGTGTTAAAATTGAATGAGACACCTTTTGATCTTACGACAATTGTTAATATTGTATGTGAAGATACCTTGGAGCTGCAACCTACGGATCGGGTAAAATACACATACAATTGGAGGACAGATATTTCACCTTCGATTGTAGGAGAGGTCAATGATACATTATTTACTATTAATCCAGGTACTTATATTTTAGAAGTTTTTCAAGGTGGTGATATATGTTATAACATACCAGTTAGGGTTGGAGATGAAAGAGATATTCCTGTATTATCTCCTGAAAAGATTGATATAACGTGTGATCCAACTAGTCAAAGTGGCATAAACTTAAATCCCAATAACCCGCTCAGTATAGATACGATTCAATGGACAGGTCCTTCTGGATTTCAAAGCGGTAATTTGAATATTAGCAACTTAGCTGCCGGAGTATACCGATACCTTATTAGAACAAATAATGGATGTAATCTACGAGACTCATTTGAGATTATGGCCAATACCAACAGACCTCGCATAAGTCTAAGTCAAGATAGTATCATACTTACCTGTGACGACTACACATCTGGTATTGGAGAGGCAATTTCTGTAATTACAACTGATCCAATAAGCAGTTACACATGGACTAGAGACGGAGATGCGACAGTATTAAGTACCAATGCAAATTTAAGTATTCTTAAGGATGGGATTTTTACTGTAAGGGTAATAGGTTCAAACCAATGTGTGTCTACCATAACTGCAAGGGCGATAATTGATACTGTTAATGCTGGATTAGTACGTATGGATGTTATACCAAAGACATGTTTAAACCCTTTTCCAACGCTTACGCCTATACATCCTAATGGCTTTAGATCGCTTAATGTACTTTTTGATAATGGAACTTTAGTATCCAACGCCAACAGTTTCATAGCCACCAAAGGAGGTGTCTACACCCTTCAAAGTATTGATAACAGAGGTTGCGCATCAACTGATGTTTTCACAATTGTTGACCAAACGGACAGCGTTAGAATACAAAATACTATTAGACCCATTGGCTGTGAACCTGGAGCAATATCGTTGCGTTTTTTAAATACGGTACAAGGAATATCTTGGATTGGTAATAATAATGATACACTGAGTCGAGATTCAAGTTTATCTGTTACCATACCGGGTAGGTATTTTGTTCATTTAGAAAGTCCATTAGGTTGTAAAACAATAGATTCTTTCCAAGTAGTGATTGATGCGGCAATTCCAGTATTGGTAAGTGAAATATTTGATACCATAACTTGTAATCAACCAAATGTAGATATTGCAGTAAATGTCAACCGTCCAATAAGGTCTGTGGATTGGAAGTTTAATCAGGCAGATACAACCACTAGTCTTGGCAATTTGAGCGTGTCTAAACCAGGTAAATACATATGGACAGTTACAAGTAATAATGGATGCACTTTAACAGATTCCTTAGAAGTCCCAATTGATACATTATCGCCGAGGTATAGTTTTCAAAAAGATACCTTAACTTGTCAAAAACCATTTACCGTCGTGAGAGCAAGTACGAATATAGGCTTATCCCAGTATCTATGGGAAGGTCCTAATAATTTTGTTTCACGAGATTCTATTATTCGAATTGGATTTATTGGTTCGTATAAATTGACTGCAAAAAGTAGAAACGGATGCCAATCTTCAGACAGTACACGAGTTGTAGAAAATAAAATTTTTCCAAAGCTGACAATTCCAGATACGCTCAATCTACCGTGTACTAATGATAGTTTATTGGTCAGAGTCACTTCTGATCAACCGTTAAGAGATCAGAGATGGGTGAGTTCAAGAGCTCTTTTATCACGAGCATCAGATTTAAGAACCCGGGCTACAGGGATAATCAGGGTATTCGTGATTTCTCAAGAAGGTTGTCAAGCTGAGGATTCCGTATTCGTTTTCCAAGACACAAGTACTACAAGAGCTAAACCTATTGGAAATAACATCACTTGTAATCCAGATACGGCTTTTCTCAGAGCTAATATTACATCTCCATATAGGACACTTAAATGGATAACACCCTCAGGTACTGAGATAAATAATTTTACCAATATAGCTAGTCAAGATAGCGGAATATTTAGACTTGTGGTAGAGCGATTGCCATTATGTCTTGATACTTTTCCTGTTTTTATAAATGCGGATAGAGTTAAACCTACATTAACCGTCACCCAATTAAATCCGATCAAATGTGAAGTAAGAGAATCGGTACTTTTAGGAGAAGCTTCGCATTTTAGGAGGAATGCTCTGATATACACTTGGACGTCGGTGACGGGTAATATTTTGGGCAGTAATAGGTTAAATACGATAAGAGTAAACAAAGCTGCAACCTATACTTTTAGAGCAATAGATACGGTAAATAACTGTAGTGAAGTAGCATTTATTTCTGTGTCTGAAGATGATGCAGATTTGGATACATTTAATCTGCAAAGTCAAAGCCCCAGATGTTTTGCAGCTAATGATGGTTCTTTGACGATTACAAATGTTGTAGGAGGGACAGCACCTTATGGTATATCATTATCACGTACGAATTTATTTGCGAAAGATACGGTAATCAGAAATTTAAGGGCGGGGAGATATAATGTATTTTTAAGAGACTCTTTTGGATGTGTTAAGTCTACATTTGTCACATTAGCTGATGGCCAAAAACCGTTTGTAACGTTACCTGATGATTTGACTGTTACCTTGGGTACAAGTATTAATATCAATTTTATTACAGATATACGAAAGCTTAACATTAAAGATATTATTTGGAGAGCAAGTAATGGTCTAGCTTGTGATAATTGCGAAAACTTCATGGCCAATCCAGAAGAAAGTATTGACTTACTGATACTTATTACTAACGATATAGGCTGTGTAGCACAAGATTCCATGAAAATCAATGTATTACCTATTATTAATTGGGTATTTCCTAATATTTTATCCTTGTCTTCAAGTGAAAATTCTTCCATTTCATTGCCTGAAAATAAAGGTGTGGAGCGTGTAGATAATTGGATAATTTATGATCGATGGGGGAATCTCATTTGGCAAGCACAAAGTTTCAAACCTGGTGATACCAATGCAGAATTTGATCCACGAAAAATTTTACAAAATATCGAATCTGGAGTGTATGTGATGAAGATAGAAGCTACGTTGATCAATGGTGCTAAATGGCAAAGAATTAAAGATTTTACTATTGTTAAGTAATAAAATTGTCATTAAATTCATTTTAGAATCTTAGGTTTAAATAATTAGAAGGGTTACATTTGCGAAGTAGTCGATTTTAAGGATATAATGAGGTATACAGCAGTTTTATTTTTTTGTGTTTTTTTTTATACGGTTTATGGTCAAAATCCGACACCTTACAAGACTATTACTAGTGCTGAGGCGGCGCCACCCTTATGTGATTTAACTTTACTTAATAATAAGTCTTACATTAATGATCGATTTGCTCCTGGACAAGAAACAAGTGATTTACCTTGTGGCAAGGGTGGAAGGTTAGAAAATTACTTAATTTTTCCATTCATAGCTAATTCAACAGACATCGAAATATTGATAACTGACCAAGTATGTAGTAGGCCACAAAATGGCTTATTAGGATTGCAAGTAGCTATACTCAAAGACTTAAGTGATAATAATTGCTTGTTTATTTATGAAAATATTAGAGTAATAGGTGAATCTGAGCCAATAAAAGCTAGGTCAGATCAATTTATCGTCGGTAATAGATATTTTTTACTAATTGATGGCAACGGTGGCTCACAATGTAGTTTTCAAATTCAAGTAAGAAATCTGACACCTTCGATCAAACCCGAGTTGTCAACTATTGCGCAGCAGAAAAATATTCTCAATAGGTTTGAAGTAATTGGTAAAGACTCTTCTAGGTTAAAAGTTGACTCAATTCAATATTGTATTGGTTTAGATTCTTTTACATTGGATGTTCCAGCAGGAGATCTGGATTTATCTTACAAGTGGTATTTTGATCCTAAGCCACCAAATTATCCGGACACTATCCTAATGGACTCCAATAGTTCTTTAAAAAAAATATCTTTTAATCAACCTGGTATCTATACCCTTACTAATATTGCTTCAAATAAGTGCACTGAAGTCGAAAATAAAATTAAAATTTATGTAGGAAATCCTCCAAAGGATATTGAAGACTTTGGTAAGATAAACATTTGTATTGATAAGGTCCAATTTCTGGTAGATAGCTTGCGCTCAAAAGACCCAAATGGTGATGGATTTTTTGGTTGGGGTAAAGCTATTGGTGTAGTGGGTGAAGGGGTTAAAATTGATTCTTTTCAGAATATTTTTAATTGTTTCATTACCCAAAAGGTAGATCTTTTGATAAAGCCCAATGATATTGCTAAAGATACCATTGTCTCTTGTGGTAAATATACCCTAAATGGTGTGAATTACGAAACTACACCAGAAGGAGAACTTCTTTTTGTGCCTGGGCTACTCAATGCTAATGGTTGTGACTCTGTAACATTGAGAAAAGTGTATATTCCTGCTATAACTGGTGAGATAAATGTTACACCTTGTGATTTTCAAGGAAAAAGTACGTTGTCATTTTCTAAAACAGCCGCTTCAATTCCTCCTAATGCAAGACTAACTTATATTTGGAAAGATGGTCAAGGCAACATTATAGATGATGCTGATGGTTTAGACACTACATTTAGATCATCAATTGATGGTACATATGTTTTACATGGAGTAGTCAGTGGTGCAAATTATACATGTACATTAGATAGCATAACCTCCTTTCAATATGATAAATCTAGGTTATTGCCAGGGTTGCCTCAAGTTGTGTCCAATATTTTTAGCTTATGTCCATCTGATAGTATTCTTAATATTTCTTTGATAGGGGCACAAACCAATAGATTTTTATGGGAATTGCCAAATGGGGTGCTTTTGGACAAATCCAATTCAAAGGGTGACACCGTACAATTGAAGGTTAGTAATGAAGGCGAACAATCATTTACCATCAAAGTGACACCAGAAAATGTTTGCGGTGGTGGTAATCCACTTGAGTTTAGAATTCAAAAATACAGCACACCAAAATCAACGATCAACTTACCACTTCAAATTTGCCAAGATGAAACTTTTTTAGTTTCTGGTAATAAAGGCACTGAAGTAAACTGGACGTATAGTTGGTCATTAGGCAAGAGCCAATATCTAAGTGGTAACATCAACAATCTGGATAGTGTAAGATTAGTTTATAACTCGGTGATTAATGATACGATCTCCGTAAGTGCACAAAGGGGCAATTGTCCAATAAAAGTTATTGATACAAAAAGTATCAAGGTTATACCTAAGTTAGTAGACTTTGCAGTGAGTTGTGAGGCTCAATCCACTCAGATTGAGTTTTCTTGGCCTGCACAAGATACCAATTGCGTAAAACAATATGTTATTTTAAAAGGAGATACGGTGATTGCCAAGACTAAAAACTTATCTTTTACTATTAAAAACTTAAATCCTAACACAGCTTATTCATTTCAACTGTATTTAGAAAACAATTGTGGATGTAAATCTTTACAAAAAACCCTCAATTGTCAGACTATGAGTTGTGCATCCTCCAAACCAGACTTGACGATTTTGACAAATGAGTTTTGTGAAACGACAAGAGATTCTATAGTAAGGACTAATGTTCTTTTACCTGATGGTTTTAACACAGGAAAATTGAGTTTCATAGGCAAAGGAATAGATTCGATAGGGAGGTTAAATCTAAAGAATTTGAACGTTGGTATTAATAAGGTGCTCCTCAATTATCAATTTATGGATTGTTTAAATTCAGATAGTTTGGAGGTAACCATACATCCTTTGCCGACTTTCGATGTGGAATTGACACAGCCTTTTTGTTTAGGGGAAAGAGAAGGATTGTATACTGTAATTCCTACTAATGTTAGTTCTTTCGATATTTTGCTAAATAACACAATTTCAAGCACATCAGGAAGATTGAATGTAGGTAGTCATCGTGTAGGCGTTCGCTCAAGCAAGGGATGTATCACCAACAAAACAATAACCATAAACCCTACTATTAACGCTTCATTTGAAATGCAAGTGCCAGAATCTATATTTAAAGATCAACCACTCGAGGCTGTACTTCTACTGTCCGATTCGCTCAAATCTATTTATGATTCTATCATTTGGAGGCTAGAAGGAGAAGTGATTTGTAAGGGTAAAAATTGTATTGATATCGTAAGGTTAAATTTGAAACCAGGAAGATATAAGATAGAGTTTGAAATATTTTATAAAGGATGTTCAACAGGAGAGGGCAGGGACTTGGAGGTAAAAGATATTTCAAAATTAGTAATCCCCAACATTGTAAGCCTCAGGTCTGACAATGCCAACGATCGGCTGACTTTTTCCTCATTATCAGGGGACATAAATATAGATGATATCAAAATTTTTAACAGGTGGGGAAATGTGGTGTTTCAAGCCCAAAATGTAACAGCTGCCACCTTCGAATGGGATCTAAAGACAAATGGTGTCTATGCCAACAGTAATGTTTATGTCGTTGTGGTGGAATATACCAATGAAAAAGGAGAAAAAATTATCGAAAAGGGTGATTTGCTCATTCTCAATTAGAAATCGATATGCAACAAATTCTTAAATTGCTCATATCAAAAACGCTACAAGGCATTGTTGTATTAATTTCTGTAGTGGTCCTCATATCCTCAATTATTTACTTAGCTCCTGTTGATCCTACACGATTGACATTTGGACAACGATCGGATAATGCAAGTGTCCTAAAAAAGCAAAAGGAGCTAGGTCTAGATCAATCACTTGCAAATCAAATGTTATCTTATTTGGCTGATATTTCCCCTATAATTATTTCCAAAGACATTAACCCTTCTCACAAAGCACAAATCAAATTATCCATCCCACTAGGTCTTACTACGATCTATGTGAAGTCTATTAATCTGAGAGCTTCCTATCAAACTGGGCAAAGCGTTTCATCCATGTTGAAAGAGGCACTCCCAAAGACTTTTTTATTGGCAGTGATATCGTTTATTTTTGCCGCAATATTGGGTTTAATTCTCGGCATAGTTTCTGCGCTGTTTGTAAATAAGTGGCCTGACAAATTGATTATTGCCATCGCTACTTTAGGCATTTCGATACCAAGTTATGTGGTTGCTATCCTATTCGCCATATTTTTTGGATACATATTAAGGCAATATACAGGTCTCAATATGCAAGGAAGTATTTTTGAAGTCAATGACTATGGTGATGATTATATCGCTTGGAAAAACTTGATTTTGCCTTCATTGGCATTGGGCATTCGGCCTATTTCTGTAATTGCCCAATTGACAAGATCTTCCTTCTTGGATGTACTAGCCAGTGACTTTATTCGTACTGCTAAATCTAAAGGACTTAATTTTTCGGGTATTGTGATCAAACATGCCTTACCAAATGCACTAAATCCTATCATAACTTCTCTTACAGGATGGTTTGCTTCTCTACTTGCAGGAGCGTATTTTGTAGAGAAAGTATTTAATTACAAAGGATTAGGAGAACTTACAATCAATGGGTTGATTAATTACGATATCCCTGTGATTTTAGCTTGTGTTTTGACAATAAGCATCATATTTATTTTGATGAATATTTTGACAGATGTGCTTTATTTTTTGACAGATCCGAAGATGAGGAAGTAGGTAAGAGCTGCGAAAATTGGATTTTTTAAACAAAGGGTGCGGAAAGAATTGGATAGTTTTTTATGAAATATATTATCTCCTTTTCTAAGATTTTAACCCAAATTGGTAATTAGAACTTTGTCATGAAGGTAAAAAAGTGTATAAATTGGGTAATTTTGTATTAAAAATAAAAGATCATTTTTAGAATAAAAAAAAATTTAAAAAATAATTAAGAATTAATAAGAATTATTTAAGTATATTTTTAATATTTGTATCGATAATTTTTTAATAACTAACTCAATCTTTTAAAATGTTAATACTGACAGTAATTGGTCTATTACTCGTCGGATCGTTTTTAGTAGTAAACTTAAACAAAACTAAGATTTTGAAATAAAGTTCCTTCGCTTCCCGGTCCGATTTATCCCCCCTCTTTTTTACTCCTCCAAAATCTACAAGTACAACAAATCCAAAATGAAATTCGAAAAGCTTCGTTTGAAAGATGCTATCTTAAGGTCATTAAACGATCTTGGATTTAATAAAACAACAGATATACAATATAAGGCTATCAGAGCCGCAACCACAGGTAGTGATGTATTGGCCGTAGCCCAGACGGGTACAGGTAAGACAGCAGCCTATTTGATCCCAACCATTCAAAAACTATTAGAAAGCGCACACCCAAGACATCATGCACCACTCGTATTAATAATGGTACCTACTAGAGAATTAGCCATTCAAGTAAATGAAGTTGCTAATTCTTTAATAAAATATACAAAACTTACCTCATTGGCCATATTTGGTGGTGCTGGACAAGAGGATCAAATAGCACAATTGCAAAAAGGTACTCAAATTGTGGTTTGTACACCAGGCAGAATGTTTGATTTGAGAAGTCAAGGATTTCTTGATTTGGACAGAATACATACCTTAATCATAGACGAAGCCGACCAAATGTTGAAGTTGGGCTTTTACAAAGATGTGATGGATGTCATTAAGTACATCCCCTTTTACAGACAGACGCTCTTTTTCTCTGCTACGATAGATCAAGAAATTAAAAAATTAGCCTACAGTCTTGTTAATAAGCCAATTAGGATAGAATTGTCCCCTAAAAATCCAATATCACAAAACATTTCGCATTGCCTTTTGGAAGTGCAGATGGATGATAAACGTTTTTTTCTTGAACGATTGATCAATGAGAATCCTGGTACAAAAGTAATTGTATTTGTTCGAACTCAAGTAAGGGCAGAACGTGTGCAGGCGGCCATGCAACGAGTTAATATCACTACAGCTTGCATACACGGTGGTTTAGAGCAAATGGAAAGAAATGACGCCATTGACGCTTTGAAGAAGGGAACAGTCAATATTTTGATTGCCACAGATGTTAGTGCTAGGGGTATCGACATTCCCAATGTGGACATTGTTGTCAATTATGATGTACCAGATGTTGCAGAAAACTATGTCCATAGAATCGGTAGAACGGGTAGGGGAGTCGCTAAAGGAATCGCCTATACTTTTGTGGCTACCGATGAAATAGAATTGATCGATGAAATTGAGACTTATATAACCGATAAAATCCCTGTAGTTAACCTCGACAAAAATAGCTACGACGAAATCAAAAAAATAGCGGATCCAAACAATATCACCATGGCAGAAATCGAGAATATGGTTGAAGACTTTGATAAAGAAGTGGATTCCTGGGGTAAGATCAAAAAGAAAAATAAGAAGCCAAAGGGGTAGGTTTTAAGTGTAGGTGTTAGGTTTTAGAGGCTAGGTTTTAGATGTAGGTTTTAGGTTTTAGAGAATAAAAATATAATTTCCCACCTCATATGTTAATTTTCAAACAATATCCAAAAATTGTCGTAAATTGAATTAAAATCGATCATCATGGCAGTACAAATGATAACAATTAAAACTTATTATTCAGAATTTGACGCAAATTTAGCTTTGGTCAAATTGGAGTTGAATGGAATACCCGCTTTTGTTGACAACACAAATGACGCAATCTTAGGACCTACAGGTAACGGGTTTAATCTCAGGGTAGATGATGATTACCTAGAAGAAGCGATGGCAATAATTGAATCAATGGAATCTGAACCCCCAATTTGATAATTATATCCCTAAATCCTTACACTTAACTAAAGATCTGATAGAATATCAAACTTCCAAAATAGGCAAGGGCTGTCAGATAGCCTAATTGTATTAAGGTCCATTTCCAAGAATTGGTTTCTTTTAATGTCACAGCGAGTGTACTCATACATTGCATAGCAAAAACATAGAAAATAAGTAAAGACAAAGAAGTGACTGGATCATATAGTGGCTTTTGTGTCCCTGGCCGAAGTTCAGCTTTCATTTTTTCTCTGATCGTCATATCATCATCCGCTGACCCTATACTATAAATGGTAGCCATAGTACCTACAAATACTTCTCTAGCCGCAAAACTAGTAATCAAGGCAATACCAATTTTCCAATCAAACCCTAATGGCTTAATGGCAGGTTCAATTGTTTTTCCCAATATACCAGCGAAAGAATTTTCTAATTTATAAGAGGCAACAAGATTATCCGTTGCTTCTTCACTATAGTTATTGGTTTTAGCAAAGGAAATGGCCTCATTCTCCGCTTTTTCAAGCCTATCACCAGGGCCAAAAGAAGACAAAAACCATAAAACAATGCTTATGATCATGATAACCTTACCAGCACTTGCGATAAAAGCCCATACTTTTTCTTTGACTGAATAAAAAATGTTTTTAATGATTGGAGGTTTATAGATGGGTAATTCGATGAGAAGATGAGATTTGTACTCTGTCTTTATCAATCGATCTAAAATAAAAGCTACGATAAACGCCATCATTATACCAGCAAGGTAGAGTCCCATAAATACGAGACCTTGAGCATTGAAAAAGCCCCACACCTTGATGTCAGGCACCACAAATGCCACCAATAAGGCATACACTGGAAGCCGAGCCGAACATGATATGAGTGGAGAAACCATGATGGTTATGATTCTTTCTTTCCAGCTACCGATGGTTCGAGTACTCATAATGGCAGGTACTGCGCATGCTCCACTTGAGACCAATGCCACAATACTCCTTCCGTTCATCCCAAACCGCTTAAATATACCGTCAAATAAATATACAGCGCGACTCATGTATCCTGACTCTTCTAAGATGGCTATGATTAGAAAAAGAAGTGTGATTTGTGGTACAAAGACGAGCACTCCACTAAGACCTGCTAGAATTCCATCCGTTAAGAGATTTGCAATCCAACCCTGACCCAAGACATATTTTGTATAACCGCCCATATAAGCAAATACATTTTCTATCCATTCCATAGGAGCTTGTGCCCAACTAAAAATAGCTTGAAAAACAAAAAACAATATTAAGAAGAAAATGATTGGTCCTGCAATTTTGTGAGTCACGATAGCGTCTATCCTGTCAGTTACGCTGAGGTCGGAATAATTTTTACTGGACTTAAGCGTCTTTTGTACAATAGGATTAATACTTTGAAACCTAGCCATGGTTTCATTTATTTGATTATTAATATTTTGAAATCCACTGATGTCGGAGATCGCGCTTAGATTTATTTTTTGAGAAGGGGAGATATGGCTGAGCCAATTATGATGGTGTAGGATAATTTTATTTAAATATTCATTATCGTAATTGATAACCTCTTTCATAGCATTAATCCCCGCTTTTTCTTTGGAATTAATGTGGTAAATGGGAGAAGTAGAATACTTTATATCAAGTATATTTTGACTTAATACTTGCTTGAGATGATCAATGTTATATCCAGTCTTCGTTGATATTTTGACAATATCTACATTCATGAATTCTTTAATAGCGTCAATTTTTATGTTTTCTTCATGGTTGTCAATCGTGTCAATCATATTGACAACCAATACCATAGGGATCTGAAGATCGTAGATTTGTGAGGCAAGTAATAAATGCCTTTCAAGATGATTGATATCCAAAACGTACAAAACCAAATCTGGATAGAAATCCCCATTAGGATTCGTAAGGATATTAACTACTATTTTTTCATCGCTGCTGTTGGGAAACAAACTATAACACCCTGGTAAGTCAAGCAAGGATACACTGATGTTGTCGTCAAGTTTAAATATTCCTTCCTTTTTTTCAACCGTTACGCCTGGGAAGTTTGATGTCTGCTGACGTAATCCCGTCAGTGCATTAAATAAGCTAGATTTCCCTGAATTTGGATTTCCAATAAGTGCTATCTTTGTAAAGTTGGATGTAGCCATGATGGTTAAGTCAATTTGATTTGTATAGCCTCTTCTGGCCTAATGCCAATCACATGGTCGTTCACTTTTATATACAATGCTCCACCAAAAGGTGCTCTTCTTACGTATTGTACACGCGTATTTGGCAACAGTCCTAGTGATAGTATTTTACTAGTCAGTTCTTCTTCACTCAAAGCTTTAATGAAACCTACTTCACCAATTTTCAAATCCAATATACTCTTGCTCATAAATACTATTTAGATTTATTCTAAGCGTGCAAATATACTATATATAATATTATGGGCAGTAATTTTGTTGATTATTTGAGCTTGGGATTGTAATTTATTGAATAATGGCTTAGTTATGTAAATAAAAAACCTAAATATCTTTTTTTATAAGGAAAAAATTATACCTTTGCGGCTCAAAATTTGATAATATGCCAAAGATGAAGACGCACTCAAGTGCGAAAAAGAGGTTTAAATTAACTGGTAGTGGCAAAGTAAAGAGATTTCAAGCGAATACTTCTCACTTAATGAGAAAGAAATCTAAGAAAGCTAAAACCAGACTCATGGGTTCAACTACAGTTACAAAAGTAGAAGAAAAGAGAGTAAAAAGATTGTTAGCAGTAGGCTAGTAGTCAAAAAATTATTGTTTAACGAGGGTATAGGAATATAAAGAATCATAAGATCCCTATATCGAACTAAAAATTTAAAAATGCCTAGATCAGTCAATCACGTTGCTTCTAAGAATAGAAGAAAGAAAATCTTAAAACTAGCAAAAGGATACTTTGGAGCTAGAAAAAATGTATGGACAGTAGCCAAAAACACTGTTGAAAAAGGTTTAGTGTACGCATATGTGCACAGAAAGCTTAAGAAAAGAGCATTCAGAACATTATGGATAGCTAGGATCAATGCAGCTGTAAGACCATTCGGATTGTCGTACTCAAAATTTATGGGTGCACTTAACAAGTCAGAAATTGATCTTAACAGAAAAGTACTTGCTGACTTAGCACTTAATAATCCTGATGCATTCAAAGCTATCGTCGATGCTGTAAAATAGTGATCAGTAATAATACATAAGTTATAAAAGGAATCCTGTCAGAAATGATGGGATTTTTTTTTGTTTTTTTAAATTGGTTGACTTATAAACCAAAAGTTATAAGTTAAACTGCGTGTAAAGATCTAGGTAACATGATTACCGTCGCTTGTAATGTTGTTTCAAAAGGTGGAAATCTACAATTTTATTGAAGTCCTAAAACAGTATTATTTTTGTATTTAAATAGATTTCAAGATGGTATCTAAAGAAAAAGTTTTAAATAGGATCAATGCAATAGATGACGATTATTTAATGTTGGAATTAAATTGTTTATTGGATTTTTATGAGAATAATGATGAAGTTTTTATTTTTTCTAAGGAACAAGAAGTTTTAATCCATCAATCACTTGAGGAAGTCAAACTAGAAAAAGTAACTCTGCATGAAGATCTTGTTAAGATGTCTGAAAAGTGGGTAAGAGAATAGAGTGGACCGATTCTGCTATATTAGAGTTTAAAGCTGAAATAGATTATCACAAATCTTATTCGATTGGTTTTGCTGAAAAATTTAGAATCTCCATTCTTCAAAATATTGATATAAGTTCAAAAAATCCATATTTTGGGATGCCCACCTCTATTGATTATGTACGTTGCAAGTCCATCATGAGGAGGTTTACAATCGTTTATTATTACAAAGAAGATGAAGATCGCATTTCAATATTTAGAATATGGGACAATAGGAGAGATCCTGATTGGAAATTTAAAAAACTATAAATTAAAATTTTAATAAAGCAAGAAACAATTTTGCTTACCAACTTTAGGTAATAGAAATGTAACCTACAAAAGGAAAACCTATTTTTATTTTTAGCATTTCATTAAAATTGAATTGCCCACCTTCCTCCTCCAACCGCTCACTTTTTACTTTAAATTACCCCATCTAACATAAAATCAAAAGTTTTTTCAAAAATTATAAATTTAAATTTATCTTGCATGGGTTATTTAATCAACATAGAAAATTAGATTTATGCAAAGCAGTAATATAAAGCCTGATAGCCCAAATGAAAACGAAATCATTGAAAATAAAGAATTAAGTATTTGGGAAGCTCTTTTCCCTGTTTTTATGTTGGTTGGTCTACTTGCGTACAATATTTTTATATTTGGCGACAGTTCATTGGGTGGAAGTAATCAATTCATACTTCTGATAGGAGCAGCTATTGCAGCATTGGTAGGCTTTAGGAATAAGGTAAAATTTGAACAGATGATGGAAGAAGTAAGTCATAATGTAAAGTCTACTTCTGGTGCGATCCTGATATTATTGATGGTCGGTGCTTTGTCTGGAACTTGGCTGATCAGTGGTATAATTCCGACAATGATTTATTATGGATTACAAATATTGTCACCATCTATTTTTTTGGGAGCATCTTTAGTCATATGTTCTATCATTTCTGTGGCCACAGGTAGTTCGTGGTCTACCTCTGCTACGGTCGGTATCGCATTGATTGGAATTGGAAACACGATGGGTATTAATCCGGGAATGACTGCAGGTGCGGTGATCTCGGGAGCATATTTTGGTGATAAAATCTCTCCCTTGTCAGACACCACTAATCTTGCTGCGGCAATGGCTGGTGCAGATCTATTTGACCATATCAAATATATGCTTTTGACTACCATACCTTCTATCACCATTTCATTAATTGTCTTTATTGTGATAGGATTTAATTTATCAGCTACGGGTACTCCTGATATATCTGATAAATTGGCAGCCATTGATGCATCTTTTAATATCAGTCCTTGGTTGTTTTTAGTGCCAGTGGCGGTGATTTTATTAATTATCAAAAAAACGCAACCATTAATTGCATTACTTGCGGGAGCAATATTTGGTGGTATAGCGGCTATAATAGCCCAACCAGATATTGTTGTAAAGGTTGCAGGAGGCACCACACTCGATTTTAACACCGCTTACAAAGGTGTTTTAACGGGATTGACTACTAAAACAGCTATCGAAACATCAAACCCTGAACTGAATGATCTCTTCACAGGAAAAGGTATGGAGGGTATGCTCGGAACGATATGGCTAATCCTTTGTGCGATGGTTTTTGGTGGTGTAATGGATGCTATTGGTGCTTTGGCTCGCATCAGTCAAGCTCTTCTTAATATGTTTGATTCCATCTTTGGGCTTTTTGCTAGTACCGTTTTTTCTTGTTTGGCTATTAATGTCACCGCTTCTGATCAGTACCTTGCTTTGGTCATTCCTGGTAAAATGTACAAGAAAGCATTTACCGATAAAGGATTACATCCCGTTAATTTAAGCCGTACACTAGAAGATACCGGTACAGTTACATCCGTATTGGTTCCTTGGAATACTTGCGGGGCTTACAATGCAGGGGTTTTAGGTGTGCCCACTGTGGATTATTTTATTTATGCAATTTTCAATTGGATAAGCCCCTTTATGACTTTACTTATGGCAGCAATTAAGTTTAAGATCCGAGAGCTTAAGCCAGTAAACTAAGAATCGGTAAGGTCAAGAACTTTTTCTTGGCCATGATTAGTAATAAGTGTAAGTGATTTGTGTAATTACTTTTCTAATTTGTTTATTTTTCTCATAAAAGTTAAGAATATTTACGAGACTTTATTCTTTCTAAGGATCATCCACAATAAAATGGAGAAAAATCCTGTCAAAAAAGCAAATAATTTTTCAAAATTCGTTTTTGCAAAAATATTTCCGACGGTATTAAGAATGAAAATAGCAAAGAAAATCCATAAAATGATATTTACTACTTGAGCTGAGAATTTGTATTTAACAAAGTTACCCTTCATTAATAATACCCAAGATAAAAATACATTCACGAGGATTGAAATGGTCTCAAAAACGTACATTTCAGTATCGTTGGTGAGCCTTCCGCCCCATGTTATATCGTAAGGTATAATTTTAGTAATAATACAGAAATGAAACAGGATTATTGCTCCTAAAAATCCCAAAAATATCTTTATGGCGTGATTGGATATATAATTCATAATATTATTTTACGTGAATAATTAATGAAGAAGCAGCATAGAAAAACGAACATTAGAAAAATATTGTATATATTAGTAGTTTAAAATCATTAAATAATATTAAATATTCGACTTATATTCGAGACTAAAATTACACAAGTTTTTATAAATATTGATGATTTTGTAAAAGATTTTGATCAATTAACTCTTTTGAGAGAACTTTTTAGTGGATGCCATCCCTATCTCGTAATAAAGCTCAAGTTTTGTCGGATATGGGGGTAATTTGATTTAAGTATGTATGTAGTTTTTCCATTTGTAATAGGGGTTTAATGCGCATTATTGGTTTAATATCTTAATACTCTTCAAACTCAGGTATGCTTGTAAAATACTCCTGATATTTCCCAGTTTTCAATAATTTATTAAAGGCAAGTCCAATTTCTTTAATTAAAACAAATGTACTATCCTTTTCTTCCTCATATAACTCTGGACTAAGTTGTACTTCACTTTCTTTTCCTATCAGATTAAGAATAGATTTTTCTATACCTAACTGTAAAACTTTACCAGTATACTCATGATACTCTTCCTTTAATTCAGCCTGAGGAGTCCATTTCATGTGATCTATTATAAACTTTTTAAAAACGTCAAACATAATCGTATCAGTAGGATAAAGATAGAATGAATTTTGATTAAAATACCCTTGCCATGGCTGAAGTTTTTCTGGTTTGTTGTATGTAAGTATTGTTTTTGTGCCCGAGGTATCCCATGAAAAATAAGTATTAAACCATGATAAAGTAAGATCTTCATTTCTGTACAATCTAGTATCTGTTTTGCTATAAGGGAATGCTTTTACACTATTATTTTTAAAATCATAAGACATTAGTGCGTTATGATATTTGGGTTTTTCTTGTGAGTTCCATGTCTGAAAATTCCCAGGGAATACAATAATACTTTTATCAGGAGAAAAGGCGATAGCGTCTCCAGATTTATCGTAATTATCAGGTTGAATGGAGTTGTCAATGTTAAAACTAAAATGCTCCATAGTGGGTACATAAAGAACGTGTTTCTCACTGATCATCAGGTAATTTCCTCCTTGAAGTGTATCAGGATGTTTCATAGAAGTTTTTTCGCCACCCATAAATAATTCAAATGCTGGCCCAGGTTGTCCATTTTCTTCATCTAACCACTGAAATTTTATAAAATCAGAACTTTGAATATCCAATGGCCGTACTTCATACGTATCACCTTTAGCAATAACCATAAAAACGCTCTGACTACCTGCCACTATCGTTGGTGCAGGTGCATCTTTAAGTATATAGGCCTTCCAAAGGTGGGAAAAACCAGTATTCGATTGCAAAGATGATGGGAAGGCTACCACTTTGCCTTTGTACAATACCGAATATTCGATGAGCACTTGATCATAAAAACCTCCATTATTCCAATTTAGCTGCCTATTGGTGGATCTCTCCATTTTGATTTCAAAAGGTCCATGTGAAAATGATACTACTTCTTTAGAAAAAAATTGTTTTTTTACCCAAAAAGCGAATACCATCGTGAGGGCAAGGAAAATAACTATTTTCATTTTTTTTGATTTTAACATTTTTTGATTTTTAACATTTCGAAGATGAAACTTCAAATAATGACTAAACTTGATCCAAACGTAATATATTATTTGTTAAAAGCGATCTTTTTGAACGAAAAGTTATGAATATACTGCACAAGCATTTAAAGTTAATTGGATTGATTATTTCTTGAAGTCTATTAAAGAAGAAGAGTTGGAAAGCGCAATTTTAAAATTTAACCCAAATTAGTCATTAGAAAATTTATTACGGAGTTAAATTGCTTCAAAATAAGGCGTTTCACTTCATTTTCCTCCTTTGGTATAGCGATGCTATGCCTCAGTCGGTAAAATGACTTATTTTATTGCACTTTAACCCCTCATGACAAAGTTCTAATGACCAATTTTGGTTTAAAAACCTTTTTTAAAAAATGAAAACTTATCAGGCACAGTCATAAAATGCTTACAAAGTTTAAATGCAAATTTTGATTTTATCTATCAGAATTATAAAGAAATTTTTCTTATGGAGCAAGGACCAATGAGTTCCTTTTAAGGTATAAGACATTACTTGCTTTTGCAAAGAAATAGTAAATAACATCTGCCTTTTCATTGGAGAAAAATATTAATAAGTTATAACTACTTTAGGGGAAATCTTTGGAGAATGTTAAAATTTAGGTATTTCCAAAAAATCCAAACTACTCTCTTGTGATTGATTTCAGCAGAATGCGTTATCCTGACCTTAAACACTGGGTCAATAGTTCAAAAAATGATGAATTGCTTAGTGCCAATAAGATGAGTATTTAATCACTTGTCAATACACCATCCTTTTGTGTCCATTACACTTGGATTGTACTGGAATATTTTATATTTAAAAGATCATAATAAATAAAATCTTCAAAGAATATTTACAACTCCCTCACCTTTATCTTCCTATACGAAACCACATCACCGTGATCTTGCAAACCGATTTTACCTAAACCTGTTTTACCAAATTCTTTCCAATCCTTAAATTTACTATTCATTTTCATTTCATCCCATTGGGCACCTGAAGTAGGATAAGATACGGCCAATTTACCATTTTGCCATACAGTGACTTTGTTGTCTTTTTTGACAATTGTAACTTTATTCCAATTATCATATGGCTTCGCTTTTGAGGCAGAAGGGATCATATCATAGAGCGAACCTGCTTTTCTATTACCATCTTTCCCTGCCTTGGCATCGGGATGATTCTCGTCATCCAACACTTGGATTTCTGGAGCACTTAAATAAGGTGTTCTGAGGGTAGGATCTTCTTTGACGCCGTAAAATATACCACTATTACCAGCTTTTTGAATTTTCCATTCTAATACCAATTCAAAGTTTTCAAAGTCTCTGTCAGATACGAGGTCATTAACAGGATAATCACTTTTTCCTTTTGGATCAAATACAAAGGCACCATCTACAATATTCCATTTTCCACCGATTGGTTTTCCTGCCTGATTATATATATGCCAATTATTAAATGTCTTGCCATCTGTCAATTTGATCCACTTTCCTTTTTGACCAGAAAGATTGAACACGCAGCAAAAAAGGGTAGCTATTAAAACGATTTTTTTCATCTTGAAATTTTATATAACAAAAGTAGATTCATTTTTTTATATTTTATCATAAGTTGAAAAAATAAATAAACTTTTCGGAAGGTGACTATCAATTATTTTCAAAATATTTTCAATTTTATGTCCAAAATTTATACCTTGAATTGTCTTAGTAGTGAACTAAAAATTTTATATCAATGAACAAGTATTTATTATTATTACACGAACAAGTGGAGATAATGCAAAAATTATCGCCAAAAGAAATGGAAGAACTCATCAACGCCCATATGGAATGGGCTCAAAAACTAGCTGATCAAGGTCAGTTGGTATCAGGCGATGGACTGCAAGACACAAAAATATTGATAACAGGCAAAAACTCGATTGTTCAAGACAGTACCTACCTTGAAGTCAAAGAAATGATCGGTGGGTATTACCTGATTGAAGCAGAGAATTTAGAAACGGCAATAGAGATTGCCAAAAATTGTCCTTGTCACTTATGGGGTGGTACCACACAACTGCGACCTATCATGAATTATGAAGCATAACAATTCCTTTTCGGTTGAAGAAAGCTTTAGACGTTTTTATGGTCAAATTTTCTCGGCTCTTTTATATCAATTTGGACCCGAATGGACCACCGCGATAGAAGACGCAATACAAAACGCATTTTACAAATCTCTAAAAAGCTGGAAGTCTGAACAATTTCCAGCTGACAGAGGTAATTGGTTGTTTGTTGTAGCAAAAAATGATCTAATCAATCAAATTAAAAGGTCTAATCAAACATTTGAAATTCAGGAAATTGAAGAATCAATATCTACAAAAGAAGATCAAAGATTGCACTTTATTTTTGCTATAACAAGAATAAAAAGTATTTCACAATCAGCTAGGCAATTATTTATTTTGAAAAATATTTTTGGTCTTTCTGTTGGAGAATTGAGCCTATTCACGTTGCAATCTGAAGAAGCCATTTACAAAAGTCTTAATAGGACAAAGCAAACACTCAAAGTAGAATTGAAAAGTTCCTTACATGACGAAAATAGCAATGATTATCATGGTAAAATCGATTTAGTAGAAGATGTTTTACACGCTGTCTTCAATACTTCTTTTGATTCTTTCAATCCAAAAATGATCACCACTGTCAACGACGATTTGTGCTTGGATGCGCTTGCACTCGCTAAAAACCTATCTACAAAATATGAAAAACAAAGTACGAGGAACTTAATAGCACTCATGTGTTTCCATCTAGCACGTATTCCTGCAAAAATTGTGGATGGTTCGCTTGTATCTTTCTTTAATCAAGATCGACAACTTTGGGATGAAAATTTAATCCAACTTGGATTTCAAAATCTTACGAAAGCGGATCAACTTGATAAATATTATCTCGAAGCATTAATTGTCAGTAAACATATGACTGCTGTGCATTACGATGCTGACCACTGGTATTCCATCATTGGTTTATACAAATTGCTGTATCAACTTGTCAACTCACCATTTATCTTACTCAATCTTGCATACTGTTATCACAAGGCGGGTAACACAGAGGAATCTCATAAAATGATTGAAGAAATAAAAGAATTTTTTCCTGAAGATCATTTATATTATTCAATGATCAAAATCCACATTGACTCAACAAAAACTGAATTTGATCAAAAGATAATGCTGAATAAGATATTGAAGAATGTTGATCAAGAGGTGAGGAAGGGGCTGATACAAAGTTATTTCATAGATTATCGGTTCTAAGAACCAAAGCGATTAATCAAGATCTATTCTGAGCTTAGAATTTGAAAAACTTCTTAACCTCTCTGCCTTTCTAATACCAACATCATCATTGCACCTAGTAACATAGAAGTTTCTTGGTCTTCATCAATATCTTGAAGTTTATTAATTATAAACCTTCTTCCAAAAAGTGAAGGCTCTTTTTTGACTCGCATCGAATGACTACCCTGTGAATTAGTAATGAGGTAAGTTGGGTTAAAGATATATCCAGACAGCATGCTTAATCCAGGTATGCGATCCAATATTCCATCTAATACTTTGATCCAAGCATTTTCTTCATTCACTTCGAATAGGAGATTATCATTTTTATCCATAATATGATAGGAAGCCTTCCAAATAGACCGCAAACCTTTACGACCTACACTACCTATTTTATTTCTTTCGATATCAAAAAAAGTATAGGTAGCAGAAAAATCAATCCATTTATTGGCTTTAATATCATACAGCTTCTTAGTGCGTAATTCATCACTAAACACCTCTACATGATCTATTAACTTAAACAGTTTTTGCCTTACAAAAGCTATAACAGAACCTTGTGCATCAGTTGCAAAGAAGTCATTTGATATTGTACCTATTTTAAAGGTAATAGTAATTGGAAATTGAAGTTTAGACATAGGATAAATAATGAATGAATTATAAAGTGATCAAAAAAGTGCTCAAGATAGTAACAAAATTGTGGTAAAAAGTTTTTCAATCATAAATAATTTGAAATTATTTTGGAAGTTTTGAAACTATTTAAATCAATTGTTGATTATAAGTTATGAATCGTGACTTTCACTTTTCCAACGATTGGGGTTGACCGGTATCGACAGGAAAGTAGTCAGATCAGTAAGCATGTCGGAGCAGGGTTGCTCACTCCGTTAAAAATGGTGATCGAAATACAAATGGCGAGTCTAACTACGCCCTAGCTGCTTAATAAAAGTTTATTAACGGCTTCGAGGCCCTACGCTTGAAACCTGATACACAGCGTACCGCTTTAATAAAAACTTGGGTTAGGAACTGTTGGTAGCCTTGAGGCGGTTCTGAAATTAAAAGGATAGGGGAGGTGGACGTGGTCCTTATACCAAAACTAAACCGAAATAAATGAATAAGGTCTAAACATGTAGAAAGCTTTTTTGAGCTTTGTCTGGACAGGAGTTCGATTCTCCTCAGCTCCACAAAAAAAAAGGGATTGACGATTGTTGGTCCCTTTTCTTTTATAGAGTTCTAAGCCTCTTTTTATGATGCAAAAACGATGCAAGACAACTTTTGCGTTGAATGTAAATAGGTGTGTTAAAATTGTAACTTACACTAAATCTGATGGTAATTTTATGATTACGTTTTACTTTTCACAATCTCCCCAACATTATTTTTTAATGACCTACTTTGGTTTATCTTTGCACGATTTTTAGAGAGGTTTTTAAATTATACTATGAATTTTATTGAAGAATTGAGGTGGAGAGGTATGTTGCACGATATGACTCCAGGGGCAGAAGAGTTGATCGCTAATAATAAGATCGTTGGTTACATCGGTTTTGATCCTACGGCACCTTCCTTGACGATAGGTAATTTTGTGCAAATTCAGCTATTAAAACTTTTTCAACTGCATGGTCATAAACCAATTGTACTTTTAGGCGGTGCAACCGGTAGGATAGGGGACCCGAGTTTTAAAGACAAAGAGCGCGAATTGAAGAGTGAAGATGAACTGGATGTAAACTTAAAATTTCAGTTGACGCAATTCGAGCAATTATTGGATTTTGAAGGTGAAAATGGAGTAGTGGTCGTGAATAATTACGACTTTTACAAAGAAATGAATGTGCTGGAATTTCTTCGTAATGTTGGGAAAACGCTAACCGTAAGCTACATGATGTCTAAAGATAGCGTGAAGAATAGGCTGGAAACAGGTTTGTCATTTACAGAATTTAGCTACCAATTGCTACAAGCTTATGATTTTCAAGTATTATATGACAATCATCAATGTGTATTGCAAATGGGTGGTTCAGATCAGTGGGGTAATATCACTGCGGGAACAGAATTTATCAGAAGAAATTCTGAAGGCAAAGCCTATGCCGTCACAACACCACTATTAACAAAGTCAGATGGGAAAAAATTTGGCAAATCAGAGGAGGGCAACATTTGGTTGGATCCCAATCTTACTTCGCCTTATAAGTTTTACCAGTTTTGGCTCAATGTTGATGATGCAGATCTTAATAAGTTTTTTAGATATTTTACTTTAAAAACTGAACCAGAAGTTATAGAAATAGAGCAAACCCATTTAAATAATCCTAATGCTTTAAAGCGCGTGTTGGCTGATGAATTAACCGCTAGATTGCATGGAGAGGAGGTATTGAATAGTGTAAAATTGGTTACGGAGATTTTGTTTAGTACAAAAGCTGATCGGGATAGCATTATAAAATTATCACAATCTGATTTGGAGGTAATTAGTAAAGAAATTCCAACTTTTACTATCTCCAAAGATGCGTTGTCTACTTCATTAATTGACATTTTGGTGAATGATTGTCAAGTTTTTACGTCTAAAGGTGAGGCAAGACGAGCGATGCAAAATAATGCGATTGCAATCAATAAACTCAAAATTAGCGATCTGGAATATCTTATTCCTAATGAGGAGCTTCTTCATGGTCATTGGGCCATTATAGAAAATGGTAAGAAAAATAAATATTTAGTAAAAGTCAATTAATACAAATGAGTGAACTCATCAATCAGATTAAGATAAACGTAGAGCTGGATCAAGATAAATTTCCTAAAAAAATCACATGGTCATCAGATGATAATCCTACAGAGGCAGCAGAACCAGAATGTAAAGCCATGTTGTTGTCACTTTTTGACAAAGACTACAAGGACACGTATCGGATTGACCTTTGGACAAAAGAAATGCAAGTCCCTGAGATGGATATGTTTATGTTCTACACTTTAAAAGGATTAGCAGACACCTATTTTAAAGCAACAAAAAATGCTGAACTTGCTTCTGCTATGCGTCAATTAGCGGATTACATGGCAGAAAAAAATGGACTTTTTGATAAAACTCCTGAGAATTAGTGAATGAAAGCAATTGTAGCTTTATTGGAAAGTAAAAGATCATTACAAGCCATAAGTATTGTAATTTTTTTATTGACTTTTTATAAAGCAGCAACTATGTCTATGACACATGACGAAAGTTCCAGCTTTTATTATCTGAATGATGTCAGTGTTTTAGGTCACCTATTTGATAAAAATGCTTGGCCAAATGCCAATAACCATTGGTTAAATACAATTCTTTTTCAACTAACTTCGAATATTTTTGGTCCTAAGGAATGGGTCATTAGACTACCCAATGTCTTATCTTTTTTGATTTATGCTTACTTTATTATTGAACTTTGTAATAATTTCAAGTCGTTTGGACTCAAATTATTTGTATTTGGTTTTGCAGTGACTAATTCTTATTTGTTAGACTTTTTCGCTACTGCGAGAGGATATGGATTAGGATTAGCATTTTCGACTGCTGGCATTTATTACTTTTCTCAGTTTTTACAAAATAAACTGACAAAGGATGGAGTATTAGGCTCTTTAAGTTTTTTGCTGGCAACCCTTAGTTTGTTTTCATATTTATCATTGTATTTTGCTGTATTAGCAGGACTTATTTGTGTCTTGTTTTTTGAAAAAGAGAGAAGGAAAGACTTGATAAAACCACTTTTACCCGTCGTAGGGATAGCTTTGGTTACAATTTTACTGGTTTATACTCCTTTAAAAGCTTTATCAGGAAATGAAGAATTCAAATGGGGTGCATTGACACTGATGGAGAGTTTCACTTCTCTTTTTACCAATGTTGGTTATAGCAAATGGTATATGCCTAATGGTACTTTTGTGTTTGGGATATTATTTGGTTTGCTAAGTTTGATACTAATTTATGCACTTTCCAAATCTTCAACCAAAGAAGAAAAAAGCGCTCTATTCTTCAAGTTCTCAGTTTTGTATGTGCTACTTTTTTTGATAGGTTTGGTCTTGTCGAGGTATATTTTTGATACATATTATCCTGTAGACCGAAAAACAATCATGTATATTCCATTAATTTCTCTACTAGTTGGGGTGGCAATTAATGAATATTTTACGATTAAGTTTTCAAATCTATTTGGGTACACGGTTGGTTTGTACTTTCTGATACACTTTGTGTTTTCTTTTCAATCCAATGCAACTCGTGAATGGTGGTACGACGCAGATACAAAAGATTTCGTCACACAAATTATGGCCGATGGAGATCAAAACGCAAATAAAACGATTGGTTGTAACTGGTTTTTTTATCATTCGATCAATCACTACAGTAAGTCAGTCTACCAATATAAACTCATCTTGCATCCATACAACAAAGATATAGATGTGTCAAAAGTGTATGATTATTTCATATGTTTTGATTCTGATTTTGGAAAATTGGAGCCATATTACGATGTTTTGTTCAAAAACTCGAGTGGAAGAATGATTTTAAAGAAGAAGTAGAACCTATTTTCTATTGAATCAATCCAAAACCTAAAAAAATCAAGATTTTGTATATAATATTTTATTAATATGTTTACATTTGCTTTGTCAAATATAAATTTACATTATGTCGCAAAATATTACAAAAAAGTTCATAAAGTGTCATAATTATTTAATAGAAAATAGTATAGTCCATAATAGTAGTACATTGGCTAAAAAGTTGGACATTCATAGACAATTTTTGAGCAAGGTGATTAACGAGAAAGGTAATGTCACATTAGATATCGTTGATAAAATGATACAGCTTTTTAATGTAAATCCTTATTTTCTCTTTGGGAATGACCGTAGAATGTTTTTAAATCCTGAGGCTAACTTGAGTAATATTGAATATTTGACGACTCAAGCGTACGCAGGCGAGACTATTCAGTTTCAAGAGACGGTGGAAGCATCAAATGTGCTATATTTTTCTTTGCCAGGTACAAAGTTTGAGCAAGGTGATTACAGGGCTTTTAGCATTGCAGGTGATAGCATGGAGCCAAATTTTGTTAAAGGTGATTTGGTAATTTGTAGTCTTCTTTCTACAACTTACTACGACAGACAGTTGAAAATAGGAGGCGTATATGTTTTCGTCACCAAAAATTCAATACTATTAAAGAGATTTGATTCTTGGCCACTTCGCCATCAGTTGCTTTTAAAATCTGATAATAATGCTTATCAAGACATCATTTTTAAAAAAGAAGACCTTCAAGAGATTTGGAAAGTTGAAGCCCGACTTACAGAAGATTTAGATTTAAAGTTTCACAACCAAGAAATTAGCAACCTAAAAAAGATAGTGGAAATCATTAATAAAAGCGAGGCCACTAAGAGTCTCGAGAACTAGTGGGGAGTTCTAAAAACTCCATTTCTATTACAAAAAACTGCAAAACCCAATTACTGCGTTAAAAGTTAAAAAGTTTCCTCGATGTAGTTTAGCAAAACTATAATAATATTCTCTTAGCTGGTGCACGGAGGCCCCAGTTCAGAGCTAAAATCGTTTGCGACGATTTCTTAACGCTCTTCATGCCTTGTTCTTGGCTTTTTCGTATTTTTTTCACTACGAAAATGAGTTTTTAGAACACCCCTAAATAATAGTAGGAAATTCGATATCTAATTGTTCAATTAGCCTTTTGGTATTGTTTGATTTTGACATATACATGGTTGCGAACACGGATTCTACTTCTTCTAAAAATTCTTGATTTACGTACGCATTGGCGGTTTCCATGTCTGATACAATCTCTCCATCCCTAAACTTATACAATTGCTCTAAAAGTCCATCTTCGATTTGAATGATGGTTTTTTCACCACTTCTGAATACGGATATTTTGTATTTTGCATGTTCGATGTCGCCAATTATTCTCATTTTAAATTTTTATTTTGTTGTAATGTATTGAAAATCATTATATTAAAATAATTATGTTTATTTTTATGCAAAAATAGTCAAAATATATTTAAAATAGTCAATAATAATATTACCTTTGCAGTCCAATAATATCGCGGGATGGAGCAGTTGGTAGCTCGTCGGGCTCATAACCCGAAGGTCGTAGGTTCGAGTCCTGCTCCCGCTACATCGAAAAAAGGCTTGGTTGTAAATCAGGCCTTTTTAATTTAAAATCTTCAATATTAACATATGGTCATCGGTATACTTGGTGGAGGGCAATTAGGAAGAATGTTGTTACAAGAGGCTTCAAGATTGGATTTATACTTGAAGGTCATGGATATTAGTAGAGATTATCCTGCTGGTAGTATTTGTCCAGAATTTGTAGAAGGTGATTTTACAAAATTTGAGGATGTTGTTAAATTCGGGGAGCAATGTGATATTTTGACCATAGAAATAGAGAGTGTAAATATTGATGCTTTAAAACATTTACAAAGTGTAGGTAAAAAAATATTCCCGCAGCCCGAAGTAATCGAAATTATTGCAGATAAAGGACTTCAAAAGCTCTTTTATAGCAAAAATGGAATTCCAACTTCAGATTTTAGTCTGATGGAAGCAGATGAACTAAATAACCTTAAATCATCAAAGTCCACTTTTAAGCCATTTGTCCAAAAGGTTAGAGTAGGTGGTTATGATGGAAGAGGTGTTCAATTAATTAAGAACCAAGACGATGCTACAGACATTTGGCTTCAACCTTCCGTCATTGAGGAACTGGTTGATATCGAAAAAGAAATTTCAATTGTTGTATGCAGAGATCAAAATGGGGAGGTTGCAGTTTTCACTAGTGTAGAAATGTCATTTCATCCAACAGCCAATTTGGTAGAGTTTTTATTTTCCCCTTCATCCCTCACAAACGAACAAGAAGAAGAGACCGGCTTGATTGCTAAGCGAATAGCAGAGCGACTTGGAATCGTTGGCTTGTTAGCTGTAGAAATGTTTTTGGATAAAAGCGGTAGAATTTTGGTCAATGAGGTAGCTCCTCGACCCCACAATAGTGGCCATCACACCATAGAAGCTTGTATTACTTCTCAATTTGAACAACACCTTAGAGCTATTTCAGGACTTCCTTTAGGTGATACTGAATTAATATTACCTGCCGTAATGATCAATTTATTAGGAGAATTGGGTCATTCTGGACCTGTGTTTTATGAGGGCTTATCTAATATCCTAAAGTTAAAAGGTGTCTACCCACATATTTATGGCAAAAAAGAAACTCGCTATATGAGAAAGATGGGCCATGTAACTGTAATAAATAAAAATCTAGAGGTTGCCAAGCAAATAGCCCATCAAGTACAAAAAGGATTAAAAGTAATTTCAAAATAAATCTCAAAATTTTCATTTAAAACATACGACATCAAATTCTTGAACGTTATGTCATTGTATCAATTATGTTTTAAGTTTATGTCAAAATTTAAGTTCTTTTGTTTCTCGTTGATGATTGTTTTTGGGGTTGTTTCTTGCGGTGAGAAGGAAATAGTAGTTGATTGTACTGGAATAGTATCCACGGAAAATACTTATAACAAAGGCATTAAAAGTATCATCGATGCATCTTGCGCAACTTCAGGATGTCATTCTGAAAAGGATAAAGCGGGAGGAATATTATTACATAATTATGACCGAGTAAAGTCAAATTTTGTCACAGGCAAAGGTTTATGTAGTATAAAGCATAAATGTATACCAATGCCAGAGGACGAGCCAATGCTATCTGCTAACATAATTAAAAAAATTGAATGTTGGGTAGAGTCAGGAGCACCTCAGTAGTTTTTGTTTCTCTCAGTAGATGAATAAGTCTTCATGTATATTTGGTTGTTGTGCTTAATACATCTTAACAATTTTAATACAAAGCCTTCATTTCTAGAATTTCAGAATTAGGATTGCAATAATTAAAATCGAAATTTTATTTATCAAGATAACAATTGTTAATGACTCAAAATATTAGGTCGTTTCTATTTAGGAAGTTTACAATGTGAAGTTTTGTTCTCATTTCTATACACAATAATTATAGACCCTTCAGTTAATTGTGTTCCTATTTTAATTCAATAGAATATTTTCTATGATAAAAGCTAAACAATTTTTATAAAAAAACATATTATTAAATTATGTAATATGTTTTTTAATTTTTACTTTTGTTTCACTAAAATTTATCGTTATGAATACATGGACTATCAATCGTGAAAAAAGTTTTGAACTTTCAGATTTGTTTCATTCTTTTTGGAACAAAAACACAAAAACGGAGGCAAAAGCCCTTGATAAAGTAATTGAAATAGAGACGATGGGTATCCATCCCAAATACATAGAAATAATTGATGAAGGGGAGCAGATAGTAGTGAAGGGAATTAATATCAATAATCTAAATCAACGGCTGTTCAAAGCCATCGATAAATCTAAATATTGTAGAATCAATATGAGTAATATCAATTATAGAGCAGGAAAAATAATATTCTACGCTCAATAATCTCCTTTTACTTCAGCGTAATAATTTCTTTTTCTAATGAGGGCATCATCTGTTCGGTAATATCTAAATGAAAAACAAATCGGATCAAATTGTTACCAAAAGCAGAGCAATTCACTCCTTTAGCTTTAAGTTTTTGTACAACTTCTGAAGCCGGTAAGTCGTCTTCCGTTTGAAAAATAATAATATTTGTTTTTACTGGTTTGATACTTTTTACCCAAGGAGTTTTATTGAGTACATTTTCAATATAGGTAGCTTTTTGATGATCTTCTTTTAATCTATCTATATGATGATCCAATGCGTATATACCCGCAGCAGCGAGAAAGCCTGCCTGTCGCATACCGCCACCAAAAGCTTTTCTAAACCTTCTTGCAGATTTAATTTTTTCTTTGGTACCAAGAAGAAGAGAACCTACAGGTGCACCTAATCCTTTTGATAAGCATATTGATATGGTGTCAAAGAGATTTCCTATTTCTTTCGTAGTGTCTCCTGTCTCGACCAATACATTAAAGAGTCTTGCCCCATCAAGGTGATATACTAAATTATGTTTTTTAGCAACTGCGTAAAGGTTTTTCATTTCTTCAAGGGTGTAATAGTTGCCTCCAGCACGATTACAAGAGTTTTCTACTGCAAGCATTGTAGTATGAGGGAGCCAATCATAGGTAGTTTTGATTTGGGAGTCTACAATACTTGGTATCAATTTACCATCTTCTGAAATTATCGGATTAACTGCAACCCCGCTGTGAAAAGCGTAAGCACCAGCTTCATATTGGTATATATGTGCTGTATTGTCACAAATTACTTCTTCTAATGGAAGGGTATTAATTTTTATCGCCAGTTGATTGGTCATAGTACCCGACGGACAAAAAAGAGCAGCCTCTTTACCAAAAAGAGAGGCTGCTTTATCTTCTAATTTATTAATTGATGGATCTTCACCAAATACATCATCGCCAACTTCCGCTGCCATCATGTATTCCAACATCTCTTTAGTTGGCTTGGTGACGGTATCACTAATAAGATTGATCATCATCGCGTATTATAATACTTCACTTACGTCTGTGTAATTCAAACTAAAAGCATCTGCTACGGCTTTGTAAACTACTTTACCTTGTACAATATTCAGACCATCTTTTAAATCTTTTGAATTTTTACATGCTTCTTTCCAACCCATACCAGCCAATTGGATAGCATAAGGTAGGGTAGCATTTGTAAGGGCAATAGTAGAAGTATAAGGCACTGCTCCAGGCATATTAGCCACACAGTAGTGTACTATTCCGTCTACAGTAAAAATAGGATTTTCATGAGTAGTGGGTTTGCAAGTTTCAATACAACCACCTTGGTCAACTGCTACATCGACAACTACTGTACCAGGTTGCATTAATTTTAGCATTTCCCTAGTAATAAGATTAGGTGCTTTAGCTCCTGGAATTAAAACAGCACCAACGATCAAATCGTGGTCTTGTATTAATTTACGTATATTATATTCACTTGAAAAGATAGTGCTTACATTGGCAGGCATTACATCCGATAGATATCTCAATCTATTTAGACTTATATCTAAGATTGTAACATCAGCACCTAGTCCTGCTGCCATTTTAGCTGCATGAATTCCGACGATACCTCCTCCTAATACTAAAACTTTGGCAGGCTGTACTCCTGGCACTCCTCCTAAAAGTATACCACGTCCTCCCATTGGTTTTTCAAGATATTTGGCACCTTGTTGGATAGCCATTCTTCCAGCTACTTCACTCATAGGTACTAAGAGTGGTAGTGACCCGTCTTTTGCTGTAACAGTCTCATATGCAAGACATACGGCCTCAGATTCGATCATGGCCATCGTCAATGGCTCATATGATGCAAAATGAAAGTAGGTAAACAACAATTGATCTTTTTTTATCAATTTATACTCACTTTCTATTGGTTCTTTGACCTTCATAATCATTTCGCCAACAGCATATGTCTCCTCAATGGTGGCTTTGATTTTCGCACCTGCTTCAATGTAGTCTTCGTCGCTAAAACCACTTCCAATCCCCGCTGTACTTTGGACATATATTTCGTGACCACGTTTTTTGAGTTCCATCACTCCACCTGGTGTAAGGGCTACTCTATTTTCATTTGTTTTGATTTCCTTAGGAACGGCTATAATCATTTTTACTCTATTTAGTTTTACAATATTTAGGTTAATTTGAAATTATAATTTACTGGCTTTTATTGCGTCTAGGTACCTATTAAGTTCTTTTTTGACTTCTCCAGCTAAGAAAAATAAACCTACCATATTAGGAAATACCATACCAAGAATCATAGCGTCTGAAAAGTCAAATACTGCTTGCATTGACGAAGCAGAACCTACTACGATCATAATTAAAAATAATAACTTATATGTAAGGTCGGCAGCTTTACTTTTACCAAATAGATATTTCCAAGCTTGCAATCCATAATATGACCATGAGATCATCGTAGATACAGCAAATAATACCACTGCAACAGTCAATACAATAGGAAACCATGAAATACTATCCGCAAAAGCTTTAGAAGTAAGATCTACTCCAGCATAACTTTGACCGCCGATGGTTACTGCTCCATTGACGACACTGCCATATTCAAATTGTCCAGAAGTGTTGAAAATAACAATTACTAAAGCGGTCATTGTACAAATTACAACAGTATCAATAAATGGTTCTAAAAGAGCCACTAATCCTTCTGATGCTGCATATTTAGTTTTAACTGCAGAGTGCGCAATTGAGGCAGATCCAGCACCCGCCTCATTAGAGAAAGCAGCCCTTCTAAAGCCTTGGACGATCACACCAGCTAAACCTCCTACTGCTGCAGTTGGTGCAAATGCTCCTTCTAATATCTGAGCAATAGCACTACCAATTTTATCATAATGCAAAATCAATATCACAATACAAGCTGCCAGATAAATGATAGCCATAACTGGTACTAATTTCTCAGTGACAGATGCAATTCTTTTAATACCACCAATGATGACAATTCCGATTAAGACAGCAAGACCTAATCCTAATATGAAGCCTATACCCGAAATATCTTGCAATCCTAATAAAGAAATGGTCTGTTGTACGGCTTGATTGGCTTGTGCAGCATTGCCACCGCCAAATGATCCTCCGATGCAAAGTAAAGCAAATAGGATGGCTACATATTTACCTAAAGTGGCATAACCTTTTTCAGCAAGCCCTTTTTTTAAGTAATACATAGGTCCACCATACACTGTACCATCAGGACCAATATCTCTGTATTTTACACCTAACGTGCACTCTACAAATTTTGTAGACATCCCCAATAATCCGCATACTATCATCCAAAAAGTTGCCCCAGGTCCACCAATAGCTACTGCAATTGCAACACCAGCAATATTACCTAATCCTACTGTCCCAGATACAGCAGTTGCCAGTGCTTGGAAGTGGCTTACTTCACCATGATGGCCTTCATCCGTAATTGTTTTAGCAATATCTCCATTATTAATATTCAAATCAGCTTTAAGTGCATCATGATGTCCTTCAATAGCGTCATATTTTCCAGATACGATATTTATAGATGTCAAAAAGTGTTTAAAATTGACAAAACCAAAGTAGATGGTAAAGAACAAGGCACTACACACCAATAAAACTACGATAAAAGGCACTTGTGTCCCTGGTATATTGTATAAAATGATTCCTCCAAAAAAGTTGGCTACAGGTGTAAATAGTTGATTTATTTTTTCATCGAAGCCCAATTCAGTGTTAGAGTCAGTTTGGGCAAAAATGCTAATTTGACTTAGCATAGCAAGGAAAAATATTGACAATTTTCTTTTTAGTAAAGCGCTATTCATATTAATTGATTATATAAGTTTTGAATAATTGATTACAGTGATAATTAATAATTTTTGTTTTGAAATTAAGTCCACAATAATAGTAAAAATATTTTAAGTTCACGTTTAATTTGAACAAATGTTTAAGAAATTGTTATCCATTAAACTTTGACGGATGTAACTCATCAATTAAAAAATGGGTTTATTAATTTTTTATACCATAATATTGAAAAGAAAAAAGGGATTCAATTATTTGAATCCCTTTTTTAAAATGTGTGCCATGCATGTCTAAAACCTAAGAGGTGAAAGTCCTCAATGAGCCAGCCAACGGGAATCATTAGCTTAATGCAAGGGTGTCTCGAGTAATTGAGAATCTGAAAGAAGCA
>JALHLK010000019.1 GCA_022844565.1 Saprospiraceae bacterium
ATCCTCGAACATAAGTCTAATATTTGTTATTATTTAATGATTTTGAACCACTAATATATACAATATTTTTCTTATGTTCGCTTTTTTATGCTATTTTTTTATCCATTATTCACGTTAAAGTAATAATTGACCTCATAACATAATTATTTTTTGCTAAATCTTTCTATTTCTTCTGTCAAAATCTTGATACGTTCGATGCCATCAGCCAACTTCTGCCTTTCTTTTTCTACTAATTGTAGAGGAGCTCCTGAAACAAACTTTTCGTTATTTAGTTTTGCTTCTACCGATTTTACAAACCCTTTTTGATATTCAAGTTCTTTTGTTTTATCTTCTATTTCTGCTTGGATATCAACTATCTTATTAAGAATTACACCGTATTTGTCTGTACCAATAACAAAACCAACCGTATTATCTAATTCGGTAGTAATGATTTTGATTTCGTCTAGTACAGCCAATTTTTTTAGCAAATCTTGCATTCCTGATTTACCAAGTAATTGATCGACGGATTGGGAGTTAATAGCAAAAAAAGTAAGCTCTTCTTTTGGCTTAATTGCATTTTTATTTCGTATATCTCTGATATTTGAGACAATACTTTTTATAGTACCCATGTCTTGTTCAGTACCAAACGAATGCTCAGCAATCAATGGATAATTAGACAGCATACAATCATCCCCTTTGTCTCTTTCCTTTAATTGATGCCATATTTCTTCTGTAATAAAAGGCATAAATGGATGAACTAATGAACAAATTTTATTAAAAATCTCTATTGTTTCATTTAAAGTTTTTTCATCTATTGGTGAGCCATAATTTGGCTTTATCATTTCTAAATACCAAGAGCAAAAATCATCCCACACAAATGCATATATACTAACCAATGCCTCAGATAGCCTATACTCGGTAAAATCTTTATCTATTTCTAGGCTTTTGATGGCCAGCGAGTTATTGATCCAAGCTACTGCATTTTGATTTTCAATTGGTTGCGCTAGATTTGTATCTATTTCCCAACCTTTTACAAGCTTCAAAGCATTCCAGATCTTATTACTGAAATTACGACCTTGTTCGCAGAATTTTTCATCAAATAATAGATCACCACCGGCTGGAGAAGATGATAACATCCCAAATCTTACACCATCAGCACCAAAATTAGAAATGAGTTCTAGCGCATCAGGTGAATTCCCTAAGGATTTTGACATTTTTCGCCTTAATTTATCCCGTACCATTCCTGTGAAGTATACATGTTTGAAAGGCTTTTCATTTTGCCATTCAAAACCAGCCATAATCATCCTGGCTACCCATAAGAAAATGATATCCCATCCAGTCACTAAAACAGAAGTGGGGTAGTAGTACTGTAATGTTTTAGGATCATTAAATCCATCAAAAACGGTAATTGGCCACAACCATGAAGAAAACCAAGTATCCAATACATCTTCATCTTGTATTAATTGATCCGGGGTGATTGAAGGAAAGATTACTTTAGCAGCTTCTAAGGCTTCATTGATGTCTTTTCCAACAAAAACCTCGTCTTTATAATACCATGCTGGTATGCGGTGTCCCCACCAAAGTTGTCTTGAAATACACCAATCTTTGATGTTTTCCATCCAATGTTTGTAAATATTTTTCTGATTTTTAGGGAAGAATTCTACATCGTCTGTCATCACTGCCTCAAGTGCTGGTTGTGCTAGTGATTTCATGTCTACATACCATTGTAGTGATAATCTAGGTTCAATTATACAGTTTGTTCTTTCTGACCGACCTACATTGTTCTTGTATTCTTCCACACTATCTATAAGGCCAGCCTCTTCTAAATTTTTGGCAAAAAGTTTTCGTACTTTGAATCGATCTTGACCAATATAAATACCTGCAGCCTCACTCATTGTCCCGTCTTCTTCAAAAACATCGATGACTTCTAGCTTATTTCTTTCTCCTATTTCGAAGTCATTTACATCATGTGCTGGAGTCACTTTAAGAGCCCCTGTACCAAACTCCCTATCAACGTAGGTGTCAAAAACTATTGGGATTTCTCTTCCAATGATTGGTACAATTACTTTTTTGCCTTGCAAATGTTTATACCGCTCATCTTCTGGATGCACGGCCAAAGCAGTATCTCCTGGTATGGTTTCAGGTCGTGTTGTAGCAACTACGATATAGGCATCACTGTTTGCAATTTTGTATTTGACTCTATATAATTTAGAATTTTCAAGCCCATAAATTACCTCTTCATTAGAAAGTACTGTTTTAGCTTCAGGATCCCAATTGACCATTCGCTTTTTTCGATACAGCTTTCCCTTTTTGTATAAGTCTACAAAAACTTTTATGACTCCTTCACTACGGATAGGATCCATTGTAAATGATGTTTTTTCCCAATCACATGAAGCTCCTAATTTTTTAAGTTGTTTAAGGATAATTCCGCCATACTCTTCCTTCCATTGCCAAGCATGATCCAAAAATTCTTCTCTACTTAGATCTGATTTCTTTATACCTTTTTCACGAAGCATTTTTACTACTTTTGCTTCAGTAGCTATAGAGGCGTGATCTGTGCCTGGTACCCAACATGCATTATACCCACTCATGCGCGCTTTTCTAATCAAAATATCTTGGATGGTATTATTGAGCATGTGCCCCATGTGCAGTACGCCTGTTACATTGGGTGGTGGTATCACAATACTGTAGGATGGTCTTTCGTCTGGAACAGAATTGAAGTATCCATTATTTTCCCAATAAGTGTACCATTTATCTTCTATTTCACTTGGATTAAATTTTGCAGAAAGCTGATTCATATTAAATTGTATAAAATTTTTATTAGGTTTTCTTTTTAGAATAAGACCAATAATTACTTTTTTAAAAATAGTATTAATGATACCTAAGCGGTAATAAGATTTTTGATTTATCGACATTTTCAAATATAAAAATCAAATTGTCATAATCATTCTCATCAAATATTTTATTGTAAATCTGCTTTCCATAAAGGTAATTGGTTAATACTGGGATCGTATTAGAATGCCCCACAATGAGCACATTATGTTCATTCAGTGAGGTCCTTACCTTTTCGACTAGATTTTTGAGTTCTTTGTTGTCATATGGATAAGTTGGTAATGATTTTATATCACATAGGCTGTCTACGGTATATAATGTACGAGTTGTGATCGTAGAATATACAGCATCAATTCTAAAATTATCAAATATATCCGCTAATTTAGCTGCTCTCTTAAGACCCGCTTCATTAAGTGGTGCATCCCCACTTTTATCGCTTGTATCTTTTTCAGCGTGTCTTGTTAATATAAAAGTTTTAAGGTATTTCTTTTCATCGATTTTGTAATTAGTACCGTCCTCAAAAAATATGGTGTTATTGGCAATGTTTTTTACATATTTTTCTTTGTGTATTTCTATATCGTTAGCTTTAGAACTTTCTTTTGTTTGGGTCTCTTTGCAAGAGGATATGAATAACATAACAGAAGCAATAAAGAGAAAAATTCTGATTGTATTATTTTTCATTTATTTATATTGAAATGATAAGTATAGTTTAAAAAATTAAGTGTAAAGTTACTTAAAATATCTAAAAAAAAAGGCAACACGGAGGTTGCCAAATATTATTAACCTAATTTTTAGGTTTTACATGTCTTCGTCCATATCGCCTCCATCATCAGCGATATCATAATCTTCATCTATTCCTGTAGTTTCGATATCATCATTATCAAAATCATCATCGAACTCAACTTCTCCTTCAGATCCAAGATTATCAAGATCTTTTAGTATATCATCCAATTCGCTATCATCATCATCATCAAATACCTTAGTTGTTTTCGTAGCTGATGGTTTTTTAATAACTTTTGTAATAATTATAGGTTTTTTGACAACCAACTTTGCCTTTTTTCTTGCTTCCTCTTCTTCTTCAGCATCTTCATCAGCTTTTCTTTTTGCTGCCATTGCTGCCATTGCTTGTTGCTCACCTTCTGTTTTTGCTATCACAGACTTTGTTGTAGTAGGTACAGCCATCAATCTTTTTTTATCGATCAGTTGTCCAGTCACTACACAAATACCATAGCTTTTATTTCTAATTCTTATTAAGGCGTTTTGAATATCCTGTATATAGGTTCTCTGTCGAGTTGCCATGTTATTGAGTAATTCTACCTCAGTTTGAGAAGAGGAAAAATCTGTAAGATCCTTTGTGAAATCACCTGAAGAATTCTCTGTGATTTCTTTTATTTGATTTATTAGATTTTCGTACTGGGCTTTGGCCTTATCGAGCTTGTCTTCTAAAATATTTCTAAACTCTTCAAGTTCAGAATCTGTATATCTTGTTATCGTATTAGACATTTTAAAAAAAATTTAATTTAAAAATTTAAAAATTAAGACTTATCTATAATTTAGTAATAAAGTACTAAGAGATGCAAATTTATAAATAGCTTTTACTTTTGATATGTTTTGTACCAAATTAATTTAATATTTTATTATTTGATATGTATTTGATACTTTATATGATATAGAATAAGATAGTCTTTTAAATATAAAAAAGAGCGAAGAACAACGTTCTCCGCTCTAATATTAGTTAGACTTATAAATGAATACTACGCTTTACCACCATTTAATTCGTCTTGCCAAGCCTTCAATTCGTCCATTTTACCGTCTCTTGCCATAGCACTTTGTTGTGCCCAGGTTGATGGGTCATGAATTTTGTAAGCAGAACCTGCATTATCAAGAATCTCTTGCAAAGTTTCTACACTTGCATCAGCTAGTTGAGCAAATGTTGTAATACCTGCAGTATTTAAATGTTCTTCAATTTTTGGCCCAATTCCTTCAACAATTTTTAAATCGTCGCCTTCTTTTTTAGACTTAGCTGGTTTTGAAACTGCTGGGATTGCAGTCTCAACTTCAGCTACTGCTTCAACTGTTTCTACCATCTCTGCCACTACTGGAGCTTCTTCTTTTTTAGCTTCTTCTACTTTAGCAGCATGTGCTTTTGCGGCAGCAGTTGCTTCAGCCTTTTTAGCTTTTGAAGATTCTTCCATTTGTTCTTTCAACTGGCTGAATGCATCAAGATCACCAAAAGTTGCTCTTTCTACTTTTTCATTCGTATTTTTTACAGCTTTTTTAGTTTCGTCACGTTCTTTAGCCTGCTCTGTTTTAACAATTTCATCAGCTTCTCTCTTAATATCATTTACATAATTATTATGAGATACTATTATTCTCTTGTCGTCTCTATTGAATTCAATGACTTTGAAAGTTAAAGTTTCTTCAACATTTGCATTTGAACCATCTTCTTTTTTAATGTGTCTGATTGGTGCATATGCTTCAAGACCATAAGGTAATTGTACAGTTGCTCCTCTATCATCTTTTTTGATGACGGTCGCTTCGTGATAAGATCCTACAGGGAAAACTGTTTCGAAGGTATCCCAAGGATTTTCTTCAACTTGTTTATGACCTAATGAAAGTTTTCTATTCTCAACGTCTAGTTCTAAAACTGCCACGTCTAGTTTATCTCCTACTTTAGTAAATTCACTAGGGTGAGAGAATCTCTTAGTCCATGAAAGATCTGAGATATGAATCATACCGCCAATACCTGGTTCTACTTCTACAAATACTCCATAAGGCGTTAAATTTTTCACTTCACCAGTATGTCTAGAGTCGATTGGATACTTTTGTGGCACGATGTCCCAAGGATCTTGAGTAAGTTGTTTTAATGAAAGAGACATTTTTCTTTCATCTCTATCCAAAGTAACTACTTTAGCCTCATATTCAGTACCCAAAGTGAAGTACTCTCTTGCATTAACAGGTTGACTACTCCAAGTAACTTCTGATACGTGGATTAAGCCCTCAACACCTGGTATAATTTCAAGAAATGCTCCATAATCCTCGATGTTAACAATTTTACCCTTCACAGTACTACCTTCAGTTATTGCAACCTCAAGCACGTCCCAAGGATGTGGATGTAATTGTTTTAAACCAAGAGAAATTCTTTTCTTATTCTCATCAAAGTCTAATACAACAACATTTATTTTCTGGTTCATTTCTAAAACTTCGTTAGGGTGGTTAATTCTACCCCAAGAAATATCCGTAATATATAATAAACCATCAACACCACCTAAGTCCATAAATGCACCAAAGTCAGTAACATTTTTCACAACACCTTCTAACACCTGACCTTTTTCAAGACCTGAGATGATAGCTTCTCTTTGCTCAGCAAGATCACTTTCGATAAGTGCTTTGTGAGAAACAACGGCATTTTTGATTGCTTCATTGATTTTTACGACTTTGAATTCCATAGTTTTACCAACATATGCATCATAGTCTACAACTGGTTTAACATCAATTTGAGATCCTGGTAAGAAAGTCTCTAAACCATTACAGTCAGCAATTAAACCACCTTTAGTTTTAGAAACAATGATACCTTTAATAATCGTACCATTTGTGAATGAATCAACAAGTATATCCCAAGATTTAAGCAATTTAGCTTTTCTTCTTGATAATACTAATTGTCCTTTTAAATCTTCTTTCGACTCAATATATACATCAACATAATCACCAACTTTAAGATCGGGTGTATCTCTAAATTCTGAAAGTGGTACTAGGCCATCTGATTTGTAATTTACATCTAGTAAAACATCAGAGTGAGTTATTGATGTAACTCTGGCATTAACTACCTCAAATTCAGCGAGACTGTTGAGTGTTTGTTCGTAAGTATTTAAGTAATTTTCTTGATCTTTGTCTGAATAGTGGACAGTATTTCTTTTGCCAACAGACCAATCAAAATCGTCGTGAGGTGTAGACCGGTAGTCATCTTCCGCTTCAAATAAAAGATCATCAGCTGAATCTTCTATTTCAATTGCTTCTTTTGGAGCAGACGGAATTAGGATTTCTTTTTCTTCTTCTAACATTGTTTTTAAATTTGTATCTTACATATCTTTAATGCAAGAGGTTGTTAAATAAATTTTCGAGGCGCAAAGGTAATATTTATTTTTAGAAATTACCTTACTGATTTGACATTTATTTTGTTTTTAGCATTTATTACAGCCATTTTACTGCATATTCACCTCGATTTTATTGATTGATATGTACTGGAAATGTTAAGAGGTTATACATAAATGATATTTCAAAGTATATTTAAAAGAAGAAAAAACACCTCAATATTTTAATCTGTAGCAATACTAACCTATTTTTGCGGAAAATTAAGGAGATGAGAGCATTAGTATTCCCTGGACAAGGGGCTCAATTTGAAGGTATGGGCAAAGACTTATATGCAGAGCATGACAGCGCTAAAAGAATATTTGACGAGGCAGATGCTTTACTTGGGTACAAAATATCTGAAATTATGTTTCAAGGTTCTGCAGAAGACTTAAAGGCAACCAAAGTTACACAACCTGCTTTATTTATACATTCTATTGCAAAATTATCGCAAGGTGTTGATACCAAAATCAACGGTGTTGCGGGGCATTCTTTGGGAGAGTTCAGTGCTTTAGTTGCATCTGAATGCTTGAGCTTTGAAGATGGCTTAAAATTAGTGTATGAACGGGCCATGGCAATGCAAGATGCTTGTAATGATGCTCCAGGTACTATGGCAGCTATTCTGGGGTTGGATGATAGAATAGTAGAACAAATATGTAGTGACATCAGCGAAGGAATAGTCGTGGCTGCAAATTATAACTGCCCAGGCCAATTGGTAATTAGTGGTGATCTTGCAGCTGTAGAGGCAGCAAATGTAAGATTAAAAGAAGCTGGTGCTAAGAGAGCACTATTATTACCAGTGGGTGGTGCATTTCACAGTCCTTTAATGGCATCAGCTAAACAAAGGCTAGCACAAGCTATAAATTCTACTTATTTTGGTGTGCCAAAATACCCTATTTACCAAAACGTAACAGCAAAAGCGGAGGTAGATCCTGAGGTTATAAAGATAAATTTGATAGAACAACTGACAGGTTCTGTCAAGTGGACCCAGACTATCTTACAGATGGTGACAGATGGATTCACCGATTTTATCGAAGTAGGTGGTAGTGGTAAAGTATTGGGAGGTTTGATTTCAAAAATAAATAGAGAAGCAAATACTTCTTCGTTATAGAAATTAAGATAACTTTTGTAATTTAAAATACGTTTACTTAAAATAAAGATAAAATATTGAAAGAACAACTCCGAAATGGTATTCTATTGATAAGCGAGCCGTTTATGCAGGATCAGAATTTTAAAAAAACCGTAGTCTTATTGGCTGATTATACAGCAGAAGAAGGTTCTGTAGGATTTGTTTTGAATAGACCCACAAACTTAAAGATCCATGAATTAATAAGTAGTTTTCCAGACTTTGACTCCAATGTGTATTATGGAGGTCCTGTAGGTATTGATACCATACATTATGTACACAGAAAAGGTGATTTAATAGAAGGGAGTAGATTGATCTGCGATGGCTTATACTGGGGAGGAGATTTTAATCAAATAAAATTTTTAGTCAAAAACGAAGTTTTAAAAAGATCAGATATACGATTTTACATAGGTTACTCAGGTTGGTCTCAAGGCCAATTGGACGAAGAAATGGAGATTAAATCTTGGTTAGTTGGAGATGTAGATTTCAATTACATATTTTCTAGTAAAATCCCGAACATGTGGAAACATGTGATGAATATAAAAGGTGCAAATTTTCGTGTGATAGCAGATACTTCAGACTATCATAGTTTAAATTAATTTTACAATAGATTCATTTTTACTTTTCGAATTTTTGTCAGGTAGAAACACATTATAAAAAACTCAGGTAGAATATTCTTATGGTATATGTAGAAAATATAAGTCTTACTTTCGGTGACAGAAGACTTCTTGATAAAATAACATTTGTACTTAATCATAAGGACAGAGTTGCTTTGGTAGGCCGTAATGGGGCAGGAAAGTCAACACTTCTAAAGATTATTGCAGGTATAGAGCAAGGTGATGGTGGTAATATTAGCTTCCCAAAAGAATTTAAAACTGGATATCTTAAGCAAGACTTGCATTTTGATAATGATATTCCATTGATAGAGGAAGTTAAAAATTGTTTCGTAGAATATAACGCCTTACATCAAAAATTAGTGAATATAACCGAAGAGATAGGAAGTCGAGTAGACTACGAATCTGAAGATTATCACAAGCTATTTGACGTAATGACTGAAGTTAATGACCGATTAGCCATCATCAGTGCTGGTAACATCGACGCAGATATCGAAAAGGTACTTAAAGGTCTTGGTTTTAAAACAACTGATTTTCAAAAGAAAATGCGTGAATTCAGTGGAGGTTGGCAAATGAGGGTAGAACTTGCTAAGTTGCTTCTGACCAAACCTAATCTATTGATGCTCGATGAGCCTACTAACCACTTGGATATGGATGCCATCATTTGGTTAGAATCATATCTTTTGACTTATCCCGGTATTGTACTGATCATTTCTCACGATAAGAAGTTTCTTAATAATGTAGCATCAAAAATTGTTGAATTAGAATTAGGAAGAGCATCAGAATATAGTGGTAACTACGATTTTTACATTAAGGAGCGTGTTGCACAAAGAGAAATTCTCCAAAATGCATATCAAAATCAACAAAAAGCCTTAGCACAAAAGGAGAAGACGATTAATCGATTTATGGCCAAAGCAACAAAAACATCTATGGCTCAGTCGATGCAAAAACAATTGGATAAAATAGAGCGAATTGAGATACCTGATGAGGATGATAGTGTATTTAATATCAAGTTTCCAAAATCACCACACTGTGGGAATGTCGTACTCGAAGCAAAGGGGATATATCAATCTTTTGGAGAAAAACTAGTCCTTAAAGATGTGAATTTTATATTAGAAAAAGGAGATAGGATTGGTTTTGTAGGCCAAAATGGTATGGGAAAAACTACAATGGCCAAAATTATTAATAATGGTTTGACTCCTACTAAAGGTAGCATAAGATTAGGTTCAAATGTGGCTATATCTTATTTTGCACAAAATCAAGCTGAATTATTAGATACCAAAAAAACAGTTTTGGACGTGATGGAAGATAATGCACCTGCCGACCAAAGATCGAGGGTAAGGTCTATTTTGGGTGCGTTTTTATTCTCTGGTGATGATGTCGACAAAAGAGTCAGCGTGCTAAGTGGTGGTGAAAGAGCAAGGTTAGCGATGGCATGTATGATCATAAAACCGGGTAATTTATTGATACTCGATGAGCCTACCAATCACTTGGATATGCAATCTAAAGAAATATTGAAACAAGCTATAAAAGCATATGACGGTACCTTATTGGTAGTAAGTCATGATAGAGAGTTTTTAGAAGACTTAACTGATAAGACCTATGAGTTTGCAGACCAAAACATTATTGAACATTTAGGAGACATTAATTATTTCTTAGATAGAAAAAAATATGCTGATGTAAGAGATATTGATTCTACATCGGGCAAAGTATCAGAAAGTGTTGCTCCAGCTCCTGTAAAAGTAATTGACCGAGAAGAACTTAAAAAACTGCAAAGAAAATTGCAGTATATTGAACGCGATATAGAAAAGTCTGAGAAAGAAATAGCTGAATTAGGTGAAAAAATGGCAGATCCTTCTTTTTATATGAAACCTGAATTTCAAAGTGTCTCAAGTAAGTCTAAAGATGCCAATTTAAAATTAGAAGCACTTATGGTGGAATGGGAAGAAGTTGCGGGAAAGATCGAAATTTTGGCATAAAAATAATACCTAGTTCAAATTTTGTTTAGGCTTAATTTTTTAAATTTCATGGCTTATTTACCCAATGTTAACTTAAGATATTGTCATCTAAAATCTACTATCTTTACATTGTTTTATATTTAAACAGCATATTATCAGTTATTTAAGTATAATTATTTTATTTAAATGAATTAATTGTTAACGATAAACTAATTCAGACTTAACATTGGCTTAACATTGAAGTCTCATCTTTGCAGCAAAATATATGAGATGAGATTTAATACATTACTTAATTTAATTTTGATGATATTGCCTTTTGGTGTCATCGCCCAGACGGGGACGGTCGAGGGAGTAATTCTCGACAAACAAACAAAGGAAACAATGATAGGAGCTTATGTCTTGGTAGATGGTACCACTGAAGGTACAACAACGGACATAGATGGTTTTTTTGTGCTTAGGCTAGCTCCTGGTACCTACAGCTTGACAGTTACCAATATTGGCTATGCAAGTGTAAATATTAAGGACATAGTGGTCGAGGCTGGTAAAAAAACGGAGGTCAACGCTTCCATTACTACGGAATCAATAACACTTGGTGAGGTTGTAATTACAGATGTCAGAAAAACAAATACGGATGTTGCTGTTTTGATGGAGATTAAGAAAGCAAAACAAGTAGTAAGTGCTATTTCTAGTCAACAAATAACAAAGTCTCAAGACAATAACGCAGCGCAGGTTATGCAGAGAATACCGGGTGTTACAATCATAGAGAATCGGTTTGTTATGGTCAGAGGATTAGCAGAGCGATATAATAATGTGATGATCAACAATGTGATTGCACCAAGTACAGAGGTTGACAAGAGGACATTCTCTTTTGACCTCATTTCAAGTGGAGCTTTAGATAGAATGTTGATATACAAATCAGGTTCTGCAGACTTACCAGGTGACTTTGCAGGTGCAGTAATAAAAGTATTCACTGTAGAGGATGTGGAAGAAAACTATTTCAAAATTAATTTAGGGCTTGGATATAGACAAAACACTTCCATGGCTGATTTTTATCAAAGTAAAGGATCATCCACTGACTTCTTGGGCTTTGACAATGGTTTTAGAAAACTGCCTAACACATTTCCTAACACCGCAAACCTACAAGGAAGTAATAGAAATGCTCAAGTAAGGAGAGATGCAGCAGTCAGTTTACCAAATAACTTCGTGGCAGAAAAAGGAATGGCTACTCCAGATTATTCAGTCGGGCTAAGCTTTGGAAGAAATTTTGATTTTGGTAGTGGTAAAAGATTAACCACAATAAACAATGTCAGTCTTTCAAATAGTTTTTCTTTTTACCAAAGAGATTTTTTTAGATATCTTGAGTGGGAAGATAAATCACAACCTATTCTTAAACGTTTTGAGTATATAGACGATACTTACGAAAAAGAAAATAAGGTTTCTATCCTTTCTAACTGGAGTTTACAACTGAATGATAAGAGCAGAATCAAATTTAAAAACCTGTTTAACCAAATTGGAGAAAATGAGACCGTCATAAGAGAAGGCACTGACAATATCCAGAGAGTAGGACAAGTGCTACAAAATTATCTATTAGGATACCGTTCGCGTTCTATTTATACTGGACAATTGGAAGGTGACCACATAATAAATGAAAAACTGGATTTAAATTGGGTTACAGGAGGCAGTTTTTTAAATGAAAATGAACCTGACTTAAGAAGATTTAGAACTTTCAGAAGGACTGATGCTGGTGATATAAACTACACAGTGCAACTTCCTCCAAGCTCTAACTTATTTGAAACAGGTAGATATTTTGGTGAATTAAATGAATACAGTGTCAATAATGGTGTAAACATTACCTACAAACCAAATGGTAAAAACAAAGTTGGGCCAACTATCAAAGGTGGTTATTATGCTGACTACAGAGCTAGAGAATTTAATTCAAGATATATATCTTATTTGTACCCTGGATTTTTTGATTCCAATATAGGACAAGAACTCATCAATCTTCCACTTGATCAGGTTTTTGCACCAGAAAATATTAAGACAAAGGATGGATTTGTAATTGAAGAAGGTACAAGACCTATTGACTCTTATGATGCGTCAAATTTATTAGGGGCGGCCTATGCCAATGCGGATATTCCTCTAGGTAAAGTAAACTTAAATGGTGGGCTAAGAATAGAACACAATACCCAAATTCTTAACTCTAGGAATGACTTCGAAGTTATTACGGTAAATCAGCCAATATTGAGCTTACTTCCTTTTGCTAATGCTGGATATAACCTTTCAGACAAATCGATATTAAGACTAGGCTACGGAAGAACAGTAAATAGACCTGAGTTTAGAGAATTAGCTCCATTCTTATTTTACGATTACAATCTTGAGGCAGCAAAAGTTGGAAATCCAGATCTTAAGAATGCGACAATTGATAACATAGACTTGAGATATGAATACTATCCAAGAAATGGTGAGTTAATTTCCATTGCAGGTTTTTACAAATATTTTAATGACCCTATTGAAAACAAAACATTAATTACTACAGAGCAACCACAATTTACTTACATCAATGCTGATTTTGCCCAAAATTATGGCGTAGAGTTAGAATTGAGAAAATCATTAAGAGGTATGACTAGTAGCGCATTTGTTGATAATTTCTCTTTAAATCTAAATGGGTCATTGATATTTTCAAATGTTGACTTAGGAGATATTCCTTTAGCGCAAGCTAGAAGCAGAGCGTTGCAAGGACAATCTCCATATATTGTCAATGCTGCAGTATATTATAGCGGACCAAAAAGAACCAATGTAAATCTTATTTATAATGTATTTGGTGCAAGGATTTTTTCAGTTGGAGATGTACTTTTTCCAACCATTTATGAAAGACCAAGAAACAGTTTAGATATCAATTTTTCAAAAACCATTAAAGATAAGATAACCTACAAATTGGGTGTAACAGATTTATTAAACGCTCGATATAGATTTTATCAAGATTCTGATCGAAATGAAAAAATTGATGGAAACGACGATGTTATTTTCTCTTTCCAAAGAGGCACTTTACTAACTTTTAATATTTCATATAAATTATAGTTCAGATTAAATTAAAAACATTCTAAACATGAAAAAGAATTTTTATTTATTTTTGTTAGCCATCGGATCTTTGACGATTGTCTCGTGTGAAAAAGAGGAGGCTTGCACTAAGACATGTGCAACCAACGAAACATTGTCAGTAACGGATTGTACTTGTAAGTGCACATTAACTTGTCCTGCTGGAGAAGTTTTAACAGCGCAATGTACTTGTGTAAAAGAATTTGTACCACCACCACCTCCAAGATTCACAGAATTGACTGGTACTTTATCAACTCAAACACTTGTTGCTACAAAAACGTATTTATTAAAAGGTCAAGTTTTTGTAAATTCAGGTCAAACATTGACAATCGAGCCAGGTACAGTGATCATGGGTGACAAAGCTACAAAAGGCACTTTGATAATCAACAAAGGTGGTAAAATCAATGCAATTGGTACTGTAGACAAACCGATTGTATTCACTTCGGCCTTAGATGCTGGAATTAGAGATAAAGGAGATTGGGGTGGATTGGTCATCTTAGGAAGCGCTAATGTTAACCAAGTAGGTCCAGTGATCGAGGGTATTACACCAGCAGTTGTATTTGGAACAACCAACAGCACAGCTATGGATACAGAAAGTTCAGGAACCCTCAAATACGTAAGAGTTGAATTTGCAGGAATCGAGTTGACTCCTAATAATGAAACAAACTCAATAACATTAGGTGGAGTAGGTAGTGGAACCACAATGGAATATTGCCAAGTATCTTTCGGAGGTGACGATGGATTCGAATGGTTTGGTGGAACGGTCAATGCAAAATATCTTATATCATATGGTACTTGGGATGATTGTTTTGATGTTGATTTTGGTTACAACGGCAACGTACAGTATGGATTATCGGTAAGATATCCTTCATTTGCCGATCAATCAGGTTCTAATGCATTTGAAACAGATAATGGTCCTAATGATAACGATGTCAAGCCTTACACTACCGGAACATTCTCAAATATCACAGTTATAGGTCCATTTATATCTGGAGGAAGTACACCAAATGCTAACTACCAACATGCTATCGATTTAAGGAGAAGAACGGCTCTTTCTATTGCAAACTCTGTATTCGTAGGATATAATTTTGGAATAAGAATGAATCAGCCATCTGTAGTAGCACAATACAAAGCGAATACCGGAACACTTTATAACAACGTGATGATGGCTCCAGCAACAAGACAGTATGTAATTCCTACTACGGGTGTAACTGCAACGGAAATATCTGATCTTTGGCTAAATAATGGCAATACGATGATTACGGAAGCTACTCCAACAGAAGCAAACCTTACTACATTAGGTCTTAAGGCTGACTTTTTCTTCGCTAGAAGAGATAATAGAAGTTATAGTGCAACTCCTGATTTTAAATTGGGTGCGGGTACCTTAAATACGCCTTCAAAATTTGATAAGCCTGTATTTGAAGAAGCAAACAGAAAAGCATTTTTCCAAGCTTCTAACTATATTGGTGCATTTGGTGCAACAACAGATTGGACTGATGGTTGGGCTGAGTTCAAGCCTATAGCAAAATCATATTAAATCTCATTTATATTTTTAGGGCTTGGTGGATTCATTTCTTCCAAGCCTTTTTTTATTAAATTATGTAGGTATCTTCATTTTTAATTAAGACAAAAAGGATGAAAAAACGTTTCAAATAGCCTGATATTGACAGTAATTTAGCTTATTTTTGTTAATTGATATCAACCTGTAACTAACATTATAATTATATTTTAAAAAAAAAATCATATGAGATTTACTAAAATTATTTTATTCTATATTATAATTGGTTTTATTGGTTCTTGTAAGAATGAACCTTTATTAATGCCTGCTAACCAACAGTATAGCAAAACAGAAATAGACAGTATCAAATACAGCGTCATCAGATATCTGGGTAAATTGGCAGGAAAAGCCAACAATGGTACTAAGTTCAACACAGAATTTGATGAATATTATAAAAATCTAGCGAATAGTCACGACTTGGTTTATTTTATAAAAAATCAAAATGATGATTATTACTATTTTTTATTTACCAGAATAGCTCCAAGCTTATATGAAAAAAAAGTAGCTATTGGAGGCAAGTTAATGGTTGAGAATGGTAAGCTTACGCACTACGAAGAAGCATTTCGAACATGGAAAATGTTGGTCCCCGAGTTAGAACAAAAAATGAATATTATCTTCCAAGATTACCTTGATGGTAAAGATCTTAGCCAATATTACACCAAAAACTCTAATAATGTCGAATATATCGAATTTCCAGACGATCAAAACTCTTTCGATATAGAGAAGAGAATGTGGGTATCCAGCATAGATTACATGGAGCCATATTACCAACTGAAAAGGGGAGTGGATACAGTAGCGAGTAAATAATTTAAAGCAATTATGGAAACCATCATTAGTAACTTAATTTGTTTTATTACTCACTATTAAGAAAATTAGGGTGTAATAATTCAAGAAAAAGTGAATGGCAAGCTAATTATCAAATATATTTGCTGTTAAAATATTTTATCTGAATCTTATGCCAAAAATTGCCCTTGCAACTTATTATGAATTTCCGAATCTTACCGAAAACGATAAGCTCTTAATTCCTATTTTTAATGAGTATGGTTATGAAATATCAGCAGAAATATGGGATGATGAAAAAGTAGATTGGAAAAAATATGATGCTGTAGTAATACGTAGCACTTGGGATTATTTTCTCAAATTTAACGAATTTTCCTTTTGGGTTTCTTCATTTATAGACTCATCAACCAAGCTACTTAATTCCCCTTCAATCGTTTTAGAAAATGCAAACAAGTTCTATTTAAAAAAGCTTCAGGAAAAGGGCATTTCAATCATTCCAACTTGGTTTTCGTGCGATGATATTACTTTTGAGCATGTAAATAAATATGATAGAATAGTAATAAAGCCAGCCATTTCTGCTGGTTCGCACAATACAGAAATTTTTGATACGCAAATGCTATCCAAAGAAGTTTTTGATGCCAAAATGAGTACAGATGAATGGTTGGTTCAACCTTTTATTTCAGCTATAGAAAAAGAGGGTGAAATTTCTTTGGTATTTATTGGCGGAAAATATTCACATGCAGTGAGAAAAACCCCACAAGAAGGTGATTTTAGAGTTCAAAAACAATTTGGTGGTAAGTATGAAAAATATGAACCCAGCGAAAGTCTGATTGCAATAGCAAATAACATTGTACATGTAGCAGCTGAAAATGCTTTGTATGCTAGAGTAGATGGTTTAATAGTGAACGATGATTTTTTACTGATGGAAATAGAAATGGTAGAACCTGATTTGTTTTTTGAGTTTACAGAAAATGGTTCTCAAAATTTTGTACAGCGAACTTTAGAATATATGAAATGATGATAGAAAAATTTATTAAAGTCGAAGTTTTTTAAAAACGGGTAATGATCATATCAGTTTAAAGTCAATTCATAAAAACCTCTCCCTTAACCAGTGTACCTAACACTTTTCCTTTTAAAGTTTGACCCAAATATGGATTGTTCTTAGATGCAGATTTTGTTTCTTGATATTCCCACTCTAAACTTGGGTCAAAGAATGTTAAATCTGCCTCTATGCCCTCATTTATTGTGTTAATAGAAAGGTTAAATATAGATTTCGGTCCATTTGTTAATTTGTCTATGATCGTTTCTAAGGGGAGCTTATCAATTGCAAAAGTATTTAACGCAGGAAATACGGTCTCTAGACCTGACGCTCCATATTTTGCATATGGAAACTCTAATTTTTTAGCATCTTCTTCGAGCGGGTAGTGATTGCTAGAGATTGCCGTGATAATATCTGATTTCAAGGCTTTGAGTAGTTCATTTTGGTCTATTTTGGTCCTTAATGGTGGATATAATTTTAAGTTTGTATCAAAATCTGCTAAATCGGTGTCTTGCTTAACCAAATTGAGATAAGGTACAACGGAAAATAGATTCTTTTTACCAAATAACTTGATCAACTTCACGGACTCTTGTGTTGAGATACCGTATAGACAAAGCTTCGATCCCGAGTAGTTTAACAATTCGAGATCTCTTTGAATGCTGATATGTTCCGCAATCGAAGGAATACCTTTCATACCAAGCAGCGTACTTACTTTACCTTCATGTATCTGCCCACCATTCGAAAGATATTGATCTATTGGGTAATGAATGATCAATCCATCAAAAGTTTTTACATAATTAAGCGCATTCAAAAGTACACCATTGTGGTGGATAGATTTTAATCCATCACTAAATGCAACTGCCCCTGATTGATGAAGATCATACATCTCTACCAATTCTTCGCCTTTGCAGTCTGTTGTTAATGCAGCTATCGGAAGAATATTTATTTTAGAATTCTTTGAGATAGAATGTAATACAGTAAGCGCTGCTTTATTTTGAAGTACTGGCAATGTATTGGGGAAAGGTATCAATGTAGTATAACCACCTACTCTTGCTGCTGCAATAGCGGAGGCAAATGTTTCTCTATGTTCTAAACCCGGCTCACCTAATTGGGTGCCAATGTCGACCCAGCCGGTAGAAACATGCAAATTATTGGAGGATACTACTTTTATACCTTCTTCATGCTTTATGTTTTTTGTTATTTTAACAATTTTCCCTTTCTCAACCAAAACGTCCAATGTTTGATTGTGATAAGGACCACTTTTATCAAGGATAGTAACATCTTTTAGAAGTAATTTCATGTGTCTATTTATTTCATAAACCTAATCAACAACATTTCTATCAATAAAAACACCAAAACAGCTATAAGAAAATATTTCCATAATGGTATGCCTACATCATTTTGTTTCAATAACTCGGTGATACCATTTTGAGCATCTTTATCAATAATGGAAAATGAAGGGTTTGCACTTATTTTTGTATTTAAATCACTCGAAGTCAATACAGATAGATCTGATTCTTTTCTATTGAAGTTAAAGGCTAAATTTTTAAATACTTCCGTACCCAAGATGACTTGGTAATATCCAGCTTTAGAAATCTGATTGCCTACATCAAGGACCACTGTTTTTCCCAAATTGGACTGTCCAGGTATAAACTCGTTTTCTCCTTTTATTTTATATGTCATTTCACTAGACGATTGATTTATATTATCAATGTCTATTAATTTGTTTTTTCCAATTGTATAGGCTAGGTTGTCCGGTATATTTCTTGCAATGGCAATCTTATAAAGCATAGGAACAAAAATCTCAGCATTTTGAACCAAGTTGTTCTTTTCTTCACTTAGCGGACTTGCAGATAAGTAAAGTTGACCACCATCAATTTTAAATTTCTTTAAAAAACTTGCCCCGTTCCTAAAATCTAGGATGGACTCACCTTGTACACCCGATTGACCAAATCCATAATAGGTTTGAGCTATCGGCAATTTTATGTTACTTTTATTTAGTTCAAATACGTCACTAAAGATGAATTCTGTAGTATTCACATTTGCAACTTCAGCAACTTCGTCTTTCTTGCCGAGTAGAGATGAAGCTCCTACTGATGCTAGGAAGCTGTTGTATTCATTAACAGATGCAGTAAAAGATGGGAAAACTAAAACCTTACCTCCTGTTCTAATATATTTGTCTAATTCTGCCCCAAGTCCACTACTAATCTGATTTAAATCATTCAAGATGATCAATTGATAATCATTAAACTTTTGATACTGCACTTGATTGGTAAATTGTTCATCAAGGGCGAAATAAGAAACTCCTGTGAATAATGCCCTTAAATATTTATTTGAGCTATTTTCATTCAAAGCTAAAATAGTGATTTTTTCAGCTATTTCAAATGAAATGTAATAGTCATCATCAAAAAGAATAGGGTAGTCTGTAATAGATATTTTGGCTTGCTTTTTACCTGCTGTGGTTAGACTGATGTTTACAGTGTCGATGATTGAGCTGTTTGCTGGAATACTTTTTATACCAACAGGCTTATCCTGACCATCCATTGAAAAAGTAATCTTTATCCCTTCTGCTTCTACCTCTCCATAGTTTGTCAGTTTAATGACTAGTTTGTTGTTTTGATTTAAGATGGGAACAGGACTTGCGAACCATGCTGAATCAATACTCACATTTTTTTGAAAAGAGGCTTGTATAGGAATTAAATTTACTTTCATAGTTGAATCTTGCCAAGAATCAATATCTGTGATGCTTTTTTGAAAATCAGTGATTAAATAGCTGATCTTGTTATCTGCTTTCAAAATGGCATTTTGTCTTTTCAAAACATTGCTAAGGTCATTTACAAAAGGAACTTCAGTGACACCATCGATTACAGAAAGTGCATCATCTTTTGATATCAATCTTTGAAATCTACCATCAAACTCATGTGTTAATATTTGAAATTTATCATTTGGCCCATACGCACTGACAATTTCTCTAGCTCTTTGTTTTGCCAACTCTAATAATGGAACATTCTCTTGCTCTCCCAACATACTGTATGAATTGTCAATAAAAATACTGACTTCCTTTTGACCTGTTACTATTTCATCGGATTTTTTTATGAAGGGTTGTGCAAATGCGAATACAAGTGCTGCAATAGCTAAGCATCTTGCTAATAAAACTAGCAAATTTTTTAAGCGATTTCTAGAAGAAGTTTCTTCCTTTATTTCTTTTAGAAACTTGGTATTACTAAAATAAACTTTCTTAAATCGTTTAAAAAAAAAGAGGTGAATGATGATCGGAATAATCAGACCAAGCAACGCCCAAAGGAAAGAAGGATATATAAATGCCATATTGAATGCAAAAATAATCTAATTAGTCAATTTTTGTAGTGTGCGATTTAAAACATTTTGTTAATTGTTTTACCGAATGTTTTATTTATCACTTCTTTTTGTTTTGATAGCCATTTTTATCCCTTTTCCACCACCAAACTTCAACTTTTTAACTTTCCACTGCATTCCTTTATTTTTCGACTTTTAACTTTGGCTTTCTACTTTATAATCACTGAATCAATTCCATGAAGCTCTTTAAGTTTAGCCCTATATGCAAGTTCTCTATTTTTTACAAAAGTTGTAGCTAGTTCTTTTTCCATAATCGGTGTCTTTTTAATGTGTCTATTGTAGCTGATCAACAAAAATTTTGTCATTTCATCTTCACCGCGTAATCCTAAATCTGTAAGATATTTTAAGAATCTTGACCCCAGATTTAGTTGCCAATTTACAATCATCCACCTACCTAGCCCAAAGTGCAACTTTTTAGCCATTGTTTCTTCATCAATTGCCTTTAGTTTTGATACGGAATTAGGTGGAGATAGCCTATCCAATTCAGACATAGCTTCATTTATGTCTTTGGGAATATAAACCCCATCTATTCTCGATTTATTAACTTGTGATTGGTAGATACTGTCTTGAGTTCGAATAACCTCCTCTTTGGATTGACCAAAGGCACACATATCAATAAAGAATATTAATGAAAAGGAAATAAATAATTTAAGTTTCAAGATTTTTTTATTTTACAACGGATTTATAGTTAAAAAAGTTATCAGTTTTCATCAGAATTTCAATCGGTGGTAATATAACAGACCTTTATCTTATTTTTAACCCTAGTGTAGTTTAAATAAAAAAACGCCTCAAAAGTAATCCTGAGGCGTTTTATTATTCTTATTATTGTTGAATAGGTAATTATTAGGCCCCTATTTGTTTAGTCTTCTTTTTACCTTTTGTCTTTTCAGCTAATTCATATGCTTTGAACATATTCACCACACCACCTGATACAGATAAAGTATTAAATGGCACTTCCTTGTCAGTTCCAGGTTTTTTGACCATAGTTGTAAATGGTACGACTGACTTCATCAAAACTTCTTTAACTTGGACAGCACTAAGACTAGGAAATTGAGATCTTAGCACAGCAGCTACCCCTGCAACAACAGGTGATGCCATACTCGTACCTTGTAAAGATGCATATTGATTATTAGGAGTAGTTGCAAAAATTTGAACACCAGGTGCAAAAAGATCTACCGTTTTTGCTCCATAATTTGAGAATCCAGCTACCATATCTGCATCTTTTTGGAATGATAGGGCACCGACTTCGATCCAGTTTTTAGCATATCGTTTCTTTTTGAAAATGAAACCTGATTTGCCTAAATATGCATTGGGAAAGTTTGGGGTTACATCATTATCCGCTTCACTATTACCCGCTGCGTGTACTAATAAAACATCATTTTTTTCAGCATATTTTACAGCTTCATCTACAATGTTCTTTTCTGGGGAATATCCCTTACCAAATGACATGTTGATGATAGAAGCACCATTATCAACTGCGTAACGAATAGCATTCGCTACATCTTTATCACGCTCATCACCATCAGGCACGGCTCTGATTACCATTAATTTGACATTTGTAGCAATTCCGTCGTTTCCTTTTTTATTATCTCTTATAGCACCGACAATACCTCCTACATGCGTACCGTGTGTTGCATCTGGACCTTCATAAATGTTATTTCCATAAATCTTTTCTAATTTATCTGCGTAGTTATCTTTTACAATATCAGACCTAGGATCAAAATCAGTATTATAAGCAATGTTTAATTTTTTCTCAGAATCTCTCTTTGCCTCAATAAGGTCAAAAAGTAAAAACTCTTTTACTTCTTCTACACTTTTAAGACCTTTTCTTGATTGCATTATTCTTTTTACAAGATTAACACCATAAGCCAATTCTGTACTTTCACTGACATCTAATTGACCTATTTCACCAATTCTCAAGCCTGATTTCGCCAATTTTTCAGCTGCTAAATCTAGACCTTTTGTAGCTCTAACTTCGATATCATCGATTTGCTTAATTTGAGCAGCAGCGCTTTCTCTAGCATCTTCTACTTCTTTTTTTGTCTTTAAATACAGGTCATACTCTTCTTTCTGAGTTTTGTTTAGTTTTGAAGGGTCTGCATCTTTGTATTTGTATATTAATGAGCTATAAACTCTTGTTACTTCATAACTATCTCCAGCAACATTAGCACCATTTGGTCCACCCAAGAAGTTCCATCCATGTACATCGTCTATATAACCATTTTTATCGTCATCAATTCCATTATCAGGAATTTCACGACTATTTACCCAAATATTATCCTTTAAGTCTTCATGATCTACATCTATACCAGAGTCTATAATAGCTACTATTACAGGTGAGCCACTTTTCTTGATTTTTTCTGTATAGGTTTTTATGGCACTTACTCCATTAACACCATCTGAAGCATCAAGATGAAACCAATTAGCCTTCTGAGCTTGCATGTTTCCTACAAAAAACAATGTACAAGTGAGTACAACAAATAATGAATTTTTTAACATTCTACTTTTTCTAATTTTAGATAATGAAATTTAATAAACAAATTTTAATGGTTTCCTAGGACATTTTGGAGCGCAAAGTAAACACTTTTCTAGAAAACAGGACATTTAATTTGCAATAAATTGAACTGTAAAACGGATTATGGTGCTTAATTGTTTTATATTTAAAAATTTAATCGCTTCTTTGCGGTTTTAAAAGTGCTACAAAATTTTAAAAACTAGGGAAACTACTTAAAATATACCAAACAATATTTCGTTTTGTTTTAAAATTTTATCATTGAAATATTCATTCATATCTACTTTACTGTTATCTATTTATACTTTAAATCCTGTTTATCTTCAAAATCTTAATGTTGGGGGGGGACTTTCTTTACCTACATATTGGGGAGATTTAAACAGTAATAATATTGTCAGAGATTTTAGAAATAATACAAATCTAGGAGTCAATGTTAAGGGTAGCTATCAGTTTTTTGATCAGCTATCTTTTGGTGTTTCGCTTAATTATGGAAGAATGCAAGGTGATGACGCTAAGTCAATTAAGGATTACCAGTTAGAGCGAAATTTGGATTTTTATACCAATATATTTGAGACATCATTTGGTTTAGAATACCACCCTTTTGCCTGGAGATTGTTAAAAACAAACAACATTTTAATACCTTTTATTCAATTAAATGCTGGTGTCTTTCATGTGAATCCTAAAACATCTTTTAATTCTCAAATAATTGAATTACAACCATTAGGTACGGAAGGCCAAGGTATGCCAGGTTTCGATGATAGATATAAATTATGGAATATGAGTGGTGGGGCTGGTGGTGGTCTAAAGTTTGATATTAATGACCAATTTTTAATTGTCGTAGATGCTCGTTTAATGCTGAGTAGTACCGATTATATAGATGATGTTGCACGATTTTATGTTAATTTTAATGAATTGAGAGCTGGCAATGGCTTACTCTCCGCCCAACTATCTGATAGGACACCTGAGGTTAGGAATTTAAATGAACCGCTCAATAGGGCAACTGGTTCACAAAGAGGGGGTGTGGCTAAGGATATGTATTTTATGACAAATATCACATTTATGTATAAATTAAATATTCTTCAAGGAAATCGAAAAAGTTTCAATAAAAATAAAGTCCTTTGCCCTAAATTTGACTAGTCATGTGTTTATTCTGATTAGTTTTGAAGGGTAAGATTATAAAGTTAAATTATGTTATCGAAGATTTTAAATATTGTATTAGTACTTTTAATAGGAGGGTTGATCATACAATACATCTACAAAATCCCCAAATTTTCAAGAACCAATACCGTTCCAGATTTCACTGCGGTTGATTTAAATCAGAATTCATTTAATCTATATCAGCGAACCAAAAGCACATTTACTTTGCTAAGTTTTTGGGGAAGTTGGTGTGCTCCTTGCAGAAAAAAGAATAAAGAAATTGCTATTCTGAAAAAGGAAATTCCTAAAGATTTATTGCAAATTATATCGATCATTATTGAGCGAAATGACCGCACATATAGACATGCCATTACGGTAGATTCGCTAGAAGGTCTGACCCACATCCCTCAATTGGAATATTTTTCATCAGATATTGCAAAATTATATGGAGTTAGGGAGATACCTACCACTTACTTAATTAATGAAAACAATCAGATTGTTGCGGTAAATCCAAAAGTTGAAGAAATTAGATCAATTTTGACAGCTATAAAGACAAATTGACTACATATTATATTATTTTATGGCACAATGTCATATTTTTCCTTTTGGCAAAATTATTGTTAATTTGCCAATGAATAATGTTAATTGACCTACATAATTTTAATATAAAAAGTGTTTAAAAATTTCAAAAACAAGTATTTTATGAAAGACGATAAAGAAATATTGCATAATGAGGTAGTTAATCCAAATGCAGAAAATGAGTTAAATATTGAAAATGTGGAAGATACCACTCAAGCTGAACCTTCTGGAGAAAATGAATTGCAGAGCCAGATAGCAGAGTACAAAGATAAATATCTAAGGCTATTTGCGGAATTTGATAATTACAAAAAAAGGACGAGTCGCGAAATCCTTGATATTAGGGCAACCGCGTCTAAAGAAATGATGGTATCTTTACTCCCAATATTGGATGATTTTAAAAGAGCAAAAAAAGCATCAGATGAAGGAGCTGAGGTCGAAAAATTTAGTGAAGGAGTAAATTTAGTTTTCCAAAAATTTCTTCATACACTAGAATCTAAGGGTTTAAAAGCTATAGATTCAAATGGAGTAGAATTTAATGCAGAGTATCACGAAGCAATAACCGAGATTCCAGCACCTACTGAAGATTTAAAAGGCAAAATCATGGATACTGTTGAAAGTGGCTACACACTAAATGATCGTATAATAAGATATCCGAAAGTCGTAGTAGGCAAATAAATATAACTAGCGCGTAGATAATAATGGCAAAAAAAGATTTTTACGAAATATTGGGGGTGTCAAAAAGTGCAGATGCTGATACCATTAAGAAGGCATATCGCAAGGTTGCTATGCAGTATCACCCCGACAGAAATCCAGACAACAAAGAGGCAGAAGACAAGTTTAAAGAAGCTGCAGAAGCATATGAAATTTTAAGCAATGACGATAAAAAGGCAAGATACGATAGGTACGGTCATGCTGGTGTAGATCCGAATATGGGAGGAGGAGGATTTCAAGGTAGATCAGCCGAAGATGTATTCTCACAATTTGGTGATATATTTGGAGATTCTGGTAGTCCTTTTGAGTCTTTTTTTGGTGGAGGGTCATCTAGGTCGAAATCTACAGGACAAAAAGGTAGTAACCTTAGGATCAAAGTGACAATGACGCTAGAGGAAGTCCTTGCCGGTGTAAATAAAAAAATCAAGGTTAAAAAGCAGAAGACGTGTTACAATTGTAATGGGTCTGGAGCAAAAGACGCTGCAAGTGTCCAAAACTGTAACACTTGTGGAGGTTCGGGTTATGTAAAGCAAATAAGAAATACCTTCATGGGGCAAATGGCTACGACCTCCGTATGTCCAACTTGTAATGGCTCAGGTAAAAAAATTACAGCCTCTTGTACCGTTTGTAAAGGAGGCGGCGTTACTACTGAAGATGAAACCATAGATATCGAAATCCCAGCAGGAGTAGAAGATGGTATGCAGTTATCAATGAGAGGAAAAGGTAATGCTGGTAAAAATGGAGGTCCTGCAGGAGATCTTTTGATTACCATAGAAGTTATAGAGCATGCTAGTTTTGTAAGAGATGGACAAAATATTATTCATGATCTTTACATCAATATTGCAGAAGCGGCTCTAGGAACAAATGTTGAAGTACCAAGTCTAAACGGTAAATTAAAGATAAAAATTCCAGAAGGAACGCAATCAGGGAAGGTGCTTAGATTAAAAGGAAAAGGGTTACCTTCAGTACAAGCATATGGTGAGGGAGATCTTTTAGTCAATGTAAATGTCTGGACGCCTAAGGAATTAACAAGTCAAGAAAGAGAAATTTTAGAAAAAATTAGAACAATGCCTAATTTCCAGCCTAACCCAGGTAAGGACGAAAAGGGGTTTTTTGATAGGATGAAAGATATGTTCAAATAAATGGCATATAAAGGTTTATTTGTATTGTTGTTATTCGCTTTTGTTTCATGTAATAATAAGGAATGGTTTTCGGAGTCTCAAGACTTTGAAGGAGAAGAATGGCTTTACAACAACCCACTTTCTTACAAGTTTAATGTGACAGATACTTCAAGTCTAAATGAAATCAATCTTGATGTGACTTATAATCAGAATAATTTTGGTTATCAAAATCTTTATGTAAACATTCAAACTATTTTTCCAAATGGAAAGAATACAGAGCAAATTGTTTCATTAGAAGTTTTAGGTGAAGAAGCACAAATGAACCAAAAGTGTTCTGACGAAGAATGTACTGTCTCCATCTTGTTATTGGGCAGTTTTAAGTTTTATGAAATAGGAGAACATACTATTAAAATTTCGCAACATAGCCGAGAGAATAAATTGGTTGGAATAGAGAAACTCAAAATGAGGATCCTCCGTATTTGATGTATTTTATAAAACTATATTCAAAACTTAACTTCAGGATTTTTCTTTTAAATTAAAATCCCAAATATTTGAGGGAAGTAAAAAACATGATTAATCTATAAAGATTGTGAAAAATGTATTATAATAATATCTTTGCCATCGAATTAATTAAAATATGATTTGGAGTAGATCTTATATAGCGTACCTTACCATTATTGCCTTTATTTTTATAGATCAGGCGCTCAAGATTTGGATTAAAACCAATATAGAATATGGAGGTGGATTTGATATTTTAGGCTTATCATGGGCCAAAATTCATTTTGTAGAAAACGAAGGTATGGCTTTTGGATTAAGCTATGGTGGAGTGTTTGGAAAGTACATCCTAAGTGTTTTTAGGATTTTAATGGTTGGCTTTTTAATTTATTTACTAAAAGGTCTTATAAAGGAGAATGAGCCGAAAGGTCTTATTATTAGTTTTTCATTGATTGTATCAGGTGCTATTGGAAATATAATAGATTCCGTCATATATGGCTTAATCTTTTCGCAATCGTATTATCACGGAGGTGTCGCAGAGTTTGTACCTTTTGGGACAGGTTATGCCCCATTTTTGCAAGGCAGTGTTGTGGATATGTTCTATTTTCCATTATTTGACATAGTTCTACCAGAATGGGTACCTTTTAAAGGTGGTGACAGATTTGAGTTTTTTAGGCCCGTTTTTAATGTAGCAGACAGTTGTATTACCGTGGGAGTATTTTCTATATTAATTTTTTACAGAAAGATATTTTTTGGTAAAGAGGCAAAACCTGAAAATTCATAAAAAATGTCGTCTGATAAATACTTGAGTAGGGGAGTATCTGCTGATAAGGCGGAGGTACATGAAGCAATAAAAGGATTAGATAAGGGTCTGTTTCCTCATTCTTTTTGTAAAATATTACCTGACTTTCTTACAGGTGACAAAGATTATTGTACGGTCATGCACGCTGATACAGCTGGTACCAAGACATCATTGGCATATATGTATTGGAAAGAAACTGGAGATATTTCTATTTGGAAAGGCATAGTACAAGACGCCCTAGTTATGAATACTGACGATATGGCTTGTTCAGGTTTTTTGGACAATATGATCGTTTCCTCCACCATAGGAAGAAATAAACATCTGGTAAGCGGGGAGGTCATTAAAGTATTAATTAGTGCTGCACAGGAGTTTTTTGAGGTCATGAATCAACATGGTGTGACTATTCACAGTGCGGGTGGTGAGACAGCAGATGTTGGTGATATTGTACGAACAGCAGATGTGGGATTTACCGCTTTTGCTCGCATGAAGCGCTCAGAAGTGATAGATGTTAAGATATCTGAAGGTGATTATATTGTCGGTTTAGCATCTTATGGACAATCGACTTATGAACACGAATATAATGGTGGAATGGGCAGTAATGGATTGACAAGTGCGAGACATGATGTTTTTTCTTCAATCTACAGATCAAAATATCCCGAAACTTTCGATCCAAATACTAATATTGATTTCATTTATTCAGGATCTAAACTTCTTACGAACACAATAGAAGTAGAAGGAAAACAAATACCCATCGGTAAATTAATACTTTCTCCTACAAGGACTTACCTACCCATACTTAAACAAATAATTTCATCATACAGAAGTCATATCAAAGGTATAATTCATAATACAGGTGGAGCACATACCAAGGTCACTAAATATCTATCGAATCCTTTGACAATTATAAAAGATAATTTATTACCAGTTCCTCCATTATTTAGACTTATACAGTCCGAGTCAGGATCTTCCTTAGAAGAAATGTACAAAGTCTTTAATATGGGGACAAGGTTAGAAATCTATGTATCTGATCTATCTGTAGCTCATGAATTAGTTAAAATAAGCCAATCGTTTAAGGTGGATGCAAACATAATAGGGAGAGTTGAAGCTACAAGAACTAATAAATCTTCTGTTCTTGTTACTGCTGATGGTTCAGATATTGAATTAATGTAATCTTTCATATTTTAGAAAAGATTTAATCACTTTTCGCTTGTAATATTCGAGTAATTTCCTAAAATTACACCTCAAATCGAATTGACATGAGTAGTAGACGAAATTTTATAAAAAATATTGGAACTAGCGTTGCTGGTGCTGGAGTATATAAAGTCTTAGAATCTTTAGAATACAACAACTCAGTTACCCTAAAGTCAAAAATAAAAGTATCATCTAATGACAAAATTAGAATTGCTTTAATTGGAAGTGGTATCATTGGTCATTTTGATACAGATACTGCCTTGAAGGTGCCTGGGGTTGAGTTGGTGGCAGTATGTGACTTATATGATGGAAGATTGATCAGAGCTAAAGAAAAGTGGGGCATTACCATTTTTACAACTAGAGATTACAGAGAAATATTGGTAAGAAAGGATGTCGATGCAGTATTAATTTGTACCCCAGATCATTGGCATCAGAAAATAGCTATAGATGCTATGAATGCCGGAAAACATGTATATTGCGAGAAACCTATGGTTCAAAAGATTGCTGAAGGTAAAGCATTAATTGATACAGAAAAGAAAACAGGCAAAGTCTTTCAAGTTGGTAGTCAAAGAGCAAGTAGCGTAGCCATCCTCGAGGCAAAGAAAGTATTTGAAAGTGGTGTAATCGGTGAGTTGTGCTATGTCGAATCTTTTTGTGATCGTTCTGACGCGCGTGGTGCATGGCAATATTCTATTCCACTTGATGCTTCACCTGATAATATAGATTTTAATTCTTTTTTAGGTCAAGCTCCCAAGGTTCCATTCAGCACGGAGAGATTTTTTAGGTGGAGAAATTTTAAAGATTATGGTACAGGTGCAGCAGGAGATCTGATTGTCCATTTATTGACTGGAATACACGTGGTTACGAGTTCAATAGGTCCAAATAAAATTTATGCTACAGCAGGGTTAAAGCTTTGGAAAGACGGAAGGGATGCATATGATATTGTGAATGCAATAATGACTTACTCCAAAACACAAAATTTGCCTAATTTTCAGGTAATCAATCGAGTAAATTTAGCTGATGGATCGGGTGATGGTGCTTTAGGGATCAAATTTGTTGGAACAGAAGGCGTAATTAACATGGGGTGGAATGACTTTACTGTTCAAACATTAAAACGAAATAATGCTCCAGGTTATGGAGGTTATGATTCTTTTGAAAGCTTTTCAGCTAAACAACAAGAAGATTTTAAAAAATGGTACAAAGATAAATACGGTGACTCAAAAGCTGGATTTACTAAGAATGAAGCAACTAAATTTAATTCTCCAAAAGGATATGATGATCGTTATGACCATTTTGTCGTTTTTTTTAATGCGATAAGAGACGGTAAGCAAGTAGTAGAAGATGCAACTTTTGGTTTTAGAGCTGCGGCACCATCTATCGCCTGCAATTTAAGTGCTGAAAGGGAGGCACCTGTGAGTTGGGATCCAGTGAAAATGGTTTTAATCTAAAAAACATTAATTGTGATGACCTTCTCAATTTGTTCATATGACCAAAAACAAGTATTTTAATTTTATACTCCTTTTCTTGACATGTCCTCTATTATACGGACAAACTATATTAGGCTCTGAAAATTATATCGAATATAGCGTCGGGACTTTACCAATATTAATTAGTATTCCCCACGGTGGTAATGTTGTACCTTCGACGATTCCAAATCGTACGTGTAATAACCCGACTACGGTTACAGACGCAAATACCATTGATCTAGGTATAAAAATTGACAGCGTTTTCAAAGCACGAACTGGTTGTCGGCCACATTTGGTCTATTGCCATTTAAGAAGAACAAAACTAGATGCGAATAGAAGTTTAGCAGATGGAGCTTGTGGTAACCCTATAGCAGAAAATGCCTGGCAAGAATTTCATAAATTTATAGACACAGCTCGGTTTGTCATACATCAAAAATATGGTAATAATTCTTTCTACTTTGACTTACACGGTCATGGCAATCCAATACAAAGGATTGAGCTAGGTTATTTATTGAGGGCAAGCGAACTCATGCAAAACGATGATAGTTTGAATTTGGCAAAGTTTATCAGTTTAAGTTCTATTCAAAATTTGGTACGTAATAATGCTTCAAAACTTACTCATGCTCAACTGTTAAGGGGCGTTCATTCCTTTGGGTCGATGTTAGAAAAAAGGTCTTTTCCTGCAGTGCCTAGTGAAAGTAATCCTAACCCAGGTTTAAATAATGGTTACTTCAGTGGGGGATACAATACGGCCACACATACATGCTTTAACCCAATGCTCGAAATGAATGGCGTGCAAGTAGAGTGCAATTTTCAAAACGTAAGGAATTCTGAGATCAATAGAATTGCCTACGCAGTGGCCTTCGTCGAGTCAGTAATAGAGTATATTAAAATACATTTTAATCTTGATTTGATAAATTGTAATGCCATAACGGATTTAACTTCCTTAGAAAGTAAAAATATTTATGTCTATCCAACGATAATTAAATCGAATGATATTTTGAAAATTTATAATACTTTGGCTCCTGTCAAAGTAACATGGTATGACGTTTATGGAAAAGTGATACGACAAGATCTATCCAGTAACCAACAAATTATACTACCAATAAATCTGGCGAATGGTACATATTATCTTAAGATAGAAGAAGAAGGATTAAAACACATAACGCAAAGAGTGATTATATTAAAATAATTAATCTTCTTTTTGGACATACTTAATCTCAACCATAAATCTTGCATCAAGTGCTCCTAGAGACTTTGCTGTAGCACTTGATAAAACTACGTTTATATCAGAATTATAAATTCCATCTGGTATTCTACCCTTAACTTTAGCTTTCACCGTTCTTCTCCCCATAGGGTTATAGATTTCTATTTCACTGTTGGGTTCAGCTTGAGAATGTAAAACATAGTATCCTTTTTGAGCATTATTTCTGCCATTCACATATGCGATCCCTTTTTGCTTGATAAAAGTTACTTTTGGTAATTCTATCGTGCTTGTGTCTATAGTATCTCTAGAATTTACTTCGGAGGTGGCAAGATCAATCTCCAATGATTTAGCTGACCTTAAATAACCGATGATGAATACATTATCTTTTTTTATGGTATGATCAGCCATTTGGTTTCTCTCCATAAAATCATTGATATCTTGATTAAGGTAGGTTTTCGCTATTCTATATAATGTTTCACCACTTTTTACTTTGTAATAAATTGGCAATGAACCTGTGTTTTGCTTGCTTTGTAGCATATTGTTAATCTTGACTTTAATAATTTTATCACTTTTTATAGTATTAAAATCTTCAATTTTGTTGTAATTTGCTATTTCGTCTAGGCTCACACCAAAAGTCTGTGAGATTTTATAGATTGAGCCAAAATCTGCCAGCTTACATTGGATTTCAATTGTTTCATTTTCACTTATGGTAGCAAAATATTGATGCGTATCTTGTGAAAAAGTAACTAAAGAAGATAACAAAAGTAAGATTGTGATTATATTTGCTTTTTTCATAATTTCTAAATTTACTGCAAATATATGATAAATATTTGTAATTTATAATATATTAATAAACAATTTTATATGACACATATTAGATCAATTTTTGAACACGAGATTTCATTTGTAAAAAAAATGGCTTACGAGATTTGGAGATCTTGGTATTTAGACGTGATTATGGATGAAAAACAAATGTTGTACATGCTAAATATGATGTATAACGAAGATAAGATTAAATCTGATATTGATTCAGGGGTTATTTATTTAGTAATTATCGATGAGGAAAAAATCCGTGGTTTTGCATCTTATCAAAATGGTTTAGGTGAGGGAGGAAATATGACCAAAATACATAAATTATATGTGCAGCCGGATGTACATAAAAAAGGTTTGGGCAATAAATTATTTGATTATATGGAGATGAGAGCTAAGGAAGCAGCATCAAATGGGGTATTTCTCCATGTAAATAGGGAGAATAAGTCAATTGGTTTTTACGAGCGTAAAGGTATGAGTATTATGAAGTCAGAAGATAATGATATTGGAGAAGGCTATTTTATGTATGACTATGTAATGGAGAAGGTTTTTTAATAAAGCCGCCACATTGCCAATTATAAAGTATTCTTCGTCATTTAGTAAAATTGCTTAAACTTGTTCTTTGAAAATTAATATCTATGAAAAGTGTTCTTCCTTTACTCATTTTTAGTTTTAATATTGGTTTAAGTTTTGGCCAATCTTATACCAGCTTTTTTACGGGCAATCGTGAAGATGTAGAGACAAAACCAATGGGTGGAGTTTGCCTTATGGGTGGTGCAGCAGAGAATGACAGTGCTATGGTTTGGTTTTTGAATCGAGCGAGTGGGGGAGATGTCTTGGTCATTAGAGCTAGCGGTTCTAATGGTTACAACAACTACATGTATTCAAATTTGGGTGTGAAGGTAAACAGTGTAGAATCTATCGTATTCAATAATCGTAGTGCATCCTTTAATCCTTATGTGATCGATAGAATCAAAAAAGCAGAAGCAATATGGATGGCTGGCGGTGATCAATGGAATTATGTGCGTTATTGGCGAAATAGCCCTGTAGATAGTTTGATCAATCAATTAATTCTAAAGAAAAATATTGTCGTCGGTGGTACCAGTGCAGGTATGGCCGTATTGGGTCAATACTATTTTTCAGCGGAAAACAATACGGTTACCACCATAGAAGCATTGGCTAATCCCTATGATACTAAAGTAATGGTGGATTCCACTTCCTTTTTTAATGTTCCTGTACTTAAACATGTCATCACCGACAGTCACTATGATGAGCGTGACCGAAGAGGAAGACACACTGTATTTATGTCAAGAATACTCAAAGATTATAATGACCCAAAAGTACTCGGTATAGCCAGTAATGAGTCAGCTGCGGTATGTATAGAAGGGGATGGTAGGGCACGTGTTTTCGGTACTTATCCTGATAAAAATACTAAAGCATACTTTATCATGCCCAATTGCGAAAATATTGATATTACACCTGAGCAACTTTCGACCAATAAACCCCTCATTTGGGATAAGAATGGAAAAGCGTTAGTTGTTTACTCCGTGAATGGTACACCAAATGGGTCTAACTACTTCCAAATGCATGATAAAGGAAAATCCGCAGGTGGAAATTGGAATTTTTGGTCTGTTCGTAATGGGTTGGTTAATGAGGTTGCTGGCATGGCACCCAATTGTGTGTTGAGTTCTTTTGGATTAGAGGAAACTGATATGAGTATTGTGGTTTATCCTAATCCTAGTGGTGATACTTTATATCTTGAAAATATTTCTTCTTCTATTTCTTCTCTGGAAATCATAACTCTTCATGGGCAAAGGTTGGTTCCTGAAAAAATTAAAAAAGAGCGTTCTTCATATCATGTTGAGATAAGTAATTTACCTCCCGGAAATTATTCTCTTGTTCTTTTACTCACCGATGGAAAGAAGACTATTAGGAAATTTGTTAAACAATAGTATATTTGTCTATAAATTAAAAATTATTAAAATGAAAAAATCTCTTTTCTTACTTTTCACTTGTTTACTATCTCTAAATCTCTTCTCTCAAGGTATGAATTTTGAAAAAAATACTACATGGGAAAAAGTTGTCGCTAAGGCCAAGGCAGAAAACAAACTTATTTTTGTAGATTGCTACACCACATGGTGTGGGCCGTGCAAAAAATTGGATGCAGAAGTATTTCCAAATCCTGAGGTAGGAGAATTCTTTAATAAGCACTTTGTTAATCTGAAAGTACAAATGGATACAACCAAGAATGATAGTGAATACATCAGAAATTGGTGGGCAATAGGGCAGGAATGGCATAAGACTTATGGAGTATGGGCTTACCCAAGTTTTTTGGTGTTTGACTCAAATGGTGAGATAGCAGATAGGGGAGTGGGCTTTGCTCCGGTACCGCAGTTTTTAGAAAAAGGCAAGGCATTGATCAATAGAGATAATCATTATTATCCAATGAAAAAGAAATATGAAGAAGGAAAGCTTGTTGGTGCTGACCTTCCTAAATTGGCAAAACGAGCTTTGGATGCATATGATAGAAACTTTATTGGTATAATTGGACCTGACTATTTAAGTAAAGAATCTAATCTACTTACAGGAGATAATATCAGATATATCATCCAAATGAATCCAAAAATGGGTACAAAATACTTTAATGTCATCAAAGATAATACTGCGAAAGTGGATGAAGTAATGGAAAGAAAGGGTACTGCTGAGAACTTTTTATTCAGAACAGCTCAAGTAAATTTTATAAGTAAATTAGCACCAAATAAAGCTGGTACAGAAGCGAACTGGACAGCCGTAGCCGATTCGTTGAATTTGTATTTTCCAGAATTTGCAGAAAAGTATACAATAAAAGCAAAAATCACAAGAGCCAATGCTTTAAGACAATGGCCAGAATTTAGTGCAAATGTTCAAACCTACTTTGAGAAATACATCAATGAGGTTGACTTTATGCAACTCAACAGCTATGCATGGAGCATATTCGAAAACTGTGAAGATGAAAATTGTATAAATATGGCTTTAGGTTGGGCAAAACATGCAGCTAGCAAGGATGATCCAATGATTTTGGACACATATGCTAATCTTTTGTACAAATTGGGTAAAAACTCAGATGCTATCACTACTCAAGAAAAAGCAATTGCTATCTTAAAAGAAAAAGGAGAAGACCCTGCCGACCAGCAAATTACGTTAGAAAAGATGAAAAAGGGAGAGAAAACTTGGTAGGTTGATTTCTGAGAATAAAGTTATAATTAAAGGCAAAAATGTTGGGTTATACCCTTGTTTTTGCCTTTTTTTATAAGGAGCACTCGAATTACGGAATTGTTAAACTGCTAATTTACTGGATTGCTAATTTGCCAAATAGCTAAAATAATAAATAGTCAATTTGCTAAAATACTAAATTGCTAAACTAATAAAATACTACCTTTTTAATTTTCTGAATCACAAAAATGCTATAATAGGAAGGTGCTAATCTGCCAATTTGCTAAACTAATAAAATGACTAACCCTCCAAAGCGCTAAAAAGCTAATTTACAAAATGAGCCGTTTCAATTTTCTACCCAAACACACTTTGCTCAATCAAAAATACAATAGTACCGGCTACATATCCAGCAAATGCCAACAATGATATTTTCTTAACGTACCAAATAAAATTGATTTTTTCCATTCCCATAGCAGCTACTCCTGCTGCTGAACCAATGATCAACATACTTCCTCCTGTACCAGCGGCATAGGCTATATAATGCCATATTTTTGCGTCTATAGGCTCGGTAAACATTCCCATAGTGGCTGCAACTAAAGGCACATTATCGATCACTGCGCTGAATATACCCAAAATAAATATAACGATATCCATATTGGGAATTGATTTTTCAAGACCTTCTGCTGCATATCTTAAAGTACCTACATCTCCCATTTTTAAGGTCTCCAAACAAGCAACAGTCATTAAGATACCCAAAAAGAACAAGATACTTGACATTTCAATCTTTGTTAAAGCCTTATGAGCCGAATATAAGTGTCTCTTTTCTTTGTCAAAATTTTCCTCTGGATGGATGTACTCTGATACTAACCAAACAATACCCAAACTAAACATCATTCCAACATAAGGAGGCAAGGATGTTATCGTTTTAAAAATAGGTACAAAAACAATCATTCCCAATCCTAAGTACAGCATGGTTTTACTGGATAACAATTTTTTTTCTTCTTCTATATGTATACCATCGATATCCGTAGTCAGATTGCCCTTAAATGGTTTCATGAAACTAGCAATTGCAAAGGGTATTGCAAAACAAACGATTGAAGGCAATGCCAACCAAGTTACTAAACCTCCTGCGGTTACTTTTTTACCTATCCAAAGCATGGTGGTTGTCACATCACCTATGGGAGACCAAGCACCGCCAGCGTTGGCTGCCAAAACGATTAAAGACACATACCATATTCTTTCGACTTTATCTGGAACTAACTTTCTTAAAATGGATACCAAGACAATCGTAGCTGTCAAATTATCGATTACAGCCGATAAGAAAAATCCCAACAAACCCATTATCCAAAGTAGACTAAGTTTGTTACGCGTTTTAATCCAATCTTTAATTATTGAAAACCCTCGATGAAGGTCCACAATTTCAACAATTGTCATTGCACCAATTAAAAATATCAAAATCTCTGCTATTTTACTAAGGTGGTGTATCAATGCTGCTGAGAAACCTTCCTCAGCAGCAAGGGAATATCCTTCAACCATACTAAAAATATGATTGTGTGAATCTACTATTTCTAAACTACCATTTTTAAAACCAATAGCTAACACAGCCCAGGAAAGTGCCCCCATAAATAATGCTGGTACTGCTTTGTCTAGATGTAATTTGTGCTCAAATACGATTGCTAAATATCCAACAATAAAAATCAAAATTACAATAGCTGCCATATGGTTTGTGTTTGTCTAAGTCGGCAAACATAAAAGGAAGTTACTAAGTATCCAAAATTTTTTATTTATTTCTGTTCAAAAAGGATATATTTTTTTTTCCTACAAAATTTTCTAAATTAAAAATTAAATTCAACAAAATTTAATACCATAAAATAATAAATAGAACCAATGTTTTATTTTTTTTTGTTAAAATTTTAAGCTGATTTTTACTTCTTTACTAATTTTTTTGTTGATAAATCATGAGTAGACAGTGACTTGTGGTCATCAAGACCATGAATCTTAAAAATACCACCTTCCAAAGAATAATCACTTTGGTATTGATGAAGAAATGATAAAAATGAATGATCTACTAGTTTGGCACTTTCCAAGTCTATATAAATATGAGTATCTCTTGGTAGGCTATCAAGCATTTTTTTGAATCCTATTAGATTAGAAAAAATGGCATTTTCATAGACTTTAATTCTTGTTGTATTTTCATGTTGATCAAGGCTGTATTTTGCTTTAAATAAAGATTTTAAGGAAGCACCATTAGCTAAATGGAAGATAAATTTTATGATTATTCCAGCTGCAACTCCCAAAAGTAAATCTTCAACTAACGTCACAAATATCGTTACTAAAAAAATGGCCAACTGCTCTTTTCCAATATGGTAAACGTGCAAAAATTCTTTAGGAGCTGCAAGTCTGTATCCAGCGTAAATAAGCATAGCAGCAAGAGCCGCATTAGGTATTAACTCAATAAGCGGTATAATCAAAATCATGGCTAACAACAAGAATAATCCATGAAAAAAGTTTGACCATTTGGTTCTCCCACCGAATCCAATATTTGAAGAACTTCGTACCACTTCTGAAATCATAGGCAGACCTCCAAATGTGGCTGCAACAAAGTTGCCCATGCCAATACCCAATAAGTCGCCATTAAAATTTGACGTTCTTTTATAAGGATCTAAATTGTCTACAGCTTTAACCGTAAGTAGGGATTCTAAGCTATTCACAAATAAAAACATCATGACAAATTTCCAGAAGATAAATTTTCCAATCCAAGAAAAATCAAAATTTAACCCAAGAGAACCCCAAAAGTCACCTATGGTAACTAAAGTGTAATCTGGCTCTGTCGTTTTAAAATGCCAATAAATGGACAAAGGAATAGCAAAAAGCAAAACGATCATGGGTGCGGGCACTTTTTTGAAAAACTTTAAGCCAATTTTAGGTAATCCAAACATTATGAATAAGCCTAAAATTCCGACTACCGCTATATGCCAATGTGCGTGCGTAATGAATTTTGGAATATCCATTAATAGCTCTAACGGACCTTCTCCCTTGTAAAGTGAAGGATCATCGCCCAATAATACTGGAATTTGCTTAGCTATGATAATAATTCCTATGGCTGCAAGCATACCATGTACCACAGCATGTGGGAAAAAGTCACTGAGAGAACCAAGTTTTAACAAAGCAAATACTACTTGAATGATTGCTGCCACCATAATTGCTGCAGTTGTGATTTTCCATCCTTCATCACCTCCTCCAAAAGCCAAGATAGCTCCAGAACAAATGGTAATTAAACCTGCTGCTGGACCTTTGATGGTTAATTCAGAAACTCTAAACAATGGCGTAAATAATCCTCCAATTATTGCTGTAAGAACCCCCATAGCAGCAGGAAATCCACTTGCTTTGGCGATGCCCAAACTTAATGGTAATGCTAATAGAAATACCATAAATCCAGATACCAAATCGGCTTTATAGTTTTCTTTCAGTCCTTTTTTTAGTTTTGGGGTGGTGGTGTGATGTATTGTTGTATTTTTCATTTTTTTAAATTGATAAGTCTGATGAATTTTGAAAATTGTGTGAATAATGACCTAGGAAGATTCTAGAATAAATTCGAATTACGGCTATACCGTTGATAATAAATGTTAATGAAACAAGGGCTGCTAAAGCCACTTGTTTTTCATGAATGTGTGTCAAGATGAGATCTTCACCTAAGAAGGAGGTGGTAATTGGAAAACCTGCAATGCCAAGACAAGACAGTAAGAATACGAAGCCCAATAATTTATGTTTTGTCACAAACCCGTGAAATTTATTGAGACTAATATTATTATGTTCTGAAATTCCTACACTCTTTAAACAAAAATAGCCAAGTAGCCCCGATATCGTAATACCACTCAGATATAAGGTAGCTTCTTTAATATCTACATGATCATTTAATGTCACCGCTAAATCTATATAAAAATGAGCAAAAACGACAAGTGTCCATGCTAGAAGTGTATTGGATCGCTCATTGTATGCTTTTGCTACCATTAACAGAGCAACGATACCTGCAGCTATTGCTAGTCCGTATCTAAGATTGTGCGGTATTCCATAATTTGAATTTGCAATATAGATACCAATAATGTAAACTAGAATAAAAAGATATACCACAGATTTATACTTAAAAATATGGAGCATCCGCTCTAACTTTTTTAATGGCATAAATATCAACCGAAACACTACAGACTCCAAATGCCACTCTTTTAAAGACAGAATAAAAATAGCATTCTTGATTCGTGATGGTATCCAAGAATTTTTTTCCTTATCTTTACTTGGTTCATAATTATAAAATTGCTCTCTAATTAGATAAGTTATCACTGAAGGAGAAATTAATAATTGATAAGTCCTCAAAAATGCATTGCCTGCAAAGTGTATTAAAGCTAATACTTCTAATCCTGCTGCAATTTCTACAAAAATAAAACCAATTTGAGCTGCGGAACTATAGGCAATTTTACCTTTTATTGTAGATTGTACTCGACCTATCAATGTGGTAATAATGGCTGTACTTAACCCAATAATGGCGATAAGCCAACGAATGGATACTTGATGTTCCCAAAATGGGTGTGTTCTCATTAATAAAAAAGCTCCAATATGGACAGATAATGACCCATAAAAAATGGCACTTGATGGGGTAGGGCCTTCCATAGCTCTTGGCAACCATGCAGAGAATGGCAGTTGTGCCGATTTTGCAGTTGCCGCAATCAAAATCATTAATGATATAAATATTCCAATGTCGCTATGTGATTCTAATTGTTGGTGTACCAGCTCGTAATTATGCAGCTTAAAAAAGGTTACATTATCACTCCACAAGTGATGACTCATCCACATAGCCAATAATATTCCAATGTCGCCAATTCGATAGATAGTAAATACACGAATCGCATTTTTTACAGGTAAATATCGCAATCGATAAAAGGCAATTAAAAGAAATGATGAGAGCCCTAATATTTCCCATCCAACAAATAATGTTTCAAAATTACCAGCCATCACGGTCAAAACATAACCAATGTAGAAAAACAGAATTGTATTGAAATACCTTTTGTATCCAGGATCTTTATGCAAATAGAAACGACTATATTTTACCACCATAAATGTAATTATGGTGCCTACAACAATGTAGGTTGCCGTTATTCTATCAAAAAAGAAGTCAATAAAAAAATTATAGTCTTGCTCATTATAGACTGTAAACTCCTTCAGGTTGATGGATTTGCCACCTTGAAATAACCAATAAATCGAGAAACCTAAAGTAAACAAAAGATTTGTTCCAATCGTGTAAAATGCAATTTGAGAAAGGATAGCTTCTTTTGAATTGTTAACTAAAAGACTTAACACAAATCCAACTAAGGGAATAATAAAAAATAGATGAATTACATTTTCCATTTCCTTAGTTTTTAAATGTGAGTAAAACGGGTTCCTCCTTTCTTAGTACAGTCAGAAGGTCTTTTTCACTATTTGCACTTTGCAAAGTATATATTGGCTCATAGAGCAAAAACGCTTCGTCTTTAAATCGGTAGACTTGCTGATCTATTGGATTTTTGACACTGAGCAGAACCCATTCATTTTTAATCCATTCGTAAATGTTTGGATTAGACTGGATCGTTTTTAATACGACATCAGGTAAATGTTCTATAATATATAAAATGCGCACTGGATCATGTATTTCGATCATTTGACTAGGTAATCCAGTCCTCAAATCTCCATCTATTCCCGTATTCACAGCAAATAAGCCAACTATGTTGTGGGGAAGTTTTGTGCCAGCTCCTAATTTTTGTTGGTCAACTCTTGAAAAGTAATATTCCAAGTTAATACCTCCACATACAGGTATTGCGGCGTTAAGTATCGTAAGTAGATACTTTCCGTCTAGATCCATAGTATAATCATATGAATTGATGAATGGACGCTTATCTAAATATAAAGTGTCATACACAGATTTTCTACCTACAATGCACAATGCATTATCGGTATGATTCCATTCTGGCCGCGGTTCAAAAATTGACACGGATCGCTTCTTAATTTCTTTATGAATTTTAGTAAGCGGAAGGTTGCTGTCAAGAGTATCAAATCTGTAAGACCGTTCTTTTGCATTTTGCACTAAAGCATCATTAAAAATTTCGATCGCATTTTCATGAAGTTGTTGTGATTCGGGTGATAAATGAATTTCATCGTAAAATTCAATTTCATCTCGCGTCGTATCATGCATTGCTCCTATAAATATTGTAGAGTCCGGTATTTGAATACCTTGCTCGTCCAAAATTTTGCGTACTTCTTTGTGATTGGCCATGTAAGCAAATACTCTTGCATTGACTGCCCCAGGGCGACCACAACAAGCCCCGCAATCATACCCCGCGTAGTATGGATTATTTACAGAACTACCGCCATGCCCTACAATGTAAACTAAGAAAGCAAAATCTCTAGTCAGACCGATACTTCTCAATACATTGCCAACTCTTTGAGCCATTTGTACTGGTGTAAATCCGATACTCAACCCTTCATCTGTCACTCCTTCATATTCTATCTGCAGATCAGAGTGTTTGTCCATATGAGAAAAAGAATGCGCTGTAATTGGACTGATTGAAGGCTTAAACAAATTTATAAATAGCTTTAATGCTGACCAAAACCCCATCGTACTTGATATCAACCCACCTCTGATTAAGGAGTGAGAATGCTGATTAAAATGTGGATCAGATTTTTGGTTACTTTTTCGATTTGTTTCCCTTATTAAAGTAGTGGGTGTAACCGGTGCAGGACATGCCTTGGTGTAAAACTTACCATTTTCAGGTTGAAAGTAAAACTCCACTCCAAAAAAACCAGGGGTACCAAAAGTTTCGAATGAGGCGTCAATTTTTTCGATGTGTCTTCTAAAAGAGTATTCTCTATCATCAATACAAAATAAACCTTGGATGGGCTTGGATTGTAAATTTTTGGGTGGTGATGATTGCCTAACTCCACTTAAAACACCATCAAAATAACTCCATTCATATGCTTCCTGCCATATTTGTAATAGGGTGTTTAGTTCCCCATTTGGTACTTTTTCAAATAAAGGTACGATTAAATCTTTATCTATATTTGTATGAAGTGGGAGCCATTTAGTGCCAAACTTGTGGTCTAAAGCATCAATTTCAAGTAGTAATTCCAGAAAAATGACTTCGCTCAAACTGATTTTTTTATACTTCAGCAATGTTTCTGGCTGGTTTTCTAAAACAGATACAAAGCCAGACCACCCAGGATGACCAAATTGTTGATCAAAAAGATATTGTTCGAAATACTTTTCATCACCTATCAAAACTTGAAGTAAATTCGAAATAGTGAGATTTTGATTTAAAAAAATGTCTTGAATCCTTTTTGATTTAAAAATACTAATGAAACTATTTTTCTCTAATACTTTTAAAGACTCTATAAAACCTAAATCAGATTTTGGAAATTTCCATGTCGAGATACCTTGGTCAAGAAACGATGATAATAATCTGAATAACCATGGATGGACTACCTTGTCCATATTAAATTTATAGCTATCCTTCCAATATTTTCTTATTTGAAAAAGCCTGCTAGTGAGCTCAAGGTTAAAGTTCTGGTTTAAAATTTTATACTTCCACGCTTCAATTTCAGCCCCAGTATTATCCGTCTTGGTAAAATGTTCAGAAATCACTTTGTCTAGTATTTCTGGCTTTATCCTCCCACTGCGATAATGTGCTCTGAATTCATCTATAGAAAGATATGTTCTGAATCCAAAAATATTGCTCGCTTCCCATAATGCTGTATGAAATTTTAGATGTTGAAATCCATGTAGGGTATTATGATGAACAAAGTCTTTTAAAGCAGCTTGGCTTGGTAAATAATGCCTTAAATGCTCAATAACATGATGTTCATCAAATACAACTTTATTTTGTTCCATTTGATTAAAAGATTAAATGAATAGAATACAAAGTATTGAATACCTTGCTTTTAGAAATTTTTAACTTTAAAATGATCTGATAAAAACCAAATAAAATAAAGACACAGATTATAGTGCCAATAAAAACATATTTGATTAAATTTTAAAGTTTGTGGTAGAAAGTCTAACCTAGATGAAGTTTCCAACAATGGTTGAGAATATATAATGTCACAAATTTACGAAGGTTAAAACTAACCTCTTGACATTTTATAATCAATAAATTATAAAAAAAGACGTGTTGAGTTTTATCTTTATTAGCAAAATTCAATGACGGTGTTCCATCATTTTCAACTACTTCTTCTTTCTCCTCAAATCTTTCTTCTGTAGTTGGGGTAGGGGTTGCGTCAGATGGTAAATCTATATAAAATTCAGGCTGAAAAGCTTTTTCTGAATTTTGTAAGCTTTTGAGATGTGTAGAAAGATTATCTGGATCTATGCATAAATTTGAATATGCCTTAGGTAGGAAATTACTAAGTAAAATGAGAACTAAAAATAAACTTTTTAATTCTGATTTGGTACTGTTTTTTAAATGTAATGTATCTAATCCCATATGCAGACACAAATGTACAAAACAACTATATAATCAAAGTATAAAAATTAATTAAATTTATATCCTATAATTAATATTATGTTAAATAGACAAATTTGACTTTCCCCTAGTTTTCAATGATTTCAAATGATATATCATCTTGTACTCCACTTTCATTTATCACAAGCAATTGATTTAATCCATTTGGAGCATTGATGATCATCTGACCACCGTCTGACTTACCAATATACTTTTTATTCAAATACCAATACAGTGATCTCCCTTTGTAATTGGTTTTTGCCAAGAATCCGTTTTGTAAGTTCGTATTAGTTTTGGGTAAATATATTTTCAAACCTTGATCTGGATAAATTATTTTTAAAGACTTGTCATCTGTTCTGTTTTTAAATTGAGGATTTTGTAATGTGTAATAAAATTCTACAACAGGATGAAATTTTAAAGAAGTATCACCTTCGTTTATCTGGTGAAAGTCACAAGTTTTCAAAGAATGTGAAATTTTATCAATTTTCATAGTTTTTAGATGTTGACAAAGATCTCCTTTCAGTCGGCCTGTTTCTTTACAAACGGTAATCAGTGTTTGACTTGAGGAATAAGGCTTTGTATCAAACCAACGTTGATCAGGGAGCGCATTAAAGATTTTAAAGAGTATAGGTGCTGCCCTTACAATACCTGTCAAATCCTTTCTTCCTTCCCCATATTCGTTGCCAACCCATACGGTGACTTGATATTTTTTATTAAATCCTGCTGCCCAAGCGTCTTTATGTCCATAACTTGTTCCTGTCTTCCACGCTATTTTATGATCATAGCCAAATAACTGCCACGATTTATCTTCTCTTGGTCTGCTAAGATTTGACATGGCTTTTATAGTATGTTCTATAGTGTAAGGGTTAAAAGAAAATGACGTTAAGTGTTCCGGTATTTCATTATAAAGTATTTTTATAGGATTGTATGGCTTAGATAATCCCATATAGTTTTGGGCTAATCCTTTGTAAATACGGGATATTTCCCACGGACTAGTCTCTCCCCCACCCAATATGATGGACAATCCGTAGTGATCTACTCCCCTATTGAGATGCTTAATTTTTAGATTCTGAAGTAAGGCATAAAAATTATTTAAACCATATTCATATAAGAGTCTTACACTTGGGACATTCAAAGATTGAGTGATGATATCATCTAAAGGTACAATACCTCTGTATTTCCGATCGAAGTTTTCAGGTCTAAACTCTCCATAATTTGTAGGAATATCGAGAATGAATTCGTTTGGTAAGAAATTACCACTTTCTAAAGCTGAAGCATAAAGTAAAGGTTTAAGTAATGAACCATAAGACCGCTGTGATTGCAATACATCCACGTAACTATAATCTTGATTGACTTGATTAGAATTGCCAACATATGCTACTAATTCATTCTTTTCTATGTCTACGACCATAGCGGCCATGGCATTGATATCTTCTTTTTGAAGGTAAGTAGACTCCTCATTAATCAATTCTGTGAGATTATTTTGAATTGTTCTATCTAATGTGGTTTTAAAAAGTGCCTGATCTTTATATTTTAAGCTGAGATAATCAAGTAAATGTTGGGCATCTGAAGGTACAGTTATTGGGTCACTTGGCAAATCTTCACCAACAGCAAGCTCATAATCCTCATGTGTGATGACTTGATGGGTTACCATTTTTTTGAGTAGATTATTTCTCCGTTGGGTAAGAAGCAATCGATTTTTAGCTAAGTTTACAGAACTGGGAGTGTTGGGTAATACAGCCAAAAGTGCTATTTCTGCTGGAGACAATTGATCTAAATTTCTATTAAAATATCTGAAGGCAGCCGTTTTCACACCAATGGTATTTCCTCCAAATGGAGCTATATCACACCATTCTTCTAATACCCTATTTTTACTACGTAGAAATGAATACTTTACAGCTGCAACACTTTCAAAGAGTTTGGTGCTCAATGTTCTAGATTTTGATCTATTTCTCATACGCATCACTTGCATGGTGATAGTGCTAGCCCCTCTTTTTATTTTTCTACTTTTTACATTGACGGCTAAGCTTTTTACCACAGACATCGGATTTATGCCTAGATGCCAATAAAAGTACTCATCTTCATACAGTATAATAGCCATCTTTAGTTGCTCCGGTATTTTTACATCCAGAGGTAAATGCCATTGTTGCTCACTTGATACATTTGAGCTAACTACATTACCTTCTTTATCAATGATCGTCTTACTATAGGTAGGCTTTATATTGGGTAATGGAATACAAAACAAAAGTATAAAAAAGACCAAACCAAAGTAAATGACTTTCTTCATCACTTGATAACCAATCGACCTGTACTACTTTTTGCATAAACATCACCTCGATACATTTGCTCACATTGGTTGACTGGTATGAAGAAGTCTCCTTTGAAAGCTGCTTTTGTTTTAAAGTTTAGGTTAAGTGAACTCCCAGGGCTTAATTCGAAAAAAGAATATACGCGATCATCTTTATAATCTTGGTATTGCACACCTTGAGGCGCAGGTTCTTGATTATTAATTCTAGGATTAATAAGTTCTAGACCACTTGGCATTCTTAGGTTTAGCGCTAAATTTTCGTGGTAAAATGTTGTAGGATTGTTCACCTTTACGTTGATGGTTATATCATCACCAAGATTCACATTGTCTAATCCAGCACTTCCTTTTGATGCATTATAGTAAGAAATGGTCATATTGAGGTTTTCAGATTCAGCGGCTTTGATTAGTTTGTCATCTATATACCTACTTGTTTGATTTATGGTCAAATCATCATTACCTGTATTTTTTATGGTGATGCTTTTTAAGCCTCCACTTTTAGAATTTAACGACCATGTCTTTCCAGCTGCCATATTGACGTTCTCTGACTTATTGCTAGTGGTTACAGCAAATTTTAGATTTTTATTGGATAGTTTAATAGATCCGAATTTTCTATAAAGTGCCAAGAAAGTAGACCCTTTGTCATAGGTAGACATCCAAGATTTATTGGCCAAATCTACCAAGTCAGAATAGTACTGATCCATATTCTTTTTTTGAGAAGGAATATATGATAAACTCTCTACGATCAATGCGTGATTGGCTACTGTAGAATGATAGTAGTTATAACCATAAAAATTATCTTTACTTTGATCTTTAATATACTTTTCAGCTTGCTTGATAAGTTCGGAAGCTTTAGAATCAAAACCGGCCATTTGGTATGTTGCAGCTAGAAGATAGTAGACTACCCCATTTTTGGAGTCTAATTGATTGATCACTCTATTCATGGCTGATTTAGCTGGTTTTCCTGCTTTTGCTAAGATAAATAAGCGATATGCCTGATTAAAATAGCCATTTTCTCTATAATAAAGATCCTCACTTTTGTTATCTACCCAGTTACTGGCAGATTTATTGGCATTTTCAATCCAAGACTTCAGACTTTCTGAGACTATCCCACTTTTTTGTTTTTTCTGGTATTCTATCAAAAAATTGCCAGCGTAAAGGTCAGCCCATGAATCATAATATCCATTTGACCAATAATTGAAGCTTCCTTTACCATTTGCCATCCGTAGTATACTCGCTACGCCACCCTCAAGGTTTACTTTTTGCTCATTTAATTCTTGCGGACTTAAATCAAGCAGTTCATCAAGATACAGTTGACTAAATGCACCAGAAGTGGTCTGTTCTAGGCATCCATAAGGATATTGTATCAAGTCGCCTGCATATTTTAATACATTTGGCGTCTTAAATCCACTTACTTGAATTTGATTGGTAAAAACCTCTTTATACCCTATCACATTTATGTTAAATGTTTTTGACTCCCCTGCTTTTATTGTGGAAGATACAAACTTGCTTTCATATGGATTGGGATAGTTCACGAGGATTGAAGTAGACTCCTTCATGTCTTTGTTACCAGATTTTACTTCAAGATCTATCTTTGTTCTACCGGCCTTTTTTAGTACTTCTATGTCGTAATTTACATAATTTACATCTTGATTTAATGCTATCTTTTGTTTTGAAGTATATCCTTTTATCATGCCATTATCAGCTACTGCACTAAGATCTGCACTTTTGATGGTGCTGACACTTCTAGTTATCGTGACAGGAATAGACACTTTGTCACTGATGTTCAGTGATCTAGGATGTGCAGATTGTACCATAATAGGATTTACCACGGTTAGATTCTTAGACATCTTACCAAAAGACCCGCTGTCATTGCCTGCTACTATCCTTAGTCTCAATTTCCCAACATAATTTGGAATTTGGATGGTATGGGTGTTTTTGCCATTTGCCTTTAAGGTAAACACTCCTTGATGGATCACGATTGGTTTAAACCTACTGATCTCGGGTACATTATCTAAACTGTAAGCATCATCACCCCCTATAGAGATAATTCCTGCAAAATTTCCTTTGAAATATCGCATCAGTTTATCGTAGATATCCCATGTTTTTACCAATAATGGATATTTCGCATGAAAATGTTGCTTTGGATCTGGTGTTGCAAATCCTGTGATATTAAGTAATCCTTCATCTACAAGTGCCAAAGTATACTGTGCTGATTTACCTGTCGCCTCTGAAATAGTGAAATTATATTTCGTGTTTGACTCTAAGACATCCTTTATATTTGTTTGAATATCAAGGGTTTTGTTTTTGCCTAATAAATCAATGTGGGTAATGCCATAAGTCCTAATTGGTAAGTCATTATCATTGATGTGTGGTTGAATTTGCAAGACACTAATATACGCATTAGGAAGCCAATTTTCATTAGATTGTAGAATAACCTCTTGACTATCATCGCCCGTTTCTACCCATCTTTTTTCTACAATCTGATTCCCTCTTTCTATCGTAATCAAAGCTCGGGAATTTTTGATTTTAGGAATGTTCAGCTTGATATCACTACCTACTTCATAGGATGTTTTATCTGTAGAAATTCTTATTGTTTTTACATCTTTTTGATCTGTGCGGTAGTATTCATAAGAGTAGATACTAAAATAATCAGCGGTGGTATGTTGTGATTTACCATCTTCAAAAACCACTTTATACAATCCTGGTTCTAATGCGATGTCTTTTAAGCTAAGTGTGCCTTTCCCCGCTATATTTATTGATTTTGAGTACAATTCTCTCCAATTACCTTCTTGATAAAACTTGCCTTGAGTTCTTAGACTATATTTGTCCAACCACCATGTTTGATCATTCCGGTAGATTTTATAATTTATGGTGTTTGACGAAGAATGGAGTTTGCCATTTCTGGACAAATTTACTACTTCAAAACTTATTTTGTCCGTTTTTTCATAAGTGTCATCCCAAAGTGACCCTTTATTCTTCTTGACCCCTACGAATGAAGCGTATGGAAATATGGTCAAATGTTTACCTTCTAAACTTGTACCACCATTGGGCAAGGTAGTTTCTGTTTGTATAGATAAGTTTACAGGACTTTGATATTCAGCAAAATTTTCTGAACTTTGGAATGAAAGACTTCCATTGTCATTAGTTTTGGATTCCAATAATACAAAACTTGGGTTAGTAATATGTGAATACCCTGTGAAGTTATAATCAGTAAAATTCTTGAATGCTTTGTGATTGATTGTAGGTTTAACATTCACTTGTACTCTTGCATCATTTACTTTAAATCCAGTAAGGTAATTGACAGATATTGAGCCACTTAAATTATCGGACAATACATTATTACCCTCAAGTCCATTGATAGAGTATAAGGATTCAGTGATATTGGGTTTGATGGTTTCAATATTGATATTTTTTACAATCTTTTCACTTCCTAGATTTATCACACATCGATATCTGCCCGTTTTGGCCTGTGGTTGTGTAGCCAGAATAAAATGGTAAATCAACTTATTTTTTAAATCAATTGTTTGAATTTTTCGGTCTATGACTAGATTATCAGGATTATAAAATTCTACTACAGCAGGAATACCATCTGGATGCTGAAAATCACTCTTGTTGATCATTATGTCTAGATAGATAGAATCTCCAGGTCTATAAACTCCCCTATCGGTGTAAGCAAAAGTCTCTATCTCTGCCCCTGACCGCTCACCTGCCACGTCAAATTGTGTGATGTCATTGGCTTCGGAAGTTTGCATTTTTAGGTATGTGATCTTTTTGTTGTGCGTTAATTGCACGGCAAGCATATCGCTGTACACACCATTAAGTTCTACAAATCCATCAGCATCTGTGTTTCCTTTTTTTAGTTCTTCTCCTTGTAATGAATAAAATATTACCTCAGCATTGTTAACAGGCAATGCATCTTTTAAGCTGGTAATTGCTGCTAAATAATTATTTCCTGCTTTTTTAGTAATCAACCCATAGTCAGAACAGATGAGTATTTTTGAATTGAGGTTTCTATTTTGGTAATATTCGATTTTACAAGGATCATTCGTGTCATAACCGCCTTCACCACCGTCTTCTGAGTAATAATAGTAATAGTCTCTATAAGCATATTCCCATCTATTGTAAAATTCTGCATCTTGGATATTCGACTCAAGTTTATGCTTTTTTAATGCATTTGCGCAAGCTAAATCAACATGTTCAATATTATAATCTAAAGAAACATGATAAATTGATCCTGGATTTCTTGCCACCAAACTACTTAAGTCAATACCATGAACCAAATAACCATCTGTATCTGTCTTACCATCATTAAGTTGTACGATCTGATCATAAACAGGTTTGCCCAAAAATCGTAGGTTGTACGAATCCGGATACTCTAAACTCTGCCAAGTTAAAAATTGAAGGACATTCTTTTGCTTGATTTCTAATACATGAATTCTTACAGCATTTAGATTTCGTGTTTTAATAGGAATTTTAAAATCTCCATCTGTTGGAAAATACACGCCCTTATCTAAGAAACCTACTTCAGGTGCTGGTGGCTTATTGATAAAGGTGAAACTTTTCTTCTCCTTAAGCAGCAAATTATCGGTACTTTTTATTCCCTTTTCAAGCTCTACATTGAGAGATTCGTCTAACACATTGATATTGGCAATAAGGATATTTCTATCTATAGTTGTTGTGGTATTTTGTCCATTAATTCTCACCAAACCTGTTAAATCTTGTCTTGGGTCGATCACTTTGGAAAACAAAAACTTGATTTCTTTAGAACCTGCTTCAAATTGCTCTTCAATTACGGTGAAATTATTGCCTAGAGGATAGTGATTTACCTTGCCACTATTTTCTACTCCCAAAGACTTTCCATCATATTCTATAATGCCTTTGCCGTACTCAGCTGATTTAAATTTAAATATGACTTCATGCTCATTATTATTGATTACATTGATAGACTGGATATTGCTTTGATTAGAAAAACATTTTCTTAAGCTACTCGTATCAATTACATCAGCTGTAAATATGCTCAATGTGTGGGAGATTGTATTATTCTCGTTAATATAAAAACTTATATTAGCAACACTAATAGATTGTTTCTTTGTCTTCAATTCATACTCAATCCCTTTTTCATAAGTATCAGACAGGAGCGGTAAATCAACAAATACACTATAAGTAGTAGATGAGGTGAGTGGTTCTAATGGTTTGAATATTAATAAATTACCATTTATTAATGTTGTACTACCCTTTACTTCAGGATCTAATGAAATCAATTGAGCCAACATCTTGTCAGATACATTCGAACTATCTACTTGATTTTTTAACACAAACCTAATATCATCATTTGTGGAGATGTAGCCAGTGGTTGCGGCTTCAAAATAATTAGACAATTCGTCTATGTTTGTCAAAGTATCTACATCCTGTTTTTTCTTACAAGAATAGGTGGTTAAGATAAAAAAAACCAAAGAGTATGCTATTAAATTTTTCATGAGTCAGATATTTTTAGAATAAAAAGCTAAAGATACATGTGAACGTGAATAAGCGATGAATTTATTATTAATTAAGTCATTAAATTTTAGAAAATTCTATCGTTTACCTTTATAAAATCAATCTCCATATATGCAAGTGAAAAGTCTAATTATCTATCCTAATTTTATTGAATAATGATGTTAATGGTAGGGTCTATTTAATTTTTTTCAAGATCTGCTTAAAATCTTTCGTTATTGTCTTGATTTTAAAGGTTACAATTTTGTAAATTAAAAGAGGATTCATACAATATCTCGAGAAAGCTAAACAATTTATTAACTGCGCTGTATAAAGTTAATAAGATGTAGTGATAATAATTTTGCATTTATTAGCAATATTGTAAGTTAATTCAGCTATTTTTGGCCAAGAATAAATTCAAATATATGAAAAACAATTACCTATACTTTTTACTTTTATTATTGATACCCACCCTATTTATCTCTTGTAATTCTTCTAACAAAGTAAATAAAAAAGTTAAGATTGCTTGGGAAAACATGACGGTAGAAGATATATCTATTGCTATAAAAAGTGAAAAAGTCACCGTCCGAGAGGTAACAGAATATTTTATAGCAAGAATCAAAAGGATGGATAAATCTATGGACTTAAACGCTGTAGTAATGATCAATCCAGATGCCATTTCCATAGCAGAAAAGCTAGATAAGGAGATAGCTAAAGGAAATTATAGAGGTATGTTATACGGTATACCCATTTTGATCAAAGATAACATTGATACCAAAGATAAAATGCCTAATACGGCGGGTTCTCTATTGTTGAAAGATAACTTTCCAAAAGAAGATGCTCATATTATTAAATTACTGCGAGAATCTGGTGCAGTATTGTTGGGCAAAACAAATTTGAGTGAGTGGGCCAATTTCAGGTCTGAAAACTCGTCAAGTGGATGGAGTAGCGTTGGTGGTCAAACAAAAAACTTTCATGACCAAAAGATGACACCATGCGGATCATCAGCAGGTTCTGCCGTTGCTGCTGCAGCCAGTTTTGCACCGATCACTATTGGTACAGAAACCAATGGATCAATAGCTTGCCCAGCCTCTGTAAATGGTGTAGTAGGCATAAAACCTACCGTTGGTGTATGGAGTAGATCAGGTATTATTCCTATCAGTCATACGCAAGATACAGGAGGACCTATGGCTAAATCGGTTAAAGATGCTGCATACTTACTTGGCCCTTTGTCAAAAATAGATGAAACAGACGAAAAAAGTCTGTCTGCAACGCGGTATTCAGATTATACCGTATATTGTAGACCAGGTGCCTTAAAAGCGAAGAGACTGGGAATCGATAGTACGCTCTTGAACATTCCAGGTGAGCTAGGAGAAATTATGAAAATCACTTTAGAAAAACTTAAAAATGCCGGAAGTGAAATCGTAATCGTAAACTATAGAAGGTCCCTTAGTAACACTTCTGGTGCTAGTTATGAAATTTTGTTATATGAATTTAAAGATGGAGTAGAAAAATACCTTGCAAATACCAATAGTAAGTATAAAACACTAGAACAACTTATAGCAGGTAACAATGAAATGAAAGATAAGATTATGCCTATCTTTGGTCAAGAAATATTTGAAAAGTCGGTTTTAAGAAAATCTTTGAAAGACTCAATTTATCAAAATGCAATGGTCAGCTCTTATCAAGCTGTGAAAAATGCTATTGACAAAACGATCAAAGATAATAATCTTGATGCTATCATTGGACCGACTCTTGGACATGCTTGGCCTATTAATTACGAAAAACCAGGTGGATTTAATGGGCCGTCTACCTATGGTCATGCAGCAAGAGCAGGCTATCCACACATTACATTACCTATGGGCAAAGTTAATAACCTTCCTGTGGGATTTTGTTTTTTTGGATTACCATACACTGAAAGAGAATTGATTGGTATGGCATTTGATTATGAGCGAATTAGAGATGTAAAGTAAAATAAAAAATTTAAGTGTGATTTCTGAAGAAGCATTAACTAAAAACAAAAACGAAGACACCAATAAACTCCTTTGGTCTGATATTCAACGCAAGTTGGACAAGGTGTATCAAGGAGGAGGTAAAAGCCGGCTTGAAAAAATAACAGCACAAGGTAAATTACAAGCTAGAGAACGTGTCACTTACCTACTGGATGAAGATAGACCCTTTATGGAGATTGGAGCATTGACAGGGTATGGTATGTACGAAGAGCACGGTGGATGCCCTTCGGGTGGCGTAATAGTGGTAGTTGGTTATGTATCCAATAGACTCTGCGTCGTAGTTGCTAACGACCCATCAGTAAAGGCAGGTGCATGGTTTCCCATCACCGGGAAGAAAAACCTTAGAGCCCAAGAAATTGCTAATGATAACAATTTGCCCATCATATACTTAGTAGACAGTGCTGGAATATACCTTCCGCTACAAGGTGAAATATTTGCTGATAAAGAACATTTTGGTAGAATATTTAGAAACAATGCCCAGATGAGCGCAACAGGTATTCCCCAGATTGCTGCAATTATGGGTTCATGTGTTGCTGGAGGTGCGTACTTACCCATCATGTCTGACGAAGCATTAATTGTAGAAAACACGGGTTCCATCTATTTAGCAGGTCCATATTTAGTCAAAGCTGCCATTGGTGAGGACGTTGATAATGAAACATTAGGTGGAGCTACTACACACAGCTCAATCAGTGGAGTGACAGATTATAAACTGCCAAATGACCAAGCTTGCCTAGATAAAATTAAAGAACTTGTTGCCTTACAAGGTCATAAACCTAAGTCCGGAGTTGATCGTATAGAAAGTATCGCTCCAGAAGTAGATCCATCAGAGGTCATGTCTGTTTACCCAGCTGGTGGATTAAAACCTTACGATATTCGCAATTTGATCAAAACTTTTATCGATGCCAATTCATTATTGGAGTACAAAGAAGAATATGGCAAGAGCATTGTTTGTGGTTATGCTCGCATAGATGGTTGGGCCATCGGAATTGTGGCCAATCAACGGATAATCACTAAAAATGGCAAAGGAGAGATGCAATTTGGTGGGGTGATCTACTCTGATTCTGCAGATAAAGCAACAAGATTTATATTAAATTGTAATCAGAAAAAAGTACCTCTACTATTCATTCACGACGTCACAGGCTTCATGGTAGGCACAAAATCAGAACATGGAGGCATTATTAAAGACGGTGCAAAAATGGTCAATGCCGTTGCCAACTCTACCGTACCAAAAATCACCATGGTCGTAGGTAACTCGTATGGTGCGGGCAATTACGCCATGTGCGGCAAAGCATACGACCCAAGATTTATGATCGCTTGGCCTTCTGCCAAAATAGCCGTCATGGGTGGAAATCAGGCTTCTAGTGTTTTGGCTCAGATTCAATTGGCAAGTAAAAAAGACGGCTCAGTCACCTCAAAAGAAGACGAAATCAAACTCACCAACGAAATAAAAGCCAAATATGAGGAACAAACCACAGCCACCTATGCCGCTGCAAGACTTTGGGTAGATATGATCATCGACCCCAGAAAGACAAGAGACCACATCAGCCTCTGTTTGTCGGTGACGGATCATAGTAAGATTGAGGAGTTTAAGTTGGGGGTGATACAGACGTAGAGATGAAACCAATAGCTATCGTGACATCGAAAATGGCATTGAGTATTTAAAACTTAACCTAGCCGACAGAAAAATATAAAATAGTAACACCATAAAATGGCAAAACAGAAGAAAGAAGTAAAAGAAAAAGCAATTGAAGTTACCCTTTGGGAAGCTGCAAATAAATTGAGAGGAAGCGTTGAGCCAGCTGAGTACAAACACGTTGTATTAGGACTAGTATTCTTAAAGTTTGCCAGCGATAAGTTTGAAGAACACCGAGCCAAAATCATTGCAGAAGGCAAAGAAAAATATATTGAGATGCCTGAGTTTTACAATATGAGTAATGTGTTTTTTTTAGAAGAAATATCACGTTGGAACTACATTGTAAAAAAGGCAAGACAAAATGATATTGCCTTAATCATTGACACAGCTCTGCATACAATTGAAAAAGACAACAAGGCTCTGAAAGGGGCCCTGCCCGACAATTATTTTTCTCGTTTGGGTTTAGACATTACCAAATTGGCTTCTTTGATTAGCGAAATTGACAGCATAAATACACTCAAAGACAAAGAACAAGATTTGGTTGGTCGTGTGTATGAATACTTCCTGAAAAAGTTTGCGATTGCAGAAGGAAAGGGCAAAGGAGAATTCTATACGCCAAAAACAATTGTAAGCCTTATTTCAGAAATGATTGAACCATACAAAGGCATTATCTATGATCCTGCTTGTGGTTCGGGTGGTATGTTTGTGCAATCCATCAAGTTTATAGAAGCACACCACGGAAACCAAAAAGAGGTTTCTATTTACGGGCAGGAATATACCAAAACCACGTATAAACTGGCAAAGATGAATCTTGCCATTAGAGGAATTTCTGCAAACCTTGGTGAAAAAGATGCAGACACATTTGCGGACGACCAACACAAAGACTTGAAAGCCGATTACATTATGGCAAACCCACCTTTTAACCAAAAAGACTGGAGAGGCGAAAATGAATTGATTGACGACCCACGCTGGAGAGGTTATGATGTGCCACCCAAAAGCAACGCCAACTATGGTTGGATTTTGAATATGGTTTCTAAACTCTCCGAAAACGGAATTGCAGGTTTTATATTGGCGAATGGTGCATTGAGTGGCGGTGGCGAAGAATACAAAATACGCAGAAAGCTCATTGAAAATAATTTGGTAGAAGCAATTGTAGTAATTCCAAGAGAGGTATTCTACACTACCGACATCAGTGTTACGCTTTGGATTTTAAATAAAAACAAAAAGGCAAGAGCTATGGAGATTAACGGTAAACAGAAAAACTACCGTGACCGTGAGAAGGAAATTTTGTTTGTGGATTTGAGGCGTTGGGGAACTGAATTTGAAAAAATGTTCATAGAACTTTCAGAAGAAGATATTAATAACGTAACCAAAAATTTTCATAACTGGCAACAGATTGATTACAAAACTACTTATAAAAACATTCCTGAATATTGCTATTCCGCAAGTTTTGAAGAAATAAAAGCTAACAATTTTTCTCTCATACCTAGTAAATATATTGAATTTGTTGATACTGATAGTAAAATCGACTTTGAACAGGAAATGAAACGTATCCAAAAAGACTTTAAAACATTAATTATTGAAGAAAAACAATCGCAAGAGCAATTAATTAACGCTTTTAAAACTTTAGGCTATGAGTTATAAGCGAATTGGAGATTACATACGGTTATCGGATAAACGCAATTCTGATTTAAAAATAAATCGATTAAGAGGAGTTTCTACAACTAAACAATTAATTGTTTCTGTTGCAAATATGTCGGGAGTTAGTCTTGGTAATTATAAAGTTGTAGAGAAAAATCAATTTGTTTATGTTGCAGACACTTCCAGAAGAGGAGAAAAAATAGGGCTAGCATTAAATGACGGTGACCCTTGTATTGTTTCTAGCATATATACAGTTTTTGAAGTTATTGATACAAAAATTCTGTTATCAGAGTATCTATTTATTTGGTTTAATCGGTCCGAATTTGACAGATATGCCCGATTTAATTCTTGGGGTAGTGCAAGAGAAACTTTTAACTGGGAAGATATGTGTGAAGTAAAAATGCCAATACCACACATTGACGAGCAAAGAAAATATGTTGCACTTTATACGGGTTTACTTTCCAATCAAAAAACTTATGAAAACAGCTTAACAGATTTGCAATTGATTTGTGACACCTACATTGAAAATTTAATAAATACTGAAAATCGTAAATTACTCGGACAATATATAGAATTGTATGAAGAAAGAAATACTAGTATGAGTATTAAAAGAGTACAAGGTGTATCAATTTCTAAAGTATTTATTGAGACTAGAGCAAATATGAGTGGCGTAAGTATTCATGATTATAAGGTTGTCAGAAAAGGACATTTTGCCTTTAATCCTAATACAGCTCGTATGGGAGAAAAAATTTGTGTTGCATTAAATGATGGCGAAGTTTGCATTGTTTCTAAGATTTACCCTGTTTTTAAGGTAATTGACACAAGTAAATTGTTGCCAGAATATTTATTACTATGGTTTACCAGACCTGATTTTGACCGCTACGCAAGATTTCATTCTTGGGGTAGTGCAAGAGAAACTTTTGATTGGGCTGATATGTGCAATGTAAAATTGCCAATCCCAGATATTAAAATTCAGGAAGCCATTGTAACCATTTACCACACGTTGGAAACACGTAAACGAATCAATGAGCAATTAAAAAACACCATTAAACCGCTTTGTCCTGTGCTGATGAAAGGTGTGGTGGAGAGTATGAAATTAGAAACTGTATAATATTTAGAGAATGGATTTTGTAATTAGAAATTGTAACAACATAGATACTGGTAGTATTCAAATTGTAAAAGGTAAACTTAATATTAAATTTGGTGTTAATGGTACAGGAAAAAGTACAATAGCAAAAGCAATAAAGTACAGTATTGAAGCACCCGAAAAGTTAACTGAATTACTACCTTTTAAGTTAAGAAAAATAGAAACCGAGCTTGTACCAGAAGTTGAAAAGTCGGAAGAAATTTCAAGTGTTTTTATTTTTAATGAAGAGTACCTTAATCAATTTTTATACAGGCAAGATGAATTAATTTCAAATAGCTTTGAAATATTTATAAAAACACCAAATTACCTTTTATCTCTTGAAAAAATTGAAGAATTATTGGTAGGTATAAAAAACGTTTTTACCCTTAATGCAGAACTAAATCAAATTATAAAAGACTTCGAAAGTTTGTCAAATAGCTTTGTAATTACTAAATCTGGTATCTCTAAAAAATCAGCTATTTACAAAGGTTTAGAAGATGGCAATAAAATTGAGCATATTCCCGAACACTTAAAAGGGTATTCTACATTTTTGAAAAATAGCAACTGCACTAGTTGGTTAGATTGGCAAATAAAGGGAGAAGCTTTTGTTGACATATCAGACGATTGCCCTTATTGTACATCTTCTACGGTAGAAAAAAAAGAAACTATTAAATCTGTTGCTAAAACCTATGATAAAAATGTAATAAAAAATTTCTCTGCAATTATAGAAGCAATTAAAAATCTTGGAGATTATTTCTCTGATGACACTAAAAATACACTAGAAATAATTACTAAAAAACATTCTGGCTTAGAAGACCCTGAAATTAATTTTCTTGTATTTGTAAAACAACAAATTGATGATCTTCTTCAAAAACTAAAAGATTTAAGGGATATATCACCCAAGAGTTTTAAGGAAGTTGAAAACGTAAGAGATAAAATAACCAACTTAAAAATAAACATTAATTTGTTCGACAGATTTAAGTCTGACAAATCAGTAACAATTGTCAATTCTTTAAATGATTCCTTAGACGAAGTTCTTGATAAAGTTGGATTGCTTCAGGGTGAGATTAGTAGACAAAAACAACAAACAAGGAAGTTAATCGAACAGCATCAAAATGGCATTAATTCATTTCTTGAAAACGCTGGGTATAAATATGTAGTTGAGATAACAGATGAACAAAGTGAAGATTATAAACTGAGGTTGCGGCATATTGAATCTGTTGAGAAAATTTCAGGTGGGAATCAGCATTTGAGTTTTGGAGAGAAAAATGCTTTTGCACTCGTTTTATTTATGTACGAAGCACTATCAAAAGATCCTGATTTGATAATCTTAGATGACCCAATCTCTTCATTCGATAAAAATAAAAAGTATGCTATAATGCATATGCTATTTAGAATGGATGTATGTTTGAAAAATAGGTCAGTTCTAATGCTTACCCACGACCTTGAACCAGTTATAGATACAGTTAAAGTTCTACAAGAATTTCATAACCTAACAGTCGCTAAATTTTTATCGTCAAAAAATGGTATTTTATCTGAAAAAGCTATCACCAGAAATAATATTCTAACCTTTTCGCAAATTTGCAATAATGTTCTTTTAACTGATGTAGATGAAATAATCAAGCTAATTTATCTACGAAGAAAATTGGAAACCATTGATGATAAAGGAGATGGTTATGAAGTGTTGTCAAATCTATTTCATAAAAGAACTCATGTTGAATGTAGAGATTTTAGGAAAGATCCTGAAGACGATTTAATGGATGATGCTACTTTTATTCGTGGTATTGAATTAATAATAGAATCCATTCCAACATTCAACTACGGGGCTACTCTAGTAAAAATATCAAATGATGAAGTAGTAAAAGATCTTTATAACCTTACTGAAAATGGATATTTAAAACTTCAGCTATTTAGACTACTTTATGAAAACTCTTTAAAGGGCAAAGATAGTATTTTGCAAAAATTTGTGAACGAAACTTATCACATCGAAAACGAGTTAATTTGTCAATTGGATCCAATTGAATTTGACCTAATACCTTCATCTATTATTGAAAAATGTAATATTCACATTTTAACCCACTAATCATAAAATATGTTTAAATAAGAAAACTATTCAAATTTTAAAAATGTCCAGTTATTTTGCTAAGAAACTGGACAAATAAATTATCTTTATACGACAATAAAATGGATGAAAACATCGGAATACATAGCATTTACCATAGATAGGCTGCCCAAAGGCTATGTATTCACCTATACCGACTTTACCACGGAGGTGAGCCAAAAAGAAGCTGTCATAAAAGCACTGAACCGTATGGTGGCTTCGGGTAAAATCGTCAAACTGTCCAAAGGAAAATACTATAAACCCGAAAATACCCCTTTTGGTAATCTTCAACCCAATCAGGCACAAGTAGTAAAAGATTTGTTGGAAGAAAACGGAAAAACAACAGGCTATCTCACAGGTTACAGCATTTACAACCAATTGGGCTTAACCACACAGGTAAGCAATATCATACAAATCGGGAAAAATCAGATTCGCCCCAATTTTAAACGAGAACGCTATACGATTGCTTTTGTAAGGCAAAAAAACACCTTCACCAAAGAGAACACTCCATTGTTGCAATTACTGGATGCCATTCGCTACATCAAAAAAATACCTGATGCCAGTATAGAAGCATCCTGTAAGCGGTTTTTAGCCATTATCAAAAACTTTACGGATAAAGAAATCTATACCTTGGCTCGCTTGGCATTAAAATATCCGCCCGTTACAAGGGCTTTGGCAGGTGCTTTGTTAGACTCTTTGCAACAAGGCAAAGCAACAGAACCACTTTTCAAATTATTGAACCCAATTACGAAGTATAAACTGGCAGGTGCAACGAAAGCTTTATCCACCACCGAAAAATGGAACATAATATGAACAGCGAAATCATCATATACCAAAATCCTGACGGCAGCATAAAAATCGACGTTCGGCTGGAAGAAGAAACCGTTTGGCTTACGCAAGCACAAATGGCGGAACTGTTTGGCAAAAGTAGAACTACCATTACCGAACATATCCAAAATGTATTTAAAGAAGGTGAATTGGATGAAAATTCAGTATGTCGGAATTTCCGACATACTGCCGCAGATGGGAAAAGTTATGATACCAATTACTACAACCTTGACGTTATCATTTCGGTAGGTTACAGGGTCAAATCGCCTCAAGGTACCCAGTTTCGCATTTGGGCTACTCAACGGTTGAAAGAATACATTATCAAGGGTTTTGCACTGAATGATGATCGTTTTAAGTCGGGTAACTCGATGAACTATTTCAACGAACTGCAGGAACGCATTCGGGAAATACGTCTTTCGGAAAGGTTTTTTTATCAGAAAATAAAGGATATTTACACGACTAGTATTGATTATGAAGCCAAGGATGAAAAAACGATAGAGTTTTTTAAGGTGGTACAAAACAAATTATTGTGGGCTATCAGTGAACAAACAGCAGCAGAGCTGATCTATCGGAGAGTAGATGCTGATTTGCCATTATTGGGTATGCAATCGTATGATAAGAAAAATTCAGCTTCAATAAATAAATCAGATGTAAGTATTGCAAAAAACTATCTGAAAGAAGACGAAATAAAACTACTTGGTTTGTTGGTGGAGCAATATTTGGCCTTTGCCGAAACAATGGCTCAACAGCGCACTCCAATGTATATGGCCGATTGGATACAGCGCTTGGATAGTATTTTGCAACTCAACGGCAGAGAGCTTTTGACACATGCAGGAAAAATAAGCCATGAGAGGGCTCTTAAAAAGTCAAGTGAAGAGCTAGAAAAATACCGCTTATCTCAAAAAGTATTAGATAAGGAACTAAGTCTAAAAGAGTTGGAGCTGGACATAAAAAAACTGAAACCTAAAAAATGAAGTTTACAGAAGCAAGTTTAGAAAAAGCGTTCATTGAATTGTTGGGGCAAGAAGGATTTCCTCAACACCTTGGTATTATGATAACTCGTAAGCCAGATGAAGTATTGATCGAAGAAGATTTGCAAAGCTTCCTGTTGGCCGAATACGACCTTCAAGGAATTACGGGAAGCGAAGTCAAATCGATCATTCTCCAACTCAAAACCCTTTCTGCATCCGACCTTTACGAAAGTAACAAAACATTTTTGAGAATGCTTTCAGACGGTTTTATTCTCAAACGAGAAGACCGAAGCCAAAAAGACATTTACATTCAACTGATTGATTATAGGGGGTTGAATAGACAGAAAAAGCCCGAAAATGAATATCTTATTTCAATAGCAGCAGAACCCGAAGTAGAATATGGTAGTGACAATAATATTTACAAGTTTGTCAATCAATTAGAAATTGTTGGTTCAGAAAAACGCATACCTGATGGTATTGTGTACATCAATGGTTTGCCTTTGGTGGTATTTGAGTTTAAATCTGCTATACGTGAAGATGCTACGATACATGATGCCTACAAACAATTGACGGTTCGTTATCGCAGAGATATTCCCGAACTGTTTAAGTACAATGCTTTTTGCGTAATCAGCGATGGCGTAAACAACAAAGCAGGTTCGTTCTTTGCCCCTTATGAGTTTTTCTATGCGTGGCGGTCTGAGCCTGACAGACGTATCTTTGATGCTGATGGTTTTAATTCTATGTTCTCTATGATCCAAGGGATGTTTAACCAAAGGATACTAAGAGATATCATTCGCAACTTCATTTACATTCCTGATACTTCTAAGAAAAACGAAAAAATAGTTTGTCGCTATCCGCAATACTATGCAGCAAGAGCTTTGTACGACAACATCAAGTTAGCTCAAAAGCCCGAAGGTAACGGAAAAGGTGGAACATATTTTGGTGCTACTGGTTGTGGGAAGAGTTTCACAATGCTTTATCTGACAAGGTTGTTGATGAAAAGTGAATACTTTGGAAGCCCGACCATTGTATTAATTACGGATAGAACCGACTTAGACGACCAACTATCAGGTCAATTTACCAATGCTAAAAATTTTATTGGCGACAATACAGTGGTAAGTGTTGAGAGTAGAGCCAATCTGAGAGAATTAATTCAAGGCAGGCAAAGCGGAGGTGTTTTCTTAACCACCATCCACAAGTTTACAGAAGATACCCAACTGCTCACCGATAGAACCAATGTGATTTGTATATCTGACGAAGCACACAGAAGCCAAGTAAACCTTGACCAAAAAGTAAAAGTTACCGATAAAGGTGTTACCAAAACTTATGGCTTCGCCAAATATTTACACGATTCGTTGCCCAATGCTACTTTTGTAGGTTTCACAGGAACACCTATTGATGCGACACTAGATGTATTTGGTCGAGTGGTAGATGCTTATACGATGACTGAATCAGTGAAAGATGAAATCACCGTAAGAATTGTATATGAAGGCAGAGCCGCTAAGGTTGCTCTAAATAATAGCGAATTAGAGAAAATAGAAAGATATTACGAAGAGGCTGCCAATGCAGGTGCCAATGAATATCAGATAGAAAAAAGTAAAGAAGAAACTACTAGCATGAACGCTATTTTGGGCGATCCTAAACGTCTTTTGACCTTAGCGGATGACTTTATTAAACATTATGAAAAGAGAGTCTCAGAAGGTGCAACTGTAAAAGGTAAAGCTATGTTTGTCTGTAGTAGTAGAGATATTGCTTATGAATTTTATAAAAATGTGATTGATTTAAGACCAGAATGGAATGAAATAAAAGCAGCAGCCGAAAATGAAGAAATAAGCGAAGAGGAGCAAAAGAAAATTAAACCAATGGAGCGTATCAAAATGATCATGACCAGAGGCAAAGACGATAGTGAAGTTCTTTACAAAATGCTTGGTACGTCTGATTACCGCAAAACGCTGGACACGGAGTTTAAAAACGAAAAGTCAAATTTCAAAATTGCCATAGTAGTAGATATGTGGCTCACAGGTTTTGATGTGCCTTTTTTAGACAGTATTTATATTGATAAGCCTATTCAAAGGCATAATTTAATTCAGACCATATCACGAGTAAACCGCAAGTTTGAAGGAAAGAACAAAGGTTTAGTAGTTGATTATATCGGTATCAAAACGCAAATGAATTTGGCCTTAAAGCAATACAGCGAAGGCGACAAAGATAATTTTGAAGACATTGCAGAATCCATCATTATCGTAAGAAATCATTTGGACTTATTGGATAAACTGTTTCACACGTTTGATAATTCAAAGTATTTCAACGGAACAACCATTCAGCAATTAAATACTTTGAATTTGGCGGCCGAATATGTGCAACAATCCAAAGAATTTGAAACCCGATTTATGGGCTTGGTAAAGCGACTGAAATCCGCTTATGATATTTGTGCAGGAAGCGAACAATTAACGCAGTTAGAAAGAGATTACACACATTTCTATTTAGCTGTTCGTTCCATTGTTTTTAAACTCACCAAAGGCAATGCACCCGACACAGCACAGATGAACTCCAAAGTACGGGAAATGATAAAAGAAGCTTTGCAAAGTGAAGGTGTAGAAGAAATATTTAAACTTGGAAACGAAGCAGAAACTGAACAAGACATTTTTGATGAAGATTATTTGGCTAAGATAGATAAAATCAAATTGCCGAATACTAAAATCAAATTGCTTCAACAATTATTGGCAAAAGTGATTGCAGAAATCAGAAAAGTAAATCGTGTAAAAGGAATTGACTTCTCCAAAAAAATGCAGACCTTGGTTGAACGCTATAATGACCGTGATGCAAACGACATTTTGAGAAGTGAAGTGTATGAAGAAATAGCAAGTGCCTTGACAGATTTAATTTGGGAAGTCCGCAAAGAATTTTCGGCAGGTGACGCATTAGGGATTGACTTTGAAGAAAAAGCATTTTACGACATTCTGAAAGAGCTTTGCATAAAATACGACTTCAAATATCCAGACGACAAAATGATTGAACTGGCAAAAGCGGTGAAAGACTTGGTTGACGGACAAGCCAAATTCCCTGACTGGAACAAGCGCGACGATATCAAATCAGCTTTAAAAGTTGGCTTAATACTATTACTTGACGAGTTTGGCTATCCGCCAGTAGAGAGAGACGAAGTATATGTTGAGATTTTTGAACAAGCGGAAAACTTTAAGAAAAATCAGAACTAATGAACCCCTGCCATCAATTATCACTTAAAAGAAATATACAAAAGTACGGAGCTGTAAGATGCAGTAACTATTCGAATAATTCAAATCGAAGGCAAAAGAGAGGTAATCCAACAGGCGGATTTTTACAACTTCCACAGTTAGAAATTTTACTAAAAGGAGTATTATAAGATGGAAAATAAATGCGAAATTTTGGATTCCATCCTGAGAAATATTAACAATTCACGAGTGATTGTAACATGAGATTAATCTTACCCATCATCGTAGTTTCTCAATTCTTTTGTACCTCGCTTTGGTTTGCAGGAAACTCAGTAGCTTTGGACATAGCAAAAGACCTAAAACTTGACAATCATTTTTTGGCTCATCTAACAAGTGCTATCCAATTTGGATTTATTACTGGGACTTTGGTCTTTGCCGTTTTTACAATTTCTGACCGATATTCACCATCGAAAGTTTTTTTCTTCAGTGCTGTGTTGGCTGGTCTTTTTAATCTTGGAATATGCATTAGTAATATCGAATCAATTGAAATCCTGCTATTCAGATTTTTAACAGGTTTCTTTCTTGCAGGCATTTATCCTGTTGGTATGAAAATAGCTTCCGACTACTATCAAGCAGGTCTCGGAAAGTCATTAGGGTTTTTAGTTGGGGCTCTTGTGCTCGGGACAGCCCTACCCCATCTCATTAAAAATATGGTAGCTGACTTTCCTTGGAAATATATTTTGTATAGCACTACAATTCTATCTTTTATAGGCGGATTTTGTGTGTTAATGTTTGTTCCAAATGGGCCGTATCGTAAAGGTGGACAAAATATAAAGATAAACGCATTTATGGATGGATTTAAAAAACGAGACTTCCGTTCTGTTGCATTTGGATATTTTGGACACATGTGGGAACTGTATACTTTTTGGGCTTTTGTTCCAATAATGCTTTCAGAATACAACAAAAACTATCCTACTGCCAATCTAAATGTGTCTTTGTTATCTTTTTATATAATTGCTTTGGGTGGACCTGCGTGTGTATTCAGTGGATTGTTGTCTCAATATTTTGGAATAAAAAAAGTGGCGACAATATCGATCGGTGTATCTTGTTTATGTTGCATCCTTTCTCCATTCTTCCTCTTTTCAAATTCATTACTACTATTCATTGCGTTTCTCTTGATTTGGAGCATTTCAGTTATTGCCGACTCTCCTTTATTTTCAACGCTAATTGCAAATAACGCACCTGAGGCATCAAGGGGTACATCTCTTACTATTGTAAATTGTATTGGCTTTTCTATTACCATCCTTAGTATTCAATTGATAAATCTGCTTTTTGACAAAATTAATGTTCAGTATATTTATACGGTACTTGCAATTGGGCCTATAATTGGCCTTATTTCATTAATGAGCAATAAAGTAATAACGGCTAAAAACTAAGTGTTCTTGTAGAATGCTGGGTTTCTACTCTTAGCCTTGATGTTGTAGTAAGGTTCTTATTAATAAAATCTACAGTTATATGGTGTCAATCTAACTCCTTTGTAATAATAATTGCAAAAAGAATTTTGAAAATGAAAAAAATCTGTACTTTTAGAGCATTAAAAAATTATAAAATAATGTAACTATTCAGGACCCCGCGTTCTGATCATAAAAATAAGGACATTTTAAGTCAGCCGAGGCTCTTTTTTGAGTTAATAGCATCGCTATTGACGAAAAAAAAGCCATGAGCATTGTTAAGAATTGATCGCAAATCAATTTAGGTGCGAACTGAGAAACTCTTTTCTCAGCGTATCCGAACCTAAATGGACATTTTTTGGTCGAACAGTCGGGGTGCTGAATAGTTACAAAATAATAAAAATTTAAAAAAGCTTTTCCTTGGAGAATTGGTGTCAGTTAACCCACCCTTTAAGATGGATATTCTATTGGTGTAACTCGAAAAGGTGACGCGTGAAGTTTAAAATTCTCTAGAGTTACAAGCTACATTGTAATCTAGAGCGTAAGAAGACATAATGAATAAATTTTTATCAATACACACATTAAAAATAAGAGATTGACAAATCGTTTAATATGAAGATAGAACTAATAGACAGAGAACAATTTTTTAAAATAGAAAATCACGACACAATGCGTCCTTTTTTTATGAGTATTGTAAGTGACTCTAATCATTGGATGTTTATTTCAAGCAATGGAGGGCTTTCTGCTGGTAGAAAAAATGCAGAATATGCTTTGTTTCCTTATTATACTGACGATAAAATAACAGAATTTGCCGATGTTACTGGCAGTAAATCGATATTCCAAATCATACACAAAGATGAAGTTGTTTTGTGGGAACCTTTTTCTGACAGATTTAATGATAAATATGGTATTAAAAGGAATCTTTACAAAAATCTATATGGAAATAAAATTATATTTGAAGAGATTTTTGAAGATTTAAATATCAGTTTTCGCTATCAATGGAATTCGTCTAATACCTATGGTTTTGTAAAAAAATCAGAACTCATCAATTTGTCTAATAATGATTATACAATCACACTTTTAGATGGCATACAAAATATTATGCCTTATGGTGTTGCCAGTGACTTACAGAATTCTACTAGTAATCTGGTGGATGGGTATAAGCGCAACGAATTACATCAAAAAAGCGGCTTAGGAATATTTGCTCTTAGTGCCATTATTGTGGATAAAGCAGAGCCTAGCGAAGCCCTAAAATGCAACGTAGCTTGGTCTTTGGGTATGGAAAATCCCATTCATTTGGTTTCATCAAAACAATTAAATAATTTTAGAAAACTAAAAGAAATAGTAAGCGAAACTGATATAAAAGGTGAAAAAGGTGCCTATTTTGTTGCAAAAAGCATTAAACTAGCCTCCAAAGAAATTAAAAAATGGAAGATAATTGCCAATGTAAACCAGAATCAGTCACAGGTATTAGAATTGTGTGATATTATAGAAAAAAATGCCTCTCTCGACAGCTATATAGAAGAAGATATTGCAAAGGGTACAAAAGCTTTAATTGCTATAAATGCTACTTCTGACGGTTTACAATTTACATCAGACATTAGAAAAGACACAAGGCACTTCTCAAATACGCTTTTTAATATCATGCGTGGTGGTATATTTGATGAAAACTATACTATCGAAAAAGTTGATTTTACAAATTATTTGCTTCGAGCCAATTCTGATGTTTTTAATAGAAATGAGGCTTTTAGAAACCATTTAAAAGATGTTTTTACTTACACCGAATTGGTTAGTGATTTAGAAAGAAATCAAGATGCTGATTTAGTAAGGCTTTGTACAGAATATTTACCTTTAAAATTTAGCCGACGTCATGGAGACCCCAGCAGGCCATGGAATAAATTTTCTATCAATACCAGAAGCGAAGTAGACGGCTCTAAAATCCTAGATTATCAAGGTAATTGGAGAGATATTTTTCAAAATTGGGAAACTTTAGCACATTCGTATCCTCATTTTATTGAAGGAATGATTTTTAAGTTCCTAAATGCTTCTACATTCGATGGGTATAATCCCTATCGAGTTACCAAAGGAGGTTTTGATTGGGAGGCCATCGAGCCTGACAACCCTTGGTCTTACATCGGGTATTGGGGCGACCATCAAATTATCTATTTATTAAAGTTTTTGGAGTTTATCGAGAAATATTTTCCTAATAAACTCCAATCATATTTCGACAAAGATTGTTTTGTATACGCAGCTGTGCCTTACCACATCAAATCCTATGAAAGTATCCTTAAAAACTCAAAAGATACCGTAGAATACAGCCATGAATGGGAAAAGATAATAAATAGTAGAAAAAAGGAAATTGGTGCAGATGGTGCTATTTTAAGAGATAAAAATAATGAAATTTATCATGTAAATTTCATTGAAAAAATATTAGCTACCGTTTTAGCAAAAATGTCCAATTTTATTCCTGAAGCTGGAATTTGGATGAATACACAAAGGCCCGAGTGGAACGATGCCAATAATGCCTTGGTTGGCAACGGTGTCTCGATGGTAACTTTGTATTATTTAAGTAGATTTATGAAGTTCTTTCAGCAATTATTAGAAAATTCAACGGTTGAAACCATTCGAATCTCTAATGAAATGGCTGATTTTTACCATACCATTCAAGACGGATTATTAGAATTAAAACCTTTGCTAAGCAGCTCCATTTCTGATAAGGACAGAAAAAAAGTATTAGATGTTTTGGGCCAAACAGCGTCGAAATATCGAATGCAAGTTTATGAACATGGATTTCTGGGTAAAAAAGATACACATTCATTGCAAGAATTGAAAATCTTTACAAAGGTGTGTTTAGAATTTATTGAACATACCATAATTGCTAACAAAAGATCAGATAAATTATACCATGCCTATAATTTAATGAGTGTTAAAGGGGATGAAGTTCAAATTTCACATCTTAGCGAAATGTTGGAGGGACAGGTAGCTGTCTTGAGTTCGGGGAATTTGTCGACCAATGACAGTTTGGAAGTTTTAGATTCATTAAGAGGCAGTGCTTTGTATAGAGCTGACCAAAATAGTTATATTTTATATCCGAATAAAGAATTACCAAAATTTTTAGAGAAAAATACACTTTCAGAAGATTTGGTTAGGAGATCAAAGCTATTTTCTGCTTTAGTTGAAAATGGAAATACATCTATTTTGAATAAAGATATACATGGAAATTTTCATTTTAATGGTAATTTTAACAATGCCAATGATCTAATTAATGTATTGAATGACTTAAAAGCAAAAGGCGAATATGCCGACCTAATAGAAAAAGAAGAAGGAATTGTTTTGGCTATTTTTGAAGAAGTGTTTAATCACAAAGCTTTTACGGGTAGATCGGGTACTTTCTTTGCATATGAAGGATTAGGTTCCATTTATTGGCATATGGTATCTAAATTACATTTGGCGGTAGCTGAGGTAATTGATAAAGCTATTAAAGAAAATGCTGATTTATCAACTATTTCTAATCTTCAAAAACATTTTATCGCAATTGGAGAAGGAATAGGTGTACATAAAACGCCTGAAGTCTATGGTGCTTTTCCAACAGATCCATATTCTCATACACCTTTCCACAGAGGAGCTCAACAGCCTGGAATGACTGGGCAAGTAAAAGAAGATATACTCACTAGATTTGCGGAATTAGGTGTGAATGTAGAGAATGGAATGATAAGATTTACACCGCATATTTTGCAAAAATCTGAGTTTCTTCTAGATCAAAAAACGATTGAATACATTGATGTTTTTGGAGAAACCCAAACATTAGTACTTCCCGAAAAATCCTTGGCATTCACTGTTTGTCAGGTTCCCGTTATTTATCAATTAAGGAATGAAAATAAAATAGAAATTAATTATCAAAACGCAACAGAAATCAGGGAAAACCTAGAATTAAGTAAGGAAATTTCTGATTCAATCTTTTTACGCGATGGTAAAACAATAATAATTAAAGTATATATAAAGTTATGATTAGTAGAATATTAGCTATTAAATTGTTTTTATTGATATTTTTCATTTCTTGTAATGAGAAGTCAACCAAAACAGAAAAAACTAAGGAGCCTACCGCGGAACATATTTTAGGAAATCCTAATTATCAAGCCATTTGTTACGGTGGTTATAGAGCAAAAACAAGAGATATACTGCCAACTTTAGAACAGATAAAAGAGGATATGCTTATTCTAGCTGCAATGAATATAAAAATCATAAGAACTTACAACGTTCATTTTGATGAGACTAAACTACTACTGAAGGTCATAGCTCAAATGAAGAAGGATAATCCAGATTTTGAAATGCATGTAATGCTAGGTGCTTGGATAGATTGTAAAGATGCCTGGACACCCAAACCAATACACGATCAGGAAAGTGATAGAAATGCCGTAGAAATTGCAGAAGCCGTCCGCTTAGCCAATGAATATCCTGATATCGTAAAAGTCATTGCTGTCGGTAACGAAGCCATGGTTACATGGGCAGCTGGCTATTTTGTCACTCCTAACATCATCTTAAAATGGGTCAATCACCTACAAGATTTAAAGAAAAACAATAATTTACCCAAAGACATTTGGATAACCTCTTCTGATAATTATGCCGCTTGGGGAGGTGGCGATACATCTTACCACAAAGAAGAACTTAAGCAATTGTATAATGCAGTCGACTATGTATCAATACATGTTTACCCTATGCACGAGACACATTATAATCCTCAATTCTGGGGTGTATTATCCAGCGAAAAAACTTTAACGGAGGAACAACAAATTGATTCCTTGATGGCACGAGCAAGAGATTTTGGTATAGAACAATTTCAAAATGTGAAAAAATATATGAACACATTAGGTATTCAAAAGCCAATACATATTGGTGAAACCGGTTGGGCAAGTTCTTCCGATGGTTTTTATGGACAAGAAGGTAGTAAAGCTTGTGATGAATACAAATCTTCCAGTTTTTATAATCTGATGCGAGCATGGACCGATAAAGAAAAAATATCTTGTTTCTATTTCGAAGCCTTCGATGAAATATGGAAAGACCAAGGCAATTCCCTTGGTTCTGAAAATTATTTTGGAATTTTCACTATCGATGGAAAAGCCAAACATGTGCTTTGGGATGAAGTGGACAAAGGGACCTTCAAAAACTTAAAAAGAGACGGAAATCCGATTGTAAAAACTTTTGATGGTGAGAAAAAATTACTTTGGGAAACAGTAAAAATACCTAGTGCTCCGTCTAGATAAAGACTTGAATTAAAATGGCAGTAATTTTTTCAAATATCAAGACAAAAATTAGAAGCATAGCAACGCTACGTTGAGAATTTTTAACGCAGAGATTTGGAAAAAGAACAACATTTAATTAAGATCTTTATTTGGACGGAGCACTAGAAAGGATGAAGAGTAAACCAATTCTATTTTGTAAAAATTTAAATCAATAATAAATGAGCAAAGCATTAATACACAACAAAGTACCTTTTGGACAAAAGATCGCGTTCGGTCTAGGTATGTTGGCTAATCAATTATTTCCAGCAGTATTAGGTATTTTTATTGTTATCCTAGTAGAAAATTTAGGTTTCCCTGGATGGATGTTGGGTGTTATTTATTTTGTACCTAAACTTTTTGATGCCATAACGGATCCTATCATGGGCTTTATTACTGATAACACCAAGTCTAAATGGGGAAGAAGAAGGCAATATGTTTTTATAGGTGCTATCATGACAGGTTTATCTTTTGCTTTTATGTGGCAAATGTATTCTACCGATAGCATTACCTATAATTTCACTTATTTTTTATTATGGTCTTTGGCTTTTTATCTAGGTATTACCATTTTTAGTGTACCTTATGTAGCCATGGGCTATGAAATGAGTGATGATTTTCATGAACGAACCGATATTATGGCAACAGCTCAATTAATTGGTCAATTAGCGTGGGTTTTCGCACCATGGTTATGGGTAATTATGGCTGATAAATCATTGTTTTCTTCGGGAGAAGTAGCCACTAGAACACTGTCAATATATGTTGCCATTGGCTGCACTATTTTAGCTGCAATTCCTGCAATTTTTATTAATAGTAAATCTACATTAAATGAAAATTATGAACCACTAAACTTAAAAAACGTTAGTCGAAGTTTTGACTTGATTATCGAAGGTTTTAAAGAAGCATTAAAAATTGTACCTTTTAAAAAATTGTGTTTGGCAACATTTCTCATTTTCAATGCATTTAATACTACAGCTGGATTTTCATATTTTATCATCAAATATTACTTATACAATGGCTCAGGCGAAGGTCTTTGGCCAACACTTTATGGAAGTGTGGGGGCCATTTTCACTACTGTCTTGATTATACCAATTGTTTCCAAAATGTCTAAAATAATGGGAAAAAAGAGAGCTTTCCTCTGGTCCCAAGGGGTTTCTGTTATTGGTTATCTTTTACTCATCTTGTTATTTGTTCCTGGAAAACCCTACTTGTTTTTGATTGCTCTTCCTTTTATTTCATTCGGTATTGGCAGTTTATTTACTTTAATGATGTCTATGACCTCAGATGTGATTGATATAGACGAATTGAATACTGGAAAACGCCGTGAAGGTATTTTTGGAGCTATTTACTGGTGGATGGTAAAATTCGGAGCGGCGATCGCAGGATTTTTTACGGGTTTGATATTAACTATTGTGCAATTCAAATCTGGAGAACCCACCCAAACATACGAAACAATGCTAGGCTTAAGATTATTTTTCTCCGCAATACCTATCTTAGGTACTTTAACGGCTATGTGGATTATGTATGATTATGATGTAGATGAAGAAAAAGCAAGAGAAGTGAGCGCAATATTGGCCCAAAGAAGGAGTAGTCATTAATTTAAGTTTATATTTTTAAACAATTCGTCAATGAAAGTTTTATGAAGCTTTTTGATTTTTGTGCTACGGTAAAGGTGCTGCTATGATTTCAAATAAAGATTCGAAAATTCTATTTGCCTACTTTTTATAATTCTGCCCGGCTGTTGTTGTACATTTCTGCATTTTGTTTAATATCAATACTATTTTTAAAGGCTGGATGGACCTAAAGTAACCTAAAAAATCTTATTGAATATTTAGATTTAAGATTTTTTAAAAAAATGAAATTATTTTTTATCTTAGAGCGTTCTTAGAATTAATTTTTAAACTAAATAAATTATTAAAATTATGGGATTATTTTCTTTTTTAAAGAGTGCGGGTGCAAAATTATTTGGCAAAAAAGTCGAAGAAGCTCCAGTAGTAGATGTTGCAGCTGAAAATGCTAAACAATCTGAATTATTAGCTTCGGTTGTCAGAAGTTCTGGCATTGAAGTAGAAGGCCTAAGCATAGATGTAGATGGTGAAAAAGTAACTGTTTATGGGCAAACTGAATCTGTTTCTGACAAAGAAAAGATTGTATTGATGGTAGGAAATGTAGAAGGAATTGCAACGGTAGACGATAGAATGTCTGTGGTAGTGCCTGAGCCTGAATCGGATTTTTATGAAGTTAAAAGTGGTGATTCTCTTTCGAAAATTGCTAAGGCGTATTATGGTGACCCAATGAAGTACCCAACTATCTTCGAAGCAAATCAACCAATGTTGACAAGTCCAGATCTAATTTATCCAGGACAAATGTTGAGAATACCTAAAATTTAATATCCAACGGATATCTAAATAAACTAAATAAAAAGGCTACAGTTGAAAAACTGTGGCCTTTTTTATGTGTGCCATGCATGTCTAAAACCTAAGAGGTGAAAGTCCTCAATGAGCCAGCCAACGGGAATCATTAGCTTAATGCAAGGGTGTCTCGAGTAATTGAGAATCTGAAAGA
>JALHLK010000020.1 GCA_022844565.1 Saprospiraceae bacterium
TGCTATTTCAGCTTTAGTTGCTTATCAAACCTTTGAAAAAAAACCAAGCATCAAAATCAAGCACGAACTTGACTCTTTTAAACCCTTTTTGACTGCAGCTTAAACATTATTCACGTTAAATTAATATAAAGCATTGATTTAAACTTGAAAGATTGAGTTTTTAGATTATTTCTAATATTAACTTTTGTGTCTAATCCTTCTTTTCTTTGTTTTGGCACCCCAAGATCCAAAGTTCTTAGACACAAAAGTCAAATGATTATCACTTCAACCCCGATAAATATTCTACTAAATCCCTAATCTCACCAATCGATATTTTCTTAGCAGCATTGGGCATGCTCGATGGCAACATTTCCGTGGTTTTAATACGAGATTTGGCTAATACCAGTGGTTCAGCTTCCGAGGTTTTTAAAGTGATGGCTTTTGCATTGTCTGACATCAAAATACCCGTGTGGGAGACATCATCCGTGAGTGTGACAATCGCTGTACCGTAACCTGGAGCAATTCTAACATCTGGCTTGACCATCGCCTCGAGGATTTGTTCTCTTGACAATGTACTTCCAATCTTACTCAAATCTGGGCCTACATCACTTCCTTCCCCATCCACTTTATGACATCGTATACACATTGCTGTAGAATTCCAGAAAAATGTACCATACCCTTTTCCACCGTCTCCTCCGTAGAGCGCATTACTATAATTGTCGGTAATAGCGCTTTTTCTCTTTATATCAAGCGATGCGGTAAACTTATCATTTTTAAGGGAGTCTATTAACGTGAAGAACTCTAATTCAATCTCCTTAGGAAGTTTGTCTTCGTTGAATGTTTTGATTAAGACATTTACCGATGGCTCGACGGTCTTAGGTTTAAGATTAGCCATCAGTTTAAGTATTTGTTGCTTTTCTTTTGATGATCCATTTTTAAAAGTAAGATCAGCCATCTCAGAAAATTGGGCTCCATTGACCATACTGTCATCAATCAAACTTATTGCGACACTTTTAAGTTTATCAGACTTGGAAGTCAAACTTGCTTTTACAACATCATTGATTTTATCTAATTTTAAAGATTTGAGTGATCTTAAAAGGACACTTTTTAAATCTTCGTCTTTAGTACTATAGAAAAGATCAACAAGTAATGATTTGCTCTCGGCAATATTGTGCGCTACCATCATTTTTGCAACTGCAGCTAAATCTTGAGTATTAGACATCTTTAAGAGTTGGCTATAATTAGCCTTTACCATAGACCTCACTTCGGCAGAATCTCTTGTTACAACACCAATGTACCTACCATCTACTCTATCCAGTACAGACGGATTGTGCCATGAACTTAAGGCAGAAAGGGCCTCTTGCCTCAATGGGCTAGGCGTTTCTTTGGCTAATGAATAGTCAAAAAGAAGTTTGAGTGACTCAGAATTACCCGTTCGTACAGCCGCATTGATAGCTCTACGCATGATGATTTCATTTTTATTTCCAGGGCTCATAAGAAGTTTAGCCAATTGTGGCATGGCTTTAAGGATGCCACCATCATCATTGATTCCTCTTGCTGCTTCTGCCACAATATCCTGATTTTTTTCAGACAAAAACTGTGTTAATCCTTCTGATTTTAATCTTCGTAAAGTCAATACCGCTGCTAATCGTATGTGCTCATTTTCATTGGAAGCAAGTGAGATTAAATCTTTAGCATCTGCTATTTGAGATAAGCTATGTACTATCGCATGTCTTAAATACAAATCAGATTTGCCTATCTTTTTAGTAACTTCAAGCAATGGTTGGTAAGCTGTTTTAACCTTCATTCTTCCTAAAGCCTCAGCAGCGTGAAATACCAATCTACTGGATGGATTTGTCAATAAATTTGTGATTTGCTCCGTTGCGATAGGTTTTTTTGGATCACCTAAGACCTTTACTACTTGTGTTAATACTTCTGGATCAGTATCATTTAAAAGTGGTACTAACAAAGCACTAACAGCATCGTCACTTCTGTATAGTTGGCCCAAGCCCCATATAGCGTGTACTCTTTTTAGCAATGGATTTCCTGCTTTAGATGCATCAGATAAAAGCATTTTACCCTTTTCTCCCGATTCTACGAGTAGAAATTGAGCTTTAAGGCGTATTCTCTTATCTTCATTTCCTAAATATGTTGCCAAAGTATCTACTGACAACTTGGTGAAGTCTTGCGAAAGAATCATTTTTGTCCTCTTTCGCTGATTTTCTAAACTATTATCAGTGACATCAATTTTCCAAATTCGACCATAATCTTTAGTATTCCATCCTGTGACCCAATCAGAGGCATAAAGTGCTCCATCTGGACCAAATTGGATACCTGTTGGTAGAATACCGGAAACGATTTCTTCTTCCGTATCCAAATCAAATGATGATCCTTTTGGCTTTAATCCGAAAGACCATATCTTAGAATTTGCAGGACTTCCCACAAATTCCACCACGAAAAACTTGTTCAACCATTTTTTACCTAATGCGGTACCCGGATTATGAATAAATCCTGTTGGGCCATTATGAAAATTTTTGATAGGAGGAAGGATGTATGCAGCTTGACCTTCATGATATGGTTTATAGAGATTTTCGTCCATCCACACATTATAATTATTATTTTTAGGGTCTGAGTACTTGCCAAATTGCCAATGTGTCCTCCAACCCGCATCACTACCTTGCACGATGTGTACCAGCCTTTCGCTTTCACCAGCATGATCACCGTCGTTATCGCATGTGATGATATTGCCAAAGTCATCAAAAGCAAATTCATGCGTGTTACGCAACCCAGTGGCTATAATTTCAAAATCAGAACCATCAGGATTTGATCTACAAATTACACCACAATGAGGGTGAGGATATTTTTTACCTTCTAAATCTTCGATAGATGCACCAATATCTCCAATACCCCAGTAAATCTTACCATCTGGCCCTTCTACCACTCCTGACACATTGTGCCCACTAAATCCGATATGCACAGCATAACCCTTACTGATCGATTTCTTTTCATCCCATAAACCGTCATTATCACTATCTGTGAGTCTCCAAATATTGGGTGCCATACCAAGAAAAGCGTCGCGCGCACGAACGAGCAATCCACCTGCGATGTCTGTGATTTCATCCATCATGTTGATCATATATCCACGTGCTTTATCAGCAAAACCGTCGCCATCCGTATCTTCTATTATGTGAATCTCTTCTTTTTGCACACCCAGATCTTTCCAATCGTGTACTCCATCCTTATTTAGATCTGGTACCCAAGTATTGGTTGCTGAGAATTCAGGTGCGAATACACCTCTCAAAAATTTTCTTCTATCTTCGGGGCTTTCCAATGCTATCGAAGGTATTTTCCAATGTTCAAATCCTCGGATATCAAACTCACTATTTTTTTGCCTTACGGTCCTGGTCACATAAGCAGTTCCTTTATCATCTATTTGAAGTGCGATTGGATCTGGCACCATCGAATCGGAAGCCCATATTTTAGCATTCAAACCACTGGCTAATCGAATGGATGTATTTTTTTCTATGTCAGCAGCCATGGTTTCGACCTGACTTTTGTCAAATTCGACTGTTTTATACAGCGTTAGAGGGCTTTCTCCTTTTGTATTATTCCCTTCGGAAGAGTCACTTTTTTTACAGCTAGAAATGGTCAGTATAACAATAAATACAAATGATGTGCGGCTAAAAAACTTTTTCATGAATCTACGATTGTTTGATATTTAAAAACAAAAACTCTAAAGTAGTTGTATTTTCAAAATATTCAAATATTCATGATTAGAAAAACAAATGAAATTGCAAAAATGATAGAAACCAAATATTTAAGTCTGAATTAGGTTTAAAATTTAAATTTAAAAATCGTGTTTTTCGAGTTAAATTTTATGTTCAAAAATCAGTATATTTTAGGTGAAAAAGAAGAAACAAAAGTGCTCCATTTTTCAGAAAAAATACTTTAAAATATACTTGCAAAATTGTAGAAAAAAGTGTATATTTGTTATGAATCAATGGTTAAAGAAATGTTTTAGCAAATGAATCTTATTTTCTAATCCTCTACAGTTTCATAGGTGAAAAGGTCAGGATTGAAATAGGTAATTAACATCTCAAAAAAATAAACGGTAAACAAATTAAAAAGAAATATAATGGAAACAACATTCAAAAACAAAGTAGCACTTGTAACGGGTGGCTCATTTGGAATTGGCAAAGCCACAGCTCTTGCATTTGCAAAAAAAGGAGCTATGGTTGTCATCGCGGACTGGGTGGAAGATTTAGGAACACTAAATGAAATAAAATCGATTGGAGGCGAAGCAATCTTTATTAAATGCGATGTGTCAAAGACCGAAGACGTGAAAGCAATGATAGAAAAAACAATCGCCACTTTTGGGAGGTTAGATTATGCTTTTAACAATGCAGGAATTGAAGGAAACAATGGAATCACGCAAGAATGTACAGAAGAAAATTGGGACAAAACCATAGGCATAAACCTAAAGGGTCTTTGGCTTTGCATGAAATATGAAATTCCTGAAATTTTAAAACAAGGCAAAGGTGTAATCGTCAATTGTGCATCCATAGCAGGACTGGTTGGATTTCCAGGTCTACCTGCTTATGTAGCGTCTAAACATGGTATAATAGGATTGACAAAAACAGCTGCATTAGAATGTGCTAAACTCGGAATCAGGGTCAACGCTGTTTGCCCAGGTGCTATAAAAACAGCCATGATCGACAGAATCACTGGAAACGCAAAAGAAGTAGAAGAACAGTTTGCAGCGATGGAACCTATTGGGCGTCTCGGGCAGCCGGAAGAAGTAGCCAATGCAGTATTATGGCTGTGTTCAGATGAAGCTTCGTTTGTGACAGGACATGCCATGCCGGTAGATGGAGGATGGGTGGCACAGTAATAATGGTTATCATATTTTAAGTTCAACCCAAAGTAAGCACCAGTGCTTACTTTGGGTTGAATCAATAGTGACAAAATGCATTATAACTTACAATTAATTTTTACCATTCTATGTGCTAAAGTAAATACCTAATTTAATCGAAGATAAAAAGTAACATATGAAACTATTAGTAACCACCGATTTTTCAGTAAACTCGAAAGGTGCCATTAGATTTGCTCAAACGCTTGCTAAGCAATCCAAAGAAATAGAGGTAGTTTTTTACCACGCTATCAAATTTATTAAGCCAACTGTTTGGAATGATATTTTTTATAGTGCTTATCAACAAGAAGAAATTGAGCGACTTACAGCCGAGCTCAAAAACTTTGTATATGAAACAATTGGTCAAAGTAAAGATACATTTACCACTGTTAATTTTATAATTGACGCAGCTACTTCAACAGAAAAGGACATCATAAGATATGCCGAAGAAAATAAGATAGACATCATTTGTATGGCAACCCGTGGTGCAGGTTTGTTAAGAAAGATTATGGGTACTCATACATCCCATGTCGTTAATAATTCTAGTATTCCAGTTTTGGTTATCCCAAGTTACTATCGTTCTAAGGCATTAAAAAAAGTAACGTATTTATCTGATTTTGAATATCTAAAGAAAGAAATGGAAATAGTTTCAAAATTTTCGAACACTATAAAATCCAGTTTTGAAGTATTGCATTACTCATCCATTGTTATGGACGAAAATGAGTTTGAATACAATAAAAATCTTTTTGTTTCAGGAGAATACAACGATATCAAACTTAACATTGTCAAAAACACCTTGGAATTGTCTTTAGTGGAAAGAATCTCTCAATTCATTAATAAATCGAAGCCTGATCTTTTAATCATGTTTACCAAAAGGGAAAAGAGTTTTTTTGAAAGAATATTTCTGCCCAGTAAATCAGCCGAACTTACTTATACAACTAAAGTGCCTGTCTTGATATTTTCCAAATGAAATTCGTTAAAGGTAACTTTGTTGTAAATATTTTTCGGAAAGCAAAGATTAGCTTTTTAAAAATATACTATGCTAGAGGGAGTGCTCATGAAGTTGCATTAGGAGCAGCGATTGGTGCATTTTGGGGTGTCTTCCCAACATTTGGATTAAGTACAATTTTATCGCTGTTATTATACAAAATCTTTCGTTTTAACATCGTTGCCGCCATATCTGGTGCGTTTATTTCTAATCCTTTAACGAGTCCTTTTTTATTGATGATAAGCTATAAGGTTGGTAGTTATTTTATTAAAACCGATATTCAATTTGATTATGATAATTGGTATAAAACCTTACCCCAAATTGGGTATGTTTTGTTTGTAGGTTCGACCATCGTTAGCTTAGTCACTGGATTATTTGTTTATTATATCACTAAATATGCTATTGAGCGTAGGCGCAACCTAAAGCATTACAAACCTATTCAAAATACAAAATGAACTATCACATTTTATCCATTCATGAAATCCAGCAATTGCTTAACACAAAGAGAGATGGTCTACATCAGTCTGATGCAGAAGAACGTTTACGTGAAAATGGAAGAAATGAATTAATCGAAAAAAAGAAAAAACCGACATGGCTAATCTTTTTTAATCAATTTAAAGAAGTAATGATATTGATACTGCTCACAGCGGCAGCGATATCTATTGCAATTGGCCATACTAAAGACGCGATTGTCATTCTAATCATTGTTTTCCTCAATGCGATCATAGGATTTGTACAAGAGTATCGCGCTGAAAAAGCAATGGCTGCTTTAAAAAAAATGTCTGCATCAAACTCTATGGTTAGGAGAAATGGCAGTATTATTGAAATAGCATCTTCAGAATTAGTAATAGGTGATATTGTGATATTGGAGGCGGGGAATATTGTACCTGCTGACATACGTCTTTCTGAAACTCATTCGCTCAAAATAGAGGAATCATCACTTACAGGTGAGTCCCATTCTGTTGATAAACTTACCAAAGAACTACAATCAGAAGATTTGCCAATTGGTGATCGCAATAATATGGCATTCAAAAGCACCATAGTTTCGAATGGACGAGGAGAAGGTATTGTAGTAGCAACGGGAATGAATTCTGAAATAGGACGCATTGCTAAACTTTTACAAGAAGAAGAAAGCCAAACACCGCTTCAAAAGAGGTTAGCGGATTTTAGTAAAAAACTGTCTTTCATCGTGATTGGTATTTGTGGCGTTTTATATGGTGTTGGTTTACTTCGTGGCGAAGATCCTATTCAAATGTTGCTAACCGCTATTTCAGTGGCAGTAGCTGCCATACCTGAAGCTTTACCCGCTATAATTACCATTGCATTGGCCTTAGGAGCTAGACGTATGGTAAGTAAGAATGCATTAATACGTAGACTTCCGTCTGTCGAAACTTTGGGGTCTATAACGTATATCTGCTCTGACAAAACAGGCACCATTACCCAAAACAAAATGACCGTTACTGACACTTGGCAACCAAATTCCATCGTAACATTTCAAAACTTGAACGCAGAAGAAGTATTACTTTTTGCTATGGAACTCAACCATGATGTTTCTGTCAATGAGTCAAACAATTTTAAGGGAGACCCAACCGAAATAGCCATTGTGGAATATACAAGAAAGCATAGCCTTTATCGCGAATTATGGAAAAGTATGCGTAGGGTAGAAGAATTGCCCTTTGACGCAGAGAGAAAACGAATGACTACAATTTACGCGATCAATGATCAGTACATAGCCGTAACAAAAGGTGCAGTAGAATCCGTATTAAAATGTTGCACCACAAATGATGAGGCTGAAATTTCGAAAGCGGTCATTCAGTTTGCTCAACAAGGTAAAAGAGTTTTATCATATGCTTTTACCATTTTGGACAAATTACCTGAAAATACTACCATCCAAAATACAGAAGAGCATCTCAACTTTATTGGCATCGTTGCAATGATAGACCCTCCGAGAGAAGAGGCAAAGAAGGCAATAGCGGATTGCTATACGGCAGGTATCACACCCGTGATGATAACAGGCGACCACCCAATAACTGCTCATGCTATAGCCCTTGAAACTGGTATTATCCATAAAAAAACGGATAGAATTGTTACTGGGATTGAATTACACGAATACACAGATGAAGAGTTTGAAAAGGAAGTTGAATACATAAAAGTTTATGCTCGAGTGTCACCAGAACAAAAGTTGCAAATAGTCAAAATCCTTCAAAAGAAAAACCATTTTGTTGCTATGACTGGTGATGGAGTAAATGATGCCCCTGCCTTGCGAAGAGCCAACATAGGTATTGCTATGGGCATAACGGGAACGGATGTAAGTAAAGAAGCAGCCCAAATGATTTTATTGGATGATAATTTTGCAACCATCATAAAAGCAGTAAAAGAAGGAAGAAGAATTTATGATAACATCAGAAAATTTATAAAATATACCCTGACCAGTAATGGTGGAGAAATTTGGACAATTTTCTTAGCTCCCCTCATTGGATTGCCCATACCGCTTATACCCATTCATATTTTATGGATTAATCTAGTGACAGACGGACTACCCGGGTTAGCCTATGCAGCAGAACCCGCAGAAGACAATATTTTACAACAACCGCCTCGCAAAACAGATGAAAGTATATTTTCAAAAGGTTTAGGGCTTCACATATTTTGGGTTGGATTGCTAATGGGTGCAGTTTGTTTAGGAACACAAGCTTGGGCTACACACCTCGGTAACGATAAATGGCAAACAATGGTCTTCACCGTACTATGTATAAGTCAGATGGGACATGCCATGGCAATTAGAAGCGATTTGAAATCACTATTTCAACAAGGAGTTTTTGGCAACAAACAATTAGTAGGTGCTGTGCTACTCACCTTTGCTTTGCAAATGGCAGTAATTTATGTTCCTTTTTTACAAGAAATTTTCCGTACAAAATCTTTGACGCTCATTGAATTATTAATTTGTATAGGCGTATCAAGTATTGTTTTCTGGGCAGTAGAAATAGAAAAATTTGTGAAGCGGAGAAAAATAAGCATCTCAATTAAAAAGAAATATCATTAACCAAGCGATAAAGTATTTCTAATTGAGCTCTTTGAGCACTAGCTTCGAGCACCAGTAATTGGTATATTTACAATTTGTTTTGTGAATTCCTTTAATTCGTCTTCATTGAATTTGAAATCTACAGACCATAGATTTTCTTGTAAATGTGCAAATTTGGTAGTGCCTGGTATTGGTACTATCCAAGGTTTTTGAGCAAGCAGCCACGCAAGAGATACCTGAGCTGCGGTCAGTCCTCTCTTGTTTCCAAAATTTTGAATTACCTCTATCAAAGGCCAATTTGTTTTCACCGCCTCTGGTGTGTACCTAGGAAGAGTATCTCTATTGTCATTATTAGCATCATACTTTGTTAAAGGATTGATATATCCGGTAAGAAGTGCTCTAGAAATTGGACTATATGGCACAAATCCAATACCTAACTCTTCGCAGGTATTTAAGATTTGACCCTCAGGATCTCTTGTAATGATAGAGTATTCAGTCTGTAAAGCTGTAATTTGTTGGACCGCATGGGCTTTTCGAATATTGTTAACGTCTGCTTCACTTAATCCAAAATTGAGTACTTTACCTTCTTTAATTAAGTCCTTTACCACTCCAGCGACATCTTCAATTGGTACATTTGGGTCAACCCTATGCTGATATAAGAGGTCAATATAGTCTGTTTTTAATCTTTTGAGTGACTGTTCTACAACTTGTCTTATGTGAGTTGGCTTGCTATTCAATCCTGAGAGTTGACCATTTTGAATGTTAAAGCCAAATTTTGTGCAAACGATGATTTTTTTGCGAAAAGATCGGATTGCTTCACCAACCAATTCTTCATTTTTATATGGTCCATATACCTCTGCTGTATCAAAAAAGTTAACACCTGTATCATAAGCTTTTTGAATGAGTTTGATCATAGGTACTTTGTCTGGGATGAATGTTCTATGCCAACTCATACCCATACACCCAATCCCCATTCCGTAATTTACTTTTAAACTATGTTTACCAACTCCTAAAGTACGTATATTTGTTTTACTGACTTTATAGTGGTTGTTTATTTCATTCGTTGTTGTGATATCATCATTAGCAAATGCTGATTTTCCTAAAAGAGCAGTGCTCAGGGTTGCTCCTGAAATGATAAAATTTCTTCTATTTTGCATGTTATTAATTTTATAATACAAAAGTCAGTGCATTTCATGTAGCAATTCATACCCAAATTACCTTTTTAATTACCACTTTTACTTAAAATACTTTACATAGAAAGTTATTAGTTGTATTTATCTAAATTTGTTATTCGAAATCATCAAAATGGATAAAATTGTAAAAATAGAAACGGTCGCTCAATACAATACAATGCGAGGTGTAAATACATTACATCCTTTAATCACTGTTGTAGATTTATCAAAAGCACAATCAATGCCAGCCCAAACTTTTAATTTTGGGCTGTATGCAATATTTTTGAAAGAACTAGATTGTGGTGAGTTAAAATATGGTCGAAGGACCTATGACTACCAAGAGGGCACAATTGTATTTATAGCTCCTGGTCAAGTTTTGGGGGTACAACCAGGTGTCAAGACTTTTGTACCAAAGGGATTGGCTATATTATTTCACCCAGACCTTATAAAAGGGACTTCCCTTGGTAAAACCATCCATGATTACACCTTTTTTTCTTATGATGTGAATGAAGCGCTTCACTTATCCGATAAAGAAAGGATTATAGTTTTAGATTGTATCAATAAAATACAATATGAATTAGAACAATCAATAGACAAACACAGCAAAAAACTTATATCCTCAAATCTAGAACTGTTTTTTAACTACTGCACCAGATTTTATGACCGCCAATTTATAACGAGAGATCATGTAAATAAAGGTCTTTTAGAAAAATTTGAAGAAGTATTGTCAAAGTATTTCTCATCAGAATCATCGTTTAACAAGGGATTGCCCTCAGTAGCATTTTGTGCAGATGCTTTACATCTTTCGCCTAATTATTTTGGAGATTTGATTAAGAAAGAAACAGGTAGGACTGCTCAGGAGTACATCCAAACCAAAGTTATTGACTTAGCTAAAGAAAAAATTCATGATAATAATAAATCCATTAGTGAAATAGCATATGAGTTAGGTTTTGCTTACCCACAACATTTTACAAGGTTGTTCAAACAAAAAGTAGGAATTACTCCTATTGAGTACCGAAATTTAAATTATAATGTTGAGTTTTTTCAAAACTAAGTCTAGATGAGTTCCTTTTTGAGCTAATTTACCATTTTTGCATGAATTTCATTCAACTGTTTGCTCATTTGATTGATTTTGTCTTCGAGCATGGCATTAAAAGTAGCTTTTGTATCTGAAAAACTGAGGTGGGCATGGTACTGCCAAATCTCATCTATTTCTGTGTAAGGAAGTCCGTAAGGTAAGTATGTCTCATTATCTGATACAAGTGTCAATCGCTGATCTTTGGCGATGTTTCTAACCCTTTTATAGACGACGCCATCTCTTTTACTGATAATTACATACGTTTTATTGTCTTTTACTTGAGAAAGGTCTTCGATATATCTACATATCACAATACTGCCAGATTCTAAAGGCAACATGCTGTCTCCTGATATCTCAAAACCCCTGTAATGTCCTCTTGGTAAATTAGGAAAATGAATCTTAGGCAATTCTTTGATAAACTCAGGATTGGTATAACTATCTAGGTATCCTGCTTCTGCTTTTGTATTGACCAACTCAATATTTGATTGATCAGATAGATTCATGGTAACAGCCAAAACCTTCGTCTGATTTTGTCCAGCATTGACGATGGTTTCACCGATTTTATTTTTGAGAAGACTATCGATATCAACTTTAAAAACCTTGGATATCTTAATCAATAAATCCAAAGATGGGTGGGTGTTACCTCTTTCATATTCACCTAAAGTAGATCTAGGAATCATTAATTTTTCTGAAAGATCTTGCTGAGTAAACCCATGAATCTTCCTTAGATGTTTTACATTTTCTATTAAATACATAGCAATTAGATACTTTGAATGCAAAAATAACTAAATAATGGACAAATAAAAAACTAATTTAAAGGATTTTTAGCTTTTAACTTATTCTTCTCCTTTTTGACCTAAAAATCTCAAATCAGCACCTTTGGGAGCAGTTAACTTGATTCTTTCGATAATCCGAGGTAAGTACATCGTATTATAGCGCAACCTAGTCACATGGTTAGGTAAAGTAGGATCTCCATTCCAACAATGCTCTGCTCGATCTCCGTATTTTACTTCGCCTCCATAGTGAGGATTTTTGGTTGCATTCAAAATTTCTTCAGCTAGATATACTGCATTATTCAAGTAGTAATTGTCCATATCTCCACAATACAAATGAATTTTACCTTCCAGGCTTTTGCCCTTCTTAGGCCAATCTCTTTTGATAATATGGGCCAAATCAAAGTTTTCTTTCCAATATTTTGCTACCTCTTTATTGATATTTCCACTCTCTTTATCCCAGATTCTTTGAGGGTAACCATCTTTGTCCATTGGTGAGTAGGTTGCTTCCCATATATCCCATTGCTGACCTGATCTACTTTTTGACCCCAAAGCAAGTTCATACATATTTGCACTTTTCAAGGAGGTGGATATATGCCCAAGATAATCTCTTTTTCCAGGTCTTTCTACCGTGGAGTAAGGACCTTTTTTTACATAGGCATTTTCATCTTCATAAATATTCACTACTGTAAAGGCTCTAAAATCTATCGGATCAGGACATGCAGCAAAGCAGCCATTGTACTCTTCAGGATAAAATAATTGCGCTGCCAAAGCTTCCCAACCACCCGTTGAGCCACCATACAAAAATCTACCCCAACCGGCTCCAATACCTCTAAACTGCTGCTCGATATACGGTATCAATTCAAAAGTTATGGCATCTCCATATGGCCCCTGACAAGCAGAATTTACCGCATAACTGTCATCGTAATACGGTGTTGGATGCTGAATTTCTACAACCAAATATCTTGGAAATGTATCACTCACCCATTTTTTATAAAAATTATACGCTTCTTGCTTTTGAAACTTGTTGTACCCATATACTTTAAACCTTTCGGAATAGTCCTTAGTATCCATATCTGCGGGTGGAGGCTCGGTACTAAATCCTCCAAAATCTGATGGAAAATGACCATGATAAATCAACAGTGGATATTTCATATCATTTTCTTTTTCAAAATTGTGGGGTATTAACACATGCGCTCCTAAGTATACATCTTTGCCCCAAAAATCACTGAGCAACTTACTTCTCATTTTTATATGCTTGACATATCGGGTATCTTGTGGCTCCTCAATGGCAGGGATCTCCATATCCAACGACAAGCTAATCACCCGCGGTTTTTTAGGCTCAATATATATCTTTTGTGTAGTTGAATAAATATTGCCCGGTTTTCTATTCCATTGTTGTCCCTCACCTTTATCTGGTGGTAATTGCACCACATGACCTGTTGACAAATTAAAAGTCTCATAAATGTTTAAAAATGCCTGGACATAGTACCACCCCTCCTCCAATTGGTCAAACTTTTGGCTCGGATACCCATGATATGGAGTAGAAGAAGGAAATAACTTGGTCGTACTTGGTCCCCACTTATTTACATCCATACCAAAGACCTGCTGAGATTGATAATCGTCTCTAATACTAAATCTCGGCTCCGGCTTTTCTTCTTTCGAAAGCAAAATCAAAAGTCTACCATCCAATGGCTTACCCGATTTATGCATTACTTCAAACTTAAATGCTGCCTGCGATTGCAAAGCAATTGCGGCTGTCAGAAATAGTAAAACAAATAAATTTTTCATGATCAAATGTTGTATGTGGGGTAAATATAATCAACCCTTTTAAAAGATTGATAGAATTTTTAGTTAAAATGAATCTTTGGCTGTTGGTCTTTTGTTGTTTGTCTTTGGCAGTTGGTCTTTGGTCTTTAGGTTTTGGTCTTTGGCTATAGGTCTTTAGCAAATGTAAGAGGGTCTTTGGCTGTTGGTCTTTTGCTGTTGGTCTTTGGCAGTTGGTCTTTGGTCTTTGGCGAGATGAATACAATTTCAACATTGCACCATTTGAACATTGCATCATTTGAAAATTTGAACATTCCCCAAAACATTTTCCCCCATAAATCATTAAATATTCGTACTTTCGCGTCACAAAACAATAATTGTAGTAAAAAATGGAACAAACAGTAGCTAAAAGCCCTATCATGTTATACACAGAGCAGACTCCCAATCCTGAGACGCTCAAATTTGTTACAAATAAAATGTTGTACAGAGGTACTGCAGACTTCAAAGAAGCGGAGACAGCAGAAGAGTGGTCGCCTCTAGCGGCGGCTTTATATTCTTTCCCTTATACCAAAGGAGTGTACATATCTAGCAATTTTGTTACCATCACCAAAGAGTTTACTTACAATTGGACAGACATCATGCTGCCCCTCAAAGAATTTATAAAAAATCACATCAGTGAGGAGAAAGGCATTGTCCTAGAAGGATATGAAGCCGTACAGAAAGAGCAACAAACCAAAGCCCTTGAAGCCATGTCTTACAGTGGCAACGAAGCTGAAATCGTGATCAAAATCAAAGAACTCATCGATGCACACGTCAAACCAGCCGTAGAAATGGACGGTGGCAACATCGAATTCAAATCTTTTGACAATGGTGTCGTAACCGTAATCCTACAAGGTGCGTGTAGCGGCTGCCCATCTTCCACCATCACGCTTAAGTCGGGTATCGAAGGTATGTTGAAGAGGATGATACCGGAGGTGACGGAGGTAGTGGCGGAGATGGATTAGGGATTAATAATCCATGGAAGAAAAATACAAAAATATTACTCGTGAAGAATTCATGAACTTTTTCAGAGATGATGAAAAATTAAACGAACTTACTGTTGATGATAGGGTCGAAATTTTTCAATCGATTTTGGTTGGGAGTAGTGATATAACAAAAGAGCTTCTAGACGGTTTACTTAGTGACTATTGTGCTGATAGGTTAGAGGTGAGTGAGAAAGCAATTACAAATTAAATCCTCGTTGTTTTACAAAAAATAGAAGCGTACACACTTATTTTGAGGGTTTTTTGGGTAATCAATGCTAAATAATCGTTACATTTACATTGGAACTTATCTAACTAGAAAATTTATAGGTAATATGGTTTTGGGAATATATGAAGACTTAATTACTCAATTAATATCAAAAAAACTATCCGAGCTTGACAATGAAAAATATTACATCAATAAATCAATAGTTGATAAAGAAGAAGCTGCAAATATTCTTTCAAGACATTTATCTTCTAAAATAAAGTTAGCTTTAAATACTTTAAAAGGAGACGACCAAGTTGATCGTCAAATTGAAATTGCAAATAAAATTATTCATTTTTTAGGGCAAGAAATTAAAGATGAAGACTTTAATGATGACTTAATTGCAAAAGAAGGGGAGATATTAAAAGCGGTTTTTACTAAGATTGATGCTCATTTTTCAGATCTCAAATCGTATTTGAAAGAAATTACACCTTACACGAGGTTAACGCACAGTGAATTGTTTACTGGAGGCAATACAGGCTTATCTTTAGAAAGTGAATTAAGAAAGGAAATTTTATCATCAAATAAAATAGACTTACTTGTTTCTTTTATCAAGTTTAAAGGAATAATAATTTTAGAAAAAGAACTCAGGGAATTTACAAATAGAGGAGGAAAGTTAAGAGTAATTACCACTACTTATATGGGGGCCTCTGATTATAAAGCAATTCAATTGTTATCTGAATTTGAAAATACTGAAGTCAAAATATCCTATAATACAGGTAACGAAAGATTACATGCCAAAGCATATTTGTTTTTTAGAAATAGTGGTTTTCATACTGGATATATTGGTTCTTCAAATTTTTCTCGATCAGCTTTAACTGATGGATTGGAATGGAATTTGAAAATTACGACAAAGGAAGTCAGTCACATAATTGATAAATTTCAAAAGACATTTGATGCGTATTGGTTAAGTGATGAGTTTGAAACGTTTGATTTATTTAAACACAAAGAGAAATTAATCAATGCATTAAAACAAGGAAAATTTTCTAAAGAATACCTGCCTAGTACGTCATTTTTTGACATAAAACCATTCCCTTATCAAAACGAAATTTTAGAAAAGTTAGATGTAGAAAGAGTAGTACACCATAGATACAAAAATTTATTAGTAGCTGCAACAGGAACAGGAAAAACAGTTATTTCTGCTTTTGATTATAAACGATTTAAAATAGAAAATAAATCAGCAAAATTATTATTCTTGGCTCATAGAAAAGAAATCTTGACTCAATCAATGTCAAAATTTCAAGGTATTTTAAGAGATAATAACTTTGGCGAATTGTGGGTTGATGGTTTAGTACCAAATAATTTTGAGCATGTATTTGCATCAGTTCAATCAATTAATAATCAAATAAACAATTTACATTTAAGTCCTGAATATTATGATTATATAATAATTGATGAATGCCATCATCAGGCAGCAAATAGTTACAGATCTATTTTAAAATATTTCAAGCCAAAAATCCTACTAGGTCTTACTGCAACACCGGAGCGAATGGATGGTGGCGATATTCTTGAAGATTTTTGTTATAAAATTGCAGCAGAAATAAGATTACCTGAGGCTTTAAATAGAAAGTTGCTTTGTCCTTTTCAATACTTTGGAATAACAGACAGCATTGATTTGTCAAATGTGGGGTGGGAACGGGGTAAATATGTTGCTAGCGAATTATCAAATCTATACACTGCCAATGATAGAAGAATAAATGAAATAATTTATAGCTTAGATAAATACACCAAAGATTCTAAAGATTTAAGAGCAATTGGGTTTTGTGTTTCTATGGAGCATGCAAAATATATGGCTGAAAAGTTTTTGCTAGCTGGATTTAATGCAGACTATTTAACAAGTGTAAATTCCCAAAATAGAGATTTAGTTAGAAAGAAGTTAATTAATAAGGAAATCAATTATTTATTTGTTGTAGATATTTTTAATGAAGGTGTTGATATACCAGAAATCGATACTGTCTTATTTTTAAGACCAACTGAAAGTCTTACAGTTTTCCTTCAACAATTAGGAAGGGGCTTACGATTAGCAGAAGGTAAAGATAGTCTTGCTGTATTAGATTTTGTAGGTAACTCAAGACCTGAGTACAATTTTGAAAATAAATTTAGGGCATTAATAGGTAAAACAACAACAACTGTACGAAGAGAAATTGAAGATAATTTTCCTCATTTGCCCCTTGGTTGTTCAATTGTTTTAGAACAAAAAGCAAAAGAAAGTATATTAAGTAATATTATTAATGCCACTACTTTAAATAGAAATCAAATTATTCAAAAAATAAAAAACTTTCAACATCAGACTACATTGCCTTTAACCTTAAAAAACTTTATTGAGTTTTACAACATTCCAATTCAAACAATTTATAAAAAAGATAGTTGGAAGAGGTTGTGTCAATTAGCTGGAGTAATCAATGATTTTGATGATAGAAATGAAAAAAGTATTGTTTCAGCAATCTGCAATAAATGGCTTTCATCAAATTCCCTAAGTTACTTTAGTTTTATAGTAAAGATTGCAAAAAAAAGATTTCAAGTTAAAATCTCAGAATTTCACGAAGTTGAAAAAAGTATGTTACTAATGCTCCATTATGATGTTTGGCAAAAAGCAGGAGGTTTTAATTCATTGCAAGAAAGCATAATTGAAATAGGCAAAAATAAAATTCTTGTTGACGAAATAATAGAGGTAATAGAAATATTAATTGACAAAATTGATTTTAAGGAAATTGATATAAAGTTACCATATTCACAGCCTTTAAAAATACATGCAAGATACACGAGAGATCAAATTTTAGCAGCATTCAAATTAAGTTCATTTGAAAAAAAATCTCCCAGTAGAGAAGGTGTTGCAGAAAACCAAGATTTACTAACTGAATTACTTTTTATAAACTTAATAAAATCAGAAGAAAAATTTTCACCAACAACAATGTACGATGATTATGCCGTCAATGAATTTTTGTTCCATTGGCAAAGTCAAAACTCTGCGAGACCTGATTCCGGAAAGGGATTGTCTTACATACATCATCAAGAGAATAAAAAAATAATTTTACTTTTTGTAAGAGAAAAGGCTAATGACGAAAATGGTAATACAATGGGCTATGTTTTCATAGGAGAAGGTAAACTGAAAGATTACTATGGTTCAAAACCTATGAGTATAAATTGGGAACTAAATGAACCTATGCCTCATTATTTGTATAAGGATTCCGCAAAGCTTGCAATAAGTTAATAGTTAAAAAAAACAATATTTTTTTTTACAATAATAGACTCTTAAATTTTTTTTATCATAAGCATCCTTTTTATATTGCCCACAACCCTCTTAGCCTTTACTACTCAATAAAATAATAAGGCAAAAAAAGGCCGAATAGGGCAATTCCCATTGCCCTATTACCATCCATATTTTCATAATACACTGATATATAATACATTAATTCAAGCATCTATATCAAATAAAAGGGCAATAAAAGGGCAATTTTATTAAAATATTGCTTATCTTTGCCTATAATTATCAATAGCATCACATGGCAGAGTCACAAAATATCGAATACAAAAGCTCTTGGAGAGATGAATACATCAAATGGATTTGTGGATTTGCAAATGCATCGGGTGGTGTGATCTATATTGGAATAGATGATGATGGAGAAGTGGTAGGATTAGAGGATTCTAAAAGACTTATGGAGGATATTCCTAATAAAATTCGGGATATACTAGGAATAATTGTAGATGTGGATCTACAAAACAAAGATGGTAAAGATTTTATCAAAATCACTGTAGATAGTCATCCGTATCCTGTAAGTTATAAAGGACAATATCACTTCAGAAGCGGAAGTACCAAACAAGAGTTGAAAGGAACGGCTCTTGATAAATTCCTTCTGAATAAATCGGGTAAAAAATGGGATGGAGTTCCGATACCATATATCTCGATCACGGATCTAAAAAAAGATACATTAGAGTTTTTTAAAAATAAAGCTTCGCTAAGCCAAAGAGGCAATGAGTCAGTACTTACCGACTCAGACGAGATGTTATTGGAGAATCTGCACTTGATAGAAAATGGCTTTTTAAAGAGGGCAGCAATATTGTTATTCCATCCCGATCCTCAGAAGATCATCAACGGCAGTTTTATCAAGATTGGTTTTTTTAAATCGGATGATGATCTTATATATCAAGATGTTATCGACGGTAATCTTTTTGAACAAGTGGAGCAAACCATGAAGTTGTTGTATAGCAAATATTTCAAAGCTTTGATCAGGTATGATAAATTGCAAAGAATAGAAGAATATGAATACCCTTATGCCGCAGTCAGAGAAGCGCTTCTTAATGCTATTGCCCATAAGGATTACGCAGGATATACGCCCATCCAAATCAGTGTGTATGAAGATTATTTTATGATATGGAATGAGGGTCTATTGCCCGAAAGGTGGACCGTAGATAATCTTTTGGTCAAACATCCATCTATACCATTTAATCCTGATATTGCAAATGCGTTTTTTAGGAGTGGATATATAGAATCATGGGGCCGAGGTACACTCAAAATAATTAAGGAATGCGAAGCATATCAATTGCCTGTCCCAAAATTTAAGTATGATATGTCAGGATTTTTTGTAAGGTTTAATAAATATAAATATGATTCAAATGGTCTTATGCAACTTGGTCTCAATGACCGACAAATAGACTGCATCCTCGACATGATGAAAAATCGAATAAAAATGACCAATCAACTATATCAAACCAAATTTGCTATTTCTAAACGCACAGCAGGAAATGATCTAAAACAATTGGTCGACGATTTTTCCCTTCTCACCAAATCAAATACCAAAGGCCCGGGTCTTTTCTATTCTCTAAAATAATAGGGCAAAAAAACACCGAATAGGGCAATTCCTATTGCCCTATTACCATCCATTCGTTCATAATGCACTGATATATAATACATTAATTCAAATATCTACATCAAATAAAAGGGCAATAAAAGGGCAATTTTTGCATTTTGTCGTGAAATTGAGCTCAATATCGTAATTGGGCTTGTTGAAAAAGTCATCAAGCCATAGATAGCCTACACTTTGATAATATATTGTTCTTTTGTCTTGATACATGACTGATCGATGCTTTAGCAAAATTGTGATACGAAATCACAATTTAGTGAAGGAACCGAAGAAAACTTTCTGAGGGGGACCAAAAAATCAAGGCTGTTAGAAATTTAACTAAAATCTTTCCTTCAATCCTAAATTCTAAAAACTCGCTTTAACAAATGTACATCTTTCTTGACTTGAGGCTATATTTACTTCATCGCAACTTTATTAAGCAGAAAGTGCTCAAACAGTTTAGAATTTTTAACGGATTGATTACAAGATTTCTTAACGCTAAATTTCTAAAGGCCGCCCAAGAAAAAGAAATTCCAGCAACTCATTTGCTAGGAAAATTAATACGCAGTACAAAAAGCCCTAAGTATAATAGAAAATCGAAACTTAACTCCAATTATAAATTTTACAAAAGGAAAGGAATCAGCATTTTTGTATTTTGTTGATAGAGTGCATACGTAGGATATTGTACCGCAAGAAGGCGCTCTTCGTATCTAGCTTTGAAGTAAAATAGTACCACCAACAATAAGGAGGTGATCACTAAGGTCATACTGCCTTGGTAAAGGCTGATGCCTATGGTGGCAAAAATTATGCCCGTATAGATCGGATGCCGTACATAATGATACAATCCGTTTGTCACCAATTGTCCATTTTGCTTTGGTGTCGGGAAAGGTGAGAGGCTTTTGCTCAATTGTATGATTGCTATCGACACGACCAGCGCACCTAATACGCCTAATACCAAGCCCAATAGACGGACGGCATAGGGTATCTCAAGACTATTTTCTTTATTTATTAAAAATACAGAAAGTAACAAAAACTGTATACCTACATATAGTATATCTTTAGTTGGGTACATGAGTTTTTTATTCAAGGGATTCAATATATGTTATGGATAATTGCAGTTGCTCTGCAATAATGGCTTTATTAATGCCACTTTTTAACATCAGTTTTATAGCTTCTTCTTGTTTTCTTTGAGCCTCTTCTTGTTTTCTCTGAGCTTCCTCTTGTTTTCTTTGAGCCTCTTCTTGTTTTCTCTGAGCCTCTTCTTGTTTTCTTTGAGCCTCTTCTTTTAAAAGACGTTCTTCAGCCACTAAAGTTTCTTGAATTTTGACCCTATCCTCATAATCCATGATTTCTTTGATAAAATCGTCTTCTATCTCCATTTCATCCCTTACTTCCTTTACTTGAACGGCTTTTTTTAACCTATGGATAATAGGTCTGAACTGTACTGGGAAATCTTGCTCTTTTACATTCATGAAATGTATGTCTTTACTCTTTTTTTAAAAACTACATCATATCCCGGGTTTGCAATAAGCATGACAACGTTTATCATACAAAACTAATAAAACTTTTTACCTAAACCTAACCTTCCCACTCAAAAAATATGTCTCCACAATCGTAAACACAGCATATATCACAATGTACGGTATGATAAAATTGGTGTTAGGCAAGTTATGGGTAAGTGTGTAATACATCGGTATGGCTACAACTACGACAAACTTGACAAGAAAGTTGATGTAAGCAAGACCTAAGAAATTTTTTTCATCGTTTTTTTGACTAAAATATGCTGCCAAAAGCAAAGTAAACCAAATGATGACCAAAAAAATGACGATAGACCAAATTAAGAATGGAAGATAACCTTTGAAGGGCTCAAAACGGGTTATAACATACGAGAATATCCCTAGGCCAATGGATGTAATCGTAATCCAAAAGGAGAATTTGACGAGGTCCGTACTATTTTTCATTGAGTTCTTTAATGAGTTTGTACATAAAAGCAACAAAAACCAAAAAGAGCAGCACAATCGTAATAACTGGAATCTCTGACCAATCTAGGTATTTATCTATTTTGAGTCCTCCCCACAATGTGAGGCCAAAAATTGCGAACAATTGAAATCCTAAACTACTATATTTTACAAAGCTTGAAGCCGGTCGTTTGTACTTTTTTTTAGGCTCAATCATTTTAGGAATTACAACGTTACCACTAATTCTTTTGGCTTAGATCCAGACTTTGATATTTTACCCATAGAGCATGTCACATTATACAATGCACCCGCTTGTACAGTCAATTTATCAGTAATTATCTCACCATCAATTTTAGCTGTCTCACGTACATTTAGTAATTCAGATACTTGTAGTTTACCCTCGAATACACCTTCAATAACGGCATTTTGGCAAGTTACATTACCTTTGATCCGACCTTCTGGACCAATAACCAATCTACCTGAACAGTCAAGGTCACCTACTAATTCTCCATCTATTCGTATATCTGAACTAGCTATTATTGAGCCTTGTATCTTTGTTCCTGCTACTATCGAGTTATTCGAGTTGGGGGTCACTGTACCACTTCCATTTGACATATTTTCAGCTTTTTTACCAAACATGATTTATTATTTTTTATTTCAAAGCTCAATTATAAAAAAATTAATGATTAATATGGTAAGGGTTTAAAGTATAAATTTTATCGTAATATGTAAAAACGCCCTAAAATGGAAGGTTTTTACGCGATTACATGTCCACCAATATCGTATTTTAATTTAGTTCTTAGGGCCTAAATTTTTAGAAATTTCTGTGTAAAGATTTTACCTTCAGCTAAGGTTTGAACAAAATATGTATTGGCTGACAATGCGGAAATATCGATCCTTTTCAAATCAGTATCTTCTACTTCCATTATAAGATAGCCTAGATGGTTGTATACCTTTACTACTTTTATGCTTTTGTCATATTTAAACTCCAAATAAGTTGACGTAATATTGGTTATTAAGATCGGTTTTGCCTCGATTTCAACTGCTTCATTACTGGTAGTTGATTCATACAAGAAGGTTTTGGACTTGACGATTGCATTGTCACCAATAGAATTATCGTCATCATTGCCAACTACACCAGCGTAATAAAGTTTTATACTGTCCTTATCACCAAGTTGGTTGGGTGACTTCCAAGTTGCCGTGAAGGTGGCTGAAGTACTTCTGTTATTATGAGAAATATAGGTTCTGTTTAAGTCTACTACGCGCTTGACCCTGCTACCTATAGTGGGAAAAGAACCCGCCATTAATTCTTTAGAGGTAAGCGGTACCATCTGAAAACCAAACACAGCTGCTTTGCTAGTGCTGTCGATTAGTTGAACATTTACGGTGTAGTCCGTATTTGGTAAAATCTTCTGAACTTTTTTATTGGCTTTATCGATGAGATCAATTTGTATTTCTGGTTTAAAATTTCCGCGGATATGACAGTTTAGACAAGTCACATTATCTACTTCTCCTGGAGCACCTGCATTACCAATGGGGCGCCCCCTTCTATCTGACAAAAAAGTCAAAGAAATTATAACAAAAATTACAATCCTAAACATAATTCTTTTTTAAGCACTCATTTAGTATATAGAAAGTAGGGCTAATTGGTTTCACTTATAGACTGTAAAAGTGAGAAATAGTTTAATAAATCGAACAGATTGAATCAAAAAATCTTATCATTTCAATTTTTTTGCTGAAAAAAGCGGTAATCCCTGTGTTAATAGTCAAGTAAACAAAAATTGTATAAATATTTTGATCAATAATATTACTTTTGCGAAATTTTTAATAAAATATTCATTATGAGTTTATTGACGATAGGAACGATGGCGTTTGATGATGTAGAGACACCATTTGGCAAAGCAGAAAAAATAGTTGGTGGTGCGTGTACATACATTAGTTACGCTGCATCTTATTTTACAAATGATATTAACCTCAGCGCTGTAATAGGTGGAGATTTTCCGAAATCAGAGTTGGAGACGTTAAAGCAAAAAGGGGTCAACTTAGAAGGACTTGAAATAAAAGAGGATGAAAAATCTTTTTATTGGTCAGGAAAGTACCATATGAATATGAACAGTCGTGATACATTAATCACTGATTTGAATGTTTTGGCTGACTTCAATCCTGTACTTCCTGAGTCTTACAAATCTAGTCAATATGTGATGTTGGGCAATCTTACACCTTCTATTCAAGCCAGTGTGCTAGACCAATTGGATGGTACTCAAAAGTTGATTGCTATGGATACGATGAACTTTTGGATGGATGTCGCAATGGAAGATTTGAAAAAAGTAATAGCGCGTGTCGATTTACTTATCATTAATGACGAAGAGGCAAGACAATTGTCGGGTGAGTATGCCATCGTAAAGGCTGCAAGAGTCATTAAAGATATGGGTGTAAAATATCTAATTATCAAAAAAGGGGAGCATGGAGCCCTTTTATTTTATGATGACCATATTTTCTTTGCACCGGCTATTCCATTAGCAGATGTATTTGATCCAACGGGTGCGGGTGATACTTTTGCAGGTGGTGTGTTAGGGTATTTAGCAAAAACCAAAGACCACTCTTATGCCAATTTTAAAAGATCAATAATTTATGGGTCAGCTATGGCTTCATTTTGTGTAGAAAAATTTGGCGTAGAGCGTTTAAAAGAATTGGATCAAGAGACCATCCAAGCACGAGTAAGAGAATTTTATGAACTGGTCAAATTTGAAATCTAGAAACTAAGTTATTTAGTATTAATGAGTTGGCAAATAATTCATTTAATATTAAAATAAAACTTAATATAAATCAATCTTGGTATTATATTTGCTATTAGAAAATATAAATAAAGGCTTGTGTACGGATATTTAAAGGGTAAAGTGACAAATAGAACGCCAACATTTGTGTATTTAGAATGTGGGGGAGTTGGCTATCAAGTCAATATAAGTCTCAATACTTATGGTGATTTAGAAGGTAAGGAGGATATAAAACTCTACACACATCTGCAAGTAAGAGAGGATGATATGAGTCTATGGGGCTTTTTGAGCGAAAGCGAAAAGCAACTTTTTATTCTCTTGATCTCTGTATCTGGTGTAGGAGCAAATACGGCAAGAGTAATCATGTCTTATTTAAAAGTTGAAGAATTACAACGTGTCATAGCCAACGGTGATGCCGTGAGCCTTGCAAAGATCAAAGGCCTTGGTCCAAAAACGGCTCAAAAGATCATAATCGACTTAAAAGATAAAGTGATGAAGCTGGCGGGCATTGAAGTAGACGTAACAAGCAAACAAGGTATAGACAATAAGTTAAAAGATGATGCGTTATCAGCCTTATTAGCCTTGGGCTTTGCTAAAGCTTCGGTTGAAAAATCAATCAACCAAGTCATCATGAAAAATCCGAATATAGACCAAGTAGAAAACCTAATAAAAGAAGTGCTAAAACATATGAGTTAATTTTTAAACGATCAGTATACTATTGAAAGTTAGATATCGTTATGTTATTCGTAAATAAAAAAGTGAATTTAAACAGCGTTTTGGAATATAAAGTAAGAAAAGTAGTAAAAAGCTGGAGGTTTTTTGTTTTGGCTCTTGTGATTGGATGTATCAATATTGGTGCCAGCACAAAGTATGTTACAACAAAGAAAATCCCTGTAAATAGCAAAAGAGTATCAATTAAAGATACCTTACCTACCGAAAGGCCAGGAGATAATTATTTTTTAAACAAGTACAAAAATCCATTTGATGTCAACACGAGCCTCATCAAAAGAGAGGTAAATTATGATGTCAGAACCGGAAAATACATCCTGACCGAAAAAATTGGTGACGAACTGTACAGAGAACCTACCTACCTAACTTTCGACGAATATCTCAAATTTAAGTCTAAAGAACAAGAAACAAAATACTTCGAAAGTTTAAATGGTTTTAGTGATTTCAGAAATAAAAACCTAAGTGATAGGCTTAAAAAATTGGATCCTATGTCTAAAATTGACTTAGGAAAATCAATGATCGACCGACTATTTGGTGGTACAGAATACAATATCAAACCAAGAGGTAGCGTAGACCTTACATTGGGATTTTTTAGTTATCAAAAGAATGAGGATCCTTCACTCTTAGCCAATTTTCAAAGACAACTATTTATTCCAGGCGACTTCAATATGAGACCCCGATTGAGTGTAGATGGTGGTATAGGGGAAAAACTAAAGTTGAATTTCAATTATGACAATCAAAATACCTTTAATTTTGACCGTCAGATTAAGTTAAAGTACGACTCTGATCAATTTTCAGAAGATGATATCCTAAAGAAAATAGAAGCGGGTAATGTAAATCTACCTTTGCGAGGGTCATTGATACCTGGTGTGCAAAATCTATTTGGTCTTAAGACAGATCTTCAGTTCGGTCATCTCAAACTATCTATTTTAGCGGCACAGCAACAATCAAAAAGAAATAGTCTACAAGTACAAAATGGATCAGCCATCCAAGATATAGAGGTAAGACCTGATGAATATGACGAGAATAGACACTTCTTCATTTCGCACTTCAATAGAGCCACTTACGAAAGAACACTACAAAACATACCTCAAATCAATACATCTTTTCGAGTAGCACAGATGGAAGTATGGATTTCTGATGATAGACCCGACTATCAACAAGGTAGTACAATGATTGCTGCACTTGCTGATTTAGGAGAATCTGATATCAATAAGTATACATCGAAGAATACTTTATTCCCCCCAACATCGCCACTTCCTGTTTTTTTAACAGATATTACTAATATACCACTTCCAGACAACAAAGCAAATGGCCTGTTTGAGCGGCTGGTGAATGACCCTGGTGTAAATTCAATTGATAAAACAAGTGCTTCATTGAGTGGTCCAAACTATAGACTACGACAAAATAGAGACTTCGAAGTATTCAGAGGAAGGTTATTAAATTCAAGTGAATATACTTTTAATCCACAATTGGGTACACTTTCTTTAAATATCAGGCTGAGACCTAATCAAGTATTAGCCGTTTCATACAAATATTTTTATACCGCTAGATGTGATACCATTTATACTGTGGGGCAGATTGCCTCAGAAGGGCTAGAAAGTAGCTCGGCTCGAGATATCAACGGACAGCCGCGAGCTACTCCTCCAAAAGTAATTTTTACAAAACTCCTTAAGTCTACCAACCAAGTGACTAACTCACCTTCTTGGGACTTGATGATGAAAAACGTTTATAACTTACAAACATCTTCTCTCAATAAAGAAGGTTTTGATTTTGATATATTTTATGAAGATGATTTTGATGATGGATCTTTGAAGAAATTCTTACCTGAAGAATCCCTCAGGAATCAGCCGCTACTACAAATATTTGGAGTAGATAAACTTAATAGATTTGGTGATCCTCAACCTGACGGTGCATTTGACTACATACCTGGCGTTACTGTTATTGAGCGGACAGGAAGTATTATTTTTCCAGTGTTAGAACCCTTCGGATCAAGACTTGAATCTGTGATTACTGATCCTGTACTCCGCGAAAAATATGTCTACAAACAACTGTATGATACAACCATCACTATAGCCAGACAAAGTCTTGAGTTAAATAAATTTGTGATGAAAGCCAGGGTAAAGTCATCAAATACTGGTGAATATAATCTAGGTGGCTTATTTATCCAAAGAGGGTCTGTGAGAGTTACTGCAGGTGGCATACTTTTACAAGAAAATGTAGATTATGAAATCGATTATGGTGTGGGTAGATTGAGAGTAATCAATCCAGCATACTTATCTCAAGGCACACCAATCCAAATCAATTTTGAAGACAACGCTGTATTTGGACTGCAACAAAAGAATATGTTGGCCTTGCGGGCAGAATATGATTTTAGCAAGAAGTTTTCGATTGGAGCTACAGCTATGCGGTTATGGGACAGACCATTTACTCAAAAGGTAAACATTGGAGAAGATCCGATTAACAATAAGATGTATGGTCTCGACGTCAACTTTGCAGACGAAACACCATGGTTGACTAAAGCCTTGGACAAGTTGCCATTTTACAGTACAAATGCACCTTCTAGTGTTAGTTTTTATGGAGAAGCAGCGTATATGCAACCGGGATATAGTAAAGCCATCAATCTACCTGGGCAAAAAGATCCTGTAGTTAGTTTAGATGATTTCGAGGGTGCTATCAATGGTCTATCCTTAGGGGGCTTTAATACCAATAGTTGGATGATTTCGAGCGTGCCTTCAGAATTTCCAGAATCGACCTTTAGCAATGACATATTAAATGGTGTGAATCGTGCTAAAATTAACTGGTATCAGATAGAAAGGTCGGGTGATGCAAGAAAAACACAAACCGACCGAAGTCACCCATATACAAGGATCATTGAGCAAACAGAATTATTTCAAAGAGAGGTACAAATAGGTCAAAATGAATTGTTCACTTTTGATGTAGGATATTATCCAGATGAAAGAGGGCCTTACAACTTTGATAAACCACAAGGTAATGTGGGTTACTCGGCAGGGGTGAGTTTTGATCCAAGAACACAAAAATTCTCGCTTAACAATCCTCGATCAAGATGGGGAGGTATCATGCGATATTTTCAAAACTCTGATTTCGAGGCAGCTAATTATGAGTTTATAGATTTTTGGGTGTTAAATCCTTTTATGGAAAGACCAGACGGTATTCGCCATGCCAACGGTGAGACGGGCGAAATCATCTTCCAATTGGGTAATATTTCAGAAGATATTCTAAAAGATGGACTACAGTTTTTTGAAAATGGTATGCCAGGAGTAAATGATCCAAATCCCACCGGAAGTGTAGTCGATACTCGATTGGGTCGTGTACCTATCAATATACCTATCGTCAATGGCTTTGATGGTGTAAATGGTAAAGTGCAAGACTTAGGCCTCAATGGAATGGGCGATGATCAAGAGCGTGTAAAACATGCTACATGGATAGACGAAATGAATGCTTTTGCTGGACAGCCTGTACAAAGTATAATTGATGACCCCGCGGGTGATAATTTTAGATATTTTGGTGATAAAACATTTCCTGATGATGCACCATTGCTCACGAGGATGAAGGAATTTAACAATCCACAAGGAAACGCTCCATTGGATAATACTGGCCAAGGTGTGGGAGGTCAAGTATTGAGAGGTAATAGATTACCAGATTCTGAAGATTTGAATAATAATAGATCTTTGGATCAAGGAGAATCTTATTTTAGTTACACACTACCTGTTAGAAACCAAAATGGTTTTATCGATAGTACTACTGCTGGACCTTATTACAGACAATCAAGAAAAACGGTTAACACCAATGGTCAGGAGGAAGTCTGGTACAGATTCCAAATACCTTTAAACAGTGGTATCGCAAAAGATATTGATGGTTTTAGAGCCATTCAATTCATGAGGATGTATTTTACAAAATTCTCAACAGCCAAGACCTTTAGGTTTGCAGAATTCCAATTGGTGAGAAGTTCTTGGCGGAGGTCTAATAATATCTGTAAAGGTATTGACTCTTCTCCAAATGAAGTTGACTTTTCTGTAGATGAAATAGGTGTAGAAGAAAATAGTAACAAATTACCTTTCAACTACGTCACTCCTAAAGGAATAAAGCAAGAGCGTCTTTTTGGTACATTGACCAATCTACTGCAAGACGAGAAGTCAATGGTATTAAACTTTTGTAACTTGCAGGCAGGCTGTCAAATAGCAGTCAATAAATTGTCAAAACTAGATTTAAACCTATATAAAAAACTGCAACTTTTTGTTCATTTAGAATCAAAAGAAAAGCAAGCAATCGACCCAGGTAAATTGGCTATTTTTATCAAATTAGGTAAAGATATGTTAAACAACTATTATGAGTACGAGATGCCTCTTAGAGCATCTACACCTGGCAATGCCAATGTGACGGATAGTGTATGGTTAGAAGATAATTTTGTAGAAATTGTTTTAGAAAAATTTAAAGATCTGAAACTGGCAAAACTCGAAAATGGTATATTAGAAGCCGATGACCCAGATAGGCCAGGAGCCAAATTAAGGATAAAAGGTGTACCAAGCTTAGGGTTTGTAAAAGTAATGGAAATAGGTGTAAAAAACCTTGATCCTGTTAATACTTTTTGTGGAGAAGTTTGGATCAATGAATTAAGAGCTACGGGTCTTTCTCAAAAAGGTGGTTTTGCAGCACAGGCAAGAATGCAGGCAAAATTAGCTGACTTCGGTGAATTAAACCTTACCGGTAATCTTAGTACCATAGGATTTGGGGGGATAGATAAACGATTGCAAGAAAGAGCACAAGAGCAGGTGTTGCAGTACAACATCGCCACAACACTTAATCTTGGTAAACTATTACCTAAATTTTTGCCGATCAATGTACCTTTCTTTGCACAATATAGTAAGGAAGTCGTTACTCCATTATTTGACCCATATCAGTTAGATATCACGGTGGATCAAGCAGCAAGTGTTGTACCAGAATCAGAAAGAGCAGGCGTATACGAACGTGCCAATCAAACTGTGACTACCCGATCCTTAAACATGACAAACATCAGAGTAGAAGGCACAAGTAGTAACAAGCCATGGAGCCCTCAAAATATTACGGCCAGTTATGCCTACAATGAAACCAATAGAACAGATCCAGTCATTGCCTCAGACCTCACATCAGAGACCCAGATGAACCTCGAGTATAATTATGCTACAAAAGGCCTGAGTATCCAACCATTAAAAAGTATTAAGTCAAAATATTTGAAGTTGTTATCGGAATTTAATTTCAATCTTTTGCCAAATAGAATAGGTTTTAATACGGGATTGAATAGATATAAAAACTCGAGAGCATTTAGATTTCCAGATGTACCTATTTTCCAATTTGATGACTCTAGATTCAGATGGGAAAGAAATTACAACTTAGATTGGGAGCTTACAAAAGCCATACGACTCACCTTTACAGCTCAATCTTCCGCAATCGTCGATGAACTCCGACAAGTAGGAATCGCAGATACAAGAGAAGGTAGACCTTGGGTCAATGAGTTAGGTCAAGACTTTACTCAACAAGTATCTCAAAATCCTAACGCTGTTCGAGATTATCGGATGGATAATTTAGCAGATTTAGGTCGTACAAAAAATTATAAACATTCGATCAACCTTACCTACTCAAAGTTGCCATTCCACTTAATACCATTGTTGGATTTTGTAAGTGCTTCGGCTGATTATCGTGCAGATTACAATTGGAATGGAGGTGCCTTAATCAGTATTGATGAAACTGGCAATTTGATGGGCAACGTCATACAAAATACACAGCAACGATCAGCCAATGCTACCCTAGCTTTTGACAAGTTGTACGAAAAATGGGGCTATCTAAAGAAAATACAAGGAACTTCGGGTGGTCGTCAGGTACCACAACAACGATCTAGAACAAGACCTGATGCCGCAGCTGCAGCTAATCAGCCTAAAGACAGAAGTGCCGCTAAGAAAGAGTCAGGAGAGCCAAGTGTAATCGAAAAAATACTGATCAGACCACTATTGGTATTGAGGTCGATCAAATTAAGTTATCGCGAAGATTTGGGTACAAGCCTACCGGGATTCATGCCACAAGCATCTCTTTTTGGATTAGAAAAATTTAGTTCACCAGGTTGGGCTTTTGCAGCAGGATTACAGCCAAATATCGATCATCGCAATACTAATAATTTCTTACAAGCCAATAAAACTGATTTTAATAAGAGTGTCAACTTTAATGACCAGATCATGCAAAACGAGCGGCAGACGCTGAGCAGCAAGATCCTTTTAGAACCTTTTAGAGACTTCGTATTAGATATAGATTTTATAAAAAATTATAGAAGAGATCATACCGAAGTATTTAAATCGAAAGATGGCAATGATTATATGCAATTGGCTAAATATGATATTGGTTCTTTTGATTATACCAATTTTGGAATGAATACGATCTTCCAAAGTAGCAGAGACGTATATGCTCGGTATAAGGCTTATAAAATCATCACCTCCAGAAATTTAGCAAATGTGCCCAATGCTGGAGCACACCCTAAAGATGCTGAATATCGTGAAGGGTACGGTCCTACTTCCTATGCGGTAAACGTACCAGCATTTTTAGCTGCTTACACTGGACAAGACTTGGGTGATGTAAATAACAAAATTCAAGATCAAGTCAAAGCTTTGAACTTCTTACCAAAGCCAAACTGGGCATTAAGGTATGATGGACTTTCTAAGTTAGGCATGTTTAAAGATGTGCTAAGTAGTTTTACATTGAGACACGCCTACAAATCTGTGATCAGCATAGCTAGGTTTAATACCGCTCCTGACTTTACGGAGAATAATCCTTGGCTCACAAGCCCTTCAAACAACAACTACTATTCTCAATTGGAAGTACCTATGCTGACGTTGACAGAAGGATTTAGCCCTTTGATCGGAATCCAAATGAAGACAAAATCCAACTTCAATCTGAATCTAGAATATCGAAAAACAAGAAACATGGATTTAAGGCTGAATGCTAATGAGCTGGGAGAAACGAATTCACGTGAATTGGTTACTGGATTGGGATACACAGTTCAAAATTTCAAAGGATTTAGGTCTACAAAAAGTAAAAAGCGATCTGTAAGAGCTAAGAAAAAAACAGACGAAGAGGATGACACAAAGCCAAAAAGCCAAAACCCACTGGCAGGATCACCACTCCAACCAGCTCAGAATAGGACCTTGACATTTACTTCAGACTTTAGTTTTAGAGATGATAAGACAGAAATATATCGATTGGATAATGAAGCTAATGCACAGCCACAAAAAGGAGGCTTAACCATCGCATTCAAGCCGAACATCGAATATCAAATGTATAAAAACTTATCGATACGACTTTTCGCAGATTATTCAAGGACGGTACAATATACGATTAATCCTTTTCCTCTTACCCGCCTACAAGCTGGTACAATGGTCAGGTTTAATTTCAATTAATATTTTTACTCGAAACAAAAATTGGACTTAAAACGTATATTTATAATAATTTAGAAGAAAATAATGTTTTAAGTCAAAGGTTATATGTCTAAAAAGGCCATTATTTTGATTATTGTATTAATGTCTACTGCTTTGATAGGAGTCAGCTCGATACAATTTTTTTGGCTACAAAAATCTTATTCACTCCAAGAAGAAGCATTTGACGATCGAATCCTTCTGGTTTTGAGCCGTACTAAAGAGCGATTGCTAGAAGAATTGCAAAAAGACATCAAGTCACAAGACATCCAAAAAACGCTAAAGAAGCTTAAGGACGGATGGGAACAGGATAAAAATCTAGAAGAAGAGTTAATAAAAAATTTTCTGTATGCGGATACCAATGTCTTGGATAAAATTTCGCCTTTCAATTTATCCGTTATAGATTCATTTTTAAGAAGAGACCTGATCATCAACCAGGGTATTATGTTGGATTACCAATATGGTATTTATTCCAATAAAAGCAAGAGCTTTTTCATGAAAAATGGAAACTATGTTGTAGAATTTGAAGACAACAAGTCCTCCTCAACCATGAGAGATGAAGCTAAAATTTTATCTACTCCTTATCGAATATCATTATTTGAGGATTTTCAGTATAGTGAACCATCAGATCTGATATTGTATTTTCCTGGGAGACAGGGTTTTTTATGGAAAGCTTTGCTTCCTATTATGATTTCTTCTATCATTTTTACTTCACTTATATTGTTTTGCTTTTTTTATACTATCAACATCATTTTCAAGCAAAAGAAAATATCAGAAATAAAAAATGATTTTATTAATAATATGACCCATGAGTTTAAGACTCCTATAGCTACCATTTCCTTAGCTACAGACTCTATTGGTAGTCCGATGATCATAGGCAATGAAGATAAAATTAGACGATTTCTCTCTATCATTAAGGCAGAAAACCGAAGAATGCTGGATCAAGTAGAAAAAGTACTCCAAATGGCCCGCTTCGAAAAAAATGAAGTAGAATTAAAAAATGAGGAGGTCAATATCAATGATTTAATGCAAACCGCAGTAGATAACGCCCAACTCAAAGTAAGTGAAAGAGGTGGTTCAATCAGTCTAGATTTGTCAAGTAAGAAGCCGATCATTATGGCAGATAAAACCCATATCTCAAATATTTTAGCAAATCTCTTAGATAATGCGGAGAAGTACACAAGGGAAACCCCACGTATAGAAGTAAAAACTACAGATGAAAAAGAAGGTGTCCAAATTATGATAAAAGACAATGGTGTAGGGATATCAAAAGAAGATCTAAAAAATATATTTGAAAAATTTTATCGCGTGCACACAGGTAATTTGCACGATGTAAAAGGCTTTGGTTTAGGTTTAAGTTATGTCAAATCAATTGTGGATGTTCACGGTGGTAGAGTGTTTGTAAAGAGTGAATTGGGTAAGGGAAGTGCGTTTTACGTAACCTTACCTTATAAAAAACGAAAATAATTAAAAAATTACCAAAACAGTTATTAATTTCGTGCTAAATAATTAACAGTATTATTATAATTTTAAAATAAATGAGCGGAAAAATTTTATTAGTAGAAGATGACAGGAACTTTGGCGATGTACTAAAGTCTTATCTCGAAATGAATGAATATGATGTAACATTGGCTACAGACGGAGAGCAAGGTCTTATTGCTTTTAGAAATGGGCAATATGATCTATGTATATTTGATGTCATGATGCCTAAGAAAGATGGATTTACTTTGGCCAAAGAAGTTAGAGAAAAAGATAAAACTACTCCAATCATATTTTTAACAGCTCGTAATCTAAAGGAAGATGTTCTTGAAGGATTTAGAATAGGAGCCGATGACTACATCAGCAAACCTTTCAATAGTGAGGAACTTCTTTATAGAGTGATGGCTATCCTCAAAAGGGCTAAAAAAGAGGAAGCACCAGAAAGTGATGCTAAAGAATTTTTAATAGGTCAATATCACTTTAACTATCCACTGAGAATTCTAACTTTTCAACCAGATGGAGAAACAGATAAACTTTCACCTAAAGAAGCACATCTTCTAAGAATGTTTTGTTTAAAAAAGAATGATGTTCTGGAAAGGTCTGAGGCACTCTCTAAAATTTGGGGTGAAGACAATTATTTTACTGCAAGAAGCATGGATGTATTCGTAACTAAACTTCGAAAGTATCTTGCTAAAGATGAGAAATTAGAAATCATGAATATTCACGGTAATGGTTTTAGACTGGTAATAAAAGAAGATTAAATAAAACCAAATTTTACAAAGATTTATTACTCATTTTATGAAATTAGTGCCGTCTGACCAATTTGGTTATGATAGCAACTCAATATCTTTTTTTTACGTTTGCAAAGTGTTTAAATAAATAGTATAGTTGTAGCGTTTTAGGCCTTGTACTATTAAATGATCAATCTCATACTACATAAGAATCATTATTGTAATAAAGTATTCCAGTTAAATTCTTATAGTTTAATGTGTGAGGTCACTCCTAAAACGCTCCTTAGCTTAATTTATGAAATATTATTTATTTTAATTCATTGAATTTTAATTATTTGTAATTTTTAAAATTTGTGAATTTGTGGCTTTTAGACTTTACGGAGTGGACTCAAGGTGTTAATTTGATAGATGTTTATTTTAAACCGCTATCGGCCTAAATTAGGGGTTTAACTAAGAGTAGCCGCTGAGCAAATTGGCTAAATAGTATAAACACAAAGATTGAAACCTTCAATAGTATTAATATTCTTATCTACTAGAAATATTTTGAAATTCATGTGAAAAATTTAAATTTTCGTGGTTTTTACCCATCTCGACATCAATAATATTTTATAATTTTGCCTTATAAATATTATTTTATTCTTTGACGAAATTATTGTTTAAAAATTCATATTAGTTTTACGGTTTTTTGAATACTAATTATCATTATACAAGGTGATAAATCAAAGAATATTATAGTTTTTCGATTTCTAATTTGATAAATCATTTATTAATGCGTAATATCATTACTTTTTTATTACTCTATCTCTTGCACAATCTTTATGCTCAGCCTTATACAGATTATTTAGGAAGAGGTCATGCGCAAGGCATAACAGTCACCACAAGTAATAATTATGGAGGCTCCTCAGGAATGGCTACCGTCAATGGGTCTGGGATAGATCATAAATTTTTTGACGCAGCTAGGTTTCTTGGGCAAGCCACCTTGGGCGTAAAAAAACCTTATATTGGGCAAGTTGCGAATATGGGATATGAAGCTTGGATAAATGATCAGTTTACAATACCACCTTCATTAATTGTACCAAAAGTCAATCGTATTTGGGATACACTCAAGACTTTGCAAGTAGTCTATCGATTGGCAAATGGGCTTGATACTGCAGATATTTTTGGTCCTTATTCTCTTCACTTTAATTATGCATGGTGGGATAATAACATCAAAGCTCAAGATCTATTAAGACAAAGGGTTGCATTAGCGCTTTCAGAAATATTGGTTATATCTCATGACTCACAATTAGGTGATTGGGCTAGAGCACTTGGGTCCTATTATGATATTTTTGTAGGAGATGCTTTTACAACTTATAAAAGTATACTTAAGAAAGTAACCTATCATCCAGCTATGGGACATTATTTGAGTCACCTCAACAATCCTAAAACTGATACAACAAAAAATATTAGACCTGATCAGAACTTTGCACGAGAGATTATGCAGCTGTTTACTATTGGTCTCTATGAACTCAATATGAATGGCACACTCAAACTTAATGCCCAAGGTCAACCCATACCTACATATGATAATGATGACATCGCTGAAATGTCTAAAATATTTACTGGTCTCGGGCCCGGTGAAAAGGAACCTTATGTTTGGTGGTCGTTATTTGCTTATTTTGGGTTAGATATCTATGGTACGCATAAGCAGATTCCGATGAAAATTTATATCGAGCATCACGAACCAGGAAGTAAAAAATTACTCAAAACAACCATAACTAGTCCAAATAATACAGGTGACGAAGACATCGATCAAGCCATTAATGTCTTAATTAATCATCCCAACACGGGACCTTTTATTGCTAAATTACTCATACAACGGTTGGTCAAATCCAACCCAAGCCCTGCATATATCCAAAGAGTGGCTAATGCTTATTATACACCGAACGCGAGTGGTGAGATCAGTGACATGAAAAACATCATCAAAGCAATCTTGCTAGATCCCGAGGCAAGAAGCGTTGAAGACCAGTATAATCCTACTTCGGGAATGAAAAGATCACCCTTTGTGTCTGCTATACAGTTTGCGAGATCCATTGATATCAACTCACCGCTCAAAACTTCAAATAATCAACCTACAGATTTATATCTCAACAATAGTTTTGATCTAAATGAAGACTTCGGACAAACAGTTTTGGGCTCACCTACAGTTTTTAATTTTTATCCTTCTGATTTTAGTCCAATTGGTCCATTGAATGATCTCAACTTAGTGGCCCCTGAATTCAAATTGCTGAATTCTTCAAAAGCAATATCTGGCATCAATAAGATACACGGTTGGACAATTTGGGAAGCCATTTTTTGGGATTGGGAGGATGACAAAATATTGCCCACAACTAATTCGACTCTTAATAAAACCAACTTATTACAATATGCCCATGATACGGAACTGCTTATGAATGAAATTGACAAGCTTTTGACCTATGGTCAACTGTCAGATCAATCTAAGAAATATATTCGTACAGCTTTAAATGGGGTAAGGCAGAATACTTTTGGAAACAATTGGAGGAACGAGAGGCTTAAATTGGCACTTTTCTTAATCACTATTTCATCCGATTTTGTAATCATTAAATAGAAACCGATGCAATCAAGAAGACAATTTATAAAAAATGCAAGCTGTGCAGCTGTTGGAGGTATAACGATGGGTTCAACTTTGTTGAATTTTAGAAGTCTCAATGCCGCAGTGCAAAGCAATGCTTTTAATCTCAACAATGATTATAGAGCAATGGTCTGTATCTTAATGGGCGGGGGTAATGATTCTTACAATATGCTTATTCCTGCTGATAGCACCGCAGTCAATTCTAATTATGATGTGTATAAAAAATCAAGGTCCAATTTAGCACTGCCTTTCAACAATGTTTTAAAATCTGCAGCATTGCAAAACAACGGGATACCATTAGGATTACACCCTGCTATGACGAGTGTAAAGCAAATGTATGACAATGGAGAGCTGGTTTTTTTAGCCAATGTAGGGACTTTGGTTGAGCCCGTAGACACGGTTACTCAATTGCGGAATAAGTCAAAAAAATCACCTCTAGGCTTATATTCTCATTCTGATCAAGCGTATCAATGGCAGACAGGAGTTCCTCACGAAAGGTCTTCGACTGGCTGGGGAGGCAAAATTGCTGACTTAGTCAATTCATGTAATAGTGGGCAGGATATTTCAATGAATATTTCTCTCTCAGGTACCAATGTGTTTCAAACAGGTAATGAAGTAATCGAATACTCTATTAGTCCTTATAATGGGGTAGTTACAATCAATAATGATGGGGGAACATGGGCTCTTCCACAAATTATTAAAACTTCATTGGATTCTATGTTATACAATCCATACACGGATGCTTATAAAAAGACCTATATCGACACTACTAGAAAAAGTAGAGAGGGTGCTGCTTTACTCAAATCAGCATTAACCACGGCACCAACATATACTACTCCTTTTGTAACCTCAAATGAGTTGAGTAGATCGCTTAAATACATAGCAGATGTAATCGCCACTCGATCACTTATTGGTCATAATAAAAGGCAAATTTTCTTTGTAGAATTTGGTGGTTGGGATCATCATGATGAGGTATTAAATAACCAAAACGAGATGCTTGGAATTGTTAATCAATCTTTAGATACATTTGCTAAAGCATTAAAACAAATCGGTGTATTCAATCAAGTTACTACCTTTACGATGTCTGAGTTTGCAAGGACACTCACATCAAATGGTAATGGTACTGACCACGGTTGGGGAGGTAATGTTATGGTAATGGGTGGGGACCTTAAAGTCAATAATGGAGTAAAAGGTAGAAAAGTATTTGGCAACTATCCTTCACTTGCTTTAAAAACTACGATAGATTTAGGCAATGGTGTCTTGATACCTAGTCTTTCTACAGATGCTTATTTTGCAGAATTGGCTCTTTGGTTTGGACTCCCTCCGAGTGAACTGCCGCTGATCTACCCAAATATAAACAAATTTTATAGTTACCAACCAGGTACTATGCCTATTGGATTTATGGGCAGTCAGGGTTCAAGCTGTATGTAATGATGATCAAAAACATATATTATAAACTTAAATTAATACAGATGTGTAAAAAAATACTCTCATTAATGTTTTTATCGCTTATTACAATTGTTGTTTTGTCAAGTCAATCCCATCCCGATCGTCATAGTTCTGTCACTTCTGATGCATGGCTTTCTTGTGCTACATCTATTAATCCTAACGGTACAAGAGGAAATAGCCATTGGATCAGGTACGATTTGGGTCAAAATTATAATATTTCTAATATAGACATATGGAATTTTAATCATCCAGATTCTCTCAACATGGGTGTAAAAGATGCCTATGTTGATATCAGCTTGAATGGAGTCACTTGGACAAACGTGGGTCAATTAACAGTGCCAAGAGCAAATGGATCCACCCTTTATGCTGGAGTGAAAGCAGTTCATAATCTTGGCTTTCAGCAAGCAAGATATGTTTTGATTACCCCTTTTACAAATTACGGGGGTGGCTCATGTTTTGGGATAGCAGAGTTGCAATTCAATCTTACAGCTCCAACATTACCAGTTACGATTTCGGATTTAATTACTCAATGTGGTGGAGACAATGCTACAATCAAATGGAAATCTCATGAAGAAAAGGATATTGCAACTTATGAGATTTTAGGCTCTGATGATGCAAACGATTGGAGCATTATTAAGACAGTTCAGCCAAAAGGTAGCGGGATTTATTCTGAAGGTCTAGGGCAAAGTGCACCCTATTATTTGCGTGTCCAAGCTACAGAAGTAAATGGAAATCTTATTACCTCAGACATAGTGGTCAATGATTGTAGCTTTAACAAATCAGCTATAGAAATTTCGCCCAACCCTTTTAGCAATCAATTTACCTTAAGCCTCTTACAATCTGAGACGGTTAAACCGAAAAACATGAGAATCATCGACATTTCTGGGAAAGAAGTATTTAATCAGACTTTTGAGACAACAGGTAGATCATCATTTTTGATTCAACCTATGGGTATTATTCCAGGTGTTTATTTTGTAGAGTTAAACATGTATGGTGATAAGAAATTTGTTTTGAGGACGGTTAAGATTTAATTTATTCAAGAAAAGTATATTAGGCAAGATCTAAAAACTCCTTAAAGCGAAGATTCGGTTTTTATTGATTGGTTATATTTACACATGGATGACCCCGGCCAATTGTACCACCTTACTCAACGAAGGATTTTTATTACTTTTTTTCCACATCATTGATATCTCTGACTTTTGGTTGATATGAGGTAACGGTATGAATTGTAGCCTGTCGTTGGCAAATTGCTGGAAAGATAAAGGCAATAAAGTAATTCCAAAATGATGTTCTACCAACTTCATGACCGTGTGACCATGCACCGATTCGTGTACAATGTTAGGACTAAAACCTGCCTCATGGCAAATACTTAATTGTAAATCATAATAAGCTTCACCATCATTTTTAGAAGGAAGAATGAATTTTTCGTCTTTAAATTGGAGGATGCTTTCAAAATTATGAATGGATATCGGATGTGGATTAGGTAGTACGAAGGCAAAAGGTTCTTTAAAGATGACGAAGGATTCTAACTCCTCATCGCGATCAGGATTTCTTAGAAAAGCAATATCAAGCTTGCCGTCTTTTATTTCTTTCTCTTGAGCAATAGAGGTCAATTCATTTAGATACCAATGGATATTTGGAAAGGTAGATGCGATATTATCTAAAAATGTAGGTAAGAAAGTGTGGATGCAAGAGCCTACATAACCAATTTTTATCTCCCCTTTGGTCCCATCTCCAATCCATTTAATCTCTTTTTTAGTATCTTCTATTTGATTCATTATCTTCTCACATTGACCCTTAAGATAGGCACCTTCATGAGTTAAGGCTACGTTTCTTTTGTTTCTCGCAAAGAGTTTGACTCCAAGATCTTCCTCTAATTCTTTGATTTGTTTTGTTAATGCGGGTTGTACAATATGTAAGATATTAGCAGCATGGCCAAAGTGCAAAGTATCACACAATATTAAAAATGATTTTAAGTGTCTTAATTCCATTAATTACTATAAGTTATTAAAACTGTAAAAATATACTATTATTAGTAATAAGTTAAGTGACTTACCTTTGTATTTGTAAATTAATAGTATGGAATTATTGACTAAGAATATCACGGTAGATACGGGATGGATAGATATTGAAGATTTTATGTATCTTATTGAGCAGCGGGCAGATTTGACATTATCTGATGAGGCCATTAAAAAAATCGTAAAATGTCGTGAATACTTAGAAGATAAGCTTAAAAATGACGAGCATACTTTTTATGGAATCAACACTGGTTTTGGCTATTTACAAAATGTAAAAATTGAAGGTGAAGACATCAAAAAACTCCAACACAACTTAATTCTTTCACACGCATGTGGTGTAGGTGAGGAGGTGCCTTTGGAGATTGTCCGATATATGATGCTTTTGAAAATTAAGTCATTGTCTTTAGGTTATTCTGGCGTCAAAATTGAAACAGTTGAGCGTCTTTTAGCTATGTTTAGGCTCGATATTTTGCCGGTTATCTACACACAGGGGTCTCTAGGTGCCTCAGGTGATTTGTGTCCTTTATCTCATATGGTCCTCCCATTAATTGGTGAAGGATATGTTTTTTATGAAGGGTTAAAACGGCCCGCATCCGATGTCTTGAATGAACTAGGCTGGGCGCCACTTCAACTTGGTGCTAAGGAAGGCCTTGCGCTGATCAATGGCACACAGTTTATGCTTGCTTATGGTGTATATATTTTGGATAAAGCCAAAAAATTGAGTAAATGGGCAGACTTAATCAGTGCAATTTCAATCGATGCTTTTGGAGCGTCTATTGAGCCTTTCCATGACAACATTCACAAAGTTCGCAATCAAAGGGGACAAATACGAGTAGCCCAAAATATTCGACAGATTTTGAAAGGTAGCGAATTGATTGCTATGAAAAAGGATCAGGTACAGGATCCTTATTCCTTTAGGTGTATCCCACAAGTTCATGGAGCAACACTTGATATGATGGATCAACTTGCCATAACAATAGAAAATGAAATGAATGCTGTGACAGACAACCCTCTGATTTTTGTAGATGATGATCTCATCCTTTCAGGTGGAAATTTTCACGGACAACCTTTAGCCTTGGTATTTGATTTTGCTGCTATCGCCCTTTCAGAACTTGGTAATATATCTGAGAGAAGGGTATTCCAATTACTCTCAGGACAGCGAGAATTACCACTATTTTTAATTAACAACCCAGGTCTCAATTCTGGATTGATGATCGCTCAATATACTGCTGCAAGTCTTGTAAGTGAAAATAAACAGCTTTCTACCCCTGCTTCAGTTGATTCGATAGTGTCTTCCAATGGACAGGAAGATCATGTAAGTATGGGTGCAAATGGAGCAAGACAATGTAAAAGTGTTTTGGATAACGTTGAAAAAATATTGGCAATTGAACTGTTGACTGCTTCCCAAGCATTATCTTTTCGCAGTCCATCAAAGTCTTCAGTTCAGATAGAAAGTGTTTTTTCTGAATTTAGAAAATTAATATCGTTTAACACGGAAGATAGGCTTTTACACATTGATATGATCAAAAGTATTGACTTCATGAAGTCCCATCAATTAAGTAATTAAACAGTAAAAAGCACATAAGTATTTTACAATAAAATTGAGTATAAATTTCTTAGATACTAAAAATGACAAAACAATGTTGGTTATAGAGGATAAAATACATATTAAAGAAACTGTAAATCAAGGATTAAGCTGTAAAGGTTGGCAACAAGAGGCAGCACTACGTATGTTGTTGAATAATTTACATCCAGATGTAGCGGAAAAGCCAGAGGAATTGATTGTATATGGAGGTAGAGGTAAAGCAGCCAGAAACCATGCAGCTTTGGAGCGAATTATTGCAAGTCTGAAGGATCTAGAAGATAACGAAACGCTTCTCATTCAGTCTGGAAAACCTGTCGGAATCATGCCTACGCACAAAGATGCCCCAAGAGTCTTGATATCAAATTCTCAATTGGTGCCTAATTGGGCTAATTGGAATCACTTCGACGAATTGGAGAAAAAGGGTCTTATTATGTACGGCCAAATGACAGCAGGTTCGTGGATTTATATTGGAACACAAGGTATCGTACAAGGTACGTATGAAACCTATGCACAAATGGCAAAAAAACATTTCGGAGGATCGCTAAAAGGTACATTGAATGTCACGGCAGGTCTTGGCGGAATGGGAGGTGCGCAGCCTTTGGCGATTACCATGAATGGTGGCGTTGCTCTAATCGCTGAAGTAGAAGCGTGGAGAATTCAGAAAAGACTCGATACAAGGTACCTAGATGAACACATCAAAGATATTGACAAAGCAATTGATCGAGCCTTACAATATAAAAAGGAAGGAAAAGCCATCTCCATTGGTGTAGAGTGTAATGCCATAGACCTACTTCAAAGACTTATTGAAAGAAGAATAACACCCGATAGCCTGACTGATCAAACCTCCGCACATGATTTATTGACAGGTTATTTTCCCAACACGCTCTCGACCCAAGAAGCTTTAGATATGCGGGTGGCTGATCCTGATAGATATGTAAAAGAGTGTTATAAATCTGTTGCAGTCCACGTGGAGTATATGTTGACATTACAAAAAATGGGTGCCATCACCTTTGACTATGGTAATAATATCCGTGCTAGAGCAAAAGAACATGGAGTTGAAAATGCCTTTGATTTTCCAGGTTTTGTGCCCGCTTTTATTCGACCGTTGTTTTGTGAAGGTAAAGGTCCCTTCCGTTGGGTAGCTTTGTCAGGAGATCCAAATGATATCAAGATGACGGATGAAGCCATTTTAGAACTTTTCCCCGAAAATGAATCACTCCACAGATGGATAAGGATGGCCCAAGAAAAAATTGCTTTCCAAGGCTTGCCAGCTAGAATATGTTGGCTAGGTCAAGGAGAGCGAGAAGAAGCAGGTCTGTTATTTAATGAATTGGTAAAAACTGGTAAGGTAAAAGCACCCATAGTGATAGGCCGTGACCATCTCGATACAGGTTCTGTAGCTTCTCCAAATCGCGAAACAGAAGGAATGTTGGATGGTTCGGATGCCATAGCTGACTGGCCAATACTCAATGCCTTGCTCAATACCGCTGGAGGCGCTACTTGGGTTTCTTTACATCATGGTGGTGGTGTGGGTATGGGATATTCGATTCATTCGGGTATGGTCATTGTAGCAGACGGTACCGACGATGCTGCTCGAAGACTCAAACGAGTACTTCGTAATGATTGTGGCATTGGTGTCATCAGACATGCTGACGCAGGATACGAATTAGCTAAAGAAACTGGCAAAAAACATCATTTATTACTTGAATAAATAAGCAGCAATAATTTGAAACTTATTAAAAACATAAAGACATTGCTTGGTGTCAATTGGGGAAGCAACCTAATTAAAGGCAATGCCATGTCCAATATACCTAGTCTTGAAAATGCATTTTTGGTGATCAATGATGGTAGGATTGAAGATTTTGGAGCAATGTCTTCGCTTCCTCAAGAAGATAGTTTGGACACAGAGATCATAGATGCATCGGGTAAATATGTCTTACCAGCTTGGTGCGATTCGCACACACATATCGTATATGCAGGCAGTCGAGAAGGTGAGTTTGTTGATAAAATCAAAGGATTGACCTATCAAGAAATTGCTGCAAAAGGTGGCGGCATACTCAATTCTGCCAAAATCCTCAATGACACATCGGAAGACGATCTTCTCGAAAGTGCTTTAACTCGATTGAACGAAATCAAAAACTTGGGTACGGGAGCCGTAGAAATCAAAAGTGGATATTCTATGACTTTGGAAGGCGAGATCAAAATGCTAAAGGTCATCCAAAAGTTAAAAAATATATGTCCCCTTTTGATCAAATCAACTTACCTAGTACACACTTTCCCAAAAGAATTTCTACATGATAAAGAAGGATATGTCAATGAAGTGTTGACAAAACATATCCCAAAGATTGCTGAAGAAGGATTAGCCGACTTTATTGATGTATTTTGTGAAGATGGTTTTTATAGTGAAGAACAGGCGGATCGCATTTTAGAGTGTGGTACTAAATACGGATTGATCCCAAAAGTACATGCCAACCAATTGAGTAATTCTGGAGGACTCCAAACTGCCATAAAAAACAAAGCCATCTCCGCTGATCATTTAGAACAAATTGGAGACCTCGAAATTGCGTTGCTCAAAGCATCTTCTACGATTCCTACACTACTCCCTTCAGCTGCTTTTTATTTGAGATTACCCTATCCACCTGCCAGAAAACTCATAGACGAAGGTTTGGGTTTTGCCCTTGCTACTGATTACAATCCAGGATCTTCACCTTCGGGAAATATGCCACTCCTCTTATCATTAGCATGTATCCAAATGAAGATTACCCCTCAAGAAGCCATCACAGCCGCAACGATCAATGGTGCTGCTGCAATGAATGTAGCCCAAGAATTAGGCAGTATAGAAAAAGGAAAAATAGCTAACATCATCATCACCAAACCGATGCCTTCTATCGACTATCTACCGTATAGTTTTGGCTCCAACCTCATCGAAAAAGTACTCATTAAAGGATCGTAATCATGGTAAAATTTAAGTATTATACGAAAGCAGACATTTTACACTACACTTCTACACGAGAAGGAGAAGTAAAATTGGGTGAAAATCTTAACGCAGGATTAGACACAAGTACAAAATATGCCATAATTGGCTTACCCGAATCGATCGGTGTAAAACTCAACAAAGGCATAGGTGGTACTGAAACGTTATGGCCCAATTTCCTACAATCATTTTGTAATATTCAAGCCACTGACTTACTTCTAGGAGCCAATATCACCGTAGTAGGACATTTGGAAATAGAGAATGATGTCACCGTCGAAGAGATTGACAACCTTGTTACTACCCTCATAACCGAGATATTACAATCAGGAAATATACCCATCATCATCGGTGGTGGTCATAACAATGCCTATGGTAATATCAAGGGCAGCAGCCTACATTTTAATCAGCCCATCAATGTCATCAACCTTGACCCACATGCTGATTTTCGCAGGCTAGAAGGCAGACACAGTGGCAATGGCTTTTCATATGCTATGTATGAAGGTTTTCTTGATAAATATGCGGTTGTGGGCTTACATCACAATTATAATTCACAAGCCATGTTAGACCGTATGGCTCAAAATCCCAACATCCAATGCTCCTTTTACGAAGATATTTTTATCAAAGAGCAAGTCACTTTTAGAGAAGCTATCCAGAATGCCCGATCCTTTGTCCAAAACCGCCCGATTGGTTTAGAAATTGACCTAGACAGCATAGAATACAGCCTTACAAGTGCAATGACACCTTGTGGATTACAAAGTAAAGATGTCAGACAATTTGTATACGCAATTTCTCAATTGTCACAAGTTGCTTACCTACATATTGCGGAAGGTGCGAGTCAATTGGACAATGGTAAATCAAATTTGATGATGGGCAAGTTGGTGAGTTATTTGGTGAGTGATTTTGTGAGGGGGTGAGGCTTGATTAAGTTTTAAGTTATTATTCCTGTAGCCTCCTTTTATTATCTAAATTCCCATTCTTGTGTATCTTTGTTTCCGATCTTAAATACAAAGCACAATGAAATTGCGAATCCTATTCTTACTTTTTGTACTCCTCTTTGGTTTAGATATTTACGGACAAGTCAATAGTAATCTAAAAGAATTAGATTCCGTCTTGACCTACTTACATCAAACCAAACGATTCAATGGCACGGTACTTTATGCAGAAAACGGTCAATCAATTTACAAGAAAGCATTTGGAGTTGCTAACTTTGAAACAGAAGAAAAACTTACCACCAAGTCATCATTTAATCTTGCTTCTGTAAGTAAACAATTTTTCTGTGTAGCAATAGGTCAATTGGCTGATAAAGGATTACTCAAATTGGATGATGATTGCAAAAAGTATCTACCAGAATTACCATACAACGGCATTACGATAAGAAATCTGATGAACCAAGTTTCTGGGATTCCAGAGTACTTCGATCTTTTTATGAATCACAAGACACCGCTGGATACATTGACGAACGAAGGGTTGATCAAACTTTTCCAGAAACACCGACCGCCTTTGGATTTTCCAACAGGTAAGGAGTGGGCATATAGTAATACCAACTATGTGTTTCTGGCTTCCATCATTGAGCGCGTTTCAAAAATGCCCATACCTGAATATTTTGAAAAGAATATTTTTAAACCCTTAAAGATGGAAGACTCTTATGTCTATACGATCAAAATGCCAAAACCTGCCAATCATGTCTTGGGTTTTAGCGAGTTAGCAAATGGGAGAAAATTAAATGATTTGACAACTTTTGATGGTTTAGTAGGAGATGGTAATATTTATTCTTCGGTGGAAGATCTTTTGATCTGGGAGCAAAGTTTTTATACAACTACTTTAATATCAGATAAGTATAAAAAAGAAATTTTCAAGCAAGTAAAACTAAAAGATGGAAGTAGTCATCCTTATGGATTTGGCTGGATGATTGAAGATGAAAAGGAACAAGTATATATGCACACAGGTGGCTGGGCGGGCTTTGGCAATATCATCTACCGTGATGCAAAGAAAAATCGCACAGCTGTAGTATTGAGCAGCGGCAGCAATGGATTGGCCAATCGAGTATCGAGAGATTTTTTTAAAGGCCAAAAATTATCAGTACCGACCACATTTTTAATTAAGAATGTGTCCCTAATAGATGGTACTGGCTTAAAAGCACGCAATGAATCAGTAAGAATAGAAGGAAAACGGATCAAAGAAGTGGGCAACTTGACGCCTTTTGAAAATGAAGAAGTCATCGATGGGCAAGGTAAAATACTTGCACCTGGTTTTATTGATAGTCATAGCCATCTTCAAGGATATCTAAGTGTCTATCAAGATGCGATTGCGGCATTAAATCAAGGTGTCACCACCATCGTATCAGGTCAAGATGGAGGTAGCGAACCTATTGATAGCATCCTAGCATCTCTCAAAGCCAACCCTACCGCAGTAAATATTGCAACGTATACTGGGCATGCCACGATCAGAGCAAAAGTGATGGGGAATAATGATTTAAATCGGGCTGCCACTAAAAGCGAAATTAAGAAAATAGGCGCACTGCTAAAATCTGAAATGAAAAAAGGATCACTCGGCTTATCTACAGGACTTGAGTATGAAGATGGATTTTACAGTAGTCGCCATGAAATCATAGAGTTGGCTAAGATTGCAGCGGCTGACAAAGGTAAATATATTAGCCATATCAGGAGTGAAGATATTTCTATGCGAGAAGCCATTGATGAAATCATTACTATCGGACGAGAGGCTAAAATACCTGTGCAAATTTCTCATATCAAAATTGCATTAAAAGATGATTGGGGAACGGCCCCCCAACTCTTATCCATACTCCAAAATGCGAGGGCAGAAGGCATTGATATCACAGCTGATTGCTACCCATACGATTTTTGGAACAGTACACCAAGAGTATTGTTTCCAAAAAAAGATTTTAAAAGCATAGATGGAGCCCAATACGCAACAGAACATTTATTTGATGCAGATGAATCTATCATGATCAGGTACAAACCCAATAGAGTGTACGAAGGTAAGTCTGTAGGCGAAATAGCAAAATTACGAAATGAAACCCATGCCCAAACTTTATTATACATCATTGCAGAAGCAGAAAAATTTGAAAAAGAGAATCCTACTGCCTATGGCATCCAAACCATCATGGGAAAATCAATGTCGGAAGAAGATGTAATGAGTTTTCTTGCATGGCAACATACGAATGTATGCTCTGATGGTGGTAACGGAGGTCATCCACGAGGATATGGCAGCTTTACTAAAATATTGAGTCGCTATGTCAAAGAAAAGCAAATTTTGTCTTGGGAAAATGCCATAAATAAAATGACCGCACTCTCAGCCGAACATGTAGGTATAAAAAATCGGGGTATCATAGCGCCTGATTATTTTGCAGATCTCGTATTGATAGATCCTGACACAGTAAAGGATAATGCTAGCATTGATGACCCAAAAGCACTGTCAGACGGCATTCTTAAAGTTTGGGTTAACGGCATATTGGTCTATAAAGATAAAGCATCAACCCAAAAATACCCAGGTGAATTTATTAAAAGATAGTAATAATATTTATGGAAGCTAACTCAAAACCTAAAGCAATAATATTAACAGACGGACTACTGCATACTTCCGATGCAAAAACTGCACACGGTCTCATCAGAGGTACAGATCGATTTGAAATAGTAGCCGTAATCGATGGTATACATCATGGTAAAGATGCAGGAGTAATAGTCGATGGCATCAATCGCCATATCCCGATTTTTGCAGACATAAAAGAAGCTATGGAAAAAATAGCCAATATTGAGTATTGTGTAATTGGAGTTGCTACAGTGGGCGGCATTATGCCTGAGCATTTTATTCCCATCATAGAGTCTTGTATTATCAATAAAATAAATATTGTCAATGGCCTACATCATTTGCTACAAGAAATTCCACAAATAGTAGCTTTAGCCAATCAATACAATGTAAATTTAATTGATGTCAGAAAACCAAAAGATAAGAAAGATCTCCATTTTTGGAATGCCAGTATCTATAAGGTAAAGGTGCCGATCATAGCAGTTGTGGGTACGGATTGTGCTTTGGGCAAGAGAACCACTGCGAGATTGGTTAAACAAGCTTGTTTAGATAATAAAATCCAAGCACAGATGATTTATACAGGACAAACCGGCTGGATGCAAGGTGGTAAATATGGTTTTATTTTTGATTCGACACTCAATGATTTTATATCGGGAGAACTAGAACATGCCATTGTCACATGTTATCAAGAGACCAATCCAGATATTATCCTTTTAGAAGGGCAAGCATCCCTGAGAAACCCAAGTGGCCCTTGTGGATCGGAGTTTCTAATCTCGGGAAATGCAAAACATGTCATCCTTGTCCATGCTCCTAAACGAAAGCATTACGACCATATGCAAGAATGGGGAGAAATACCCCCAATCAAAGATGAAATCGAATTGATAAGACTTTATGGTTCTAAAGTCATTGCAGTGGCACTCAATACTGAAGACTGTACAGATACGGAAGCACTAGCCTTTCAGACCAGTTTTGAAAAAGAGCTATCCTTACCAGTGCTACTTCCTTTACAGCAAGGTGTCTCCAAGATTATTCCTTTCATTCATACATTGATAAGGACAGAACAATGAAAATTAAGTCGATCAAAGTCTGGTTAGAACATCTACCATTAACTAAGCCATATACCATTGCTTATAAAGTAATCGAAGATACCGAAATTGTTTTTTTAGAAATACTTTTAGAAAATGGCATCGTCGGCTTGGGTGCTTCAAACCCTTTTGAAGATGTCATAGGTGAAACACCCCAACAAACATTAATAAACCTTAGTGGTGATTATTTACAAAGTTTTGTTGGTAGAGACATCAATGATTATAATACACTCATAGACGAAGCAATTTTGCACTTCCCTACTATGCCAGGAACAGTAGCAGCCATCGACATAGCCCTTCACGATGCTTTTTGTAGGTCAAAAGGTATTAGAATTGTGGATTTATTTGGTCAAAAAGTAGATGGCCTACTCACCTCTGTAACGATAGGAATCAAAGATTTAGACCAAATGATGGACGATGCAAAGGCGTATCTTGCCCAAGGATTTAAAATCATAAAAATCAAAACAGGTATCGATGTAGAGGAAGATATAGCAAGAGTATCGCGTTTGTCTGAAGAATTTAAAAGAAAATTGCTCATCAGAGTGGATGCCAATCAAGGTTATGACATCAATCAATTACAATATTTTTTGAAAAAAACAAAGCATTTGGGTATTGAATTGATCGAGCAACCTTTAAGAATAGGAGCCGACATAGAATTGCTGAAGTGCACAGACGAAGAGCGAAAGATATTTGTAGCCGATGAATCACTCATTGACCTTGCTTCTGCAATACATTTGTGCAAAAACCCTATACCCTACGGCGTTTTTAACGTAAAGTTGATGAAATGTGGCGGTATAAAAAATGCTCGAAAAATTGCACAGATCGCAAGACAAGCAGGCATTGATTTATTCTGGGGTTGCAATGACGAAAGTAATGTTAGCATTTCTGCTGCGCTACATGTAGCCTATAGTTGCGAAAATACCAAATATCTTGACCTCGATGGCAGTTTTGATCTAGCTTATGATTTGAAACAAAGTGGGTTTGTGGTGGATGAAGGGAGGATGTATTGTGTAGTTTGATATTGTAAATGCCTTGTTTTGATAAGAGTATTAACAAATTTTATTTCTTGCCATTTGACAATATAATTATCATAACATGTTACATAACTTTGTGAATTAAATTTCAAAGTACATTTATATGGAAAACAACACATATAAACTCGCCTCACTAGCGGCTTTTTTAACGGTAATTACCACTTTTTGTGTACATGTACTTTTTGCTGCTGGACCTACCGACTTTGAAGCAAGGATTTTATTATTCAAAGATCTAATGTATATCATGCAAAGATGGGTAATCATTTTACATGGACTGTTGGTTTTTGTAACCATGTGGGGATTATTTTTGCATACTTATCGAAAAAGTCTCGTTTGGTCAGTTCCCGGACTCATTTTTTATACAGGTTTTATTATGGTAGAATTGGGTAGAATGATGTTTATTTTGTATTATTTAAATGGTCTACGCGAAAGATATTTGACAGAAACGATGGCGACAACCAAGGAGATGTTGGCACATGATATCAATCAATTTACCTTAATTAGTTTTTCCTTATTTGGGCTGTTTATGCTTTTTATTGCATTAGGAAATTTTTGTTTTGGTGCAGCGATGCTCAAAGTTGAAGGGTGGGGTAGAAAATTAGGTGTCTTATTACTCATATGGAGTGTACTCAATATAATTGCACTTTTTAATCTTTCATATCAAAATCAAGTGATCTCAAAATTAATAGAATTTACTAATTTATATTTTCAAATGGGTATTCGATTGTCAATAGGGCTGTATCTATGGCATCTTGTGAAAATAAATAAGATATCAAATGTTATATATTAAAAAAAAACACAAAAAAATGAGAATTAAGAAAATGGTTCTAGTTTGGTTTTATTCTACTCTATTTACCGTAGCAATACATGGTCAAAAAGTTACTTCTATTGACATCGTCGAGGCTAAGGAGAAAGACATGGAAGAAGTTAATTATTTTTATGAAAAGAATTGGCTTGAATTTAGAAAAGAGGCATTGAAAAGTGGGTATATTACAGATTACAAATACTTGCAATCTCAGCCTGATTCACTTGGCATGATAACCATGACTTTATTGACCGAATATAGTGATAGCACGATGTACAATAAAAGAGAGGAACACTTCAGGCCTATCATGAGTCGTATTTCGCCCAATGGTCCCAACTATTTGACCAATAGGAAAAACAAAGAATTTTTGAGATATATTCACGGTACAGATGGATTTCATAAATGGGAAGCCATCCAAAAATCAAAAAAGAAAGTAAAAAACAAGTAACTATTTAGGGCTTTGCGTTCGAATCATAAAGATAAGGACATTTAAGGCAGACGAGACATCGCTATTGACGAGAAAAAAGCCTGAAGTATTACTTAAATTGGACAGTTTTTGAGAAGACTGTCATAGGCCTTAATAGTTACTAAAAAAGATTAAAATTTTTCAAAACAATTTAAATACTTAAAACATGACAAATCCAGTAACGTGGTTTGAAATAGCAGCCACAGATTTAGAGAGAGCAAAAACATTTTACGAATCCGTTTTTGGAATTCAGTGCAATTATGTTGATATGCCAGGGTCACCGATGTATATGATGGGCTCAGATATGGCCGCTCCTGGGGCAGCAGGAGCATTGGTTAAGTCAGAAAACAATACTCCTTCTACAGATGGAAATATGATCTACTTTGGATGTGCTGACGTCGCTGTCGAAGCTTCACGTGTAGAATCTGCTGGGGGTAAATTACTATTTCCAAAAGAAAGCATAGGCGAGTTTGGATTTATTGCACAGTTTATTGATACAGAAGGGAACAGGATAGGGTTGCATTCTAATCAATAAAATTAAGTACTTAGCAATTTTGAAAATAGGAATTCGGTCCGGATTTTCATTTGAATTTTAATTTTACAAAGTTTAAACCAATACAGTAAGGACAAAAACAAAGTATGTTTTTCATCTTTTGTTTTTGTCCGATTCTGTCAAAAGAGTGGGTATGAAAATTACTAATTTTTTGAGTTACAACAGCAAAAAAATTGAGAATATTTTATGCTGGAATGGATTTTCCTTGTCTAAAAGATGTTAATAGTAAATCAATTTTAATAGAAATCTACGCTATGGCCACATGATTTTGGTCCTATAAGGTAATTAATTCTGGTCCTTTAATTTTAATCACATGACAACAATCATGCCCTATCACAAATGACCTTTTTATTAAAACTTTTTCTTCTTTGTCAAAAATTGTGTATTCAATCATTTCTCCTGTAGGTTTGATATTTCTTACAAGATTATCATCAGCTATGGTGGCATAAAATGGACCGTGATCAAGAGGTTTGTTGAATGTGTATTCGTGGATGATATTATTTGTCTCAACTATTCTGGAAGTGGCATGACTAAAAGATTTGATATCTAAGGTGGTTAGATCTATTGGAATAGTAATAGTAATCCACGATTTTGTACAGATGATATTGCCGGGAGGAGGGCAATCAATGTTATTGGTTACTAAATCTTCTTGCGCACATTTTGTAAATAATATCAACATTCCAAATAATAAAAACTGCTTTACCATGTTCTTTTTTTTTATTTAAAGACGTTCATTGAGATTAATTTGTTAGTAAAAAAAACCTTTTTATAACTTATAAAGGAATTACTTGCCAAATGGCAATAACATTCTAACTATTAATAACATACATTTGTGTTATAAATGGATATTAAAAAAGCTATGTGTAAATTCCTGCTTTCAACTTATATGTTTTTGTTTTTTATAATTTTTTCTTTTGGTTGTTCAAAGAAAAGTGAATTACTTTCTGATCCTATGGATATTAAGGTAGATGACCATTTCATTGAGGCGGAAGTAAATATTCTTTTTATAGGCAATAGCTTGACATATACCAATGATCTACCAAAACTCCTAAAGAATTTTGCATTTTCAAAAGGTAAGAAAATAAATGTGACTTGTCAATGTCTTCCAAATTATGCATTGATAGATCATTGGACAGATGGCAAAATACAAAACCTGCTTAATTCAGAAAAATTTACCCATGTCATCATTCAACAAGGCCCATCATCTCAAGAAGAGGGGAGGCTCTGGCTTATGGAATATGGAGCAAAGATCAAAGAAGTGTGTGAAATAAATAAATCAAAATTGGCGTACTATATGGTATGGCCAGCAAGATCTAATTATTTGACATTCGACGGTGTAATCAAAAATTATACAGACGCAGCGAAGGCTAATGAAGCAATACTTTGCCCAGTTGGACTTGAATGGAAAAAGCACTTTGATCAAACCAATGACTTTTCACTTTATGGTCCTGACGAATTTCATCCTTCTTTAAAGGGCAGTATGAAAGCAGCAGAAATTATATATAGCTCAATTTTTAAATAGTAATAACTAGACAAATAAATATAAAAGATTATGCGACATTATTAAAAAGTGCGATTCTCATTAAGGCATAATTAATGATATTATTTAAAATTAAGATTTAATTAACCTGTATATCGGGTTTTCTTGTCAAATGTCAAGAATATTATATGAAAAGCCATCCTATTTTTGAAAGATCAAATTAAATATCATGAAAAATTTAAAATTACAAATTTCTACATTCGCTGATCTTTACACTTTTTCATTTCTAACTACTTTTTTTTATAAATTCACAAAACTAATTGGACCAAAGCTGCAGTTATTGTTTTCAATAAATTTATTGCTTTTAAGTCCAGCTTTTTCGCAACTCCAACCACTTTCCACTCCCAATGCAGGTGGAAACAGAAAAGCGTCAGTTTCTGAATTTATAGGATTTTGCGAAGTGAAAATTAACTACAACCGCCCAACAGTTAAAGGCCGTGAGGGTAAAATATGGGGTACAGACATTGCACATTATGGGTTTAAAGACCTTCAATTCGGGACCAGCAAAGCTGCTCCGTGGCGGGTAGGTGCAAATGAGTGTACTACAATTTTTTTGTCTACAGATGCTAAAATAGAAGGAAAAGATATCAAAGCAGGAAGTTATGGGTTATTTATGAGTTTAGGAGAATTCGAAACCATCGTAATTTTCAATAAAAATACTACTGCTTGGGGAAGTTATTCTTATAATCCGGCCGATGATGTATTGCAAGTCACAGTAAAAAATGAATCACTTGATAAAAGTCAAGAATGGATGAAATTTGAATTTGAAAATCAGACGGATAATTCAGCCATCATAGCTCTTTCTTGGGAAAAAAGGAAGATTCGTTTTAAAGTGGAGGTAGATGCTTTAAAGTTGCAATTTGAAAGTTTTAAAAAGGAACTAGAAACACCTAAAGGTTTTACCAGTGGAGCATTTTCACAAGCAGCTAACTTCTGTCTCAATAATAACTATGAGTTAGAACAAGGTTTTGAATGGGCTAACAGAGCCATAGCTCCAGTTTTCCCAGGGGAGAAAAATTTTGGAACGCTCCAAACGGTTGCAAATTATTTAGAAAAACAAGGTAAACAAAAGGAGGCAGATGCTATGATGAAAGAAGCCATTCCTTTTGGAAAGGTCGGTCAGGTGAATGTTTATGCTAGAAAATTACTAGGTCAAAATCGAAATAAAGAAGCTTTTGAAATCTATCAAACTAATTACAATAAATTTCCAAATATCTTTGCCAGTAATTTTGGAATGGTTAGAGCTTATTCGGGCATGAATGACTTGAAGAAGGCTTTAGAATTTGCAAGGTTAGCTTTGGCTCAGGCCCCAAATGCAAATCAAAAGACCATTGTTGAGCAAATAATTAAGGATTTAGAAGCTGGAAAAAGTGTAAACTAATTTATAAAAATAAACAATGAATAGCAAACTATTAATTTTCTTTTTGTTAATCAGCTTGAGCTCTTTCGCACAAAATGACAAGCAATTAGTCGAAAAAGCGATGATGAATTATTTGGATGCTTTGTATGACGCGAGACCAGAATTGATTAAAGAAAGTGTGCATCCGAAGCTAAATAAATTTGGTTTTTATCGAGAAGGAAAAGATAAACCATTTGGCAAGATGGGTCAAATGTCCTTTGAAAGATTAGAAAAATTGGCAGGAGAATGGAACGCTGCAAAGAAAACAATATCTATTCCGAAAAAAGTAGAAGTGTTAGCAGTTCACGATAAAATCGCAATAGGTAAGGTTAGTGCAGAGTGGGGTTTTGACTTTATTCAATTGGTGAAAGAGGACAATAAATGGTTGATCATTAATATTGTTTGGCAAAGTCCAGAGTAAATTATATACCAATTGCTTTGTTATGGAGTAGAGGGCAACCTTCAACTTCCTTAATCAATTATCGAATTGTCATTGAAAGTCGGATATTTATTTAATGGAATTAGAAGGATTTGGGCTCAATAGTCTTACTGATTTTCCTTTAGTGACTCCCTCTCAATTTGCTTATAAAATATCTTCTGTCGAGGGTTTACAGATTGTACGACAAATCATATTAAGTTATTTTGATATATATTTAAAAGGGAAAGTAATAGATATCACTAACGCCAAATTAAAATTAGAAATTTATTAAATTGAAACTATGAAACTGATTACTTTGGTCTATTTATTTTATACTTTCATCCAACCTGATTTCGTCAAGATTGTAGTGGAAAAATCAAGAAAACCAATAATAGATTCAACAATCTTATTGAGTCAAGAGGAACTGATAAAAAATATTCAATTAGCACACGATCCAAACAGGATATGGAAAACAGTTTATTCCCTATCATTTGATCACGTCAATATACACGGAGAAAAGGCCGATTTACAATTTTGGTTGGCTAATGAAATGACTTTACTGAGTACATGGGAGTATTACTCCGATTGGCCTTATGATAATTGTCAAATCGTGTTTGACGGTGGTAAAGTCTGGTCAAAGAACTGGAAAAGGGGCAACCCTCCTAAAATGATCGTTAATAATCACTTTTTCCAATACGCCCTTCCTTTTTTGTTGGATCACCCTTTATTCGAAATATCAAAATATGAATTAATCAAGCTACCATCGAAAGATGATCTTTATTATGCTATTCGCGTGGGCTTACCTAAAGCATTAGGAAATGCTCCAGAAAAGTACTTTAAAATTATAGTAGACCCAAAAAGTTTTATAATGGTGGCTTGGGAATATAATATAGCAGATGGAGAAATGTTAGATAGAATGAAACAACCATCCAATATTAAATCCATTGACAACTATTTAAGTATTGTACAAGAACATGTTATTAAAGATGGCATGCTATTACCCTCAAAATACTATACCCTAAATCCAAAAGGAGACATTTCGGGCAATCATTTAATTTGGAATTATCAAATGAACAATAAAGTAGACAAACAAAGATTTTTGATAAATGAAAAATTTGTTGTTGATGTCACAAAATATATTCGATGAAAGATTTGAGAGATTGAAGAGCGCAATTCTATCAATTTCTATTTTAATTTCTTTCCAAATGACAAGTATCAAATATACATGCCATATCGTTTTATAAGAATATCAAAAATGATAAAATTAGTTATTATGTGCAGAAATGTGATATTAAAATTTTTCTTTTATTTTCTCTTTACATTTTCAAAGGCAATTTGTCAACAAATTCCTATTACACCAGAGATTTTTTTACCAGGAATTATTTCTACAGGTCTTAACGAAAGAGATTTCGCCATTTCTCCAGATGGAAAGACAATTTATTTCACTGTTGTTGCACCCCAAAATGTAACGAGCAGTATATTTTTCATAAAAAAACTCTCTAATAATTCTTGGTCAAAACCTGAAATCGCCCCTTTTTCCGGAAATTACACTGATCTTGAACCCTCCTTTTCTCCAGATGCTAATAGGATTTATTTTGCTTCAAAAAGACCTATAAACGGCAAAGAGAAAAATGATTTTGATCTCTGGTATGTCGAAAGAAACAATAATGGATGGTCTGCAGCGAGACATTTAGATTTTTGTACAGATAAAGACGAATTTTATCCTTCAGTCACAAATGACGGGTCAGTCTATTTTACCGCTAGTTATCATCACGAAACAGGTAAAGAAGACATTTTTGTAAGCCGACATGTCAACAATAAATATGAAGAACCTACTGCCATGGATACAACTATCAACTCATCATTGTACGAGTTTAATTCCTACATTTCACCTGATGAATCATTTATCATTTTCACAGCATACGGCAGAAAAGGAGATAAAGGAAGAGGTGATCTGTATCTGAGTAAAAGAGTGGGTGGAAAATGGCAACCCGCCAAACCTTTCACTCAAATCAACTCCGACAAGCTGGATTATTGTCCTACAGTCAGTTTTGATAAAAAAATTTTGTATTTTACAAGCGAGAGGACTAAGATAAAATCTAATGAGACAGGTAAGACACTCAAATATAACGATTTTATTAAGTTTCAGTATTCAACTGGAAATGGATTAGGAGATATTTATTGGGTAAAATTTGAAGAAACTCCACTTGATGGAAGATTACATTAAAAGGTATGGTTTTCGAAAAAACAAAGAATCAAATCAGGGACCCATCACAGTGTTCTTAGAAAATATCTAAAATAATAGATTTTAAGCTTAGCTCAACATAGCTATACCCTTTTAGAAACTTCATTGAGCTTGGGGTTTAGTTTTCAAAAGACAAAAACACAATATAAATTAATAAAAAAATTTACGTGCATCACCATCAAGTTGTTTAGTTTTTTCAAATTAGAATGATGAATAAATTATTTTCAAAGCAAGAGAAGATAAATAGATCTGAAAGTGAAATTTTTAACTTTCTGTGTAATCCATCTAATTTTCCATTTTTTCTTCACGAAGTAAAAAGCGCAAATTGGGTAAATGATTCACAATTGCAGGTAGGCAAAAAATATGAAGAAACAAGATTAATACTAGGAATACCTGTAAAAGCTATAGTAGAAATTTCTCAATTTGTTCCTGATAAAACAGTAGCTTATCTGAGTAAAGCATCTGGCGTCACAGGTGAATACGTGTATAATCTTTCTCCAAGTTTTGAAGGATGCTTTGTTTCATTAGATGCTTATGTAAAAACTGAAGGTTTTTTAGCGAAATTTATAGCTCCATTTTTTGTAATGTCGATGAAGAAAAGAGATGAACATCAACTGACGTATTTAAAAGAATATATTGAAAAAAGTCAAAGTTTGTTTTTTTGATGAAGAACCTTATTATTCTAGCGGAGGAATAATTTTCAAAATTATAATTTAACGATTTGCCTTCAATTATTGCCCCGTTCTTCTTCTTTCCTCCTCAGATGCAGAAGGCCTATTATTTATACCTTTTACTTTATTGTTTCCAAAGTTATAATTATAAGAAATACTGGCCCATCGGGAGTCTGTATAATTTGTTATGTTAATGTTTAAATCAGAAAAATTTGTTTTTAAAGGTCTGATGTTGGTAAAAAAAATATCACGTACATTAAATCGGAAGATGCTTGACCCATATTTTTTCTGAATGCCAAAAGATACAGCTCCTGTAGGTAAAAACACAAATATACCTCCTGCTGTTGCATCCTGGTAGTTGGCTGTGAGTTCAGATGACCAATCTTTGCCCAGACTAAATGTATGATTTATATTGAAGTTGAAAGCAAGACTCTTATTGTCAAGTGTAAGATTACCAATATTACCATCAAAATCATTTCGTATGATGCTTAAAGTAGTGTGACTATTCCATCTTTTTGTGAATGACAAAGGTTTTTGGATGACCAAACCGTAGTTATAAAAATGTGCAATATTAGTTACCGATCGAGACATAACACCAGTCTGATTATCTTGTGCTATAAAGCGTACACTTGCATCTTTGGTGTCATTGAAAAAAGATGAAACAACCCATTGTCCAGGAATATTGTAGGCTACTTCTGATCGCAAGCTAATTTGTGGCTTAAGTAAAGAATTACCCATTATAAATGTATAATTGTCAAAGAAAAATAAAAATGGATTTAAATCCTGATAGTTGGGGCGGTCTATTCTCCTAGCTATACTCCATGTTAAAGTATGTTTTTTTGCAAAGTTTGTTTGCAGAGATATATTAGGAAATAAATTAAAAAATGATCGGTGAATCGAAGTATCAGAACTTACCTCATATCCATTAGCCAGAGTATGCTCACCTCTAAGACCCAAAGTTAGTTTTGATTTATTATTGGATTTGTTCCAAGAGACGTAAGCACTATTTATTTTTTCTGAATAGTCAAAATGATTGGTTCTCCCTAAGTCTGTCAGCATATCTCTATTCTTAAATATCATATCATTATCAGCATGCACTTTACTAAATTTGTATCCTAACTGAATCGAAGATTGATTTGACAAGGTTTTTGTATAATCAGATTTGATGGCAGTGATGGCAATGTCTCCTTTTATATTTCCTGTTAATAGATCATCAGTGATCGTATTATTTTGTTCGAAAGTAGACACATACGACTGCTGGTCTCTAAAATTGTAGATTGCGTGTTCAATATCAAAAAGTAATTCTGATTTTGATGCTGGCAAAGCAATCTTATAATTGGCTCCTAAACTATAATTATTGTTATTCACTTTATTGTCAGTTTTGGTAGAAGTAGTTGCTATTCTCTCTCCAAAAGTATTAATAAATACAGATTCATTGTCCGCTTCTGTTTTATAAGTATGTGCATTGGCAGATAGATTTAGAATTATACTGTGATTTTTTTTAACTTCATAGCTCATACCTGATCGTAAATTATGAATAAAATTTGGATACCATGCTGGCAGATCTTGGTTGAGTGTAAATGTTGGCAAACGACGATGTAATTCCTGAAGGATCCAATCTTCTCTGTAATTAAAATTGTAGTTAATCCAAGACTGTATGACAGAAGTTTTGTGATTTAGATTGATACCACCACCGTGTTTCTGAAATTTTCCTGACCCTATTTGTACATTGAGACTGCCATTTGTGCCCAAGGTTTCATTTTTCTTAGTTTTGATATTGATGACTCCAGCACTGCCCTCAGCATCATAGCCGGCAGGTGGTTGAGTCATGATTTCTATTTTGTCGATAGCGTTTGTTTGTAAACCCCGTAGATATGCATTCAAAGATGGACCATTGAGCATTATTGGCCTGCCATCTTGAAAAATTCTCACTTGGGGATTGCCTCTTAGATAAATATTGCCATCTCCATCTACATAAATCCCTGGTGACATACTGATTACATCTAATAAACTACTTCCGTCAGCAATGATACTATTAGCCACATTAAGTGCAATACCTTTTCCAGTATTTTCTATTAAGGGCCGCTTGGAAGTAACAACTACTTCTTGCAACATGTTTGCATTTTCTTCTAATATTATTTTGTCTACTTCCAAATTTGCTCCCGAATAGTCAATGTGTGCAGACATATAAGGTGTATAACTCAATAGGCTGGCCATAAGATAATATTCCCCCTTTTTTAAATCTTCAAATCGATACATACCAGCTTCATTTGTAACTGTACCAGTTACAAATGAACTATCTATTATTTGATGTAATGATATCGTTACGAATGAAAGTGGTTTATGATTTTTGTCAAAAACCTTTCCTGAAATACCTTGGGCTTTTCCTATATTGATACCTAAAATGCTAAGCAATAAAATGTTTATTAGTTTTCTTTTGAGCATTGTAGTTTTTTTTATCTGCAAAAGTATGTTCTAAATTATACTGTGTTTCTTTCAGAGTACATACTTAAAGAAAAGAATGATGAAATCAATTAATATCCTTTTCTAATGATTGTACTTAAATATTAGAAGTTCGTATAGAGTTTCTTTTTATTCATACTATCTTTTGAAAATTAAGCTAATAATCAAATATCTTTGTGCAATAAACCAAGATTTGAAAAATCGTAAAAAAATAAATATTATCCTCATTCACACTTTGTTTTGGGTTTCGTTTTTTTGTTCACGTTTTTTGTTAAATGTGCAATCAGAGATAACATTTCATCAAGTATTAGATACTTTGACTCATTCATTTCCGACGGTTATATTATTTTATGTGCTCCTGCTTGGAGTTACAAGGTTTTTGGAGATTGATAGATTACTATTATTCTGGGTTTGCACTGTAACATTGATATTTCTTTATGCTTTGGTAAGAAATTCTGGCATGTATATGTTGGATGCTGAGATATGGACAAAAAAAGACTATAATTTTATGTTCAAATCCAATATATGGAATGGTATTATTTTCTGTCTCTTATCTTTGGGATACTATTATTTGCAAAAGCAACAAGAATCAGAAAATAAAAATTTCATATTAAAATCGCAGCTTAATCAACGCGAATTAGACTACCTTAAAGCGCAAATGAATCCTCATTTTCTCTACAATACATTAAATTCTATCTATTCTGATGCATATGAAACAAACCCAAAACTAGCACGATCTATACTTGCTTTATCCGAAATGATGAGATATAGTTTTGATAGGCCAGAACAAAAAGGATTGGTTAAACTCAAAGATGAATTAGATATTATCGATCAATATTTAGAAATTCAAAAGTCCAGATTCGGTGAAAAATTGAATATAAATTTTGAAAAGGTAGGTACGTATAACTCCGAAGTTAATTATATTTTGCCTTTTGTATTAATAACCGTAGTTGAAAATGTTTTTAAACATGGTGTTTTTACAAAGAGAGATAAACCAGTCTCTATTTTGCTTTATGCTAACACACAAAATTTAACCTTTGATTGTAAGAATTATAAAACTAAAAGTGTACAAATAGATGGGCCTTCAAATGGGAATGGAATCGAAAAAATAAAACGGATGTTGGAATTGAGCTATCCTAATCAATATAAAATGGATATCATTGAGGATGAAAATATTTTTGAAATTAAGATGATAATTCCTTTGACATGATGAATTGTGTAATATTAGATGATGAACCAGCGGCAATTCAACTACTCTCAAGATATGTAGAGAAAGTACCTTTTTTATATTTGGTAAAAACTTTTGAAGACCCTATAGAAGCGATGCTGTATTTTCAACAAAATTGTGTCGATTTACTCTTTTTAGACATCAATATGCCTGACATCAACGGTATAGAATTTTCAAAAATACTCAGCACGAAAGCTAAGATTATCTTTACCACGGCCCACAGTGAGTTTGCTCTACAGGGTTTTGATGTAAATGCAACTGATTACTTACTTAAACCCTTCTCTTTTGAAAGATTTTTTAAAGCATGCTGTAGAGTATTTGATAATCTTTTAGTTAGTACAGATGAACTAATTAAAGTGTCGGACTATATCTTTGTTAAAAGTGGAACTTCTTATCTCAAAATCTATTACCATGATATTGTATATGTTGAAAGCAGACGAAATAACTTAATCATTCAAACGAAGGGCGAAGAAATTTTGATCTATGGATCACTTGTAGATTTTATTAAAAAACTTCCTCCTATATTATTTATCCGAATCCACAAATCTTTCTTAATCAATAAAGAATTAATAAAAGAAGCAAACATTGAAGAGGTTATTTTATCACATGAGCAAAAAAAGTATTCAATCCCGATAGGGTATGTTTATAAAGGTGCATTTCTAGAATTTTTGAAAAATAAGTCTTTAAACTGATTAATCTAATGATCTAAAATGGTAAATATTTGTAATGATTAAATACCATAATAATGTTTTTTTAAAAATTTGCGATGTTTGATTTGATTTATAATTTATCAGTCAGAAAATTAAAAGAAAACATGAAGGCTATTCAAGAAATTTATAAAGAACTTATGATTTATCCAAAGATTCAACAAGAACTTATAAATAGTCATAAACAAGAATATCTAGAAAAAAAAACTATTATCTTAAAACCTGGTGAAATATTAGATGGATACTATGTTGTAGAAAATGGAATAGTGAGAGCTTACGTGAAAAATTCACAAAATGAGGAAATTACTACGGACTTCTTTATGAAAAATGAAATTGTTATAGATGTTGTCTCCTTATTTCGTCAACAGCAGAGCGAACTATTTTTGCAAACTGTGACAGAAGCTTCTCTGTACAAAATCCAAATCCAAGATTTTAATGAATTATATAGGAAATATCCAGAAGTAAGCGAATGGGGCCGTTCTTGGATGACCAATCAATTATTTGACCTTAGAGCCAGAATCACTTTTATGGCGGCTAAAAATGCTGTCGAACGATATAATTATTTATTACAACAAAAGCCTGAACTCTTTCTTTATGTTCCTTTAAAATACATTGCATCATATATTGGTGTGACAGAGACTTCTTTGAGTAGGTTGAGGAGGAGGAATTAAATTAAAGATATAATAGCATCTTGGGAAATGAAAAGAAATTTATATTACCCTAATCAATTAAAAATAAATTTTAAAAGCGTATTGTTATGGCTTAAACTTTATAACTTATGAAGTTTTTGATTTTTTTATTTTAATTATATTGAACGTAAAATAAAAAATACTATAAGAATTCGGAAGGCTAATTAAATTATTGTTATGTTATACAGGAAAAGTAAAGTTAGAATAAAATATGGACTATATTCTATCCAATGCCTTCTTATTTGTTTTATTGGCCATAATTCGTTCAGTCAATTAACTAGTATTGGCAAATATTCTGTTGGGTATAAATCTGAAATAATTAAAGATACTACCAATTGGGATGAAAAGATCCAAAGAAGTTTTCCATTACACATATGGTATCCTTCTTGCCAAAAGCCAAGTCAGTCTTCATTAAAATTTACAGATTATCTAGAAGCAGATAGTAACCCAAGTTGGGGTCACTTAAATTCGAGTACCGTACTAAAAAATCTAGTTTCTATATATGCCGATTCTTCTCAAATTGGTGAAATATTAAATTATCTAATTCTAAATAAGACACTAGCACACAAGGGTATAAAACCTATAAAATCAGATTTCCCTGTAGTCATTCTAACAAATGGGTTAAATTCTCCTGGTTTTATTCAAAGTCAATTAGCTGAATATTTAGCATCACATGGGTTTGTAGTGTTATGCTATCCAATAGTTTCGAAAAACATTAAAAATCCACTTGACTTTAATCAAGAAAGTCTTAATGGACAAATTTATGATCTAGAATTAGTCATAAATGTTGCAAAAAAAAATGTATCTTTCTAAAAAAGATAAGTTCTATTTTGTTGGATGGAGCTTTGGTGGGATAGTTCAGATATTGCATCAAATGAAAAATAATCAAGCTCAAAAAATTGTAAGTCTAGATGCAGCATCTCAATATGAATATGGGTGGAGCTTATTACAAAGTAACAATTACTTTAAGAAATCAAAATTTAATATTCCGTTCTATCAATTTGTGGCAAATGCCCCAAGAAAATATAAAATTGCTAAAAGTCTGGAATTTTTTGAAAATGTTGCAAAAACAAAAGAAGAAAAGAAATTTGGATCTTTAACACACGCGAGAATGTTGTCTTTTATCCATCAAATTGAGAATAAAACAAATGTGATAGAAGAAGATGCTATACTTTTATATTCAACAATATTAAAATCATTAAAATAGAATAAAAACTAAGGTATTTTTTTCTTATTTTTCTAATAAAATGACATTTTATTCTAATTACATAAAGCTTTCCTGGCTTTAAATAAAGGGGAGTTCTAAAAACTAATTTTTACAATAGAAATATGGTTTTAGACCACCCATATTGCAAAAATTATCCTGTTTTTTAATACAATAATATGAAGTTTTAAGGAGAATTAAATCATTTAGCACTCCTCACGGCCCTAAATCCATAAGCTACGGTTCGTGGACCGTCACCCCAAGCACCAAAAGTTCGTTCGCTAACATAGCCTTCAGGCGAACCCACCATGCCATATCCATAAGTACCTCCTCCTCTATAACTTAAGCCACCTTCTAACCTATTAGGCCAATCTTTATTATCTGCATTTCCGTAATATCCTGTCAAGTGACCATCACCATGACTTCCTTCAAAAGATCGACCTTTTTTATTGCCAATAGTCACACAGCGTTCCCAAAGACTTTTGTTAAGATCCATAACCCAATAAAAGGAAGCACCAAATAGCTCTAAGTTTTGATCAGACAACATACTTTCATTTAATTGATTTTCAAAATGCAAACCTTCGCCATTTCTATACCTAATCACTTTCTTGCGTGTATTTGTGCCCCATGGAAAATCATAAAGAATAGCAGATTTAGGGCCACGACAAGCTTTTTCATATTCTAATTCTGTCATAGGCCTTAAAGCAGCCCAATCTGCAAATGCCATATGATCATCAATGCTTAAAAAAATGGCGGGAGTATTTCGTCGATTAGTTTTATATTCATTGTCTTTTTTATAAATACTGCCCCCATCCTTTTCATACAGTATGCTTCCCATATTAGCCCTTTCAGATGAGTAGTATGGTCCAATAGTATTCAAAAAACTACAATATTGTCCGTCGGTCAATTCATACTTCATAATAAAAAAACTTTGAAATCCTTTTGGAAATTTCTCAGCTAGTAAACCTTTTGCGTCACCTCTATATTCGCTTTCTCCATTATTAATATACCACAGATTATTTTTTTGAGTACCTATCATAATTGAGTCTTCACTTCTAATAAGATAAGCTTCCTTAGAAAAAGGATCATGAATGGCAGCCGCGTTTTTTTGAGCATCTGGGTCATTATTCCCGACGAAAAATTCGCCCTTAGGGATGTAGACCATCTCTATGCCAAATACATTTCCAAAGATTTGTTTACCTTTTTCAATACTTTCAAGTTTTGATGCATCAATTTTAACTTCCATTCTGTAAGAAACTGTACCTCTATAAACATTTCCAGGATATATCATGATTCCGGTTTGATCTTCAGGTAAGTAAATGGACGGTTTTACACCACTGTAAACTTCTACGACTTTAGGAGATGCTTTTTTAATTATTCCGTGTCGCATCATTCGATCACCAATATGATTTTTAAATTTAAAGAAGATCCAAGCAGCGTCATGATTCTTTGAATTATTCCAGCTGTTTTCCCACCCAACAGTAAATGTTACAGATATTTCTCCGCTATCTGATGAAAGATGATGATCTTGAAAAATGATATTAGAGATTGTAATATCAGTAGCCCTAATATTTGTAACCCAAATCATAAATAATATTAGAATTATATATTTTTTCATATTTATACTATAATAAATTAAAGAATCAAGTGCCCCGTCTAAATTAAAAATTAAATAATTTGTGGCTCATTTTGGATATCTTTACGATAAAAAGCCTCGCTGAACTACCCAGTCTAGCTACATTTTTTGCCTTGATCTATCCAAAAATAACTCACAACTTAAATTAAAAAATTATTTAGACCGAGTACTATTAATTGTCAAACCACTTCTAAAATTAAATTTTTGTCTTTTAGCATATAAAGATATTGAAAAATTTATAAATAATAATCTGTTTTAAAAATTCTTGTCATTTGATAAGAAAAAGTTATTTCTATCATTTTCAATGAAAATCTATATCCTAAATACTTCTTGCCATTTGGTAATTAAATCTTGTAAATCAACCTGTTCTAGAAGTGTTAAGATTTAAGAATTGTATTGCAATTAATAAAATTATAAATTTAATAATGTGTATAATATTGAAATATAATGTTATATATATTTATTATTTTGTATTATAATGATAGAAATGAATATTTTCTCTCTTCTTGTCAAATGGTAATTAAAAAAAATCATAGCAGCGCAATAATTATTTAAGATGTTGTAAGAAGGATAATCATTTTATAAAAGAATAAAATTAAAAAAAAATGAAAAAACTTTTATCCCTATTTTTTATGTTAACGATGTATGGTTTGTATGGACAAAATGACATAACTGGAATCGTCAAGGATATCAATAACGAACCATTAATAGGTGCCAATATCGTAGTGAAGGCAAATCCTTCAATTGGTACAGTGACAGATATTGAAGGAAAGTTTACCATCAAAGCACCTAAAGCTAATGCTATATTGGTAGTGTCTTATACTGGATATCAATCTAAAGAAGTTTTAGTGGGAAATGAAGATGATCTGGAAATTATTTTGTCAGCAGGTACGGTGCTAGATGAGATCGTCTTTGTCGGGTATGGTACTCAACGCAAAAGTAACGTAACAGGTGCCATTTCATCCATAAAAGGTAGTGAAGTTGCTTTAATGCCAGTTCAGAGTTTTGATCAGTCACTTCAAGGCCGTGCAGCAGGTGTTCAAATTACTACACCTAATGGGGTCTTAAATAACCCTCCCGTAATTAGAATACGCGGTACGAACTCTATCAATCTTTCTTCGCAACCACTCATCGTAATTGATGGCATCCCTACTTTTACAGGTGATTTTTCGACCAATAATGCCGCAAGTAATCCATTAGGAAATTTGAATCCAAGCGATATCGAAAGTTTTGAAATTCTCAAAGATGCATCAGCTAGTGCCATTTATGGTTCGAGAGCCTCTGCTGGCGTTATTTTAATCACCACAAAAAGAGGAAAAAAGGGAAGTACAAAAGTGTCTTACGATGGATGGGTAGGACAAACTACCCCAATGAGACTCTTTGATGTACTTAATTCTGCGCAATATCTTGAAGTGAAAAATGAAGCGTTGGCAAATGCTAATGACACAAGAAGGTTTATAGCTGGAAAGGATGTAAATGGTAATCCGATTGATACGCGTTGGTATGATCATACACATCAAAAGGGTATTTCTCATAATCATAGCCTAAATTTTTCTGGAGGTAATGAATCAACTTCTTACTTTAGCTCAGTCGGATACAGCGATCAAGAGGGTTTCTTACGTGGCAATACATTTAAACGATTGACTGGCAGAATTAATATCGATCATTCAATCTCCAAAGTAATTAAAATAGGAAACAATTTTGCCATAACAAATACCATCAATGCAGGACCAAATACAGGATCTCTCGCAGGTGGTGCTTTTGCAATATCAGGTTTAGGAAGGTTACCCTTAGTATTACAGCCGATCCTAGCCCCTTTCATCAATCAAAATGGTGCAGGATCGCAGTCAAAAGATGAAGGTTTTGATTACAATATAAGTAGTACGAACAACATTGGTGGTATGGGTAATGTTTTGCCTTCTGCCTTTGTCAATCCAAATTTTATTTTAGATAACAACTCTTTTCAATCTACAAATTTGCATCTGGTAGGAGGCGCTTATGTTGATGTTAAGATTTTAGATGGATTAAATTGGAGAACAACAATTGGAATAGATCGGTTATCTTTAGAAGATATATCTTTCGCTGATGCAAGACATGGTGATGGGTTCAATACTGCAGGAAGATCTGATAATATTTTTCAAACAATCAATAGATGGAATCTTCAAAATACATTAAACTACAATATTGAGATCAATAAGATCCATGATTTTTCGACTTTAATAGGCTTTGAGGATCAGCGTACTATCAGAGATAGATGGGGTGCATCAAGAACTCAAATATCTGATCCTTTCTTCAAAACATTCCAAGGTAATTACACTATTATAAATCCTTTCGGCAATTTACAAAGAGAAAATTTCTTAACTTCTATATTTTCACGGATCAGCTATGCTTATAGAAAAAAATATTCTATAAACTTAAATGTAAGGCAAGATGGTTACTCTGCCTTTTCTGAAGGAAAGAAATTTGGATTATTTTATGGTGGTTCACTTGGATATACAATAAGTGAAGAGGATTATTGGAAAAAAACCTTTGGTAGTAAAATTAATCATTTAAAACTTAGAGCTTCATATGGAGTTGTCGGAAATAATGGAGTAGAAGATTTTGCTTCGCTAAGTTTATTTAATTCTGGATTATATGCAAATGACCCTGTTCTAAGATATTCTCAAGCTGGAAACCCAAATTTGAGCTGGGAAACTAGTAGAAAATTGGATATAGGACTTACTTTAGGTATATTGGAAGATAAAATACAAGCAGAATTAGCTTATTATAAAAATGATGTCGATAATCTAATTTTACAAGTTCCACAATCTCCATCAAAAGGGATTCCTAATAATATTGTCAGTGCTAATGCTGGCTCAATGTATAATAAAGGTGTAGAGGCTAGTTTAACTTATAATATATTGAGAAGAAAATCTTTTGATTGGAGTGTTAATTTGAATTTTTCTACCTTGAAGAACGAAGTTACTTCATTAGGTGAAGACAATGCAGATATTAACACCCTCACAAGTGGTCTAGAACAAACCAATATTACAAGAGTGGGTCAATCGATAGGCAGTATATATGCTATTCCAACAAATGGGATAAATCCTGCTACAGGGCAAAGAATATTTTTGAGAAGAAATATAGTAGACAATCAAGTTACTACCACAGAAGTGCAATATAACCATGCCGCAACCCCAGCTATGCGGTGGACATTGGTATCGACAGGGGAAGTGACAGGAGCCCCTTCCTTAGCCAATAGCGGTGTCGTTTATGGTCCAACTATGCCATCATTTTTTGGTGGATTATCAAATAAGTTTAGATACAATAATTTTGATTTAGAATTATTTTTTCAATATTCAGGAGGCAATTATATCTACAATGGTTCGCAAGCTGGTCTTCGCGATATGCGTAATTGGAACAATAGTACTGATGTATTGGATAGATGGACCGAACAAAATAAAGATGGTACAATTCCCAAAGTTGTATTTGGTGATAATGTTTCTAATGGGTCGCTTATCCCTATTTCAGAGAACATCCAAAAGGGTGATTTTGTAAGGCTACGGAATGTCATGTTTGGATTTAAAATACCAAATCAGTTAGTACGTAAACTTAATATTGCCAACATTAGAGCCTATGCTCAAATTCAAAATGCATTACTTTTTACGAAATATAAAGGTTCTGATCCTGAGATTTCATCCAACGGAGATACTAACGTAGGAATAGGTATTGATAGAAATACGGTAGGACAGGGCAAAACTTCAACTTTAGGTATTCAAATTAATTTTTAAATTTAAAATTTTAGGGAAATGAAATACAGTATAATTTTACTTTTTTTAGTTATTCTGACAATTGGCTGCAATGATGATTTACTAAATACCTCACCAAAAGACAATTTTTCAGATTTGACAGTTTTTGATAATATTTCAAGAGTTGAGCAACAGGTTAATGGCCTATATGCATCCGTAAAAAATGGAAACTTTCTTGGTGGAAGGAGCTTTGTTTATCACGAAGTAAGGGCCGAAAACTTCTTAAATGAGACCGCCAATGTTGTAACTGGTTTTAGTGTTTGGAATCATACTGTCAGACCAGAAAATGTAAATGATGTAGCCAATTATTGGCTCACTGCTTATCTAGCAATCAACCGAATGAATGTTTTTCTGGAAGGCATTGATAAAAATGGTGATAAATTAAAGAGTCAAGGGGTAACTGATCAACAGCTTAATCAGTTTAAAGGAGAAGCTAGGTTTCTCAGAGCATTATCATATTTTAATTTGATGCAACTATATGGTTTTCCATTTGCAGATGGAAATGGTTCGAAATTAGGTGTTCCATTACAGCTGAAAGCTAATGTGGCAAGTGGTGACAATAATTTAGAAAGGGCTAAAGGATCAGAAGTGTATGATGCTATAGTTTCAGATTTAAATTTTGCTGAAGAAAATTTACCACTAACTAGGTCTTCAGTCTATTATTCTACCGTCAGAGCAGTCAAAACAGCCGCCATTGCATTAAAGACAAGAGTCTTTTTGCATATGCTTAAATATGATGAAGTAGTCAAAGAAGCGAATAAAATAGTGAGTGAAACAGCACCATTTAAGTCCAATCTTGGTATAGCACATACTTTAGCACCAACTGTTGCAGAAGCTTTTACAACCCCATTCACACATCCTGAACGGATTTTCAATCTACCTTTTACAACACAGGACTTACCTGGTAATCAAAATAGTCTTGGATCTTACTTTAATCCTGGACCAAGAGGTGTTGGAGACTTTTCATTAAATCCTAATGGCCTAATTAATGATACTTTAAATTGGCCAAATATAGATGATAGAAGAAAATTTATCTTTTTTAACAGCTCCAACAACAAAAAATACTGGGATAAATTTCCGACGGGTCCTCAAAATACTGATTTTGTACCCGTAATAAGGTATGCAGAAATCTTACTCAATCTTTCAGAAGCATTGGTCAAACTAAATGGTAACAATGCTAAATCTTTGAGTCTCTTAAACACGGTAAGGCAAAGATCAAAATCACCAGCACATAAGTCATTTAATTCTGCCACTGAGTTATTAGACGCTATACTAATTGAAAGACAGATTGAATTATTTGGTGAAGGGTTTCGAGGTATTGATTTACAAAGGCAACTTAAGCCATTACCTGGTAAATTAAACATTGCTGAAGTGAGGTTTGATTCCCCAGCATATCTGTGGCCAATACCTACTATTGAATTGGCAACCAATAAGACTTGTGTGCAAAATCCTGGTTATTAACCTTTCTCTTTGTTTAATTAATGAACTTAAAATAAATATTTTTCGATTAAAGAATCTTTTTTAATACTGTTTAGTTTGTGCAGCTACTATTTTTTTAGTAGCTGCTATTTTTGTGTACAAAGCACGTTAGATAACTCAGATTTAAAAGTCTCAGTTAAGACTTTTGACAATATCTCAAAACCAAAACAACTTAATACAGTAAAATAAATATTAAATTTCCAATTTTCGAATTATATTGAAAAATAAATTATTAGGCAAATAGGTCTATAAATTAGAGTGAAAGGTATTTACTTATAGTATCTATCCTTTCCCCATTATCTCCCTCCTTATCCTACTAAGCGAAGTGTCTGTTATACCTAAATAAGTCGCAATATATTTCAAAGGTACATGGTAGTTGAATTCAGGATTTTTAAGTATTAGGTCGGTATACCTTTCCTGTGCAGACTTAGTTTTCATCCAAAGATGGGTTTGTTTTTCCTTTATCAAAGCAGAAGTGATTCTATCTCTGACCCATACTCTGAATTCTGATTGAGTATCAAACAAATGATAAAAGTCATCTAGGGTAATTTTCCAAACTACCATATCTGTTATGGCTTGATAAGTACTTTCGGAAGGAATCTTTTTCAAAAATGAAATTTCATCTACTATGATTTCATTATGGACAAAAAAATGTGTTGTGATTTCTTCCATATCAGAATTTTTCACAAAAGACCTTGCAATTCCACTTTCTATTAGGTAAATTTCTGAGATAATTTCTCCTTTAGGAAGCAATATTTGGTTTCGAGCAATTTCTACTTTATTGTGACATGACGCTATGCTCATTTCAGTCTCTTCGCTAAAACAACTATCTTTATAAAAGTCATGAATAAATTGCTCAATCAAGAAGTAGGATTTTAAAATAACGATTAAAATGGAAGATATGTGCTTTAAATCTATTGTATGGTTTAATTGTTTTTTATATTTTATTTCTTACTCTTCTTCGCTAATGGATTATAATCAATACATTTTTGTATCCAAGCTCCAAGATCTTTGTCAGAAGTAACTCCTTCTTCCGTTATAAAAACATAACCTTTCATCGCCCGACTTGTAAATTCCATAGGAACAACATGATTCATTTCAAGTGCAGACTCATAGTGTTCATCACCGATCCTGCATAGGAGTAAATCTTCTCCTGACACTTTATCGATATGTGTTCCACAACACATTTTTTCATCTACCATAAAACAGATGCCTGCAAACATCTTTTTTTCGGTGAATTCAACTTTTTTGTCGTAGAATACCATTCTGATTCTATTTGCGGTGAGTTCATTATAAGCCATAAGTATTAATATATTCTACAAGAGTAAAAAAAAATAATTTACATAGTCCTCAATTTTATAAAAGAGATAGTTAAAAACAAAGTTATAAACCCTATGCAAATCACTGGTGGTAGAAACGTAAGCA
>JALHLK010000021.1 GCA_022844565.1 Saprospiraceae bacterium
TCTTTCAGATTCTCAATTACTCGAGACACCCTTGCATTAAGCTAATGATTCCCGTTGGCTGGCTCATTGAGGACTTTCACCTCTTAGGTTTTAGACATGCATGGCACACATAAAAAAAGCACCTTTTCGGATTTTGCCGAAAAGGTGCTTACTTCAGAAGCTCTAAATCTAAACTCTTTTGCTATGTGATTTTCTCCTCAACCCCTTATTTTTTGGTAATGGAATAGATCGTATTCTTACCATATCCTGAAACGTATATATTGCCCGATTTACCCACGGCAACGCCATCAAAACCCCAAGTTGGCGGGAAGGCGCCTTCAAGTGCGACTGCCCCAAGTTTAAGCCCTTCCGCAACGGGTGTTACCTCTCCTGTTTTTAAATTAACACGAGACAGACGTGAAGCACCGGTTTCAACTACTAAGAGACTTCCATCTTGATCTAAAGCTAAACCTTCAGGTTTCATAAGGCCAGAGGCAACAGCAACGGGAACATCTGGTTTACCGCCTGTAAAGCTAATCTGCCATATTGTACCCGTACCCCAATCTGCTACCCATAGGAGTTCCCCATTAGTAGCTAAGCCACCAGGTGCAAAAACTTTGGCATTGTCAATAGCCATAATCATTGATTTATCGCTTGCTTTGACTACACCACCCAGGCCTAAATCAACAACTACCAGATCATTTTTGAATCGAATGGCATTGATAGGCGCTGGCATAGCAAATTCTTCAGTTACTTTTTTTGCACTTGGATCCCAGACCTGAACCAACGCATTAAACCAAGAGGAAACTACCAATTTATTTCCATCTGCAGAAACCGTAAAGGGTGATGTCATCTTATTTGGTTCAGGAAGTAGGTATCCTTTTTCAACTGACAATTCTTGCCCTGTGGAGCCATTTAATTCTCTTAATCTGAATAAGTCGGCTACAAATAGGGCGTCTTGGTTGTTCGAGCCAGGTAAAACAGCTAGCCCCATAGGACTAATCATTCCTCCTTTACTAATAATTTTGGTTTGCCCACCTGGCTGAACCTCAGTAATCCAGCCATGGTCAGCATTGGAGACATACAGGGTGCCGCTTGCGTCAAAGACCAAATTGTCAAGTCCGTCCTGAAGGGTAACAAATAGTGTTTTAGCTCCAGTTTTAATATCTATTTTAAATATTTCACCTGTCTGATCTAATACATGGAGTACTCCAGCAGGACTAAATTTTGCAGCAACCGGCCACTTGAAGCCTGTTGCCAATGGTATGATGGTTCCATCAGTCCAAGGGCTTGCAGAAAAAGGAGCATTTGGAGCTCCAACATTGATACTTACCACCATTCCTGCAAGAAAAAGTGGGCCATATAAGCGTCCGTCGGGACCAAATTCAAACGAATTCATCCATCCAAGTGGAAAAGGATTGGCTGCGGTAGATGCGATCAAAGCTCTGGGTGGTTTTACAAGATTGGGGTCTAGCTCATATAGCCCATCTCCAGGTGTAAAATCACGTGCCGTAAAGAGCCGTCCATCTTTTGAAAAGGTAATAGGGTTGACACCTGATGCTACAAACTGTCTTGTAGTAACACCAGCAGGAGTTCTTCGAACAACCTCCCCTAAAAGGATGTCTGTCCAATAAAGTGATCCATCTGGTCCAAATACAAGATCATCAGGACTTTTGACCCCTTTGTCTAAGCCAATTCGGTTGATGATTTGACCAGTCTGCTTGTTCATTACAATGATTTCCTTACCCCAAAAACTTGCAATGTACAGACTGCCGTCAGGTCCAAAAGTAATACCATTGGCACTATTGATGGCAGCTCCGTTGCCAATTTCTTTTACTTCGTAATCATTGACACCTAACTTGTCATCATCTTTAGAACAGCCTGATTGGGTTGCTAAAATGACGAATAATGAGAAAATTAAACAAAAATTAAATTTCATAATAATATGATTTAAGAGTTAAATAAATAAATAAGGCTATATTCTAATGAATAAATAATAGGACAAAACTAAGTGTCAGATATGCCTATTTGATAGGACTTAGATGTCATAAATTGGACTCACATGTCATAAATAGGACATAGACAGCATATATAGGTATTTTTAGTCCAATATCGGTGTTCCGAATTGTACAGGTATTCGATTTGTTTACTAAAAAAACCGTATTGCTATTTTTGCTCCCTCCACCCTTGAGGAGTAACTCCAAACTCTTGTTTAAATACTCGGCTGAAATAGGCGGGATCATCGAATCCACAGTCCATGGCAATGGCCGAAATGCTGAATCCGGAACTGTTTATCATCTCCTTGGCTTTTACTAATCGGACGTAGCGGATAAAATGGGTAGCAGAAAGTCCCGTTAAAGCAGTGAGTTTACGGTGAACTTGTGAATGACTCATGGCCAAGTAGCGGCAGAGTTTTTCAACATCAAAATCAGAAGAATGCAAGTTTGCTTCGATTGCCTTCCTTACTTTTATTACAAATTCATTTTCTAAGCTATTGCCCAATGGGATACTTGTGTTCTTACTGCCCTTTTCCATATCTTTTGGAATGATAATGGAAGTTGGCAAAGGAATTTCCACAATAAGGTCATCGTTTTCTGACAAACTAGACGCTAAAGTGGACCGGTAGTATTGTTGCAGTTGTCGACGTAATTCGAGCAGGTTCTTGATGCGCAATAAAAGTTCTTTTTTGTGAAACGGTTTAGTTAGGTAGTCGTCGGCACCCTGCTCCAAACCGTCCAACCTGCTGTCCATGTCTGCCTTAGCGGTTAGCATAATGATGGGGATATGGCTCGTGCGTTCATCGGTTTTTAGCGTTTTACAGACCTCAAAGCCATCTTTGAAAGGCATCATCACATCCAATACAATCAGGTCGGGTGTTGTATTAAAAGCAAGGTCTTCACATTCCTGTCCGTTTTTAGCAATTTCAATTATATAGTCATTAGCTAAACAGGCCGCTAGATAGTCTCGGACATCCTCGTTGTCGTCTGCAATCAATATATGGGGTCTACCCTCCGTGCTGATTGGGTCTGGAATAGGTTGGTTGCCCAAAAATGACAGGGCTTCCTCATCCATCTCCATTTTAAGTGGGACTTCTTCCTTATTATTGTTTGTATAAGGTGTCACTTTTTGGCTTGTTTCTTCAAAATTCGAAATTTGCCAAAAAGGGAAGTTTACTTCAAATTCAGTACCTTTGCCTATTATACTTTTGACCGCAATGGTGCCTTCCATTATTTTTACTAACTCTCGGGTCAATGCCAAACCAATTCCTGTGCCTTCTCCTTGCCTCGTATGGGTACCATCTGATTGGTAAAAGCGATCAAAAATATGCGGCAAATCAACTTCATCAATACCTATGCCTGTGTCTTTTATTTTTAGAACAACGCTTTCATTTTTGACATAGGTAGACACATAAACATGGCCTCCCTTGGGGGTAAATTTAATCGCATTGGATAGAATATTGGAAATGATTTGCTGCAACCTTACTTCATCAAAATCCATGATTAGTGGTTCTGAGTCAGGTATAAAGTGAAGTTGAATGCCTTTGTTTTCGGCTAAAGAATGGAAGCTTTCCACAATATATCTAAGGAATGAAACAATATCTGCCCTCTGATAATGCAAGGTTAATTTACCACTTTCTAATTTGCTCAGGTCGAGCATTTGATTAACGAGCGTTAGCAGATTTTGCCCATTGCGGATAATCATTTTCAGACCATCCTTTAAATAAACTTTGGGATTCTCGATCACTTGTTGGGCCATTCCTAAGATGACTGTCAAAGGGGTGCGGAATTCGTGGGTAATATTGGTGTATAATTTCGTTTTTACTTCATCCAATTCTTTTAAACGCAAGGCCTCCGCCTGTTGTAAACGCTGCTTAAGTTTATACTGATAAAATGCATACGAACTTCCGCCTATAAGCACTATATAGCAAAAATATGCCAACCAAGTTTGCCACCATGGGGGCCGAATGGTAAATGTATAACGTAATTCTTTACTCCAAACGCCCTCCTTATTGATCGATTTTGCTTTGAATGTATAGGTGCCGGGATCCAGATTTCCATAAGTTGCTTCGTTTTGCGAAGTCAAAGCAGACCAGTTGTCTTCAACCCCTTCAAGTAGATGTTGGTATTTCATCATACCTGGCGATTGCACGGTGATACCGGTAAAATGAAAACTGAGATAGTTGTTGTTGTATGCTAAACTTAAATTCTGCGGGGTGTTGTGCCATTTAGAAATGCTTTCCATCTTATAACGGGCTAATTTGATGCCGTTTCTAAGGATTATACTTGTATCTTTTTTATGTGCTAAATCGGCCCATGGAATGTTCTCGTCAAACAATGCCACATTTGTTAATTGTAGATTAGGCGCGGAAGTATCTGTCCTTAATTCCTCAGATTGAAATACGGTGAGCTTGTCTCCTGTACCGACCCAGATAGCACCATTTTTATCTTCAAATATAGATTTCCCAATATCTTTTAACCCATCTTCTGCAGTATAGTTTATAAAAAAAGCATCATTTTCAATGGCAATTCCACGTTTTGTTTTTTCAGTAATTTCAGCCTGTATTTTGTTCGTTAGTTTGGAGAGCCCCGTTACCGTTCCAAACCAAAGGTTGCCACTTTTATCCTCCAAAACGCTCCTTACTGAATTATTGCTCAATCCATCCTTCTCTGTAAAATGCGTAAAGTTTTTACCATCGTATTTCACAACGCCACTGCCAAGAGTACCAAACCACAGATTACCTTTTCTATCCGCTAAAATGCTCAAAATATCATTGCTCAATCCTTGTTTTTCTGTAAAATGGGTAAAGTTTTTACCATCGTATTTAGTGACTCCACCCCCAGTTGTACCAAACCATAAATTCCCATTTTTGTCTTCTGTTATACAAAAAACAATAGCATGACTCAACCCTTGCTTTGTAGAAAAATGTGTGAAAGTTTTTCCATCGTATTTTGACACACCTCCAAAATCAGTACCTATCCAAAGGTTCCCGCTTTTATCCTCAAAAATACAATTAATCCGACTTGTACTAAGGCCTTGTTTTGGGTAAAAATGCAAAAAATTTTGTCCATCATATTTTGCAATACCTCCAGGAAGAGCACTGAACCATATATTTCCACTTTTGTCTATGAGCATACTCGAAACCAAAAGAGAATAGATGGCGTCTTTTTCAGCAAACTGCGTAAAACTTTGCCCATCGTATGTCAAAATTCCGCCGCCAAAAGTGCCAAACCACAGATTCCCATTTTTATCTTCAGTAATTCCCTGCACAGGATATTCTATTCCTTCTTTTTTGGCAAAATGCCTAACACCCTGACTATTATATTTTGAAATACCATCGCCATCCGTGCCAAACCATAAGTTGCCACTTTTATCTTCCAAAATAGTCTGTATACTTTTAGCGGGCAGACCTTTTAATACTTCAAAATGTTTAAAACTTGTCCCATCGTATTTGACAACGCCTCCTCCCCAATTGCTAAACCAAATATTTCCGGCCTTGTCTTCTGTAATACTGAGCACGAAATCATTGGGTAGTCCTTCTTTTTGGGTGAAATTCGTAAAACTTTGTCCATCGTATTTCGAAATACCACCTCCTTGTGTGCCAATCCACAGATTGCCTTTTTTATCTTCCGTAACACAACTAACAATATCATGGCTAAGCCCGTCTTTTATCGTAAAGTTTGTAAAAGATTTTCCATCGTATTTCGATAAACCGCCACCATCTGTAGCTAACCATATATTCCCTTTTGTGTCTTCGATAATTTGTATTACGCTGTTATACACAAGTCCTTCTTTTCTAGTATAATGTGTAAAAGATTTACCGTCATATTTTGAAACTCCACCTTGCCAGGTACCAATCCAAATATCCCCGTTTCTGTCCCCCATGATGTTAAAAATATAATCACTACTCAGTCCTTCTTTTGTAGTAAATCGTGTAAAATTTACACCATCATATTTAGTAATACCTCCACCAAAACTTCCGAACCAAAGGTCTCCGTTTTTATCTGCAAATTGGCACCATATATTATTACTACTAAGGCCTTCATTTTTGGTAAAGGTGGAGTAGTTTTTCCCATCATATTTTACTACCCCACCGTCCGTTGCTATCCATAGATTCCCACTTTTATCTTCTATGATGGATTTAATATGAGTGTTTTGCAAACCTTGGAGCTTGTTAAAAGAGCTGAAATTCTGAGGGTTGGGGTCTGTACTTGAAACCTCTTTTGCAGGTGTAACCTTGGGAAGCCCCGCCACTATTGGATTGTGAATAGCAGGAACTATTTTGGGAAGGGAGAAACTGTCCTGACCAGGCGTACATATTTTAGGTAGGCCAGCTACAACAACTTTGGGGTTACTGGCCAGATTTAAGGTTGGAAGAATGGATGTGACTTTTGGTTTTGTACTAGGTATTACAATTGGATTGCCTGCGGGTACTATTTTGGGCTGCCGTATACTGTCATCGGGCACTACATAACCCTTAACTTCCACTATTTTTAGCTGATGATTTCTCGAAGATCCATCGGGCTTTTGATTGCATGAAAAGAAAACTCCTCCAAATATCATCAATAAACCTAAGCCATAAATTCTGTTACAAAGTTGGATCATTATCAAGTTTGATTAATTACACATTTTCATTTATTGTTGTATATTTAGCGAGCCTACGACTCTCAAAGGTATACAATTTTTTTTCAACCTTTCACATAATATCGACCGATACTGAAAATCTTTTCAGCGTGTTAGAGCCATCTGTTCAATATTCTCTTATAACCAAAGATTTTAATCCCTGATAACCATAGATACGACCTATATATCAAGCAACATTTTGACCTCATATGGGCAATACAATTATAAACTTAGTCCCTTCACCTTTTTGGCTTTCTAATTTTACTTCCCCGCCATGCGCCTTCACAATATCATAAGATAGAGAAAGTCCTAAACCTGTGCCCTGCCCCGTAGGTTTGGTTGTAAAGAAAGGTTGGAAGATTTTGTCTTTGATGGTGTCGGGGATGCCGGAACCGTTGTCTTTGATGGCTATTAGGAGTTGGTCTTTAGCTGTTGGATGTTGGCTGTTGGCTGTTAGCTGGGTGGTGATGGATACAGTGGGTAGGTAGTCATGCATTTGTCCTTGGCCGCCCATGCCCCCGACCCCTGAAGGGGAGGCCACCCGCTCAATTTGTTTATTCTTTTCATTTACAGCATAAAATGCGTTTGTCATTAGATTTAATAAAACTCTGCCGATGTCTTGAGGGATGATTTCTACCTTCGGAAGATTAGGATCGAAATGGGTTTCCATGGTGGCATTGAAGTCTTTATTTTTGGCTTTTTGGCCTTGATAGGCTAGCCGGAGATAATCATTGCATAGTGCATTAATATCGGTGGCTTCTTTTTGGCCGGTACTGGTGCGCGAGTGTTCGAGCATACCCTTCACAATGTCTGATGCGCGTTTGCCGTGGTGGTTGATTTTTGTAAGGTTTTGAGCAATGTCGTTCAATATCTCATCTTCTAATCCTTTATCTCTCTCACTTTCAACTTTTGAATTTTCCACTTTCAACTCTGCAATCAGCTCGTTGCTGACCTCACTGAAGTTGTTTACAAAATTTAATGGATTTTGTATTTCATGTGCTATTCCTGCTGTGAGCTCTCCTAATGAAGCCATTTTTTCAGATTGGATGAGTTGGGCTTGGGTGGATTTGAGATTTGCTAGTGTTGACTCTAAAACTTTATTTGCTTTTTGTTTTTGTCGATTGTTTCGAAAAAATATAAAAGTAAAAATGGAAATTACGGCAATGCCTCCTAAAAGTAGTCCGGTACGTATTTGACTTTTATATAAGATATTTTCTTGTGTGACTTTTTCAAAATGAAGTTGCTCTTCAAAACCGACATTCTGAAATTCCAATAATTTTTCAGTCCTCTCTTTATTCAAACTATCTGCTATTGTTTTTGAAATAGTTAGGTATGTCAATGCACTTTCAAGATTTCCTTTTCGCTTGTAAGCTTTTGAAATAAGTTCTGCAGACGTGGCTATTTGTGGTCCTGCTTTTAAACTAGAAGCCAATTTAAATGCAACAGTTGCATAATTAAGCATAGAGTCAGTTTGTGCTATACCCTCGTATAGTTGAGCTAAATAAATATTTGTAGATACCTCTGTTGTTACATTGCTATTTTCCCTGCCTACTTTTAATGATTTCCTATAGTAATACATTGCTGAATCAAGCTGGTTTTGTTTTACAAAAATATTGCCCAATGTATTTAGTATAACGCTTTGATAAGTCTTACTAGTAGCATTATTAGAAAACATAATAGCATTTCTTGCATAGAGCATTGCAGAATCAAGCTTATTCATTTCCAAATAATTTCCTGCAATATTCATACTAGCATGTGTGATGCTGTTCTTCTCTCTATTTTCATTTGTGACCCTAATTACTTCTTTATAATTCAGAATGGCCTTTTCCATATTGCCTGCACGCCTGTGTGTATTACCTAAATTATGCAAAACACCGCCTAAAAGGTATATACGCCATTCATGAGGGCTATCAATGTATTTCCTTATACTCTTTGGAAAAAAAACATTTTGTTCACTCCTCTCATCTTTTACTATAGCCATTGATTCATTGAGTAATTTAAATGACAATGAAAGATTTCCTTGTTTTTGTAACAAGTAAGATTTATTGATTAATTCCAACACTGTCCAAAGCGATTGTTTTATTTTTTTTGATTCTACCAATGCTAGATCAGTATAATACAAAGCGCTATCTATGTTGCTTTCGGCATAATAGCCGTAAAAGTCTTCTAGCAATTCCAAACGTACACTGTCATTTTCAGCCATGTTCAATGCCTGATGCAGACTGTCAGGATATTGATGCTCTTGTGATTTTACAATGACAGGAAGTAAAAACAACAAGTATATAAATACTGATAATTTCATTTGACTATATTAATTAATTGGTAATTGAATAATGAATATGGAGCCTTCTCCTTCCTTCGTTTCCACTTTCAGTTCTCCGCCATGTGCTTTCACAATGTCATAACTCAAACTCAATCCTAAGCCTGTTCCTTGTCCCGTCGGTTTGGTCGTGAAAAAGGGTTGGAAGATCTTGTCTTTGATGGTCTCGGGGATGCCGAGGCCGTTGTCTTTTATGGCTATTAGGAGTTGGTCTTTAGCTGTTGGGAGTTGGCTGTTGGCTGTCCGTTGGGTGGTGATTGATACGGTTGGTATATAGTCATGCACTTGTGGTTGGCCGCCCTTACCCCCGGCCCCTGAAGGGGAGCCCGCCCGCTCAATGTCTTTATTCCTTTCATTTACGGCATAAAATGCGTTTGTCATTAGATTTAATAAAACTCTGCCGATGTCTTGGGGGATTACTTCTACTTTGGGCAGATTAGGATCAAAATGAGTTTCCATAGTGGCATTGAAGTCTTTATTTTTGGCTTTTTGGCCTTGATAGGCTAGCCTGAGATAATCATTGCATAGTGCATTAATATCGGTGGCTTCTTTTTGGCCGGTACTGGTGCGCGAGTGTTCGAGCATACCTTTTACAATGTCGGATGCGCGTTTGCCATGTTGGTTGATTTTCTCTAGATTTTGCTTTATATCAGAAGAAATTGCTTTAGCTTCTTCAATATCGCCTTTATCCAATTCTTCGGTCATTTCCACAATAAGTTCGTTGCTCACTTCACTAAAGTTATTGACAAAATTCAAAGGATTCTGGATCTCATGGGCAATGCCAGCGGTAAGTTCTCCTAGTGATGCCATTTTTTCTGATTGGATGAGTTGGGCTTGGGTGGATTTGAGTTGAGAGAGTGTTGATTCTACTTTGGCTTTTTGTTCTTGTAAAACAATATTGGCTTTTTGTTTATTTTTAAAATTTCGATAAATTAGAATCATAATAACAAAAAATGACAACAATAAACCCAATAAAACATTTATTCTGATCTTATTCCTATATTTTATTTCATTAAGATTGAGTTCATTCTGAAGAAGTTCTTCGTTAAACTTAAAACCTAAAATCTGTCTTTGTTTTTCTTGATTATATAATATATCCCTAGTACTCACAGCCAGTTTGTAATACTCATAAGCTTTTTTCGTATTGGTAGTTTCATAAATGTTGGAAAGAATAAAAAATGTTTCTATTTTTTCTTTATTAAACTTTTTTTTCTGCGATAAATCCAATGCTTTGTTTGCGTATAAAAAGGCAGAATCAAGTTGATTTTTTTTCAGGTATAGTGATGATAAACTATTATAAGCGGCTGGTAAATCTTTTGAATTTTCATTCAATTGACTAATACTTTCATAGTAATAATAAAATGCAAGACTGTCATTATTCATTTTTTCCGTTGAGCGGCCAGCAACCCAAGAAATCCAACCACTTTTAGATTTAAACTTGCTCAGAAGTTTTAAAGACTTTTCAATATAAATGTTTGCTGAGTCATATTTTCCCATTCTGTAATAAAGATCGCCCATTGCAGCATTAACCATTGCAAAAGAAGAAGAATCTTTTTTTGCTTCCAAAATATTTTTTATTTCAAACCCCAGTTTTAACGCTTCTTTATAATCTCCGAAATCTCTAAAATAGTTAAATAAACCTCCAGTTAATACTTTTATAATTAAAGATGTATCATTGATAGATTTACCATGCTTATATATAGGATAGGTCAATTTTATTGCGGTTGAAAAATCTCCCAATTCCCACGATTTATTGGCGATATACAATTTACGATCATTTTCATCTTTTTTGTAATTTATTTTTTGTGCTAGTGTCAGGCCGCGAGTGGCCCACAAAATAGCAGAATCTGGCAAAGAATTTTTACTAAAGTAATAACTAAGTTCAAAGGAAAGATTGACCCGATTGGTTTCATCCTTTGTATTCAAGAGTAATGTTAGTAAACTATCTTTTACATGATCTTGAGCATTTAGCCCCTCTCTAGAGCCAAATAAAAATAATATCAAGAATAATTTCTTCATGCTAAATTATTTTGAATTGGTAATTGAATAATAAATTCCGATCCTACTCCATCAGTTGTTTCCATACTTAACTTCCCACCATGTGCCTTCACAATATCATAACTCAAGCTCAAGCCTAACCCAGTTCCCTGCCCGGTAGGTTTGGTGGTAAAGAAGGGTTGAAAGATTTTGTCTTTGATGGTCTCGGGGATGCCGGGGCCGTTGTCTTTTACGGCTATTAGCAGTTCGCTATTAGCTGTCAGCTGGGTGGTGATGGATACGGTTGGTAGGTAGTCATGCACTTGTGGTTGGCCGCCCTTACCCCCGGCCCCTGAAGGGGAGACTGCCCGCTCAATGTCTTCATTCCTTTCATTTACGGCATAAAATGCGTTGGTCATTAGATTTAATAAAACTCTGCCGATGTCTTGGGGGATTACTTCTACTTTGGGCAGATTAGGATCAAAATGAGTTGCCATAGTGGCATTGAAGTCTTTATTTTTGGCTTTTTGCCCTTGATAGGCTAGCCTGAGGTAATCACCGCATAGGGCATTGATGTCTGTGGGCTCTTTTTGTCCGGTGCTCGTGCGCGAGTGCTCGAGCATACCTTTTACAATGTCGGATGCACGTTTGCCATGTTGGTTGATTTTGGATTGGTTTTGAGATAAATCACCAAATAATTCCTCAATATATTCTTTATCTTTTGAAGATATTATTATTCCTCCGTCGGGGGTTAGGGGGCTTTTTTCAATTTCTTCTTTTAAATCTTTTACCAGATCCACACTCAATTCCGAGAAGTTATTGACAAAATTCAGCGGGTTTTGTATTTCGTGAGCGATGCCTGCGGTAAGTTCACCGAGAGAAGCGAGTTTTTCGGATTGGATGAGTTGGGCTTGGGTCGATTTTAATTCGATAAGGGATTTTTCTAACTCTGATGTTCTTTTCGTCACCTGCACTTCAAGCGAAATATTTTGTTGTTCTAATAATTCTTTTTTTTCTTCTGTGATACGAATTACGTTCTTCGCTGCGGCCTCACGTTCTGCTAGAATTTCTTTGTAGCTGAGTGCAACATAAATAAGAAGAAGTATGGGTGCGCTCAACAGGACAAAAGCTTTTAATAAATTTTCAAATTCATAAAAGCTATCAAGATAGTATTTATGGAGAAAGACCCAAACTAACGATCCTACAGTAAGTGCAGTCATAGCAAATACAACAGTCCACTCAATCTTTTTAATCTTTTGTCGGGAATTGAAAACCAACCAAACAAAATATCCCAACAAGGCCGCCTCTACAAAACCAAAAGGCCATGAAATGTTGAATAGATGTCCCAATGCACTCGTAAAGGGCATAAGTGTTACAATAGAAATAGTTATCCATGATATCTTTTTTTTCAAAACCCATTCGGTAATCAAAAGCGTTAGGGCATGCATTACCGGGAGGAATAGTCCATTGGCAACAAGAAATATTGCCTTTTCTGCTATATAGTTTAATTCATTAAAAACACGATAAAACGAACTTATTGCTGCGAGCAAAACAACTGTGTTGAGAATGGTGGCTAATTGAAATATTTTTTGATTGGGATTCAAGTATAGTAACAATAGAAAAAGGACTAACAACAGAGCAGAAACTGAAATGCTCAACGTACCCAGTACATAGCTCTCCTTAGTTTTTGAAGTAACCGAATTATCAAATGCAGGACCCGTAAGCGAAATAAAATCTAAGAGGTTGCGTGGCTTAAGCCTTAACTCACGTTGAGTAAATAAAGTTTCATAATCAACCACATGAATGGCAAATAGATATTCCTTTTCTGGAACCAGATAAAGGGGCTTGGCATATTTAAGCATAGGGTTAAATGCTTGATAAGGGTTACCGGTATTACCAAAGGAATGAACCAATAATCCGTCTACATACACATCGGTGGCAGCCCATAATTGCCGTGTAATACCAACCGGAATATCCTGGAAAGATTTATCCAATTTAATTTTTATTCGGAACCATCCCTCTACTCTGCCGGAATCATCCGCAAGCTTAGCTGAAAGTTGAGCTGGCTTGAATTTTTTCCAATCATTATTATCTAAATGGGGATTAGCCCAGTCAACATTATTTCCTTGTTTAAATACCCAGCCTTGCAAATCCGCCAATTGAATTTGTTGATTTTTATCAAACTGTTTGGTGGAGAGTATTATCACCTGAGTTTGCGCAAAGCTATCGTGAGCCAGCATAAAGATGATAAAAGTTATGATTAGGTAACTTCTCATGTATAGTTTTTTTAAATTGGTAAATGAATACTAAATAATGTTCCCTCATTTTCCTTAGTCTCAACTTTCAATTCCCCGCCATGCGCTTTTACAATATCGTAACTCAATGATAATCCCAAACCTGTTCCTTGACCTGTTGGTTTTGTGGTAAAGAAAGGTTGGAATATTTTGGCTTTAATGTCTTCGGACATGCCTGTGCCGTTGTCTTTTACAGCTATTAGCACTTGGCTATTAGCTGTTAGCTGGGTACTTACGGTTACTTTGGGTTCATATCCTGTTTCTCCTTTTTTGCTTCTTTCGTTTACTGTACTTCGACTTCGCTCAGCACAAGCCCAAAAAGCATTATTGATCAAATTCAGCAACACCCGCCCCATGTCTTGGGAAATGACTTCGACTTTCGGCAGGTTTTCATCAAAATCTGTCTGATAATCAGCATTAAAATCCTTGTCTTTTGCCCTCAAACCATGATACGAAAGCCGTAAATATTCATCGGCCAATTTGTTGATGTCCGTCAAAGTACGTTCGCCTGTGCTTGTGCGCGAGTGTTCGAGCATACCTTTCACGATGTCGGAGGCGCGTTTGCCGTGTTGGTTGATTTTGGATTGATTTTGGGATAAATCACCTAGTATTTCATCAATGTATTTTTTGTCTTTTTTGGCAATTATAATTCCCCCATCTGGGGCTAGTTGGCTTTTATCAATTTCCTCTTTCAACTCTTTTGCCAAATCCACGCTGAGTTCAGAAAAATTATTTACGAAGTTAAGTGGATTTTGAATTTCGTGAGCAATACCTGCAGTGAGTTCGCCTAAACTAGCGAGCTTTTCGGATTGGATCAGTTGGGCTTGGGTGGATTTGAGTTCCGTCAATGCCTTTTCAATTTTGTTTTTTTGAAGATTTATCTCTTCGTTTTTGCCTTGTAAAACTGTATTTGCTTTTTGTTTTTGGCGATTGTTGCGATAAAGGAAAAACCCGATGATGGAAAGAAAGGCAAGTACTGCAAGAAATCCATACGTCCTGATTTTTGATTGCGTTTCTATTTGCTGCTTTTCCAATTCCTGCAAACGGGTGGCTTCGCTGAGCAACAAACTCTGAAAGTTGGCCAGGTTCTTGTATTTTTCTTTATTCCACGCATCTCTTGTAGTGAGGGTAAGCCCTTGGTATTTAAAAGCACTATCCAGTTGATTGTTGAGCAAATACGCTTTGTATAAGTCCTCGTAAACTCCTCCGTCCCTAAACCATTTAGTATTTATCAATCCTGGCTCGGAAGCTACTTCGTATGCTTTTTTTGCATAGTAAAGAGAAGAATCTTTATCCACACCATTCAGATGTACCGAGGACAGCGTTTTATATACCCGTAACAACATAATCCTGTTAGTTCCCTTATATTCGGTAGCAACTTGCAGTGCCTGATAGAGATACTTTCTCCCCAGTTTGTCATTCTTCGCCTTAAGGTTCTTACCTGCCAGAGTCCAAATAGGCCAGCTCTTCCATTCACTATTGATCTGTTCAAAAAACTTCAGGGACTTCTGTGCATATACTTCCACAGAGTCAAGCAGGTCTGCATCATAATACTGACTTGCAATAGATGCCGAAACAATTGCTATTCTAAAATAATCTTCATTTAATGACGCTATCTTTACACTTTCTTTAAAATGAAAAATGGCCTGTTCTGTATTTCCTGTTTCTTCCATTAATTGCCCATACTGCTGATGGGTCCAAGCCAACCTATTTAATCTTAATTCGGCAGGTGTCTTATTGCCCAAACCAACCGCATTTTTTTCGGAAGCGGAGTTTTGCAAAATTTTAAATGATAGTAATAAATTTTTCAGTGATGATGCATATTCTCCTTTGTGCCTTAATGCGTTTGCTTGCGAATTCAAAAAACGTCCTTCGGATAATGACTGCTTGCTTTTTCGGGCAATAGGCAAACCCTTCGACGCATAAATTAGCACAGAGTCATAATTTGATGCCTCATAATATAGGATAAGGCCAATATATGACCTTAACTTAATGGAGTCGTGTGTAGCGGTATTGAGTGCATTCCTTAGGCTGTCAATTTTGGATTGTTGGGCAAAGGATGTGGCCATAATAAACAGCGTTAGCAATAGTGTTGTAAATGATTTCATGTACATTATGGTATTTTATGCAATTGTTATTGGTAGTTGAATGATAAATATTGAGCCTTCACCTTCCACACTTTCCACTTCCAAAGTCCCTCCATGTGCATTCACTATATCATAAGATAGCGAAAGTCCTAAGCCAGTTCCTTGGCCTGTAGGTTTGGTGGTGAAAAAGGGCTGGAAGATTTTGTCTTTGATAGTATCGGATATACCATTACCATTGTCCTTTACGGCTATTAGCAGTTGGCTATTAGCTGTTAGCTCGGTGGTGATTGATACGGTTGGAATATAGTCATGCACTTGTGGTTGGCCGCCCTTACCCCCGGCCCCTGAAGGGGAGACTGCCCGCTCAATGTCTTCATTCCTTTCATTTACGGCATAAAATGCGTTTGTCATTAGATTTAATAAAACTCTGCCGATGTCTTGGGGGATTACTTCTACTTTGGGCAGATTAGGATCAAAATGAGTTTCCATAGTGGCATTGAAGTCTTTATTTTTGGCTTTTTGGCCTTGATAGGCTAGCCTGAGGTAATCACCGCATAGGGCATTAATGTCTGTGGGCTCTTTTTGTCCGGTGCTGGTGCGGGAGTGTTCGAGCATACCCTTCACAATGTCTGATGCGCGTTTGCCGTGGTGGTTGATTTTGGATTGGTTTTGAGATAAATCACCAAATAATTCCTCAATATATTCTTTATCTTTTGAAGATATTAGTATTCCTCCGTCGGGGGTTAGGGGGCTTTTTTCAATTTCTTCTTTTAAATCTTTTACCAGATCCACACTCAATTCCGAGAAGTTATTGACAAAGTTGAGCGGGTTTTGTATTTCATGAGCGATGCCTGCTGTTAGTTCCCCAAGCGAAGCCATTTTCTCGGATTGGATGAGTTGGGATTGGGTAGATTTGAGTTCTTGTAAAGTGCTTTCTACTTTATTTTTCTGTTCTTGCAAAACAGTATTTGCTATCTGCTTTTGTCTATTGTTGCGATAAAGAAATAATGCAACAGCCAGGATACCAAACAGGACAGCAAGCAGACCAAGTAGTTTCAAGTTATTGGCATAGGCTGTTTTTTCTTCATCCAGTTTCTTCAGCCGTAGCTGTTCATTGAAAGAAAATTGTTGGAATTTGGTGAGATTGTCAATTCTTACATTTTTAAGACTGTCGTTTAGGGCGTAAGATAATTGTGCATATTTTAAGGCGCTGTCTGTTCTATTGTATAGCTGGTTTGCACTATAAAGACGTATATATGATCGTAATAAAGCTCCTCTTAGGTCTGTAATCTTGGCTGTCTCAAATGCTTTTTTTGCATAATACAAACTAGAGTCTTTAACATTCTGCTGGCCGAATAAATTAGAGAGAATAGAATAGGAGTCACCTAAGGATCTTTGATAGTTGGTGGCTTTATTGATATCAAGAGATTTTCGGGCAAAAACTAAGGCGGAATCAAACATTTTCCTGTCCAAATAAATCCGAGACATTCTAAGAAATACTGATCCTGTTCTTTGATAACCAGCTGCTTCTGCAACCTTCAATGCTTTATTACAAGCAAGTAATACAGAATCTGGCGGTAAAAGATTTATTAAGTTTCCATAATTAAGAAATACTACTTTACCATTATTTATAGATTCCCCCAATTTTATACCTTCCAAGTAATGCGACCTTTGTTTTTCTTTTTCCCCTAAAAAACCCCATAGGTTGCCCATCATTTGATAGTTCATAGCTAAAATAGAAATGCGTGCTTCATGGCTATTTTTTGAATTGGAAAATGTCCATGGCCGCCAATTGTCTGCTTCATTTTTTTCATCTGCGGCCAGTTTCATTGATGCTGAATGGTAATCATAACTTTTCATTAAATCGCCTAATGTTGCCAAACAATAACCTGTTTGGCTATAAGCATCAGCTTGCCATAGCTTCATGTTTAATTTTTTAGCCAGTACTAATTGCTGTTCATGATAATAATAACCGCTGTCTGCTATATAATCCTGGTAATAAAACCCCAGGCTGCGGTAGGCTGCCATCCTTACGGTATCATTTTTTTCTCTTTGCAAAGAAAGTTTCAGGCTATCTGCCTGCTGTGCATTTATGTATCCCCAGGTAGCGTCTATCTGTGCTATTGAGCAGAGTGGTAGCAAGCAAAGCAGGGATAGGATTAAAGATGTTGTTATTTTATTCATTTTCTTATGATTTTTTTTTGTAGCGACACTTCAGCGAGTGATCGTTCACGTTCTAATTGGGCTTTCAATTGATTTTCAGTAGGCAAATACAAAAGATACTTTGATGAAAACAATTGCTGTATTCAGCACGCTCTTTGCCTAGGTGTTCTTCTTCTACAATTAGGTGCCCGAGCTCCCAATATGTTTTTACCATACTGGAATTTACTGCGTGGTAAGCGGTTTTACGACCATTTTCAATAATTATTCTAGAATCCGAATGTAATCTATCCATGTTTTTTATTATCTCCATTTTCAAATAGTTTTGATTGGTAATATGATAATAAAAGTCGTCCAAGCCTCTTCCACACTCTCCACTTCCATCGTCCCTCCATGCCCCTTCGTCACAATATCATAGGCCAATGAAAGCCCCAAACCTGTGCCCTGCCCCGTAGGTTTTGTCGTAAAAAAGGGTTGGAAGATTTTGGCTTTTACGTCTTCGGTCATGCCTGTGCCGTTGTCTTTTACAGCTATTAGCACTTGGCTATTAGCTGTTAGCTGGGTACTTACGGTTACTTTGGGTTCATATCCTGTTTCTTCTTTTTTATTTCTTTCATTTACAGCCCAAAAAGCATTATTGATCAAATTCAGCAACACCCGCCCCATGTCTTGGGAAATGACTTCGACTTTCGGCAGGTTTTCATCAAAATCTGTCTGATAATCAGCATTAAAATCCTTGTCTTTTGCCCTCAAACCATGATACGAAAGCCGTAAATATTCATCGGCCAATTTGTTGATGTCCGTCAAAGTACGTTCGCCTGTGCTTGTGCGCGAGTGTTCGAGCATACCTTTCACGATGTCGGAGGCGCGTTTGCCGTGTTGGTTGATTTTGGATTGATTTTGGGATAAATCACCTAGTATTTCATCAATGTATTTTTTGTCTTTTTTGGCAATTATAATTCCCCCATCTGGGGCTAGTTGGCTTTTATCAATTTCCTCTTTCAACTCTTTTGCCAAATCCACGCTGAGTTCAGAAAAATTATTTACGAAGTTAAGTGGATTTTGAATTTCGTGAGCAATACCTGCAGTGAGTTCCCCGAGTGAGGCGAGTTTTTCAGATTGGATGAGCTGGGCTTGGGTGGATTTTAATTGAGAAAGTGTATTTTGTATTTTATCTTTTTGCTCTTGTAAAACGGCATTTGCTTTTCGTTTCTGACGATTGTTGCGATAAAGGATAATTCCAAAAATGGAAAGAATTCCCAACCCTGCAAGCAAACCATAAATTCTAAAATTGTTTTTGAGTTGAGTTTTTTCCTTCTCAACTTCCTGCAAACGAATTTGATTTTTAAAACTTATAGATTGTACCTGTTTTGACTTCTCAATATTCAATAACCCGTCTTTCTCCCGAACAAAAAGCATCAAGTATTTATAAATGCTGTCCTTTTGTTGCGTTTTTTCATATGACTTATATAAGTATTCCAGACCCCGCATCTTTATGTCTTTAAAGTCGATAGAAGAAGCTAATTCAACTGTCTTATAAGCATAATACTTTGCACTATCTTGCTGATTCATTTCATAATACATTTTTGCAAAATCAACGTACGACCAACATATGGCAAACTTTCTGTGATTAGATATTGAATAAGATAAAGACTCTTTGAGGTATGGTAAAGCCTTACTATATTGTTTAAGACCAATATAACATTGGGCTAATGTTGCAATGGGGTATATCTGACTGTTGGTATTATTTCTTGATTTTGCATATTTTACCGATTGAAGAGCATATTCTAATCCATCTTCGGGCTTACCAGACTCTTTAAAAGATGAAGCAATTGTATTATAAAAATATAAAAGTGCCAGAGTGTCTTTGTATTCCAATGCTGTTGGTATTGAAGCTTTGGCATATCCTATAGCTTGTTCAAAGTCTTTTGAATAATGTAAAATATCACCAATATTCAACTTTGTGATCATCATACCATAGGAATCTTTTCTTTTTTCGAAATTTGACAATATTTTCAGAGCTTGCTCTAATCCATCAACATAGTCTCCTCTCAAAGCCTTTTCAAAATTTAAAGCAGATTGAACATGGTCTTGTCCAACTTGGTCATTCTTTTTATTAAAATAATCGTTAAGTTCGATTAGTTTAACTAATACATTGTTGTTATCTGTAGTTAAAAAATCGAAGTATGCGAATAGAATTTTACCTTTTTCAGCATCTGATTTGGCAGTATTGTATTCAATTCTAATACTATCAGGTAGAGGCTGACAAAGCACGCTGCCATAGACAACACTACAGAAAAAAATAAGTAAGTGACGTTTCATATCAGATATTGTTTATTGGTAATTGAATTATAAACTCCGAGCCGACCCCCTCAGTACTTTCTACTTCCAAGATTCCGCCATGCCCTTTCGTCACAATATCATAAGCGAGTGAAAGCCCCAATCCTGTACCTTGCCCCGTAGGTTTTGTGGTAAAGAAAGGTTGAAAGATTTTGTCTTTGATGGTCTCGGGGATGCCGGGGCCGTTGTCTATTATAGCTATTAGAACTTGGCTATTAGCTGTTAGCTGGGTGGTGATGGATACGGTTGGTATGTAGTTGTGTACTTGTCCTAGGCCGCCCTTGCCCCCGACCCCTGAAGGGGAGGCCGCTCGCTCAAGGTCTTTGCTATGTTCATTAACAGCGTAAAAGGCATTGTTGATTAAGTTTAACATCACTCTGCCGATGTCTTGTGGGATGATGTCTATTTTGGGAAGATTAGGATCGAAATGGGTTTCCATTTTGGCGTCAAAATCCTTATTTTTGGCTTTAAGGCCTTGATAGGCTAGTCTGAGATAATCACCGCATAGAGCATTGATGTCCGTGGGCTCTTTTTGGCCTGTGCTGGTGCGTGAGTGTTCGAGCATGCCTTTGACAATGTCGGATGCGCGTTTGCCGTGGTGGTTGATTTTGGATAGATTTTGGGCAATATCGTTTAATAACTCATCTTCTAATCCTTTATCTCGCTCACTTTCCACTTTTAAACTTTCCACTTTCAACTCTGAAATCAGCTCATTACTCAATTCACTAAAATTATTGACAAAGTTGAGTGGATTTTGTATTTCATGAGCGATGCCTGCGGTGAGCTCACCAAGGGAAGCCATTTTTTCGGATTGGATGAGTTGGGCTTGGGTGGATTTGAGTTCTGTTAAAGACTTTTCAACCTTTTCCTTTTGGGTATTTATTTCTTTGTTTTTTTCTTGTAAAAGGGCATTGGCTTTTTGTTTTTGGCGATTATTGCGATATATAAGGAACATGATAAATATGGCTATAAAGATGCCTGCTAAGAGCAAGTACATCTTTCTTTTGGTTTCAGCTTTTACTTGTTCCTTTTCTTCATTTTGAAGCTGGAGCTGTTTGTCTAAAGTTAAACGTTGAAATTCTGCTAAACTTACAAGTTTTAAAGCTATTAAACTATCTTTTACCTCTAAAGCCAGTTGCAAATATTTGCTCGTACTATCGGAATTATTTCTCAATGAGTAGGCCATAGCTATGCTCTGGTAAACATTTCCAATATTTAAATCGCTTAAAGCAAAAGAAGTAACAGAGCCAAGTGATTTAACAACCGTCAGATTTTTTATAGCATAGAAAAGCGTTGAATCAGCATTATGCTCTGACAGGAAATGATTAGTAAGACTTTCATAAGCACCTGCCACCACACTAAAGTTTGCCTCTGCTTTTGCTAGCTCTAATGACTTATGATAATAAGATAAGGCTTGTGTAGTAACGCCTTTTTGTAGATATATATCGCCCATTACGGACCAGATGAAAGCTAGATACTTGGAAACGCCACCATGAGTGGCGTAGATTTCACCCTCTTTTGCATATACTAAAGCTGAATCTAGTTGGTTTAGCTTTAGGTAATTTGAGGCAAGCATCATATCTGCAACAGTAACACGAAAGTCATTCCCGATTTCTAATCCAATTCTTCTTCCTTTTTGGAAAAAATTGACACTTTCGTTGTTTTTTGTTTGCATTTTCAAATGACCGTACATGTGGTTTAACATTGATAAAGTCATCTGACGACTTTTACCAGGCGTATTAAAAGGGGTTATCTCCCAGGTATTAGCATCTTTGCTTACTGAAGCTATTTGTATGGCTTCTGTAAGATTAGTAAGTGCTTCAGTAAAGCGGCCAAGGAATATTTGCTGGTAAGCAATTTGTCCTTGGAGATAAGCTTCTTCAATCTTACGATTATATTTTTTTGCTAAAGCATAGCGAAGTTGAGCATAATGAAGTGCTGAATCCCGATTGGTTTCTTCGTAAAAAGTGTAGACAACTCTAGAAGCTGTAAATTTTATTGTATCATTTGCCGCTTGTTGAAAAGCTATTCTTAAACTGTCGGGCAAAGTTTGTTGGGCCTTTAGACCAAAGGAAACGCATACAAATAAAATCAGTATGACAAAGTGCTTCATCTTAAATAAAAATTAGGTATTTGAATAATAATTGTTGAGTGCACACCTTCTTTAGTCTTCACTTTCAATTCGCCACAATGTGCCTTTATGATATCATAATTCGTCTGAATCACGGATTGACACGAATTTTCGGATTGCACGGATTTCTTTTTCATGTTATTGGTGTTTTGATGGTAAATTCTGTTCCTTCGCCTTCTTTCGTCTCCACCTTCAATTCCCCTCCATGCGCATTCACAATATCATAAGATAGAGAAAGTCCTAATCCTGTTCCCTGCCCCGTAGGTTTGGTAGTAAAGAAAGGTTGAAAGATTTTGTCTTTGATGTTGTCAGGGATGCCGAAGCCGTTGTCTTTTATAGCTATTAGCAGTTGGCTGTTAGCTGTTAGATGGGTGGTGATGGATACGGTCGGTACGTAGTTGTGCACTTGTCCTTGGCCGCCCTTACCCCTGACCCATGAAGGGGAGCCCGCCCGTTCAATGTCTTTATTCCTTTCATTTACGGCATAAAAAGCATTGTTGATGAGATTAAGTAATACTCTACCAATGTCTTGAGGGATGATTTCTACTTTCGGCAGGTTAGGGTCGAAATAGATTTCCATGGTGGCATTGAAGTCTTTATTTTTGGCTTTTTGGCCTTGATAGGCTAGCCTGAGGTAATCATTGCATAGGGCATTGATGTCGGTAAGCTCCTTTTGACCAGTGCTGGTGCGCGAGTGTTCGAGCATGCCTTTGACGATGTCGGAGGCTCGCTTGCCGTGTTGGTTGATTTTGGATTGGTTTTGGGCAAGGTCCGTTGCTAAATCAATGATTAGTTCTGTGTCAATATCAGGCTTTTCGACTTCCTCTTTTAACTCTTTTGCCAAATCCACACTCAATTCTGAGAAGTTATTGACAAAATTCAACGGATTTTGTATTTCGTGGGCTATGCCCGCCGTGAGCTCTCCGAGGCTGGCAAGTTTTTCGGATTGGATGAGTTGGGCTTGGGTGGATTTGAGTTCTGTTAAAGACTTTTCAACCTTTTCCTTTTGGATATTTATTTCATTGTTTTTTTCTTGTAAAAGGGCATTGGCTTTTTGTTTTTGTCGATTATTGCGATAAAGGATAAAACCAATTATCGAAAGAATGGCGAGTCCAGTAAGCAATCCATAGGTTCTTATTTTTGCCTGAGTTTGGTTTCTCTCGTTTTCCAACTGTTCCAACCGCATCGCCTCAATAAGTGATAGCTTTTGAAAGTCAGCCAGATTTTTAATTCTGATTTCATTTAAACTGTCTAAAATAACAGAAGCAAGCTCGAGGTATTTGTATGCACTATCTTGCCGATTGCTCAATTTGTAAGCTCGATAAAGGTCTTCGTAGGCAGTTCCCATATTACTACTTTGGTTTGCTATACCACCTGAGGACTCAATTGCTTTCAAATTCTGAACAGCATAGATTAACGCAGAATCTTTTTTATTTTCTCTTAAATAAAAATCAACAAGGGTATGATTTATATTGGCTACAATACTTTGGCTATTTTCAACTGTAGCTGAAAGTAGCCCTTCATGGTAACACTTTCTGGCCTGTACCCTATCTCCTTTTGCCAGATAAATATTACCAAGAGTACGCAAAGTATTCCCCCTAAATTGTTGTCCCTCATAATTTTCTAAAATCAAATGAGCAGCTTTTGCAAAATACATTGCGGAGTCAAGTTTATTCTCGTTGAAATAAATGATTCCTAAGTTCGTATTTCCTATTACCTGCCTGTCAGGAGAATTAATTTGTTCTGCAATGCTCAGTGCCTTCTTATGCGCAACTATTGCTTGTTCATTATTCCCAGTACTAGTCATCAAACCACCTAAAATGGTGTGGGCAACAGAAGTAAGCCAAAGCCTTTGGTTACCAGAAAATGGATACTGCGTTACTCTCCATCCAAGTACTTCTTCATTTTTGGGGTCTTCTGTTATTTTAAGTGCTTGTAATAGGCTTTGGAATGATTTTGAATATTTTCCAGTAGAGTTATATTGATAACCAATGCTAATTAAAGCACCTGCTTCGGCTAATTTTTGGTTGTTTTTTCTTGCCAATTCCAACCGCTTTTCAGCATAAAACAATGCGGAGTCTCTGTTTCCTTCAAAATAATAAAAATATAAGTCAATACAGGCATTATGCCGTGCAGAGTCGGTTGCTGCATTTCGCAAAATAGCCCGTAGGCTGTCTGGTTTACTTTGCTGTGCGTTTGCAATGAAGGGGAGTAAAAGCAGCAACGATGTTTTTAAAATTGATTTCATAATCCTTTTTATGCAGTTGGTAATTGGATAATAAATGTTGAACCTTGGTTTTCATATGTTTCCACCTTTAGCTTTCCGTCATGCGCTTTAACAATATCATAACTCAAACTCAACCCTAAACCAGTTCCTTGACCAGTTGGCTTTGTGGTGAAGAAGGGTTGGAAGATCTTATCTTTAATAGCATCTGGGATACCTAGGCCATTATCTTTTACGGCTATTAGCAGTTGGTTGTTAGCCGTTAGTGAAGTGGTGATAATTACTTTTGGCTCATATTCACTTCCTGCCTTTTCACTCCCGCTGGGGCGGGAATTCGCTTTGCTTGTTTCAACTTTCAACTTTTCACTTACTGCATAAAAGGCATTGTTTATGAGATTGAGCAAAACCCTGCCAATGTCCTGTGGTATGATATCTATCTTGGGCAAATTAGGGTCAAAATGGGTTTCCATTGTGGCATTAAAGTCTTTATTTTTTGCTTTAAGGCCTTGATAAGCTAGTCTAAGATATTCACTGCATAGGGCATTGATGTCCGTGGATTCTTTTTGTCCAGTGTTGGTGCGCGAGTGTTCGAGCATGCCTTTGACGATGTCGGATGCACGTTTGCCATGGTGATTGATTTTTTCGAGGTTTTGCTTTATATCAGAAGAAATTGCTTTAGCTTCTTCAATATCGCCTTTATCCAATTCTTCGGTCATTTCCACAATAAGTTCGTTGCTCACTTCACTGAAGTTATTGACAAAGTTTAATGGATTTTGAATCTCGTGGGCTATGCCTGCGGTGAGTTCGCCGAGGCTTGCCATTTTCTCAGATTGGATAAGTTGGCTTTGGGTAGATTTTAGGGTCTGAATAGACTTATTCAATTGCTCTGTTCGGTGATTTACCTTTATTTCAAGTACTTCTTTTTCATGACGCAATTTTCTTTCCCGCCAAAGACTGAATATTCTTAATGCCAGCAAAAACAGCAAGGCGTAAATCAAATAAGCCCACCAAGTGCGGTACCAAGGAGGCAATACTTGAAAAGTGTAAGTTATAGGTTCGCACCAAACCCCATTGGCACCCTGTGCCTTGAGTTTAAAGGTGTACGTTCCTTCATTGATATTACCGAAGCTGGCATTACTGCGGCTGGTAACCGGGCTCCAGTTTTTATCATATCCTTCCAGCATGTATTGGTATTTGACCAGAAAAGGTCGGGAAGTCTCAATGGCTGCAAAGTCAAAGGAAATTTGATTGTGCTCATAAGGCAAGACTAAATTTTGTGGCAGAGGATAAAATTTGGTGATACCATCAAATTGAATGCTGCCAAAGCGTTTTAGAATAGAATCATTTTCAGAACTTGACAGTGTTTTCCCATACGCAAAAAATTCCTGTAAGATGGCTGTCGAACTGTCTTCACTGTTTTTTCTCACACCCTTAGTTTGCAAATTGTACCAGCAAATATTTTCATCTTTCACCTTTATGGTTTGTATTACCAATGCCGGTGGCTCTGTATTCTTGTGCAAAGCCGCATAATCAAACCGTACCAAAGCTGTTTTTTCACTGCCTGTTCCCGCCCAGATTACCCCTTTGCTATCTAACAACATACAATTTTGCCCTGCATTCACATCCTTTACCGGATAGCCGGTATTGGAATTGTAAATTTCTATATCGGTTAATTTAGTGCCATCCTCAGAAAGGTTAAATAGTGTAATACCTAAGTTAGTACCCACTGCCATTTTACCATTAGGCAACTGAATAATATTGGTCACAAAATTATCAGGCAAGCCATCCGCTATTGTAAAACTCTTAAATAATATACCTTTACGGTTGTCCCTGACCTTATCTTTTCCTTCAAGCAAAAGATTCCCCACCCACCCAACCATCACAGAAAGTCCTTCTTCAGTGCCGAACCAAAGGTTTCCAGATTTATCCTCGGTGATGCTCGGTACAGTATTATTTGCCAGTCCCTGAGCCGTCGTAAAACTGGTAAAAGTTTTCCCATCATATTTGGATACCCCGCCGCCATCAGTGCCGAACCAAAGGTTTCCGGATTTATCCTCGGTGATGCTCAAAACTTCATTATTTGCCAGACCCTGAGTTGTCGTAAAACTGGTAAAAGTTTTCCCATCATATTTGGATACCCCGCCGCCATAAGTGCCGAACCAAAGGTTTCCGGATTTATCCTCGATGATGCTCCAAAGATCATTATTTGCCAGTCCCTGAGCCGTCGTAAAACTGGTAAAGGTTTTCCCATCATATTTGGATACCCCGCTGCCAGAAGTGCCGAACCAAAGGTTTCCGGATTTATCCTCGGTAATGCTCACTACATCATTTTTTGCCAGTCCCTGAGCCGTCGTAAAACTGGTAAAGGTTTTCCCATCATATTTGGATACCCCGCCGCCATAAGTGCCGAACCAAAGGTTTCCGGATTTATCCTCGATGATGCTCAAAACAGTATTATTTGCCAGTCCCTGAGCTGTCGTAAAACTGGTAAAGGTTTTCCCATCATATTTGGATACCCCGCCGCCTAAAGTGCCGAACCAAAGGTTTCCGGATTTATCCTCGGTGATGCTCCTAACCTTATTATTTGCCAGTCCCTGAGCCGTCGTAAAACTGGTAAAGGTTTTCCCATCATATTTGGATACCCCGCCGCCATCAGTGCCGAACCAAAGGTTTCCGGATTTATCCTCGGATATGCTCACTACATCATTATTTGCCAGTCCCTGAGCCGTCGTAAAACTGGTAAAGGTTTTCCCATCATATTTGGATACCCCGCCGCCAAAAGTGCCGAACCAAAGGTTTCCGGATTTATCCTCGGTGATGCTCCAAACATAATTATTTGCCAGTCCCTGAGCCGTCGTAAAACTGGTAAAGGTTTTCCCATCATATTTGGATATCCCGCCGCCTAAAGTGCCAAACCAAAGGTTTCCGGATTTATCCTCGGTGATGCTCCTAACCTTATTATTTGCCAGTCCCTGAGCCGTCGTAAAACTGGTAAAGGTTTTCCCATCATATTTGGATACCCCGCCGCCATAAGTGCCGAACCAAAGGTTTCCGGATTTATCCTCGATGATGCTCCAAACATCATTATTTACCAGTCCCTGGGCCGTCGTAAAACTGGTAAAGGATTTCCCATCATATTTGGATACCCCGCCGCCAAAAGTGCCGAACCAAAGGTTTCCGGATTTATCCTCGGTGATGCTCCAAACATTATTATTTGCCAGTCCCTGAGCCGTCGTAAAACTGGTAAAGGTTTTCCCATCATATTTGGATACCCCGCTGCCAGAAGTGCCGAACCAAAGGTTTCCGGTTGCGTCCATTACCGAGCAACTAATGCCATCCAAGGCCAGGCCGTTTTCGGTGGTGAAATTTGTAAAATTGGATTTTCCTCCATCTCCCATGATAAATGGCTTGCCTGCAGGGTCTAAAATGGGTTCGCTTTTTTCGTTTTGTAAAACGGCAAGCGGTTTATTTACCGGTGGTTCCAGGTTTATAGTTCTTACTTCGCCTTTGGAGTTGGTAATGGAATAAGAACCTCCGCCTTTTTTTGGAATTGTAACCGTTATGGGGTTTGGCATACTGTCCAATGCAATGGTTTTGGGTTGCAGGCTATCATGCAAGTCGGCTATAACGGTTTCCTGCAATGGGGCAAGGGTGTCTTGGGTGGTAGCATTATCTGTTTTTTTGTTTTCCTGTTTGGTGTTGCAGGAAGATACAATACAAACAACAAGCATAATATATAAATGTATGAATTTCATGATTTTAAATTTAGTGTATTGGTAATAGTATAGTGAAGACTGTGCTATCATTTTCCTTTGTTTCCACCTTCAACCCCCCGCCATGCGCCTTCACAATATCATAACTCAAACTCAATCCTAATCCAGTTCCCTGCCCTGTAGGTTTGGTCGTGAAGAAGGGCTGAAAGATTTTGTCTTTGATGGCATCCGGGATACCGGAACCATTGTCTTTGATGGCAATTAGGAGTTGGGTGTCAGCTGTGAGTTGGGTGGTGATGGATACGGTGGGTTGATACCCTTTTTCCCCTTTTTTGCTCCTATCATTGACAGCATAAAAAGCATTGTTGATAAGATTCAGTAAAACCCTGCCGATGTCTTGCGGGATGATGTCTACCTTGGGCAGATTGGAGTCAAAGTGGGTTTCCATCGTGGCATTAAAACCTTTGTCTTTCGCTTTCATGCCGTGGTAAGCCAGCCTGAGATATTCATCACAAAGGGCATTGATGTCTGTGGGCTCTTTTTGGCCAGTACTTGTGCGGGAGTGTTCGAGCATGCCTTTGACGATGTCGGAGGCACGTTTGCCGTGGTGATTGATTTTTTCGAGGTTTTGTTCTATGTCATCTGCAATTGCAAAACCTTCTTCTGTATCTCCTTTTTTAAATTCTTCTTTCATTTCTTTAATCAACTCATTACTTAGTTCAGAAAAATTATTTACGAAGTTAAGCGGATTCTGAATTTCGTGAGCAATACCTGCTGTGAGTTCGCCTAAACTAGCGAGCTTTTCGGATTGGATGAGTTGTGCTTGGGTGGATTTGAGTTGAGATAAAGTGCTTTCTACTTTATCTTTTTGATCTTGTAAAACTGAATTGGCTTTTTGTTTTTGCCGATTGTTCCGATAAAGAAGCAGGGCAATTGTCAGGATAACAGCAATCCCCAATATTAAACTATACTGCTTGATGTTGCTTTCATAAGCCAACCGTTTCTTCTCAGCTTCCTGTATCTGCTGCTGCTGCTCTGCTACAGCTTTTTGTAATTGAAATATTTTATCAGAGCCAAATAGCTCTTCATTCAATTCAACTGCTTTTTTCAGGTAATTATGTGATTCTTCTAAATCAATCTTTTCATACAGATCTGCCAGCAACTGATTGATGTGAAGTAAGCGGTCTTTAAAATTTATCTTTTGAGCAGCAGAAAGTCCAATCTTTGCGTAATAAATTGCTGAGTCAGTTTGATTGATTTCTTTATAGCAACCTGCTAAAATGCTGCACGCCCAGGCAATTGTATAGTCGTGCTGTATGTGTGGTTTCGCTTTTGCTACCTTTGTAAGATAAGTTAGACCTAACGCACGTTGTCCATCAAGAAAATAGGCTTGCCCCAAAAATATTTTGATTACACCATCTGTAAATTCTTCGCCGTTTCCCTTTTCGACCCGCTTCAAGAAGTACAATGCAGAATCAAGTTTGCCACTAATCATAAACAACCTTCCAATCGAAAGTTCAATATCAGCAAAAGCGACATTGTATGAATTTATCTCGTTATCCTCACCAAAGTTGTTTAAGCCATTACGTGCATCGCGAAAAAAGCGCATAGCAGAATTGTAATCTTTCAAAAATAAGTATGATTTCCCCAGGGTATATTGGCATAGTGCCTCTTCTTTAGGAAGATTATTGTCTTTGGCCATTTTTAGTCCTTCAAACTGTAAGGGCAGCGATTTAGGTATCTCCCCGCTTCTTGTGTAGGCAATGCCTAAATAACAACGTGCAATGATTTTACCAGACGTATAATTTATCTTATCGGCTAAGTTTATAGCTTGAGACCCGAAGTATTTGGCGGAGTCAAAATTAACTGTGCTGTACTTCAAACATTGCGCAGCCAATTTCATCACTGAACGCTGTTCTATATTGACCTTGTCAGGTTGCTGGGCATTTATAAACTGTGTAAAAAGACAGCATACAATTATGTTAAAAATATATTTCATTCAGCAATATTTGTAGGTAATTGAATAATAAATTTTGACCCTTTATTTTCGTTCGTCTCCAACTTCAACTCCCCTCCATGCGCCTTCACAATATCATAAGCCAAAGATAAACCTAATCCTGTACCTTGTCCGGTGGGTTTAGTAGTAAAAAAAGGCTGAAAGATTTTCTCTTTAATAGAATTGGGGATGCCCGAGCCGTTGTCTTTTACGGCTATTAGCAGTTGGCTGTTAGCTGTTAGCTGGGTGGTGATGGATACAGTAGGACTATATGTACTTTCAGACTTTTGACTCCCGCTGGGGCGGGACTTCGCTTTGCTTGTTTCAACTTTCGACTTTTCATTAACAGCATAAAAGGCATTGTTGATTAAATTTAAGATCACTCTACCTATGTCTTGCGGTATGATGTTTACTCTTGGTAGATTTGGATCAAATTGAGTTTCAATGGCGGCATTAAAGTCTTTATTCTTTGACCTCCAACCTTGATGTGACAATCTGAGATACTCATCACACAATGAATTGATATCTCTCAGTTCTTTTTGGCCAGTGCTAGTGCGGCTGTGTTCGAGCATACCTTTGATGATGTCGGAAGCGCGTTTGCCGTGGTGGTTGATTTTTTCTTGATTTAGGGTTAAATCTCCTAATATTTCAGCTACGTATTCTTTGTCTTTTTCAGGTATTTCCAGTTTTTCGACCTCTTCTTTTAGTTCTTTTGCCAGATCAACGCTGAGTTCAGAAAAATTATTAACGAAGTTCAATGGGTTTTGGATTTCGTGAGCGATTCCTGCAGTTAGTTCTCCAAGAGAGGCCATTTTCTCTGACTGCACTAATTGTTGTTGGGCTTGTTTTAGATCCAATAATGTTTTCTCGACTTGTTCTTTGGCTGCCTCCAATTTGTTGAAATCTTCATATCTGGCATAGGCTGTGGAAAAGGCATTGGCAACGGATTGTATTAACTGAATATCTTCTTCCTTTAATTTCACCGAGTTACCCACATAGAGCATTCCCTGCATGAACGGAAGGCAATGCAAATAAATGCCACCCTGAGGCATGGTTTTTAGGTAAATATCTTTGGAAGGCAGGGCACCTTGCTTCACCAGAAGGTCGCCCAGATCACTGAATGCTGTCTCATCCCAGTGCTCGATATATACTTGCTTGTGAATCCAATGGGCGAGTATTTCACTTGTTCTACCAGGGGAATCATATGGCAGATGAAAGGCGGCTATCGCTTTGCCTTCGGGTGTAGATAAGAAGGTGTGAATGAGCTCTTCCTGATCATCCATGATGAAGACTCCGCACCTGACAAACGGAATGGTAAGCATAGTGAGTTCTTCCCAGATCAGGGGAGTAATGCGTTCCAGGTCTTGTTTGGTACGCATGCTAGCAATCTCGGCACGCACCCGATCGAGGGAAGCGCTGCGTAATGCTTCCAGAGCGTTGGTTTCTGCACTTTGTAATTCTAGGTATCGCCTGAAGGTAAGGGCTACAATAGTTTTGAAGCGTTGCAGTATCTTAACTTCTTCCTCAGAAAAAGGCTTTTCCGACCAGCCATAAAACGAACCTTCCGGAAATTGAAGGGTATAGCCATGTAATTCAAAATTTGCATCCTTGAAGAATTGATCCGGGATGTCAAGATTTATTTTTTTAAAAAACGAAGCAAGCTGGTCACCCTTCAACAAAGGGAAATAGTCTTCCTGCGTAACCCAAGAATTATAGAACTTCGACAATAATTCATGATCGGCCAGTTCTGAATCCATAACCAATTGAATATTGCTTGCATCATTATGGTTAAAATTGCCTGCTGAGTAGTATTTTATTTTTCTACTTCCTTTGGTAAGCAACCCAACGCCACTGCGAAATGGCTTGATACCCAACTTTTGAAGTTCTGTAAAAACCACGGTGATAGTGGCACTGACATCGTTGCTGTTTTGCATGGCCATTGCCCTACCCCGCACTTTTTCGAGAGCGGCTTCGATTGTGGCTTCTCTTGCCTGGTCTTCTGCTTTTTGTAAGTCAAGGAAGCGGGTATAGGTTTGTTCAAAAACTTTTGCGAAGCGCTTAAGAATGTCGGCATTTTCTGCTGAAAGTGCTGCATTTCCAAGTGCCTGTATTGATCCATGGCTGAAAAATGCAGTAGAGAACATTACAGATGGAGTTTCCATCATCATTCTTTTGGCATCGGCAGGAACATTTTTAAAGTCAGTTTCTGTAAAAAAAATCTTATCAAAGTCTTTCTTCTTTTGCCCACTATACTCCACTACATTGTATTGGTCACCTTTTTTCCATGCATTCAACTGATCATTCACATAAGGATGATCGATATAAGGCACTTTATAGCTTTCAGGATACAATTCTTGAGAAAATCCTGAAACCCAAAACTCCCGATTACCAGTAGATCTATCGGCAATTACAATATTGCAGGCCTGTGCATTAAAATTGAGTTTATTTAGTTGCTCGTAGACTGTAAGCACTACAGTTCTTAATTCATCGCTATGCTGCATGGCCATTGTTCTGCTCCGCACTTTTTCTAATGCTGCTTCAATCTGTGCTTCTTTTGCCTGTGCTTCAGCATTTTGCAGATCGAGGTATCTCCGGTAGGTTTGTCCAAATACATTTGCAAAGCGGATGAAAATAGATTTTGCTTCGGTGGTAAATGTGTTGAGTGAGAACACAAATAAACAACCTTCTTTAAAAAAGAAATCGGTGTGTACTATTTTTTCATAGGCTGAATAATAGTCCTGCTTGATTTTGTACTTAGCTTCATTACGTATTGCTTCATAATATTGAAATTTATCATCCCCCTCTAGGGTGTATTCATAGGTTTCTTTTTTATCAAGCCAGTTTTGGTAAACATTTTTACCCAATTGATGCAGTCGCATATCCAAATGACCAATGGTAAGAGATGTTGTTCCCGATGTTTTATCGGCTGTCCACAATTCCATCATTTCATCGGGTTGCATAATTCCGACGCCACAGCGATCCTCGACACCCATCAAGCTAAGTGTCACCAATTCTTCAAACAAAGTAGCCACGCTTTCGCCTACTTCCTGACTATTGTGCATCGCCATGGTTTTGCTGCGAACTCTTTCCAACGCCAGTTCAATCTGTGCTTCTCTTGCTCTCTCAGTAGCGTCTTGTAGATCCTTAAAACGGGTATATGCCAATGAAAAAACGGAAACGGCCCTTCGCAATAAGTCCCAGCTTTCTTCTGAAATATCGCCTGGCGATGCAGCTCCCATATAACCGCCATTAAACTTTACCAGGTGATAAGTACGCTCCGGTATTTCATCACCATAATATCCTTTTAATACGCTTGATTTTCCTGCGCAATAGTTGATCCATTCTTTTCGGTTTTCACCTTTCATTAGAATGGAAGTGTGCTGCTTTTTAGACCGATAAAACTTTTCCATTTCAGTTCCCACCCATGAATCGGTGAATGTGATGGTCATTTCATCGCTTACTAATTGTTTATTTTCCTCCCTGACGTCTTTAATGGCATACCAGCATTCTGCTTGCATTTTTTCTTTATCAACGATATAGATAGAACTTGTTTCCAATTCTTCCACACCCAGTTGTCCCATTTCTTTTCGTAACAACTCCGCTACTTCGGTCAATTCATCGGGTTTCTGCATTGCCAGTGAACGGGAGCGGACTTTTTCCATAGCCGTTTCTATCTGTGCTTCTCTTGCCTGTGCTTCGGATTTTTGTAAATCAAAATATCTTTTGAAAGTAAGATCAATAACAGAAGCAAATCTCCTTAGCAGTTTTTTATCATCATCCAGAACAGGCTTTGCGCACCATCCATAAAATATGCCGTGAGTGAAATGCATGAAATATCCAAACTGTTCAACTTCAGTTTGTTCTAATGGAACAGCAAAACTGTTTCTTACCTGATCATAATAAGATTTCAGTAAGTCGCCACGCAATTCAGGGAAATAGTCTTCCCCCTTTATCCATTGGTTATAAATCTCAGATAAAACCGGGTGATTGTCTAACATTGCCCAGCCTACTATTGAAAAAGTATCGCCTTCAGCAGAGCTTGTAACAGAGCATAAGAGATGATTCTTTTTGTTTTCCTTGTTTTGAATACTGATGCCACCCCTAATGGGAACAAAGCCCAGTTTTTTTAATTCAGAAAAGGCAATAATAGCAGTAGTCGGTAAGTCGCTACTATTGTGCATGGCCATCGCTTTGCCACGTACTTTTTCCAATGCTGCTTCTATCTGTGCTTCCCTTGCCTGGGCTTCGGCTTTTTGTAAATCAAGGAAGCGGGTATAGGTTTGTTCGAATGCCTTGGCAAATCGCTTGAGAATAGCATGCTCTGCATCGGTATATGGGATACCCGAATAGTTTTGAATAGCGAGGGAGACACTATCTAATAGTATTGCCGATCTTACCATTCCAGGACTTGACAATAAGAATTTCTTCCTTTCCTCTGGAATATTGGGAGCATGCAGAAAGAAGTAGTTAAAGAAATCATTCTTCTCCTCCTTGGTGAGTTGAATAGAAACAAATGCCAGTCCCGCTTTCTTAGCTTTCTTAATTGAATTGAAAACCTCATAATCAGCATAAGGGATATGCAACTTAGTTGGATAAGGTTGTCCAGGAGCGGCAGCCCAAAGATTTAAGTCATCTGTCTCCCGGAATGACACATCAAATTGTGCCGAATCAATTTTGAAGTCCAATTGTTGAAACTGTTCAAACACTACCTGAATGACTTCAGGAAACTCTTCACTTTTATGCATCGCCATACTGCGACTTCGCACTCTTTCCAAAGCCGCTTCTATCTGCGCTTCTCTTGCCTGGTCTTCTGCTTTTTTCAGGTCGAGAAAGCGGGTGTAGGTTTGTTGAAACACTTTGGCGAAGCGTAACATAATTCCTGTTTGTTCGCCGGTCAGTTTTGAAGCACCGACTATCAATACATACCCTTCTTTAAAATAGAAATTATGCAAAAACAATCTCGCCGGTGAAATAGCAATCAGTTGTGCGGCAGTTAGCAAAAAGTTCGTGCTGCGTTCCGCTATAAAAGTCTGGTGTTGGATGGTTTCGTCTTCATCCATTTCAACTATGAAAAATGGAGATCCTTTTTTCCACTTTTCTACCACCTTTCGCAGGGGTTTAGTTTCATCATGCGGGATGATAACAGGCAGCGGAAACATTTTATGAGTAGATGGATCAGGAACGTAATTCAACCCATTTTTTTCTTCCTTATCCATTAAAACAAGCCCGGCAGTTAAGCTTTCAATCCCCAACTTTTGCATTTCTACAAAAATGATTTCACCAGCGTCAAGCAACTCTTCACTTTTGTGCATGGCCATGCTCCTGCTTCTCACTCTTTCCATTGCCGCTTCAATCTGCGCTTCTCTTGCTTGGGCTTCAGCTTTTTGGAGATCAAGAAAACGGGTATAAGCCTGTTCAAAGACTTTTGCCATCCTGATTAAAGTGGAATTTTCTGATTCAGAATAGAGTTCGCCAGAATAATTATAGATGTAAAGTCCAATATTGTTGATAAAAACTCTGGTTATGGCCAATGCGGGAAGGCTTAGGACGAGGGTTTTTATTTGAGGTTCGGGTTCAGTGAAGGAAGGTAATATTCCTTCAAACCAGCTGTCTTTTTCACTTTTAGAATACACCTTCATGAAAAGCTGGTTCCCTGACTTTTTTTGCTCTAAGTAATCCTGATTAAATGGGTGATCAAAAAATGGAATGGTTGCCCTGAATGGAAATTCAGAATAGGAATCAGCCATCCAAACATGGAAATCATCATTTTCCTTGAAATCGACCAGAATTCCCGCGTTGTTGATGTCAAACTCCAATCTTTTCATTTCAGAAAAGACCAAGTGAATGACCTCGGTCAATTCTTCACTTCGATGCATACCCATTGTTCTAGCGCGAATCCGTTCAAGAGCTGCTTCAATCTGTGCCTCTTTTGCCTGTACTTCTGCTTTTTGGAGATCAAGGAAGCGAGTGTAAGTCTGTTGGAATACTTTTCCAAAGCGCATCAGAATCTTATTTTCTTCAGCAGAAAAAGGAGTCTCTGAGTAATGCTCGATATACAATCCCACATTGTCCAGTAATACAGTCGAGATGGCAAGTCCTGGCTTGCTGAAAATGGCTTGCTGCGCTTCTTCTGTCAATTCCGGAATCCACTCGAATAGACCCATGTAGAATTTGTTTTTTACCTCAAAGGGAAGCAGGTTGGCAAAGAAAGATTCTTGCTTGGCTTTTGCCTCGAGGTAACTGTTCCAATGTGGCGAATCAAAATAGGGAATAGTGATTTCAGTGGGCACACCTTGGTGGTGATCTGCCAGCCAGATATGCATGTCTTCCCGCTCCTTATAGTCCAGAATAAATCCGGCATGGTCTACATGGATATTCAAACCCACAAATTGATCAAACACCACCTGAATAACTTCTTTGAGTTCTTCGGTATGGTGCATAGCCATGGTCCTTGCCCTTACCCGTTCGAGAGCCAATTCGATTTCTGCCTCGCGGGCTTGGGCTTCGGCTCTTACCAAATCCAAATACCTTCTGTAAGTTTGTTCAAAAAGCGAACTGAACCGTTTTGTAATTTGAATTAATTCGGGTTGAAATTCAATGGGACTGAAGGCATAAAAAAATCCATGTTCGAAAATGAAACAGTGTTGAATTTCTTTTTTGGGTAATTTTTCTATCGGTATCTGAATTTTGTAGTCAGGTGCATGATTGAGCAATTGGTAGTAATTCAGCAAATCTTCGCCTTCCAATACATACCGATGAAGAGGTACCTGCTCTATCCAAGCCTTGCGGGCACTTTTCAGCAAAGGGTGTGAGGTCATATCGATGTAGCCGATATGCATGTTGACTTCATCCCCATTTTTGTGAGCCGTCCAAAGCTGATTGTTTTCTTTTTCATGGTTCAGGATGCCGATCCCAAAGCGGTTACCTTCATCCACCCCTAGGGCCGTGAGTTCACTGAACATCTTGATGACACATTTCCCCACGTCCTCGCTGCTGTGCATGGCCATGGTCTGGGCCCTCACCCTTTCGAGTGCAAGATCAATTTCACTTTCCCGCGCATGTGCTTCGGCTTTTTGAAGATCAAGGAATCGCTGATAAGCTTGGTTGAACGCTCCCGCGATTTTCAATACGATGGCTTTGGTAACCTCAGATGGAGGCCTTACTAGATCAATCCCCAGAATTCCATCAGAAATTCTAGCACAAGCACTCCATTGATGGGTTAATATCCCCTTTGCTAAAGCTTCTTTAATAATGGTGGCAACTTCAGGATTAATTTCTTCTATCTCGAAAACAGCCTTCTCAAGTTTTTCAAGGGGGTAATCAGCAACCAAGTAGTTGAGGTCAGTTTGCTCGAAGATTCTAAAAGGGTATCCCATCATTTCATACTTTTTGAAGTCGAATTGAAGGGTATAACTTTTCTGGCCTCCTATATTTCCCGGACTTGAAAAATCATACGCTTTTACCCATCCATCCTGATCGACCAGGTAAAAGGTGACGCCCGAGAGACCTTGAATCTCAAGCCAGTTAAGTTGGGCTAGTATTTCTTTATTTACCTTATCCAGGTCATTGGGATGGTGCATAGCCATGGATTGGGCACGAACGCGTTCCACTGCAACTTCAATCTGTGCTTCCCGGGCTTGTGCTTCAGCCTTTTGAATATCCCGAAACCGCTGGTAAGCTAGGGAAAAAACCTGATGAAACCGTTTGAACAAAGTCAGAATACCTTCATCCATCGCTTGGTAAAGTGACATTCCAAGACCACCCTCTCCAATGGAAAGGAAGCAGTAACTTACTTCTGAAGCTTCATCTAAAAGTGGATCTGGAAAATGATTTTCCTCTTTTCGGTGCGAGCGAAATTCTTCAAGTCGCTTGCCTATCAGGCTTCCAATAAAATGCCCGTCACGAGAAGCCAGCATTTCCCTTACCATTTCCTGCTCTACCGGACTTTTATGGTAATCAGTGTCTTCAATCGTGGTCTGATCATAAGCAGGAAAAAACTGATAGCAGAGGTATTGGCCAATGTTTTCGTCTATAATCGCAGTCTGCACATTTCGGATTTTATCCACTTCAAAACCTTGCAGCTGATTTGAAATAACGCGGCAGACATCCAGCATATCTTCAGGTTTTTTCATTCCCATAGCCACACTACGTACTTTTTCTAATGCGGCTTCTATAGATAACTCTTTGTTTTTTTCTACTAGGTCTGCTGTTCTTTCGGCCACCTCCTTTTCAAGAGATTCAGCCTTTTCTTTCCACGTTTGTATGCCCCAAGTATCCTTTTCACTTTCTACATGCTCTGGCTTTGACCCATGCCAGTGAACTACTATCCATTTATCTTGAACATATTCCAACACCACTGAAAACCGCATATACATTTCAATGGGATTTTCATTTTCTGTGATGTATAATACTATTTCATTGGTAAATATTGCAGAATTTTCATCAGCCGAAATATGAATATCGAGGGTATTAATCTTCCAACTTATATCCATACCTTCACTTTGCTCTTTTTGCCTTATCAGCAATGATTGCAGTTCCCTTACCCCGAATAACTTTTCATCTATGGTAGTACCAAATCCAACTACATCTTGGGCTACAATATCCTCTAGTATGTTCAAGTTACCTTCCCCAAATCCTAAATCCATAAATTTTTGAAAGGTTATATCAAGTAGTTGTTTCTTTTCAAATTTCATATTAGCAATAATAAATGAGTAATGTAATTATATATTTTCTACTTTCCATATTTTTGATCCCAAATGTAGTGCTTCGCTGTTTGCCTTTACAAATATTGTCTGAATCACGATATTGCTCGGATTTCTGGATTGCACGGATTTATTTTTCATCCTAAAGGTATTTGAATCATAAATTCTGTTCCTTCTCCTTCTTTCGTCTCCACTTTCAATTCCCCGCCATGCGCTTTCACAATATCATAACTCAAACTCAACCCTAAACCGGTTCCCTGCCCTGTAGGCTTAGTCGTAAAAAACGGTTGGAAGATCTTTTCTTTGATTGCATCGGGGATGCCAGAACCGTTGTCCTTTACGGCTATTAGCAGTTGGCTGTTAGCTGTTAGCTGGGTGGTGATGGATACGGTCGGTACATAGCTGTGCACTTGTCCTTGGCCGCCCGTGCCCCCGACCCCTGAAGGGGAGCCCGTCCGCTCAATGTCTTTACTGCGTTCATTTACAGCATAAAAGGCATTGTTGATGAGATTGAGCAAAACTCTGCCGATGTCCTGAGGTATGATATCTATCTTTGGAAGATTAGGATCAAAATGGGTTTCCATCGTGGCATTGAAGTCTTTATTTTTGACTTTTAGACCTTGATAGGATAGCCTGAGATAATCATCGCATAGTGCATTGATGTCTGTGGATTCTTTTTGGCCAGTGCTCGCGCGCGAGTGCTCGAGCATACCTTTTACGATGTCGGATGCGCGTTTGCCGTGGTGGTTGATTTTTGTAAGGTTTTGGGCAATATCATTTAATAACTCATCTTCTAATCCTTTATCTCGCTCACTTTCAACTTTTAAACTTTCCACTTTCAGCTCTGAAATCAGCTCGTTACTCACTTCACTAAAATTATTGACAAAGTTGAGCGGGTTTTGAATTTCGTGGGCGATGCCTGCAGTGAGCTCACCAAGGCTGGCCATTTTTTCGGATTGGATGAGTTGCTTTTGTGTTGAGGTTAATTTATCCAGTGAAGCTTGCAATTCTGCTGTTCGCTGAAATACTTGTTGTTCTAATTTTAAATTAGCTGCTCTAGTGCTTTTAGTCCGCCATCTGATCAGTGACCAAATACCTGTCAAAAATACCAACAATATCAAACCCTTGAACCAAATGGTTTGATTATACATAGGTTCTACTTCAAACAGATAAAAAGCAGGTGTAGTAGCCCAAACCCCATCGTTATTGCTACCTAGCACTTCAAAACGATATTGCCCTGGTCCCAGACCCGTATAAATAGCCCTTTGATCTCCCTTTGACACAATCCAATCTTTGTCATATCCGATCAAGCGAAACTTAATATTATTCTTTTCTGGTGCGGTAAAACTCAAAACACTATAATCAAAAATATAGCGATGATTACCCGGTTGAATTTTTTGTTCAATACCCATGGGATAAGAAACATCATCCACTAAAAATTGTCGAATACTTAATTGAGGGGGAATATTATTTTTAGATATTTTTTGTGGGTCTATTTCAATAAGTCCACCGATTCCTAACACCATGATCCTGCCATCACTACTAACAATTGAATGACGTGCCCCAACACATTGACGGTTGTACATACCATCTCCTTCGTCAAAAATCCGCCAGTTGATTTTATTAGCAGAAGGATTATCTAAATACGCATCTAATTCCGCTTTTTTTACCCGAATAATTCCAATGTTTGAAGGTATCCACCAATATCCTTCTTTGTCGGGTAAAATTTTAAACAAGGACAATTCGGCTAAACCAGATTCTGCACCAATGGATTGCTTTTTATTTCCCTTGATTCTTACCAAACCTTTACCAGAAGCAACCCAAAGTGTTTGGTCATTTTCCTGATACATATCAAAAGCTTGTATCCCTTTGGTGGAATCAAACAATTCAATTTGCTTCGATTTGCCATTAGGGTAAAGATAATGAATTCCAGACCTATAGGTACTAATTACCCAGGTACCATCTGGTCGCTGGAAAAATTCGCTCGTGTATATATCTCTAAAATCGAAACCGGGGAATTTCAAATATTCAAATATACCCGCATCATTGATAAACCCTATACCCTGAAAGGCAACCGCAAAATATATTTTTCCATCTATGCCCTCACAAGCATAGCGCACTTGTCCATCTACTGGTATTTTTTTTTCTTCTTTGCTATTGAGCTTAAAAATATTTCCTTCAGAACAAATCCATTTTGTACCATCTTTATCCAAGTAGATATATAAAATATTTCTAATTTGATCAAAAATCGTTTTGTTACGAAGTGGATAAGGTTGAATGAAGCCATTATTTAATTGATATAATTTGCGATTGGTTCCTATTACCAAAAATTGATCTTCGCCAGTCTGGCAAACAGCACTCACTCGATTGTTTTCAATGCCTTCTGCTTCAGCGTAGTTAATGAGGTTGGTTTTGGATATTTTGAACAAGCCCCTGTCAGTAGATAGCCAAATATTATCTTCTCTATCGATATTGATATTATGTAAAGTCTGAATTTTTAAATTAGTAGACGGAAAACTATAAAATCGATCATCACCAGAAGGTAAATACGCTAAGCCATTTCCTGTTGAAAGCCAAATACCGCCTTTTTTATCTTCGGCAATATGTCCAAACGAAGGGTTGTTTTGAACAATACGAGCCCATTTCATACCTGGATATGAAATAATAGTTTGACCATTCCAAATATAAAGTCCGTATTCGGTAGTGATCCAAGTCCTATTCTTACTATCACGGAAAAAACTGGAATACGTCATGTCTTCAGTAATGCCCATATCAGCACCAAATGATAGTAAACCCCTGCTTGGATCATTGTAATGAATAACTCCATTCCATACCGACCAACGAATCAAGCTGGTATCTTTTGAGTTACCTCGTAGAAACCAATATTTTAAAAAAGTTGTCTGAGCTACTCTTTTGTACTCATGGCTAATCGGATTAAAAAGAATCAGTGAGTTGCTTGTGTCGGCTCCAGATTGTGAAATCATTAATTCTCCCTTTGCCGTTCTTCCTCTATAAAATAAATTCGAACTTTCTTCTAAATACGTCTTGAATACTCCATTTTTGAAAGAGAGCAAACCACTACTAGCAGTAGGAAACCACATCGTACTGTCAGCAGTCTCCGTAAAAAGGCCATTACTGTTATCCGCCTTAATCTGTGGCGTATTTTTAGCATTAAAGGTTTCAAATATTTTTCCATCGTAACGGATAAAACCTGAATAACTACTCATCCACAAATAGCCATCTCTTGCCTGAAATGAATTGAAAATATAATCTGAAGTGAGGCCCTGATGTGCATCAATTTTTTCAACCTTAAAACGTGCAAAAGGGTTTTGAGCAAATGAAAAATAAGCTAGCCCAATAAAAAATGATAAAGAAATTAATTTTTTCATACTGTATGATTCCTTAAACTAATAATAAATGTTGATCCTTCTCCCTCCTTCGTTTCCACCTTTAGCTCTCCGCCATTTGCTTTTACAATATCATAAGAAAGAGATAAACCCAATCCTGTCCCTTGCCCTGTGGGTTTGGTAGTAAAGAAGGGTTGGAAGATTTTGGCTTTGATAGCGTCGGGGATGCCAAAACCATTGTCCTTTACGGCTATTAGCAGTTGGCTATTGGCTGTTAGCTGAGTGGTGATAGATACTAGAGGTTGGTATCCTTCTTCTCCTTGTTTGTTTCTCTCGTTTACTGCGTAAAAAGCGTTGTTAATCAGGTTTAAAATCACTCTGCCAATGTCCTGAGGTATGATGTCAACCTTTGGCAAATTAGGATCAAAATGTGTCTCCATCGTAGCGTTAAAGTCTTTATTCTTGGCTTTTTGACCTTGATAGGCTAGTCTGAGGTAATCATTACATAGTGCATTGATATCCGTGGCTTCTTTTTGGCCGGTACTGGTGCGTGAGTGCTCGAGCATACCTTTAACGATGTCGGATGCACGGTTGCCGTGGTGGTTGATTTTTGTAAGGTTTTGGGCAATATCGTTCAATATCTCATCTTCCAATCCTTTATCTCGCTCACTTTCCACTTTTGAACTTTCCACTTTCAACTCTGAAATCAGCTCGTTACTTACTTCACTAAAATTATTGACAAAATTCAAAGGATTCTGGATCTCATGGGCAATGCCAGCAGTAAGTTCTCCCAAGCTAGCCATTTTTTCAGATTGGATGAGTTGGGCTTGGGTGGATTTTAAATCAGCCAATGTTTTCTCTAAAACAAAATTTGCTTTCTTCTTAAAACGGAATCTTTGATAAATGCCCAATGCACCCAATAATAACAATGCAGTAATACCAATTAAAAAATTTCGTGAAAGTGAAGCAATTCTGTTCTGGCTTTCTAGGCTGGCAATAGAAGCTTCATTTTCATTCATCTGTTGCTCGGCTTCAAAACTTATAGAACGGTACTTTTCCTGGTCCGTCAGCAAGCTGTCTTGTTTGGACAAGAAAATGGCATAGGCTTCGGCAGCCATGGCACCATTGCCCAACTTTGCATAAAGTTCTGCAATCAACCTGTAATCTCTCAGAATTTCTACTCGGTTGTTCAATAGCCTTATAATATCCAGGTGAAGAAAATCAATTGCTTCCTGTAATCGACCTTGTTTTATACAGAGCTGAGCGAACAAATAATCCGGAGCGATGGTTCCTGCCGAGGCATTCACCGATAATTTATTTTCAATGATTAATTTTTGACATTTCTGCAATATGCTGTCTGCCGCAGCAAATGCTCCTGACTGAATTTTATATTCGGCTTCTACCTGAAGAAAGGCTGTCATCTGTTCGGGGGCTCTAAGAGTGGAGTCAGTTTTAGCCAATGTCAAAAAATAGGCGGCACTATCCAGTTGATCCTTTATTAACATGGCTTTGGCCATTCTGTTGGAAATTACAGCATACCTGCTACCTGTCTTAATATAATACTCATTTACTATTCGATTGTATTTGATGCACTCGTCTGCATCTTCTTTTAACACATAGTAGTACCCAAGTACACCTACATTGTTATACCATGAACGTATATTTTTTGTAGAATCAATGTAGCTGATTGATTTTTTCATATTATAAATTGCCAAATCAAGGAGACCGGAAATTCTATAAAAACCACCCAACACAAAATGGCACTGTGCAATGCATAAAGAGTCATTCTTAATTTTATATTCATTTAACTTTTTCGTATAATACTGAAAACCATCTTCCAGCCGGTTGGAATTCCTGAACGGAAATCGAAGTGCATTAAGGTATTGGGATTTTATAGTTGATGCCTCAGGAGTGTTGATTTTTTCCAACTGCTCAATTTGCTGCTTACCATAACTGATGGTCTTGTCAACATCTGAATTAATTATTAATTCACTTAGAATGCTGAATTTAACATTATGGATTGGCTGTTTGTTTTCCCAGTTTTTGAAAGTGTTTAAAGTACTTTCTATCTGGCTAATTTGACTATTATTTAAGGAAACATCCCTTAGGAGGGTAAATACCTGTTCAATACTTACAGAGTCAAGTTTATTAGAGGCAAAACTCTTCTTGAGATATATGATAGCAGAATCTACTTTGCTTTGCTGTGCTCCTGAGGACGTAGCATTTATAGCAAAAAAACAGATTACCATTAATTTAAAAATATTTTGATTTATCATATTTTTGATTTCAAATGGGTAATTGAATAGTGAACTCGGTTCCTTCATTTTCTTTTGTGTTTACTTTTATTTCCCCTCCATGCGCTTTCACAATATCATAGCTCAAACTCAAACCTAAGCCTGTACCTTGTCCAGTGGGCTTGGTGGTAAAAAAAGGCTGAAAGATCTTTTCTTTGATGGCCTCCGGGATGCCAGAACCATTGTCTTTTACGGCTATTAGCAGTTGGCTATTGGCTGTTAGCTGTGTGGTAATGGATACGGTCGGTACATAGCTGTGCACTTGTCCTTGGCCGCCCGTGCCCCCGACCCCTGAAGGTGAGCCCGCCCGCTCAATGTCTTTACTGCGTTCATTTACAGCATAAAAGGCATTGTTGATGAGATTGAGCAAAACTCTGCCGATGTCCTGTGGTATGATGTCTATCTTCGGAAGATTAGGATCAAAATGGGTCTCCATCGTGGCATTGAAGTCTTTATTTTTGGCTTTTTGGCCTTGATAGGCTAGCCTTAGATAATCACCGCATAATACATTTATGTCCGTGGCTTCTTTTTGTCCAGTACTCGTGCGCGAGTGTTCGAGCATACCTTTCACGATGTCAGATGCTCGTTTACCGTGGTGATTGATTTTTGTGAGGTTTTGTTCTATGTCGTCAGCAATAGCAAATCCTTCTTCTACATCTCCTTTTTTAAACTCTTCTTTCATTTCTTTAATCAAATCATTGCTTACCTCTGAAAAGTTGTTTACAAAATTTAACGGGTTTTGTATTTCGTGGGCAATGCCTGCGGTGAGTTCTCCTAGAGAAGCCATTTTTTCAGATTGGATGAGTTGGGCTTGTGTGGATTTGAGGTTGACAAGGGTTTCTTCCAGTACTTTATTGGCTTTTTGTTTTTGTCTATTGTTCTTAAAGAGAATGAAGGATATAAGTATAAAAATAAGTAATCCAAATAACACAGTATAAGCGAAAACCTTGTTTTGGTAAGCTTCGTTCTCCTTTTCCAGATTTTGTAAACGCATTTGTTCTTGAAAAGAAAGATTCTGAAATTCGGCCAGACTATTGATTTTATCTTGGTATATTTTCCTATTAGTTATAAGCGCTAGCCCTTGGTATTTGTAGGCACTGTCAGGTTTATTATTTAATTCGTAGGCTTTATATAGGTTCTCATAGGCCCTACCTTTGTCAACTGTAGATAGCGAAACTGAACCTAAAATTTGCATGAGTCTTTCAAATTGGACTGCGTAAATGAGTGCTGAATCTTTTTCGTTTTGTGTAAGATAATAATTGGTTAGGTGAAAATAATTTTGGGCTTGCCCCCCTCTATTTCCAGATTTTATCCCCTCTTCAATACCTCGATAGAAATGCTGCAGTGCACGTTCGGGATTACCTTTTTTTAAGTGAAGTAAACCCGAATAGGATAGGATTGGTGAAAGAAAATCAGTTTTGCCTGATTGGAGAGAAATTCTTTCCGCCTGTTGTTCAAATAATAATGCTGAATCAATCCTATTCAGGTCCATGTAGGTCCTTCCCAATCCCAAATTAGCCAGAATTATTCGCATAGGGTCTTGCACAAATTCGCTCATTTGTAAGGCCTGTTTATAGTGATAAATCTGTTGATCTGAATTTTGAGTTGGTGTCATTAGATTTGCATAGGTATGATGGGCATAAGAGCGTGTTAAAAATTTGGCCTTTTCAGGATCATCAAGAATCCAATTGTTTTTTTCCAATTCAACATTTTCAATAATTGAAAAGGCCTTTAACAAATTCTGTAATGAAGTCGCATATTGAGCACTGATGATTAATTGGTAAGCTCTGGAAATCAATACATTGGACTCTGCAAGAAGTTTATTATTTCTCTTGGCGATTTGTAATCCTAAATCAATGTAATAATTAGCTGAATCGCTGTTTGTATTTTCATAATAAAAGTAAATTTTTCTGCTAAGTTGATATTTAAGAGAATCATTCACAGTTGATTTAAATGTACGGGTAAGACTATCAATACTATTGGTCTGTGCACTGCCTAAAATTGGCAGTAATACCAAAAAATATCTAATTATATACACACTTGATATTTTCATGATCTTGGGATTTGAATGATAAAAATAGAGCCTTCTCCCTCTTTAGAACCTACCCTTAAATCTCCACCATGTGCTTTAATAATACCATAATTCGTCTGAATCACAGATATACACGAATTTGTGGATTGCACTGATTTCTTTTTCATGCTATTGGCAATTTAATCATAAATTCTGTTCCCACCCCTTCATTACTGTCAAGGGTTATTTCACCGCCATGAGCCTTCACAATATCATAACTCAAACTCAATCCTAATCCCGTTCCCTGTCCCGTAGGTTTGGTGGTAAAGAAGGGTTGGAAGATTTTGTCTTTTATGGAGGATGGGATTCCGGGGCCGTTGTCTTTAACGGCTATTAGCAGTTGGCTGTTAGCTGTTAGCTGGGTGGTGATGGATACCTTCGGTACGTAGTTGTGTACTTGTCCTTGGCCGCCCTTGCCCCCAACCCCTGAAGGGGAGTCCGCCCGCTGCAATTGTTTATTTCTTTCATTTAACGCATAGAAGGCGTTTGTAATGAGATTGAGCAAAACTCTACCGATGTCCTGAGGTATGATGCCTATCTTCGGAAGATTAGGATCAAAATGGGTCTCCATCGTGGCATTGAAGTCTTTATTCTTGGCTTTTTGGCCTTGATAGGCTAGCCTGAGATAATCACCGCATAATACATTGATGTCCGTGGCTTCTTTTTGGCCGGTACTCGTGCGTGAGTGTTCGAGCATACCTTTCACAATGTCAGATGCGCGTTTGCCATGGTGATTGATTTTTGTAAGGTTTTGGGCAATATCGTTCAATAACTCATCTTCTAATCCCTTATCTCGCTCACTTTCAACTTTTGAACTTTCAACTTTCAACTCTGAAATCAGCTCGTTACTTACTTCACTAAAGTTGTTTACAAAATTCAATGGGTTTTGTATCTCATGGGCGATGCCTGCGGTAAGTTCTCCCAAGCTAGCCATTTTTTCAGATTGGATGAGTTGGGCTTGGGTGGATTTGAGTTTTGATAAAGTTGATTGAATTTCTTCGTTTTTGCCTTGTAATATGGCATTTGCCTTTTGTTTTTGGCGGTTGTTGCGGTAGAGAATGAAGGCAATGAGCAAAAGAACGCCCAGACCTGCCAATAGTGAATACTGTTTTAATTGGTTTTGGTAGGCTATCTGCTCGGCTTCAATTTTACGTTGGCGTTCTTGTTCTTCAAAATACAATTTTTCAACTTGCCTTGCTTTGTTTTGGTTGAAAAGGCGGTCTTTGGTAGTAGTAGTAATAATGAGATATTTGAGGGCTTCTTTAGGGTCTGAATCTTTGTAAAGATCAAATAGTAATTGGGCAGATTGTATAATATAAATTGTCAAGGATTCTGATTGAAAAATTTTATACCCTGCTTTAGCATAGATTTTGGCGGAATCAAGTTGATTACGGTCTTTAAAAATCCGAGCGATACCCAAATAGCTTTGTCCATCTGGATTTTTATTTTCAGCAATTGATTGTCTGAAATAAGACATGGCAAGGTCTCTATCTCCTTTTTTATAATAAATTTCACCATAGTGCATCGGATAATTAGAGGTTGGAATCGGCGAAACACCACTTAATGAAGATTGATATCCTTTTTGAAGATAAACTAAGGCAGAATCAAGTATACCTGCTTCCTTGAAACAATAACCCATAGCAGTATAAATAGGTACAATTGCCTCAGATATATGGGCTTTTAGCATGAGGGCTAAACAGGCACGATAATAATTTAAACCTCTTTCTGTATCAAATTTATTATAACCATAAGCAATGTATCCGAGAAGTTTAACAAGATTGATAGTGTCTTTATTTTTCTCACACAATGGTTTTATTTCATGTAAAATGGACAATGCTTTAAAATAATCCTTTTCAACCAATATAAAACCTGTATTTAGGCCACATTCTATTTGCCCTTTTTCAAAGTGAGTCCTTTTAGCCAATTCATATCCTTTTAACCCAAAGTCTAATCTTTCTTCAGGGGATATAGAACTACCTCCCAATACGATTTTGCTGTAAAGCATAACTTTAGTGGTATCGTCTTTGGTATTTGCTAAAACATTCTTAAGGCTATCCATCTGGCTGTTTTGGGCAAAGACTAAATTTATTGTAAAACATAAAAAGAAAAATATTTTTTTCATCCGTCAGTTATTTTTAAAAGGTAAAAAAATAATAAACTCCGACCCAACCTCTTCATTTGAAACGACTTCCAAACTCCCGCCATGACCTTTGGTCACAATATCAAAAGCGAGTGAAAGCCCTAATCCTGTGCCCTGCCCTGTCGGTTTGGTAGTGAAAAACGGTTGAAATATTTTATCTTTGATAGCGCAGGGTATGCCGGATCCGTTGTCTTTTACAGTGATAAGCAGTTGGCTGTTGGCTGTTAGTTGGGTGGTGATAGTTACTTTTGGCTCATAATCACTTCCTGCCTTTTCACTCCCGCTGGGGCGGGACTTCGCTTTGCTTGTTTCAACTTTCAACTTTTCACTTACTGCGTAAAAGGCATTGTTGATAAGGTTGAGGATGACTCTACCGATGTCCTGTGGGATGATGTCAATCTTTGGCAAATTAGGATCAAAATGGGTCTCCATCGTGGCATTGAAGTCTTTATTCTTGGCTTTTTGGCCTTGATAGGCTAGCCTTAGATAATCATTACATAGTGCATTGAGATCTGTGGATTCTTTTTGGCCTGTGCTCGTGCGTGAGTGTTCAAGCATGCCTTTGACGATGTCGGATGCGCGTTTACCGTGGTGATTGATTTTTTCTTGATTGCTTATGAGGTCATCTATCAAATCATTTTCTAAATCTTCATCCCGTTTTCCTAGTTCTTTACTCCTTTCTTCTTTCAGTTCTTTGGCCAGATCGACACTAAGCTCTGAGAAATTATTGACAAAATTCAAGGGGTTTTGTATCTCGTGGGCGATACCTGCCGTGAGTTCACCGAGAGAGGCGAGTTTTTCGGATTGGATGAGTTGGGCTTGGGTGGTTTGAAGTTCTTTTAATGCAGCTTCTAATCTTTGTTTTTCATCGGCCAATTTGATGGCTTGTTCTTCCTTTAGTTGTAAATCAAGGTATCTTTTATAGGCCAAGTCGAAAGCCGAAGCAGCTCTTTTTAATAGGTATTTGGGTTCTTCTGAAAAAGGTTTTTGGCTTACCATTGATAATGCCCCACGAGAAAACTTAGAAAAATGGAAGTTACTAATTTGCGGCATCGACTCACCAAGGCGATCTTTGATTTCGGGCGACATCGTCATTAACAAAAGTAGCCATTCTTCTAATATATCGTCTTTTGCGATGATTGTATAGTCTTCTTGGTTTGATTGATAGGCGTTTAACCATTCCAAGGTAAGGCGACAAGCATCAAATGGAATATGTGTTGTTCCTAAAGTAATATTACCCGCTGATGATTTATCAACATTTTGAGCATTCCACGAATTGATAAAGCCTTGTTCAATATCGTAAAACTGAATGATTGTGGCTTCGAGTTCTTTCTGACCTAAAGCATTGATTTGTACGTAGAGCGTTTGAACAACCCCTGAAAATTCGTTAGAGGTTTGCATTGCCAAGGCACTTGCTCTGATGCGTTCAAAGGATGCTTCAATCTGTGCTTCTCGTGCCTGAGCTTCAGCTTTTTGAAGGTCAAGAAAACGAGTGTATGTTTGGTCAAAAACTTTTGAAAATTTTTGGATAAGGTCAAATTGATCATCACTTAAAGGATCAAATGAGGAAAGCATAATGCAGCCAAAGTTTTGAAATGAAGCATTGAGTATAACACTTTTGACTGAACGCATATTATCTTTAACAAAGGCGGGTAATTGTGATAAAGCATTTGCAAATTGATAATCATCCCATGTTTTTTTATTATTGCCTTCTAAAATGTAAGACCATCTTTGTTCACGTTCTTCCCAACCTTTTAAAATTGCCAAATTAGGTGCATATTCATGGTATTCTACTAAAATTTTTAAAGGTTCTTCTAATGCATCTGCACTCACCATCCACCAATATGCATCTTTTGTGGCTTTATTAAAAGTCATAATAAAACCCCTGTCTAAGTGCATATTGAGTTTGGTACATTCGACATACATAAAACCTAACAAAGAATTAAATTCTTCTGATGTATTCATCGCCATTGCACGGCTACGAATACGTTCGAGAGAGGCTTCAATTTCTGCTTCTCTCGCTTGTGCTTCTGCTTTTTGTAAATCAAGGAAACGAGTGTAGGCCTGCTCAAAAACGACCGCAAACTTTTGCAGTATTTTAGCTTGCTCATCGTTAAGTTTTTCTGGGCCCCATTGTAAAGCACCATATTTTAAGAAAGCTAAAGAAAATACAACTGATGATAATGATTTCATAAAAGCCTTACCTTCCTCCGGAAATTTTTTAAAATCTGTTTGTGTAAACATATATTCATCAAATGACCTCTTCTCATCATCTGTAAGCAATAACTCAAGGTACTTATCGCCATTTTTCCAGGCTGAAAATTGGGCTATATAAGCAGGGTGGTTAAAACTTTTGATATGATAACCAATGGGATACTCTGATTGATCAAATCCACCAACCCACTGTATCAAATCATTTTTTATACTATCCATAATAAGTATACTTGCGGCTCCGTATTTGAAACCCAATACTCTCAATTGATCATAAAGCGTCGCCACAACTTCTTTTAATTCGTCACTTTTATGCATTTCTAATGACCTTGCACGCACTTGATCTAATGCTACTTCGATTTTCAAGTCATTATTTTTTGTTGCTAACTCTTTGCTCGATTGGACCAAATCTCGATTTTGATTCTCAATTTGTATCTTTTGTTGTTGCAATTTATCATTGAGTAATCTTTTACGTCGGTTAGTATAAATTAAGATCACTGCAAGAAGTACAAAAGTTAACAAACTACCTAAAAGTGAATTTTGCTTGATCCTATTTTTTGTATTGATTTCCTTTTTTTCTAATTCTATCAGTTTGTTTCGTTGTTCGCTTTCCAGAAAATAACGTTTGTTAGTTTGGTCTTGGGTAAAGACTTTTTCTTTAATAGCATTGTACCTCTTTAAATAAAATAAAGATTGGGCAGGATTCGATTTATCAAAATATTCAGATAAAATCAAAGCCGCATTCATTTCGTTGATATCATTACCCATTTTCACTGCACCATCATAAGCCGTTTTTGCATAATAATACATGGAGTCTCGTATACCTTTATTTTGCATAGCTTTAGAAAGATATATCTGAGTCTCTTGCAATGCAAAGTGATTGTCTATTTGCTCCATAGCAACACGCATAATATGCAAATGATATAATGCTGAGTCAGGCATATTTTGTTTTAAAAAGGCTTTACCGATTGCATTATGGGCGTACCCTACAAAATGCATGGTGTTAAACTGTATATTTTGTGCATAACCTAGACTTTGTAAGGCAAATGTTAATGCGGAGTCACCTTGCTGCATATTACTATACATTTCAGAGGCTGACATATATGTTGCCCATTTGTCTACAAGACTAAACTCTACTTCAGGATGATTATCGAACAATTGTATATTTTCATAACATTCTTCTAAGCATCTTTTATAGTCACCTTGGAATTGATATGCCAATTGAGCCATATTGGAGTAGTTGCTTAGCTCATTAAGTACGTCTTTGTATCGTTCCTTACCCTCTAAGGCCAATTCTAAACCTTTTGCCCATTGACCACTTATGGTATATTGAAAAGATAAAGGTCCAAGACCTTTTCGAAATCCATTGCTGTAATTAAGTTTTCTTATCAGCTTTAAGGCTTCTTCACCAATTAGAATTGATTTTTCAACACTAGTATTTGAATAAAGTGTTGCTAATTCAAATAACGTATTAACTCTATTTGTATCATTGGGAAGCTTATTAAGTAACTTTTCTAAACTATCAATTTTAGTTTTTGAAAAGCCTTGTGGCTGTGCTAAGAGGCATTGATTAACTGCCAAGCACATGAAAAATGTAAGTGTAAATAATCTCATTTTTTTAATTATTTTTTGGTGACTTTTAAGGTATGATCATAATGTGTCACGATCCAGGATTTAACTTGGTTATTTAAATTAAAAAATCCTTGAGAATTAAAGAAAAAAAATAAATTAAAATTAATAACCAAAGATAATGTATCAAAACCATTTTTGATAGTAGCATAAATGATAGATTTTGTAATATCATCATTCAGTCCAATATGGATGACTGAGTGATTCGGGCCCCATTGCATAAAGCCAATTTGTTCCTCAATACGTCTAAATAGCCTAATAAAAAAATTTGACTGAGTCCAAAATTCAATGCTATAGATTAAAAGAAAATAAAAGGTATTTTGGAGTGAAAAATTTTTCATTGGTCAATGTTAAGAAGTGACGGGTAATAGGATGGTGAATGATGTACCTTCATTTTGATTTGATACCACTTGCAAATCACCACCATGTGCCTTAATGATATCATACGCCAATGATAGCCCCAAGCCTGTGCCCTGTCCTGTCGGTTTGGTTGTGAAGAAGGGTTGGAAGATTTTGGCTTTTATAGCGTCAGGTATGCCGGAGCCATTGTCTTTGATAGATATTAGCAATTGGCTGTTAGCTGTTGGCTGTTGGCTGCTGGCTATTAGCTGAGTGGTGATAGTTACTTTTGGCTCATAATCACTTTCTGACTTTTCACTCCCGCTGGGGCGGGACTTCGCTTTGCTTGTTTCAACTGTTGACTTTTCATTTACCGCATAAAAGGCGTTGTTGATCAGATTAAGGATAACTCTACCAATATCTTGCGGGATGATTTCCACCTTCGGTAGATTGGAACCAAAATGCGTCTCCATCGTGGCATTGAAGTCTTTATTCTTAGCTTTTTGGCCTTGATAGGCCAGCCTGAGATAATCATTACATAGTGCATTGATGTCTGTGGATTCTTTTTGACCTATGCTGGTGCGCGAGTGTTCGAGCATACCTTTTACGATGTCAGATGCGCGTTTGCCGTGATGGTTGATTTTTTCTTGATTTTGACTCAAATCTGTCGCCAGATCATTGATAAGCTCTTTATCAATTTCAGGTTTTTCAACTTCTTCTTTTAATTCTTTGACTAAATCCACACTCAATTCCGAAAAATTATTCACAAAATTCAATGGATTCTGAATCTCGTGGGCGATGCCTGCGGTAAGCTCTCCCAACGATGCCATTTTTTCGGATTGGATCAATTGGGCTTGAGTGGATTTTAGATTATCTAATGAATGTTGCAATTCGATGGTGCGATCGGAAACTTGCTTTTCAAGGGTTTGGTTTATTGTTGAAAGCAGATCCCGTTTCTCCTTTTCTTGATCAATTGTCAATTTAGAAAGTTCCTCTACTTCTACCAACTTAATCTGCAATGCATGGCTTGTGAAAGCAAAATCAAGCGCTATATAAATGGTTGTTGCCAAAGGGATGCTAAGCGCTGAAATAACATACAAAATGTCTGCTAATATATGGATTTCTCCAACAGGAATAGACCAATAGCCGAGTTGAAAGTAAACCCCTAAAACAAACGCACCCTGAAAAACCAAATAACTGATGGCCCCAGCAGCCAAAATCCACGCTCCTTTTGTTTTTAATTGAAGTGCTTTTAATGAAGTCCGAACCATTTCCAGACTTACCAAATTGGAAATAAAAACGGTACTATAAACCCAATTGCCAATAAAAAAACCAATTATAGTGGCAATTACCAATATCCAATATATCCAGCCTCTTTTTTGACGCAATAATATATACAAAGCTGTTAAGAGAAATATTGCTGATATTTGCCATAATATATAATATAATATTGTTGTTGAAAAAGAGCCCTTCAACCCTGATGGGAGATTAAATTGAATCAAATCTGCAGGAATAACAAAAATAGAATAGAGAAAAAAGAACAAATATGCCTTCTGATTGGGATTATAAATAAAAAAAGCTAAGTGAAGTATTGCCAGGATAAAAAAAACCCCAATTCTAAAAGTATTGTTTAATGGTATACGTCTTTCATTTTTTCGTACCTGTTCAAATGCCCCGTTTACTGTATTTAACCTTATTTTAAGCAGAGAATTCAAATCTCCACCTATTTCATAATTAATGTTTGGTTGGACGGCAAAACGGATGGCAATTACCAAATTTTTTTCTAAATTATATTCGAAAGGAAGGGCAAATGGTTTACCCCATTCAATACTATTCGCTCCAGGATTATAGGCTATGACATCTTCGGGATTTTTGCTGATTGTTCCAAAACTGTATACTAACTTACCATTAAGAAACATTTCGGAAGCCACATTTTGAAAAATAGAGAGCGCTAAAGCTTCCTTTAACAAGCCATCATTTGGAAAAATTCGGAGTCGTATCCAACCTATCCCAGATACCGAATCGGGAAGAAGGTTCTGAAGGTGAGTAGTAGGGTCAATAGGCTCCCAGTTACTGTCATCATAATCTGGATTGGCAAAATCCATGTCATCGCCTGAATAAAATTTCCATCCTTTATTCAAAACTACCCCCTCTTGAGGTAGGCTATCAACAAAATAACCTATGCTTCCCAAACTTTGGGAAAAACAAAAAACGGTCTGGAAAAATCCTAATAAGTAAATAGAAAACAACACTTTCATTACATGGGTTTTTAAGTTTTAATATCAAGTTCTATTATAAATTCAGTGCCTACACCGGCCTGAGATACCACACTTAGTTCTCCCTTATGCGCCTTTATTATATCATACGACAAAGATAATCCTAGCCCGGTTCCTTGCCCAGCAGGCTTGGTGGTAAAAAATGGCTGAAAAATCTTGTCTTTGATAGCATAAGGGATTCCTGAGCCATTGTCTTTTATGGTTATTTGTAATTGGCTTTTAGCTGTTAGCTTGGTGGTGATGGATACCTTCGGTACGTAGTTGTGTACTTGTCCTTGGCCACCCTTGCCCCCAACCCCTGAAGGGGAGTCCGCCCGCTGCAATTGTTTATTTCTTTCATTTAACGCATAGAAGGCGTTTGTAATGAGATTGAGCAAAACTCTGCCGATGTCCTGAGGTATGATGCCTATCTTCGGAAGATTAGGATCAAAATGGGTCTCCATCGTGGCATTGAAGTCTTTATTCTTGGCTTTTTGGCCTTGATAGGCTAGCCTGAGGTAATCATTACACAAAGCATTGATGTCTGTGGATTCTTTTTGGCCGGTACTCGTGCGTGAGTGTTCTAGCATGCCTTTCACGATGTCAGATGCCCGTTTGCCATGGTGATTGATTTTTGTAAGATTTTGGGCAATATCGTTCAATAACTCATCTTCTAATCCCTTATCTCGCTCACTTTCCACTTTTAAACTTTCAACTTTCAACTCTGAAATCAGCTCATTACTTACTTCCGAGAAATTATTGACAAAATTTAATGGGTTTTGGATTTCGTGCGCGATGCCTGCGGTGAGTTCTCCTAGAGAAGCCATTTTTTCAGATTGGATGAGTTGGGCTTGGGTGGATTTTAGCTCATGTAAAGTACTTTCTACTTTATCTTTTTGATCTTGCAAAATACCATTTGCCTTTTGCTTTTGGCGGTTGTTACGATAGAGAATTAAGCCAATGACAGTAAGAACAATAAGCCCTAATAGAAAACCATAAGACCTTATTCTTGATTGCGTTTGTATTTTTTCTTTTTCCAAGTTCTCTAAGCGGAGGGCTTCACCAAGGGATAGCTTTTGAAAATCCGCAAGGTTTCGGATTCGAACTTGATACAAACTGTCTTTGGTCACTAAAGCAAGTCCTTGGAATTTGTACGCACTGTCCAATTGGGAATTTAACTTATAGGCCAAATAAAGATCTTCATAACCAACTCCCACATCAATCCCTCTATATCCAACTCCTACAATTGACTTTATAAGCTTGAGGTTTGCTACCGCATAGGACAGTGCCGAGTCAATTTTATTTTCTAATAGGAAAACGCGGATCAGTCGATGCTTTAAGTTGGCTACATCTGCTTGATTGTTATTTTTAATAGATGAAACTAAACCCTCGTTGTAAATTTTCTTGGCTTGTACAGTATCCCCTTTCGACAGAAAAACATCTCCAATTGTAATCAGATTATTACCGATATACAGTTGAGCTAATGGATCTTCGGAAAGCACTTGTGCTTTTTTTGCAAAATATAATGCTGAATCCAGCTGGTTCATTTTAAAATAAGCCGAGCCCAGATTCATGTTTGCAGTCATTTGGCGATCCGCATGATTGATCTCTTCAGCAATTCGTAAAGCCTCCTTCAACTGAATGATTTCCTGTTCGAAATTTCCAGCATTGCGCATCAACCCACCAAAGACATGGTGTGTGGTGGCCAATACAATTTGACTGTTTTTTCCGGGAATGGGATACTGAGTCAGTTTCCATCCCAGTACTTCCTCATTTTTAGGATTCTTTGCAATTTCGAGTGCCTGCAAAAGATTTTGGAAAGCTTCAGAGTATTTACCTATTGCGTTTAGTTGATAAGCTTTGCTCGTATAGGCAGCTGCTTCGGCTAATTTTACATCATTCTTTTTTGCCAGAGAAAGACGGTTTTCAATATAAAAAAGCGCTGAATCTCGGTTTGATTCAAGAAAGTGTAGAGTTAGATTATAAGAAGCATTGTAGCGAACAGAGTCGGTTGGTGCGTTTTGTAAAATTGTACGCAGACTGTCTGGATAGCTTTGCTGACCCTGTGCAATCAAGTGGAATAAAAGTAAGAATGCAACTGTTAATGTAGATTTCATAATCGTCGTTTAAGAAGTGGGCAATTTTATAATGAATGTTGTTTCTTCTCCTTCCTTCGTTTCCATTTTCAACTCCCCTCCATGCGCCTTCACGAATTCATAAGATAAGGACAATGCTAATCCTGTTCCTTGCCCAGTAGGTTTGGTGGTGAAGAATGGTTGAAATATTTTGGCTTTTATGGCCTCAAGGATGGCAGAACCATTGGTTGTGATGGATATTAGCAGATTGTCTTGTTGGGAGGTTGGCGAGTTAGCATTTTGGCCCCTGCTAGTGTGCGAATGATTCCGGTCTAGATGGAAACAACCAATTTGTTCACTAACAATTCCCAATAGATGAATAAACATTCCTCCTTGAGTCGAAATTTCATTGCTAAAGTAGGGAAGAAAGTAAGAAGTATTTTGGAGTAATATTATGTTCATAGGACCTTGTTAAGAGGTGATGGGTAATTGGATGATAAAAGACGTACCTTCATCCTGATTTGACACTACACGTATCTCACCACCATGTGCTTTCACAATATCATATGCCAAAGATAGCCCTAAGCCAGTCCCTTCACCTGATGGTTTAGTCGTGAAAAATGGTTGGAAAATTTTATCCTTAATGTCATCTGGAATTCCACCACCATTATCTTTTACCGTGATTTCAACCCACTTTGCGTCGATCGCCTTTGTGGAAACTGACACACTTGGCTCATATCCTTCGATTTCTTTATTTGCTTCTTCGGCCACAGCATGAAAGGCGTTGGTTATCAAATTAAGAATGACACGGCCAATATCTTGTGAAATGATCGATATCTCAGGAATGGTTGGGTCAAGTATTGATTTTATAGCAAAGGTAAATTTAGTAGGCTTAGTACGAAGACCATGATAAGCCAATTTTAAGTACTCTTCTACCACATCATTAATATTAATCAATTCCTTCTTTCCAGTACTTGAACGACTGTGGTGCAGCATGCCTTTCACGATATCCGCTGCACGCTTACCATGATGATTGATTTTTTCTTGATTAGAACTCAATAAGTCAATGATTTCGATCACATTATCTTTATCTTGCTTATCCAGATTTAGCTTAGTAAGCTCTTCTTTAAGCTCATTTGATAAATCTACACTAAGTTCAGAGAAGTTATTTACAAAGTTGAGCGGGTTTTGGATTTCATGCGCTATACCAGCTGTTAGCTCGCCGAAACTAGCCATTTTTTCATTTTGAATGAGCAAGGCTTGGGTTGCTTTAAGGTCTTCAAAAGATTTTTTAAGATCTATGGTTCTTTCATTAACTTTTTCTTCCAGAATGATGTTTTGCTTTTGAATTAATTCATTCTGTTGTTCTGCCACTTTTAGGGCTAAAATTTGAGCTTCTTCTCTTTCTTTTTTGTACATATTAATTCGATCAGCCAGCGCAAAAGACAATAAGGTAACTTCAATAACCGAACCTATTTGAATCCAATTAACATAATAGAGCACTGGCAATATATTAACAGATTCTAAAATCGCTGCCACAAAACCGATGATTAGGAATATCCATGCAAAAAGATAAAATTTGGCAGGTTTATACCCTTTTCTTAATATTGAAATACCTGTTATTAAAAAATAAATGGCCATTAACAAAATACCAAGTTGGGCTAACATCAATGCCGGAATCTTATATGGGGAAAATACAAGAATAAATATAACGATTGATACGACTATAAAAATAGAGGATATCTTGTGAAGTCTTGGTGTAAATTTAGCCGTGTTTAAAAAAGAACGCGTAAATAGTGTCGCAGTAAAAATCGTCATAGCAGAAGAAGCTACTGCAAAATCGTTAATTATGGGTGTACTTGGCCATAGGTACTCAAAGACATATTGAAAAATTGTTGACATAAACCAAGTAATACTTATGACATAGAAGGAATACCACAGATAAACTTTTTCCTTTATTGAGAAATACAAAAAGATATTATAAAATAAAATCAAGACCATAATTCCCAAATAGATTCCCTGCACAAAATCCAAAATATGAGCATCCTCCATCAAGGATTTAAGTGTGCCTACTCTCAATAAAAAGAAAAAGGGTTGATTCGTCTTTGATCGCAAATAATACGTGTGAATACTATCTTTAGCAATATTTAATGGATAAATAAACGTGGCCACTTTTACATGTCGACTCGAAAAAGGATAATTATCTCCTGTAAACATGGACTCCACTACTTTTCCATTGACTACTTTGTATAGTGCTAAACTATCAATATATGCGGAGCCAATTTGTAAAAAAAACTTATCATCAACTTCGTTGGCAACCTCAAATTTAAACCAAACCGCCTCATTTATTGGACCAAAATTTGGTGCATCTTGATCATAAGGTCTAAATCTTAACTGATTTTCATTGTCCAAAATCTGGTCAATGGTTAAAAACTGAGGATCGTTTAGGTGACTTGTTTGCTTCCCAATATGAATTAATTTATTTGGTTCATTTAGTCGGATGGTTATTTGGGCATTTCCAAAAAATGAAAAACAAAAACATATTAAGATAAAATAAAATTTCATTTCGTTTTTTTTAAGGTAAAGTTATTAAAGTTTTAAAAAAATGAGATAATTTGTTAAAAAGAAATTAATTTTGATCTAAATACAAAAATTTAACTTTTTTATTTTTTGTACCTATTTTTAATGCTTAATCCAATTCATAAATTTAAAAAAAATCATATATGCCCAATATAGCAGCATTGGAATCAGATGTATGGAATTATGTACTAACATTGAGAGACAGCCCTGAGGCTAGGTTAAATTCACGAAGAGCGTTTTATTTGCAATATGGAAGAGGTAATTTACTTGAAAAGTATGGATATGGTGATTCTGAGATTGCTTTTATCAAATGGGAAGAGCGTGGGGTTCTAAAGCCACACCCACATGGTAGTCAGTGGTGGAGTGAAGTTAATCTTTGGTTCATTTTTCAGTCTGAATTGGGAAAAAAAGCTTACGAAATTGATTTTCCAATTGAAAAATTACCTACACCAGCACAATTATGGGTAAATTTTATTGAAGAACCGTCTTCAAAATCTTGGTATAAAGCCCATAATTCAAGCATTATTGATGGATATCTCAAATATCCAGATTTAGCAAAAAGCGAGAACTCAGCAGAAATAGCCTTCATTAATATGGTACTTTATCGTCTTATGTTTGCTCAGAGTATGGTAGAAGGTGCTACCATTTTTCCAAAACTATCAGAGATTATAGCAAACCCTAAAGGACCATCTGTAGACCTTATTACCCACTTTGACGAATTTTACCCAACTAAATATCCACTCACAGATGAAGAGATAGCAGATATCATGGGTAGATCAACTAATTTAGAAGAATTTGGAGTGAAATTTCTAGATGCCGTAATCATTGAACCAGAACTAACCACCTTATACAATGAAGCCACAAAATGGAATAAACAACCTGGTCTTACTAGTTTAATTGTAAATCATAAACCGGCATATCCTTTGGGGGTTAATGTTTTGCAACCAAAAAAAGGAATTATCATACAAATACTAATATTCTTTAGAAAATTATTTTTAAAAAAATCGTGGTCTTAACTTTATCAATCATAAAGATTAAAAATTAAATAATGAGCGAATCTAAAAAAAAGATTGTCATCTTAGGAGGCGGTATGGCTTCACTTACCACCGCCCACGAACTAACAGATTATCCAGGTTGGGAAGAAAAATATGAAATTACTATATATCAAGTAGGATGGAGACTTGGCGGAAAAACAGCAACAGGTAGAGGTAAATGCGATAGAATAGAAGAACATGGCATTCATATTCTTCAAGGGTGGTACGACACAACTTTCCGATTCTTAAGAAGTATCTACTCGGAGCGTAAAAATAAGAATCTCGCACCTAAGAGTCCTTTACAAGACTTATTTAAGGATGGATTACAGGCCAATAATACAACATTAATGACTGAGTTTATCCCTGAAATAGGCAAGTGGTCTAATTGGCCTTTAATATTCCCTACCACTGAAGAGCAACCTGGTATCGGAGGCCCTTTAGACATGTGGAGCCTTATCAAAAAAGGTATGGCTATTATATTGGAACTTATCCTCGGAAGCCCCTATCAAAAAGGCATAAATCCGATTAGCTCATGGATCTTAAAACATTTTTTCTCAGGTATTGGAGCCAGTCAACAAAAGCAAAACCCAAGTTTCTTAAGTAAACTATTCAAACCTCTTTTTAAAAAAGGCAGTTGGTTACTGCGTTTGATGCATAAAGAATGGATCGATATTGTAGAAGCTGAAAAAATATCGAATAAAGAAGATATTGAAAACCACCACCAACATCACAATTTATTACTCAATCTAATAGAAAAGTTCATTAAATTTATTGAAAAGCAAGGACTTCCATATCTTGAGGAAGAAACTGAAAAAAGACATTTAACCCTTGCAATTTGTTTTGGATATTATAACATTAAAGGAATTATAAATGATGTCTATAATCCTACAACTGAAAAATTTGATTTTCAAAGCATCAATAAATATGATTACCGCGAATGGTTAAGCATGCAAGGTGCTCCCGAATGGTTGGTGCATTCTGTAATCGTCAGATTTTTCTATACGGGTACGTTTGCCAACCTTGTCAATGATAATGGAGGGCTCATTAGTGCAGGAACTGCCCTACAGTTTTTTGCAAAATCAATTGGCTATAAAGGATCATTTGTCTATCAATTTGTATATGGCACAGGTGATGTCATGGTAATGCCTGTCTATGAAGTACTAAAAAGTAGAGGTGTGAAATTTAAATTCTTCCATAAAATTGAGCAAGTACATCAATCAAGTACTGGTTCTATTGAATCAATTTCTTACGCAGAGCAGGTCCAGCTAAGTGTACCTGAATATGATCCTACGCGTAATTTAAATAATTTACAAACATGGCCTTCAACACCTAATTACGAACAACTAAACCCCGCACAAGCAGCTCAATTAAAAGCTGATCATGTAAACCTAGAAGATCCTTGGTCAAATTGGACAGATGTGAGCCATGGTAAATTGTTGAAGGGCCAAGATTTTGATGAAGTTTTCTTAGGTATACCCATAGGCACTTTAAAAAGTATTTGTAGTGAGATTATCTCAACAAATTCAACTTGGCAATCAATGGTGCAAAATGTCAAAACCACACCTACCCAATCTGCACAACTTTGGTTTAACCCTTCTTTAGAAGAATTGGGATTTGATAGAGCGTCATGGGGCTTACCGATGCAAAATGCTGCTCCTAATGTAGTCGTATACCAAAATCCTATGTATTCATGGTTAGATTCATCATTGGTATTACCACATGAAAATTGGCCTAATACACAAACTCCAAAATTCTTGGCATATTTTACTGGGCCTTTTGTCTTAAGAAATCCATTGCCAGACTTTACAGTACACAATTATCAAGAACATGAAAACAATCGTCTCATGGATGCCTTTGAGCAATGGTTGGATGATAATGCAGCTTGGTTTTGGCCAAAAGGAACTACAGTTTCCTTCCCACAAGGTATGAATTATCAAAATCTTTCAGACCCTGACAATTCAGCAAGTGGGTATGATCGATTTAAAAATCAATTCTTTAGAGCCAATGTAAGACCAACAGATCATTATACACTGTCTGTCCCTAACAGCGATTTACATCGCCTTAAACCAGATCAGAGTGGGTTTGATAATCTATATTTATGTGGCGACTGGGTTAATTTTGGAACGAATGTGGGCTACATAGATGGTACCATTCAATCAGGTCAATTAGCAGCGCAAGCATTACTCAAAAGATTAGGTTTTGAAGAATGTAAGGAAATTTGGCATTAATTGTAATTTCTTACAAAGTTATATCAGGTTGTATTATAACTAATAATCTAGTACTAAAATGAATTGATAGGCGAGATATCTTCTGAAATACTAAGTAGATTGCTTTTCAAGTATTGGTAAAGATGTTTTTAGATTAAAACCTAAATCCAACACTCACTTCTAGATTGACATTCCTATCATAATCCTTTTTGAGGATAAAACTCTTATCTTCGTTTAGTTGACCTACGGATCGATCCATACTATTGTTGGACACATCGAGTAATCCATAATTTAATTTACCGCCAACAAAGAAACCTCTATTGATAAAATAATTGAGTCCTACAGTAGCTTGGACATCAAAAAAGTTGTACTTACTGCCTTCTTTACCAGTATATTGATAATAAGCACCTGCAGATTTTGAAAGATATACTTTTTCTTCATCAACAATGATACCTATGGGCCTGCTTTGACCAAATGGCACTCCCCTAGCCACGTCTTGATAATATCTGTGGTCTAGCGTCTGCCTGAATACAATTTTAGTAGGTCTATCTTTTGATTCAAAACGAGTCGTACCTCTACCAATTGGATTAGCTAAGAAGTTAAAACCGAGGCCACCAAATACTTCAATCTTCGGTATAACTTGATACGCTGCTACGATAGGTAAGTTAATGTATCCATTCGACACGTCTATGACCGTATTATTTGTACCTAATTCTAAAACTTCTCTACCAGTGTCTAAAAATATAAGATAATGTCCAGAACCGTCATATTCGTATCGAGTGCCTGTTTGAGAATATTGCAACTCAGCTCTTATCATAAATTTATTAGTAATCTTATACCCATAATTTAAGCCAAAGTGAAAACCATTGGTAAAATTAAATTGCTCACCTGGCTCAAGAGGACCAGAAAATTTTGAATAATTTAATCCTGCTCTCACCCCTACAGACTGTGCATAAGAATAAGAAACAAACAAGCAAAGCAGAATCGAAAATCTATATTTCATAAAATTTTTCTAATAAAACGACAAAAATACAACTTTGTAGACAAAATCATCAGTGAAAATGAAATTTTAAATTGCTTTTAGATTTATTGTAAATGATTTTTAAAAATATAAATCCGCTCCAGCCACACAAGATTCATTCCTTAACAAGGATAAATGGTTTCAAAATTGATTTTTTTTCACCACAAGACACAATAGATCCAATATTTGATGCCCCTGAGTATATTGGCACAGTTATTGATCATATTACGATTATTTATAATATATTCGATTTAACTACCACTTCTCTTTTACAATATAAAATTAAAAATTCTTTACGATGGATTTTAGTATTGAGAAGAAATATCTGTTCCAAAAAATTGCTGCTATTGCATTTTTTCAAATATTTTGCATTTGGTCTGTGGTTGGTCAGCAATGTAACATTACTGTTTCTAATGACCCAGGTAGATGTGGTTGTCAAGTAGATCTAAGAGTTTTGTGCTCTTCATCACCGCCTAGCCATTCAGGATTTTATACGGTGGGTGTGCATGAAGTAGTATCCATAATTGAACAAAAAAGCTATACAACAAGAATAACAGTAATGGATAATGAAGGACCCATTTTTCCTAATTGTGCAAATAGAACCATACAACTACTTGATGGTCAATGTGGACCTAATGCGTTAGAGTTACTAAATCCCATAGATAATTGCGATGCATTTGGAGCACTTCGAATTAGCCCTGTCAATGGCAATTTATATCCAATTACCCATGAGTTTAAACCGGGAACATACAATTTGTCATATAGGGTTACCGATAGATCCAACAATTCTTCAACTTGTAACTTTACCTTAACGGTAGCTGGCATCACCAATAGAACTACAGCAATGGCTTGCACCAAAAATTTAAATTTATCTTTGGATTCTACATGTATGGCGATCGTCACACCTAAGATCTTACTTGAAGGAGGACCTTATGGTTGTTTAGAAGATTATACAATTCAGCTATTTGACGAGTTAAATAGACCCATTAGTGACACTTTAAGAACCCATCAAGTAGGCAAAAAAATAAAAGCAGAAGTGACTTCACCTGAAGGAAATAAATGTTGGACTAACATTACCGTAGAAGATAAAGAGCCACCTGTACTCAACTGCAAACCGATTTACACGGTGTGTGAAAGCAGTGTGACCCCAGGTGCACTTCTCCCGAGTAATGTCCCTTTCAAAGCACACCTTACTAACAGTAATAAATTTATTTCATCCGTTACAACTTCCTCTAGGGCTATCCCTATCAATGTGTTTGGCTTAGAAAATGGTAGTATTTCAAATGTTCGAATAGCATTAAGAATAAAACATACCAATGTATCAAATCTTACGGCAACTATACAATCACCCAATGGCACCGTGAGAAATCTTTTCACCTCATTAGGCGCTTGTACAAGAGATGACATCAATATCGTATTGGATGATAATTTCATTACACCTAATAGTGCATTAGTTGACAGTTGTGCTGTGGAAGGGCCAGCTAAAAAGGGTAATTTCAGACCACAACAGACCTTAGCACCTTTAGCATCACTCAATCCTAATGGCATCTGGACAGTAACCATCAATGACAATGTAAGCGGAGATGGCGGAGTAATTGATGCTGTGATCATTACTTTCACACAAAATGGCAATACCATAATGCTACCTACAGATAAGGAGGTAACTTTTACCAATCAAGGTGGTAATACACTTTTGGTAAATGGCTTGGATAATTGTCTTCCTGCTACACTAAAATATAAGGACAGCATAGCAGATCAAGATTGCGACCAACTTTATGCTTCCATAATTTATAGAAAATGGGAGGCTGTAGATGCTTTGGGCAATAAATCTACACCGTGTACTCAATTAATCTATATTTACAGGCCTGATCTTTCTACCGTCATCACACCACCAAATTATGATGACAATGAATCACCTTCATTAAACTGTGCAGATTGGCAAAATAGAGTACCTTCTCCTGATATTACAGGTAGGCCTATTGGTGCAAATTGTTCAAACATCCAAATATTCCCACATGAAGATTCTAGATTTTCTGGGTGCGGCAATTCATACAAAATACTAAGAAGGTGGAAAATATCTGATTGGTGCACAGGTGAAGTAATAACACATGACCAAATTATAAAAGTTGCGGACAAGGATGGTCCAGAATTAATTTGTCCTAATGACACGACTATATCCGCCTCCTCACATACATGTACTACGAATCTAAAACCAAATAGACCTAGAATAATCAAAGAGTGCAGCAATGTATTAAGATATGAGCTTTCGTTTTTCACACCGTTTGATGAAGAATTTGAGCCATCAAGTGAAGATTTCACAAGAATAGGTGTGGTAGGTGACTCTATCATTAATAATCTTCCTATAGGTCTTACATATATTCGATGGATTATAAGAGATGAGTGCTTTAATGAGTCAGAATGTATATATACCATAAGAGTTCGAGATGGGATAGCTCCAGTGGCAGTATGTCGACAATTCACTACGGTAAGTATAGGAGCTCAAGGGGGTGCTTGGATTAATGCATTAAATCTAGATGATAAAAGTTACGATAATTGTGGTATTGTAAAATGGGAGGCTCGTAAGATGACCAATATTTGCGATACCATCAATCCAGATTTTGCAGAAAAAATATTCTTCTGTTGCAAAGAAGTTGGCACTAGAGTAATGGTCAATTTTAGAATAACAGATGCCTCAGGTAATAGCAATCTTTGTATGGTAGAAGTGAGGGTTGAAGATAAGTTGCCGCCTTATATCTTTTGTCCAAGCAATCGGACCATAGATTGCACCCAAGATTTTAGAGATTCACTCGTATCTGGTGTTCCAGTATATGGCGACAATTGTGGTATCGATGGTAAACCAACAGTAAAAGACTCTGTCAAAATAGACGATTGTGGCAGAGGATTTGTATTAAGAACATGGACGGTGAGAGATGTAAACGGTTATGTGAGCTCTTGCACACAGCGCATTACTGTGGTTAATAATAATAGATTTACAAGAGATTCGATCAGATGGCCTATGGATTTAGATACCACCAGTTGTATGATCAATTTGCACCCTGATTCGATCCCTACTAAATTTGGAAGGCCCATCGTAAAAAGTGCTAACTGCGGACTCGTAGCGGTGAATTATAAAGATCAAGTATTTAGATTCTCACCAGGAGCATGTGAAAAAACACTGAGAACTTGGACCGTTATAGATTGGTGTAATTATAATGATACCGACCGAAGAGGAGTGTACGAGTACACACAAGTGCTAAAATTAAGCAATAAGATTGCTCCTACTTTTGATGTTTGTAAAAATGATACTGTCTTAATTTATGATAAATGTGAAGGTGTGGTTAGCCAATCAAAAACAGCTATGGATGACTGTACGACTCCAAACTTGATAAGATATAATTGGAGTGTAGATGTCTTTAATGATGGAATAGCGCCCGACACCATGAAAGGGTTAGGTACCAATTTTAATAGACTGCTACCTGTGGGCACGCATTTAGTCAAATGGACTGCTGATGATTTATGTGGCAACAGTACTACTTGTAAATATCTACTTACCGTAAAAGATGGTAAAAAACCAACTCCTTATTGCCTGAGCAGTATTTCGACAGTAGTTATGCCTTCTAATGGCATGATCGCTATCTGGGCAAAAGACTTTGATTATGGCAGTTTTGATAATTGTACTCCTTCTAATAAATTAAAAATATCTTTTAGTTCAGATATAAAAGATACATCAATGATATTTAGATGCATCGATATACCAAATGGGAAATCACAATTGATCCCATTGAAAATGTGGGTGACCGACGAAGCTGGAAATCAAGAGTATTGTGATGTCTCGATTGTGATACAAGATAATACAGGTAATGTATGTCCCGACATAAATGTAACCGCAAGAACAATTGGTGGTAACGTATCTTACCAAGATGGTACTCCTGTTAAAGACGCACAAATAAAAATAGAAAGTAAAGACAAAACGGAAGCAAATTTAATCACAAATGCTTTAGGAAATTTTGTAGCCAATGGATTAATGGCTAATGGCATGCTGTCTGTTAGTGCACAAAAAGATGATGACCCAATTAAAGGTATCAACACTTTGGACTTAGTTTTTATCCAAAGACATATCTTGGGTACTGATCGATTTAAAAATCCAGACCAATACCTTGCTGCTGATGTTAATAAAGATGGAAGGATTAGTGTTGGTGATATTGTAGACCTTAGAAGATTGATCCTTGGCATAGACATTAACCTACCCAACGGTTCTAAACCATTTAGAATTGTAGAAAAAAAATCTCTTAGTGGAAATAATTCTTCAAATTTGATTTTCAACGAAATAGCTGAAATAAACACTTCAGGCTCTAACTTCCCGAATACCAATTTTACCGCAATACGCATCGGAGATTTAGATAATAGTTCATTGAAAGAATTGAATGGTAGAAACAATGGTGAGAAACTATTATTAGATTATCACGTAAACGGCAATAAAATAATCGTATCTGCCGCTGAAAGTAAAGAAATCACAGGTCTTCAAATGCAGCTAAATGCCACACTTGACAATATTTCTTACATTGAAAAAGGCAAGTTTACCATAGAAGATAAAAACTATAGCTTCTTAGAGAATAGTCATAAAATAAATCTTTCATATCATGAAGATGAAGTCTTAAGATTAAATGAAGGGGACCATTTATTTACCATAGTTTTGAAAGAAAATATTGACAACGACGTTCAAATATCACTATCGAAAACTTCTTATAATCAATGGTATGATCCATCCAATAATATAAAAGAATTAGAACTTATCAACAGAACAAAATCTGAAAATCAACCATTTCAAGTCCATCAAAATGTACCTAACCCATTCAATCAATATACAGACATAGAAGTTGAGTTGAATAAGCAATCCAATGACCCTTTAAACTTGAATATTTATGATCTGACAGGTAAAAAAGTATTTGCTAAAAATTTCGATGTTACCACAGGTAGTAACAAGATTAGAATAACTTCTGATCAACTTACCACCAAAGGATTGTATCAATATGAGGTAATTTATGGCACTCATCGATTTATAGGTCGCATGCTTTTTGTCGATTAAAAAAAACTATCTAATTTGTTATTGTAGATTAAAAGAATATAAAATGATTGAATTTTTAAAACAGCCATTGCATTGGTCAATTGCAGGAATAATCATAGGATTGACTGTACCAGCATTACTGCTTGTAGGCAACAAAAGATTTGGTATTTCTTCAGCGCTAAAGCACCTATGCGCAATTTGCATACCCAATAAAATACCCTATTTTCAGTACGATTGGAAGGAACAAAAGTGGTTATTTGTATTTGTTTTTGGTATCATGTCGGGGGCATTTATTGCTGAAATGGTCATTCCTAATCCAAATGACATGATCATCGCAGACGCTACACTTCAATTTTTAGCAAAATACAACATCACTCCGGGTAAAGAATTAATACCATTGTCGATATTTAGTTTTGAAAAAATATTGACTTTAGGAGGCTTCATTTTTATGGTCGTAGGCGGTTTTTTAGTAGGATTTGGTACTCGATATGCTGAGGGTTGCACCAGTGGTCATAGCATATATGGTTTGGCTACGTTGCAGTGGCCTTCTCTAGTAGCTACGATTTGTTTTATGATAGGCGGTATCCTGACTACCAACTTTCTTTTACCTCACTTATTAAAATTAATATAAAATGAAAAAAACTTTAGTGATATATTTTATTGGACTTCTGTTTGGTGCAGTGTTTATGAAAGCTGAAATCATCAGTTGGTTTAGAATTTTAGAGATGTTTCAATTTGCTTCATTTCACATGTATGGGGTCATTGGTACTGCTGTAGTTGTAGGTATTATTTCCGTTGCCCTTATCAAAAAATTACAATTAAAAACGCTAGATGGAGAAAACATACAGATCGAATACAAACCATTTACCAAAGGCAATGTGATTGGAGGTTTAATTTTTGGAATAGGATGGTCAATTACTGGAGCATGTCCTGGACCTCTTTTTGCTCTGATCGGTGGTGGCTATCTATCGATAATAATTGTGTTGATATCAGCAATTTTAGGTACCTTTGTATACGGTGCTCTTAAAAATAAATTACCACATTGATTAAAACTTTCAGTACACTTGTTCTAAAATTATTTTTATTTTCTGCATGTTTTGGGCAGCAGTTTGTTCTTCTTGGTGTTTCTCAAGATGCGGGTTATCCTCAGATTGGATGTAAGAAAGAATGTTGCGCTTCTATTTGGCAAGATTTATCTTTAAGAAAATATCCTGTTTCATTAGGCATTATTGACTCTGTGGAGAGAAAATGGTATCTCATCGATGCTACTCCAGACATGAAATACCAAATAGATCTTTTTTCTCAAATCACCAATGGCACATTCCCTTATATGCCAGAAGCGATCTTATTGACGCACGCACATATAGGACATTACACGGGTCTGATAGATTTAGGCCGCGAAGCTATGAATGCTCAAAATCTTAAAGTGTATGGCAGTAAAAGGATGAAAAGATTCCTCACCAAAAACGGACCTTGGCAACAACTTGTCAAGTTAAACAACATCAATATCCTTACTTTTGAAGAAAAAGCATTCCCCTTAAGCCCTCAAATTAGTATTCATCCACTTCTAGTACCACATAGAGATGAATATACGGATACGTATGCTTTCGAAATAAAAGCCGCATCCAAAAGTGCACTCTACATTCCAGATATCGACAAGTGGGATCAATGGAAATACAATATTACTAACGTGATCAATAGAGTAGATATAGCCTTTCTTGACGCTACTTTTCATAATAGTAAAGAATTAAATTTCAAAAGAAACATCGCTGAAATACCCCACCCTTTTGTGACTGAATCACTCGAGTTATTTAAAAATGAACCAACAAATTTCAAAAATAAAATCCACTTCATCCATCTGAACCATACCAATCCTCTTTTGAGAGAGACTATAGAAAAAAAGAATTTAGAAATAGATGGATACCATGTGGGCAAGCAAGGAAAAACATATTAAGTAATAAAACCTAGAAAATCATGACCTTTAAAGAAGTAGTACATTACAGAAGATCGATCAGACATTACAAACAACATCCGATTGATGACCAAAAAGTTAAACAATGTCTTGAATTAGCTGCTCTATCCCCAAATAGTTCCAACATGCAATTATGGGAATTTTATCACATCACTGATCCACTAATCCTTAAAAAACTTGGTATTGCGTGCTTAAACCAACAAGCTGCAACGACAGCTCAACAGATGGTCGTATTTGTGACTAGACAGGATCTACATCGCAAAAGAAGTAAGAAAATATTGGAGCTAGAAACTCAAAACATTATTAAAAATAGCCCAAAAGAAAGGCAAGAGAAAAGAATTAATGACAGAAAATTGTACTATGGAAAGCTAATGCCTTTTCTGTACACACGATTTTTTGGTCTGCTGGGATTAATAAGGATCATCATGGTCAATATCATCGGACTGTTTAGAACAATAACATATCAAGTATCTGAGTCAGATGAGCGTGTAGTTGTTCACAAAACTTGTGCCTTAGCTGCCCAAACTTTCATGCTAGCCATGGCCAATGAGCAATATGATACCTGCCCTATGGAAGGTTTTGATAGTCGAATGGTAAAAAGATTATTGAATTTGCCATTTGGGGCAGAAATCAATATGGTGATATCTTGTGGAATTAGAGATGATAAAGGTGTTTGGGGAGATCGGATGAGGATACCTTTTGAGGAGGTTTATAGGAAGATGTGATGATGGATTGGGTATTGGGAATTATAATAAAGATGGTATATTTACATTCTTATAGGTAAATCCTGTTGGGCAGTTTGGTGCGATAGACTTTCCTTGTAATTATGGTCTTCACAAGAAAGTTGCTTAGTTTTTAGTAAATGTATAAATTAAATAACTAACTACCTTATGTAACTTTACAGTTAAGCATTATATTGTTAATTATCATTATTTTTATTTTCAACGTAATTTTGCGTTAAATAATTAAATTAGTTCGCTTTTATTAGTAGCTTTGTTATTTTGATAACTGTTAATAATTTTTTAAACCTTATTCAAATGAAGAAATTTTTATTTATTTTAACTATATGTTTATCAGGGAATATTGACTGTTTGGGACAAAAACAATATCTCGGGTCTGAAAAAGAGATTGTAATAACTGGAAAGAAAAAAATTATGATCGAATGTCATCGCCTTTAACCATACTATTACAAGAAGGGCAATTATTAGACTTATCAAAAAAAAATATTGTGGAAATCGACAAAAAAGGAGAATTTTCTTTTCGACTACGTGCAAATTTTATTCAAGAACTAAATTTAGTTTATACGGAATTTATTTACCTTTTGCTAAGTCCGGGAGATAGCTTGCATATCGAATTAGATGACCAAAAAATAAGTCATCCTGATTTATTCAACACAATTGAGACTGACAAACCCTTCAAAAAGAATCGACAAAAAGATTTTTACAAGTTTCCTAATAGTGAGTTGGGTAAAACAAATGAGCTTATAAATAACTTTATGAGAGATTTCCCGAGTGATCTTTACATATATCAATTTGCGAGTAATGCAATAAAAGATAATAATCCACAACAATATACCGAATACATAAAATTAAGGCAAAAAAACTATTCTACTTTTTTTGACCAATATCAATTAGATAATGAGACAACTCCACTTTTTAACATGTGGGTTGTAGACCACTTAAAGTATAGTGGATGGAGTGATTTGATGAGATATAGATGGCTATATCCAATGTATAATAAGATTAATGAAAAAGACTATGTTCTTTCTGAAGGTTATTTTGATTTCCTTTCTGAATATGACATGAATGATGTATCTATTTTTTCATTAAATCATTTTTCTTTTTTACATGAATTGTATATGTATAATGGCCATTACAAAAATGAAGACTTAAACTTACAATTTCAAAATTATTATAAAGCTAATCCAACTATTGATAAAAGAAAAGCATTAGAATTCCTCCAATCGAGGATAGAAAAGAATTATAGTGGCTTTACAAAGGATGTATTTATTTCAAAATATTATCATTTGTATTTAGAGTGGCAAATGATAGAATTTTTTGAGGCGACGTACGATTCTACCTATACAAATGAGTCGTATTTTAAGATGGCTATTAAAAATAAGCATAGTGAAATGAAAAGATTCCTATCAAATCAAAATGTAGAAAAATATAACTTACTTGACATTAAATCTGAAATATCCGCTAATCTTATCGATAGTATTTCAAAAATTTATAAAGGCAAAGTTGTTTATATTGACTTTTGGGCTCCCTGGTGTTTACCATGTATGGCGGAGTTACCGCATATGAAAGAAATTCAAGAATACTTTTTTGCAGATGATGTTGTTTTCTTATTTTTGGCTAATAGGACCAAAACCGATTCTTGGAAGGCTACAATTGCAAACAAAAATATAAATGGAGAACATATTCTACTTACGGACAATCAGTTTAATGTTTTGTCAAAAAACTTAAATATTGGTGGTATACCACACTATACCTTATTAGATAGAAAAGGGAATATCATAGCCAAAAAGGCTGCACATCCTAGTCAAAAAGAAACAATCATCAAAGAAATAAGTCAATTGCTTCAAAAGAAATAAATGGTTTTTAAATATCATGCAAAGCTAAATTCAAATAATACAGAACATCAGGTTTGGCAACAAAATAGTAGACCTAAAATAATTGTGCAATCAAGATTTGCTCAACAAAAACTAAACTATATTCATTATAATCCTATTAGGGCTGGTTATGTAAATTTCCCGCAGGATTATCCTTATTCGAGTTATAGAAACTATTATCATGAAAAAGAATTTAATTGTCCTTTACCCGTAAATATTATGTCTTTTGATTAATCTAAAATTTTGGTCTCTAAAAGAAAATAACTAAATGAATAGAATTGGCAGTAAAACTAATAGTAGTTTGAAGTTGCAAACTTCAAATAGCTTTTTGTACTTGGATAGAGTCGAGTAGGCAAAGCCATTTCAGACTAAGCCTCTCACAGAACCGTGCTTGAAAGTCTCCCCTCACACGGCTCTTGACATACAAATCTCCTTAATTTCTTAGCACCCAATGG
>JALHLK010000022.1 GCA_022844565.1 Saprospiraceae bacterium
ATCCTCGAACATAAGTCTAATATTTGTTATTATTTAATGATTTTGAACCACTAATATATACAATATTTTTCTTATGTTCGCTTTTTTATGCTATTTTTTTATCCATTATTCACGTTAAAAAATAAATTGTTTTGTATTACAGATCATCTTTAAGATATTTCAGAATAATGGGCAAGGCCAATTATCAAATGTCTTGCCCATTATTTTGCCCGATGAATTTTCTTAGGATACGAAAGGTTGTACTATTGAGCTGTAAAATACTCAAAACTCCAATCTCCATCAAAACCCACCAACCCCACTTCATGCCCTACCTTAATATCCCATACTTTATTGGGTATACCCAGTAATTTGAGTGGTATGATACTTGCCATTCTAACCGCTTTATCGGGTGAGAAGTGGAGATTGTTTACGGCAAAAAGTATCGCATCTAATTGTGAGATTGCCGATCCTGCAAGATTCCCATCGGTATTATAATATGTTCCATTGGTGAGGGTCGCGTTAAAATTGTCCCAGTGGAATGTTTGTTTCTTACGACCTAAGAACAATGCATCAGATACCAAAATCACTTGGTCGTTTTTGATTTTTAGAGCAATCTCAGCGGCTGATTCGTGGCAGTGGAGGCCATCCAAGATGATTTGGCAAGTGACATTTGGGTGGTTAAGAGCAGCACCGACAAGGCCTGGGGCTCGATGATTCATAGGGCTCATCGCGTTGTACAAGTGGGTGACCAATTTGATACCTTTGTCCATGGCTTGGCTTGCTTCTTCATAGGTAGCATTGGAGTGACCGATGGAGAGCGTGACACCTGTAGAGATCAAGTAATCTAGGGTAGCTGGATCAAACATTTCTGGTGCGATGGTCCACATTTTGATGATGTCTTTACCTTCAGAAAGTAGAAGGTCAATATTTTCTTTGGTTGGCTTGATAATATATGCTTCTAAATGTGCGCCTTTCTTAATGGGATTAAGAAATGGGCCTTCGAGATGTATACCTAGCACTCCGCTATTTGGATTATTTTGCATAAAGTGCTTTACTGCTCGAATACCGTTGACCATATTCTCCAAAGTGGAGGTAATGATGGTGGGTAAGGTAAAAAAAGTGCCGTGGTCTAAACTTGACTGTGCAATGTCAGCAACCGTAGTTTCGTCGGGAGTGGCTGTGAAGTGAAAATTATAACCACCATTGATGTGAATGTCAAACAGCATAGGACTTATCAATTCAAACTTTGGTTTTGCACAAGGTATGATGTCTACTATTATCCCTTTATCAAGGATGATTTCAGCGTTTGAGTAGGTTTTATCTGCAGTGATGATTGATTTTGCTGAGCAAGATTGCATTTCAGAATAGTTTTTGTTTTTGAAATGTAAATATAATGGAAAAATATTAGGGTAACCAAAATATTGCATTCACTATGCTGTTTAAGATGCATATGACATATTTCAAAATGTTTTTGATTTGGTTTTCCCTTTCAAGGAAGTTAGTGGGTAAAATCACAAACATTTTTGTACAACTATCTTTTAAAATGTTTTTGATTTGGTTTTCCATTTTAAGGGAGTTAGTGGGTAAAATCAAAAACTTTTTTGTACAACCATCTTTAAAATGTTTTTGATTTGGTTTTCCCTTTCAAGGAAGTTAGTGGTTAAAATCAGAAACATTTTTGTGGAATACGTCATACACACCTGTTTATATGACTAAAAACCTTTTAAAAAAAATTCTTATCTTTGCCTCAAATAAGAATGAATTGCAAAAACGTCTGTATCCTATCGGAGAGCAAGACTTTCCTAGTATCATTAATAAAGGAAAGGTGTATGTAGATAAAACAATGCATGCGTATAACTTGATTACTACCAACAAGTATTATTTCCTATCACGTCCACGAAGATTTGGTAAATCATTGTTTATCAGTACTTTGGAATCTATATTCTTAGGAAGAAAAGAATTGTTCAAAGATTTGTATCTCTATGGTAAGTGGGAATTTGAGGAGTATCCTGTGATAAGAATATCATTTTCTAATATTGGATACAGAACGATGGGACTGTCAAAAGCCATATCGGGCGAATTAATTAATATTGCAAAAAGATATGATGTAAACATTGAGTCAGCCGATGAGGATATTGCAAATATTTTTAAAGAATTAATCAAAAACCTTGCGGTAAAATTTAATAAAAATGTAGTCATTCTAATAGATGAATATGACAAACCTCTAATTGATTATTTAGAAAAAGACAACTTATACAAGGCACTAGAAAATCGGAGTACTCTTAAGACATTTTACAGTATACTCAAAGATGCAGACCAATATCTACAAATGGTTTTTATTACGGGAGTGAGTAAATTTAGCAAAGTAAGCATATTCTCAGATCTAAATAATCTCATGGATATATCCCTTTCAGAAGATTATAACGAAATTTGTGGTATCAGTCAAAAAGAACTTGAAAACAATTTCACAGAAGAACTTTCTCTGGTTGATAAAGAAATGGTGAAATCTTGGTACAACGGCTATCGTTGGGATATCAATGGAGATACAGTTTATAATCCATTTTCTTTGTTGAATTTTTTTGGAAACAAAGGAAAGTTTGACAATTTTTGGTTTGCTACGGGGACACCCACTTTTTTAATGGAATTGTGTAAACAGAATAAATTTTATGATTTTAAGTCAGCTGAATTAACTTCGACAGAAATGAGCTCATTTGATTTAGACAATCTTAAGATGATGCCATTACTTTTTCAAACAGGGTATCTTACGATTACAGGTTATGACCCGCTCTTTTTTACCTATAAATTGGAATTTCCAAATATCGAAGTAAAAAACTCTTATCTTCATGGCCTATTGGAAGTGTACACCGAACTTAAAGACTCATCTACATCAAGAATAGTAAAAGAGTTGCACCAATCTCTTAAAACACAAAACCCTGAGCAGTTAAAAGCAATAATAAATCATGCTTTTCATCAAATACCGTACGATCTTTGGAACCGTGACAACGAACACTTTTATCATGCTATAGTTCATCTCATGTTTAGTCTGCTAGGCGTCTACATTACCTCAGAAGTACATACAAAAAACGGAAAAGCAGATGCCATTGTACAAATCGATGACGACATTTACTGCCTTGAGTTTAAACTTGACAAATCTGCTAAAGATGCTATCCAACAAATAAAAGAAAAGGCGTATCTTGAAAGATATAGAAAAACGGGTAAAGCACTACATTTTATAGGTATCAATTTTAGCAGTACACAAAAAGAGGTAGATCAGATTATTTGGGAAACTATTGAAAGATAATTATTTAGCCCTAAACTTTATTGAGAAATTTTTCCTACTTACACAACATCACCAAATACTCCGCAGCCTTTTTATATCCAAGACTTTGGGCCATTTTCAAATTCTCGCACGTTTGTTTATCTTTTTTAGTTTTTGAATACACCGTGGCTAAATTGAAATAGGCTTCTGCAAATTTTTCATCCAAATTGATGGCCGTATCGAGATCATTAATGGCATTTTCATAATTTTCTAATTTGATCCATGCACTTGATCGGTAGAAATAGTGTTGTTTGTTTTTTGGTTCTTGATTGATAAGGTTGGAATAATCGGCTATGGCTTGTTCGGTATTGGCTAGCTCTAGATTCATAAATGCTTTATTAGCGAGACATTTTAAGTTAGTAGGGGAGAGGTCAATGCTAACATTGTAATCAATCAATGCACCACTATAGTTTTCTAACACTTGTTTTGCATATCCTCGCAGATAATAAAATTCTGCATTTTCAGGCTTTAGTTTTATAGCAGAAGACAATTCTAAAATGGCTTTTTCAAATTCTTCCTGTTTTAATAAACATTTAGCCTTCAATTCATAAATTTTTGGATTTTTTGAGTCTAAGTTTTCTGCTTGAGCAAACGTCTGTAAAGCATCAGTACACCTGTCAAGGTTATACTCCACCACTCCTTTGTTTAGTAGTACCTTTCCATCGCCATAATTGGTAACTTTTGCTGCTAAGGTGAGGTCTGTCAATGCTTTTTCATTTTCTTTTTTTGAAATGTAAATGGTAGCTCTGTTGGTCAATGCTATTTTATTTTCCAGCTCTACGATCAATACTGCATTAAAATCAGCAAGGGCTTCATCAGATTTTTCACTTTTCATATAGGCTTGACCCCGATAGTTTTTTGCTTTGGTGTTAGTAGGGTTTACCTTCAAACATTTTGTGTAGTCCTTTATTGCTTTTTCGTAATCTTGAATACTTAGGTATGTATTAGCGCGATTGTAATATGCTTTTTCATAAAGAGGTTCTAAGTCTATAGCTTGGGTATACTTTGTGATGGCACATGTGTAATCTTTTTTTGAAAAGCAATCTACACCTTCATTCAATAAAATAATGGCGTCTCTATTGATTTCATTTTGTGCAGGAGCCTCAGTATTCGGCTGAGAAAAAGAAAAAATTGGAATTATGATTCCAAAAATCCATAAAATTTGATGTTTATTCATTTAACATTTGTTGTATTTTTAAAATCGGGTATACTTTTTTGAAGATTTTAGTATTGCGAAATCAATAAGTTGCAATTATTTAATTTGTGTTTTGCAAAACTTAATACATCTCTTCTCTTAATAACTTCAAATAATATTCTCAAAAATAATCTTTAGTCTAATTTCAAAAAGTTTTATTAATTATTTTTTTATAAAATCCCTTTGTCACACTATGTTTTTATTGATAAAATATTTAATTACAATATATTATATATAAAATTAATGTTGTATTTTGTAACTTAAATATTTAAATTAATCTCCATCGTGAAGATCAAAAGTATATTTTTTTTACATAAAAATCATAAACTATAAGGAGGAAATATAGAAAAGACTAGTCACCCTTAAACGAATTATCTAATCTCAATATTCTATTATGGTGTACAAATTAGAATAAATAATAAAAAAACATCAATCTTTCGGGAACTATGTGCAACATTAATTAATTATAGTGTGGTAGTTTGATTAAAAAAACTACTTTTGTGCCAATATTGGCAAATTATATTTGATATTAAAATAAAATAGTAATATGTACTGGACGCTTGAATTAGCACATCACTTAGAAGACGCACCATGGCCAGCAACTCGAGATGAGTTGATAGATTATGCAATTAGATCTGGTTCACCATTGGAGGTTATGGAAAACTTACAAGAATTGGATGACGAAGGAGAAATCTACGAAACAATGGAAGACATTTGGCCTGATTATCCTAGAAAGGATGACTTTCTATTTAATGAAGAAGAGTACTAATCAATTTTTTGATTGTACTATAAGATGAATAAAAAAGCTTTGATAATCTCAAGGCTTTTTTATTGGAATAAAATGAAATTATGATCATAGCAATTGATGGACATTCGTCATGTGGTAAATCAACTATTGCCAAGGCACTTGCTGGTAAACTTGGTATTGCTTACGTAGATACTGGAGCAATGTATAGGGCAATTACCCTTTACTTTTTAAGAAATAATATTGATATTCGTGACGCTCGTCAAGTAAATCACGCACTAGATACGATATCTGTATCGTTCAAAAGTGTGAATGGAAACAACAATATTTTTTTAAATGATGAAGATATCACTGACCTTATCAGGACCATCGAAGTAAGCAATATGGTCAGTCCAGTGGCTACACTACCAGAAGTGCGCAAGAAGCTTGTAGCTCTTCAACAAGCAATGGGTCGGAATAGTCTTGTAATGGATGGTAGAGACATCGGAAGTGTGGTTTTTCCTAATGCCGACATTAAGTTTTTTATCACAGCTGACTTGCATACCAGAGCAAAAAGGAGGTATGAAGAATTAATAAGTTTTAATAATGAAGTCTCTTTACAAGAGGTAACTGAAAACTTAGCTAATAGAGACCAAATAGACAGTAGTAGGGCAACAAGTCCGTTAATTCAACTTCCAGATGCTATCTTGATAGATACGACTCATCTTACTTTAGAAAATCAGTTAAATATGGTAATCGATAAAGTAAAGGAAAAATTGAAGTTGTAGCAAGAAGTTTTTATTACCTTTAAGTCTTCTAAACAATCATTGTAGCTTTTGAAAAATATCTATCATCAATTATTAAATGCAAAGAATACTGGTAAAAAGCAATTTGCCGTATTGATAGATCCTGATAAACTGAAGGTGAGTCATATTGATCAATTGATACAACTTTCTATGGAAGGAGGTGTAGATTATTTTTTGATAGGCGGTAGTCTGATCATCAATAATATGTTAGATGATGTGCTGTCAAAGATTAGAGCGGGATGTGACATACCGATGGTCTTGTTTCCAGGCAATTCTTTTCAATTGAGTTATAAAGCGGATGCTATCTTGTTTTTATCATTGATCAGTGGTCGTAATCCCGAACTGTTGATAGGAAAACACGTGGTGGCAGCTCCGTTTCTTAAATTGAGTCCTTTAGAAATCATATCTTGTGGATATATGTTGGTAGATGGAGGTAAAATGACGACGGTCCAGTACATGAGTAATACAACGCCCATGCCGAGAGATAAACCAGATATAGCAATGAGTACAGCGCTGGCAGGTGAATTGCTGGGATTAAAACTAATCTATCTCGATGCGGGTAGTGGTGCATCCCTCACAGTGCCTGATCAAATGATCGAAATGGTGAGCAATATGATACAAATACCGCTGATCGTAGGTGGTGGTATCTCTACACCTGAAGAAGTTGCTATGAAATATAAAGCAGGTGCTGATCTAGTGGTGGTAGGTAACGCAATAGAAAAAGATATAAACATGATCAAAGAAATGTCATTAGTGTCGAGAATATGACACAAAAGGTTTACTTTTGAGAAAAAGTTTAAACTTAATTATGAGCGCATTTTATCAGAAAATATTAGACAACAACCGTAAATGGGTTGCAGAAAAGACCGAAAAAGATCCGGAATATTTTTCGAGACTAAGTAATGGTCAGACGCCACCGCTTCTTTGGATAGGTTGTGCAGATAGCCGTGTACCAGCCAATGAGATCACAGGCACGCAGCCTGGAGAAGTGTTTGTACACCGCAATATTGCTAATATGGTCATCCATTCTGATATGAATATGCTAAGCGTATTGGACTATGCGGTAAATGTCTTGAAAGTACGACATGTCATTGTATGTGGTCATTATGGCTGTGGTGGTGTGAAAGCAGCGATGGGAAATTCACAAATTGGCCTAATAGACAACTGGATAAGACATATCAAGGATGTATACCGTTTCCACTATTTAGAATTGGACGCTATCCCAGACGAAACTCAAAGATTTAATCGATTTGTCGAACTCAATGTAGTAGAACAAGTGAAAGATCTAGCCAAAACTTCCATTGTGCAAAATGCTTGGAGATCAAAGCAAGAATTGTGGATACACGGGTGGGTATACGCTATAAATGATGGGTTGGTCAAGGATCTTGGAGTCAATTTTTGTAGTAGTGATGAGTTGCCGGATGTGTATAGGTTGGGGTAGTACAAGCAAAGTGTCACATAAGTAAAATCTTTGTCTTTATTTTTTACATTTTATTTCCCCAATACATGTATCGTCCCCTGTATCGACCCTTGTAGTGGCTGACCTTTTTGATTTTTAATTTTATAATCAATGGTAATGACGTCTACTTTTTCAAGATTCTCTATACTTAAAAATAAACTTTGGCCTTTAGTTTGGACATTTGTCACTTTCAAAGTTTTGGGGAAATGTCGGTCTGAACCATATTTTTTGCTTCTTATCAATTGCCAAGTTTTTACTTCGTAATTTGATATGGAGTTGGCAGAATTTGGATCTAATGGTGAATCAAAATCCAGTTTTATACCTTTTTCGAGGACATTCATTTTAACAGGTATGGGTAAAGTGTTTCCAGTATATCGAACTTTATACAGTCCACCACCACGCATCAACTGATTGGTACCCCATGCTGACATACCACATGCGTATAATTGTCCGTCTGTCGGGTTAAACCGTCCACGCATTACACCAGTTAAAAACTTCACACCGGGTAAGTCAATCACTGCACCTTGCTCTTGACCATTGATCGATTCGTGGAGCACGAATTGAATTTTGCCAAATCCATAGGATAGACTAAGAAGACCTCCATTCATTGGGCCCCATTTTTTACTATCTACCCATACCATTTCAGAGGGGGAGCGGTCATAAAGCATATCCAGCCATACCAAAGGCTCTTCCATCGCCGCTCTTGAAGAGTCTTTTGGAGGATTGTATCCCCACATATTGCCATAAAATTTACCAACGCCTTTAACCCAATTTATCCGATTCATTGGATTCCAATAGCCTTGTTGGTCTGTAACAATAAAGCTCCCATCAGGATTGATGCACACACCATTGGCAGCTCTAAAACCAGTGGCAATGATATCCGTAATAGAACCATCGGCACTTACTTTTAATAATGTGCCATGCTGTGGAATAAGTGATTCACGAGCATGCCTACCACTTTTTGCATAGTAAAAATTGCCTTCTTTGTCGGTTTGTAAACCCATCGCAAATTCATGAAAGTGATCGGTAACTTGATGGTCGTGATTGAAGCTTTCATAATAATCGGTCTCCATATCTCCATTCAAATCGCGTAGCAAGACCAATTGATCACGGCAAGTTACATAGATTTTTTCATCTACAATTTTAATGCCCAAAGGCTGGAAAAGGCCCGACCCTATGCGTTGCCATGTCAACTGACCATCAGGATTTAACAAACCTTTTATCAGCCAAATATCTCCATCCGTTGCACAGGCTGCAGCTTGATTAGCATCTTTATAAAAATCTATACCACTGAGTTTCATTCGGCAAGACCATGGATTTTCAAAAGGAGGTGTAAGCTGATCCACGGCAAATGGACCGTCTTCTTTACCTAGGGTTACGGTAGTTTCTAATATTTCTTGATAATGTGGTTTACCATTTCCTAAAGTGTATTTGGTTAATGTTTCTGGTTCGGGAATTTGGTTTGCTGAAAAATTTGTACTTAATTCACTTATCACAAGGGTAACTTTTACAGCTGTTTTGGCATCAACATTCATAAAGATTTCCCCATTTTCTTCAATCAAGGATGCTCCAACACCAACTATGTTTACCTTGACATTTGCATTGGCTACCCTCATTTTTAAAATTGATTTTGATGGAGATATATTTAAGGTCCTAGTAAAAACATTGGGTTCAATAAATCCAAATTTTTCTAAAATGGCTGATTCACCTACCGTATAAGAGATCACTATTTGGTCTTCGTGATGATAGAGACCTTTGTAATTAGCCCAAGATTTAGGTAGTGGACCAAAAGCTCTCCCGTCTCGTGCTACAAATCGAGGGTCGTCAAATTGCCCTGTTAATGGGTTGGCCCATCCAGGTTTGACAGGGGTTTCAAAAAACAATTTACCAACTGTTCTTGGATATGTTTCGTGCTTATCATTGAGCAAAATAGCATTCCAATCTATAAATCCTTGACCTACATATCCACCAGCAATGCGCATAAGATCATGGTCAAAAACCATAAAAGCTTTACCTTTAGATACTCCACCTATACCTTGGTCCAATCTAACAGCAATTCCTTTGTAGGCAAAATTGTTTTTTGAGTAATCTTCGTCTTTAAATGGAGATGGGCCGGGTGAATGATAGCGTGGAATACCCGTTTTTTCATCAACCAATTCATACGTATTCATAAAAAAATTGCCATAATCCATATCTGCCCATTGTTGATACGGCTTAACTGCAGGGCCTCGTGACTTACCCTTGGGTAGTTTTGAAAGATACTCATTTGTTACTTTCGGAAGCACAACAGATTTGTTTTTTGAAACAAGTTCTTTTTGTATATAATGAATTACATCATATTTTTCTTGTGGACTCAGGACCACTTGTGGAGGCATAGACCCATATCCTTTTGTGATCGTTTGATACATAGCGTAGGCATCACCTCCTGCTTTAAAGGGTTCTTCCCAAAACTTTAATGACATGGGAATAGAGCCTTCATTTTCTTTATCACCATGGCAATTGATGCATGAGGCATTGTATACTCTTTCTCCTCTGACGAAGGCTTCATCGTTAAAATCTTTTATAAATCCTGCATGATCAAGCCCTTTTTCAGTGTCAGGAAGATCTTTTGTAGAAAGGATGTATGAAATTTTTTGATTCGTTGTGCATTTGATCAATATAAATACCGTAACACACAATACGTATAAAACCTTTTTATTCATAGCTTAACGTCTAAATTTAAATGCAATTTACAAAATTTACAAGATGGTGTATTTGATTTTGGGAAATATACCAAAATTCTCTAATTGAATTATGCAATACTAATTGTGTGTATAACATTTTGCTCTTCTGAAAAGATGGCCTATGTTTTACCCCGCCACCAAAAGGAGCCATAGGCCATATTTTAAAATGTTTTTGATTTGGTTTTCCCTTTTAAGTGAGTTAGTGGGTAAAATCAAAAACATTTTTGTGCATTATGTTATATAAGCATACTAGCTGCCCAATAACTGAGGATGACTTGATCATATTACAAGAGGATTATCAAAACCCCTTGAACTGTACATGAAAAGACACTATTCCTGCATTCATACCATCAGACCTATTGTACAATGCACCTCTCAACTCAAGTTGACTTATTGAAAATAGGTTTAATACTGTTTTGAAAGGTGTATGCCTAATGCCTATGCCATAAAAATGACTGTCAATACCTGATAAATCAAAATCAGAACTAAAAAACGCTGCTCCAACTGCATTTTCACCTTTTGGAGCAAAGTAGTCGATCGCTGTCTGTTTATGATATCTATAAAATGGACTGACAGAGTAAAGTGGTGATAATTTATACGGAACCTCCACATGTACTGTGTGTGCATTCATCCCCCAATCATCTTGATAATACCGATAAAAGGAACGTATGATGACCTTTTCACCAAGAAAATAATTTGCTCGTAGACCAATAGGCACCTTAAATCTTTGACTCGGCAAAGTTTCTCTCGATAGAGAGCCATCATTCATATATACTCTATGAAAAGGGGTACTTAATAATCCATTTTGATAAGCAGCATCCATCGTTAATGCTAATTGAAACCTTTTCGTGACGATCTGAGAAAGTGTCATAGACAGATCAAATGTATTTCTTGCTGCATTACCTATATTACCTTCACCTTCTTCTCGAGGAGGTTGATTCGTTCTAAATTCTGATGGTATGTATTGAGCATAGGTATCAAAAAATACATTGGCCCGAGCAGCAAATTCCGTATTTTGATCCTTTGATTTTTTTGTAAAATTAAAACCCCCTCCTATTGAAGTATAATCAAATTCTTGTGAAAAAGCAATATTTCCACCTTTGACAAAACCAGTTTTGATATTTTCTACACTATAGTTTAAAGAAGGATATACTCTTACATCAGAAGAGGATGCAGAAGAAACTCTCGTATCAATATTGTCAGATGATGCTGATGTGTAATAATCGATGCCTACTTCACCACCGAAATGATATTTTTTGCCCTTACCATTGGTGTATCCTAATTTGAAGTCAATTACATTGGCTACGTCTGTCAATTTTTCTGTTCCTATACCACCTGTGACCGCTGAGTGATTGCCATTTTGGTGATAATAAGAAGATACAATATTTGCTTCTTCAAAACTAAGCGCCTTTTTTTCAAAAGTGGCTGTGGAGTCTATTTTAAACATTTGGGAGAATACTTGTAAGCTCATGAAGAGGAAAAACAAAGTATTAAAAGTTATTTTTAGCATTTTTTAAATTTAATGTTATTTTAATTACATCCACAGCCGCCACTGCTTTTACCGCCCGTAGCTCCTGCAGCTCCTTCTCTGTAGAGTTGAAAGCTGATTTCAGATTTTTCTATTTTGCGAATAGAAAGCATCATTTCTCCATCATTAATGTAAGCTTTGTCTATGTTTTTGACAGACTTGCAAGAAGTCACTAAGAATGACAGTGATATCGTGGTCACTAAATAAAGACCATATTTATTTTTTTTATTCATGTTAAGATATTTTTATATTTTTTGTACAATACATTTTATCATCAATGTCTATGACGATTGCTTCGACACCTTTGATTTGATTAATGAGGTGTAGGCCAGCATCGACGCCAAGCACTATTACTGGAGTGGTGAGCGCATCGCAAAGCTCTGCAAAAGGTGCTATAATTGTCACAGATTTCAGTCCTTCTGCCGGCATGCCTATGACTGGGTTGATGGTATGGGAGTATCGTTTACCATCGATGATAACATATTTTTCATAATCACCACTTGTGGCCACAGAGCCATTTATTTCGAATTTTCCAATGATTTTGTTTTTGAAGTTTGGATTTGCAATACCAATTGTCCAAGGTCTTCCATTAGCTTGTTGACCCCAAGCTGTTAAGTCTCCTGATGCATTTACTACTCCATTTTCAATCCCCATATTTTTCATCACTTTTTTAGCCATGTCGGCAGCATAGCCTTTTCCTATCCCTCCAAAGCCAATCCGCATCCCTTTTTTCTTAAGGAAGACGGTACTGAGTGTCTCATCAACAAGGATGTTTTGATAATTGACCAATTGTGTTGCCATTTGAGCTGTTTTTGGGTCTGGCAATGATTCCATCTTGGTATTAAAATTCCAATAATCCTTATCAATGCTACCATAGGATATATCAAAAGCCCCATCCGTCAATTGTGATATTTTTTTGCTTCTTACGATCAATTGGGCTAATTCTTCTGGAACAATCACTGGTACTAATCCCGCATGCTGATTGATTTGTGCAGTATAGCTGTCTTCACTATACGTCGTCATCAATTTTTCGATTCTTCGCACTTCTTGGATGGCTGCAATGACCGATTCTTTACAAAGTGACTCATCACGATGACAAGCGGTAAACTCAAAGCGATTGCCCATGAGTTTGATAATTTCTGTGTGTGATTGCATTAGTGTATTAACCAATTAATTTTAAAATATTACCGGACATTACAATTTTATAAACTTAGAGACCTTTTTATCATCTTTATTTAGACCATTACCCGTCACAACTGGGTAATTTCCGAAACGAATTTTTGTGCGGATGCATTAGCGTATCCTTCCCAACTTTTAAGTATTTTTCCTTCAGAATTCAATAGAATTGTGAAGGGAAATGATCCTTTAGTATTGTATTTTTCTGCCAATTGTTTGTTGATTTCAACGATTTTTTCTGTAGGTTGTTTTTTCTTTGATCGTGGAAAGTCTGCATTGTACAAGACTAAATTTTGATTAGAAAAATCTACAAAATCTGCATTCGAAAAAATATTTTTCTTCATTTTAATACAGGGTACACACCAATCAGAACCTGAAAAATTAATGAGTAAATTTTTTTGTTCAACTTTAGATTTTTGTTGAGCTTCATCATAATTTGGTATCCAGTTTTGACCAATAACCGAAGACATTGAGAACAAGAATGTAAACAACACAATAAAACATTTTAGTTTTTTCATAAACTATAATTTAGATGTTAAAAAATAAAATTTAATGGTAAAAGAGACAAGCCCATAAAAATTGGTATACAACATTTTTTGAGCTTGTCTGTCATTTAACCCAGATTACGCATTAGAAATTAACTGCAAGAAAATTATGCTTCATATTAGTTTCAGTACTCAATTTTCCGTCCTCTATGCAGCTAAGGCTGCATCTGCGGATGAAAATTTCCGTGCTTCACTACTATTTTGCCTAATTTCCTTTCGAATAAAGTCCAATGCGTAATCTGGGTTTAACCTACAAGAATTCATTATTCGTTCTACCTCCATTAACTTTGTGATTCAGAATTCCTAACGAGGATTGTGATCAATAGGGTTACTCTAATCATCATCTCCTTCTTCACCAACATTAGAAACAGCATTGCCGGCTCTAATCTCTGTATGTCTGATTTCGCCACCAGAAGTGCCCGTCATTTTTGCAAAATATACACCAACCAAACCAAGGCATAAAACAGCGATTGCAATGTAATTTGCAAAAGATTTTTGTTTTAAATTGGCCCAAAAACCAAAGATGGACAAGACCGCAACCAAGTGATTGATAATTGCCAATTTTTCAGCTAATTCTTCATGTTCATGAATAAAATCACCTGAAACATCAGATATCTTTTCTACAATTTCTTCAGCACCTTCACCTGTATACATAGCAGGAAAGGACATTAATGAAGCGAAAATAAATAATCCAAAAGCTACCCTTTTTACAATATCAGATTTCATAAGAAACCCTACAATCAAAATCAATAATCCAACAATGGGTACAATGATTGGAAAATGATTAACTACTAAATGCAAATGTGCGTCGTTCATGATAAATTTATTTAAATTGTTTATTAATAAAATTCTAATTTATTTAACCGGCTAACTGTACACCAATTAGGCTACCTATTCCGTAAGTAATGGCGGCAGCAGCTAGTCCGAAGAGTACTTGTCTCATGCCTGAATACCATATACCTTTGGCAGTGAATAAGGTAATGGCTGCTCCTATCAAAAATAGGCCAATCGCACTCAGCACCGAACTAAATAGGATGGCCTTAAAACCTGTGAAAAAGAAAAAAGGGATCACAGGTATAATAGCACCAATGCCAAATAAAACAAAAGAAGTTACGGCTGCTTCCATAGCCGACCCTTTTAATTCCTCTGCACTGATGCCGAGCTCTTCTTTGATCAAAAACTCATGCGCTTTACCTTTATCGGTGATGATATTGGTAGCCATTTCTTTGGCTTGTGGCTCGGGGATACCTTTTGACATGTATATTAAGGCAATTTCCTTTTCCTCGCCTTTAGGATTGACTTCGAGCTCTTCCATCTCAAGGCTCATCTGATTTTCATACAATTCTTGAGAACTTTTGACCGATATCCATTCGCCTAATGCCATTGAGAGTGCCCCAGCCAACAATCCAGCTATACCTGCTAACAACACTTCTTCATTACCTTGTGAAGCTCCCGCAATACCCATCACTAAGCTAAAATTAGAGACCAATCCATCATTACCACCCAATACTGCCGCTCTTAGTGCATTACCTCCTACAGATCGGTGTCTCTTTTCGAATCTCGCTAAATCTTGACCTGCAACTTTTGACTGTTGGTCCAAAATATTTCTCAAAATAGCGACATGTGAAGTGTCGGAGATGACCGGACTAGCATCGGAAGACAATTGTTTTCTGGAATTAAGGATGGTATTTGACACTCTTTTTTCTGTATCCATCAAGAGTCCTAGTATGAAATCATATCCAAATACCTTGCCCAAACCATGGATCATCTTAGCTCGAGTCGATGGTTGCGGAAAGGGTTCTGAAGCAATTTTGTGTTTTGCCATAAAAGCAATCGCATGACTTTTTTCTATTTCGCTCATCTGACGAAATACCGAAGCAATGTTTTCATCTTTTTCATGCTTTGCCAAGATTTCATATAAGTATGAAGCATCAACTTCTGTTTGAATATTTTGGTTGATCATTTTATTTTTTATTTATAGATTTTAAAATATCGTTCATCATTTCAATCTGGATTTTCTGAAATTCCAGCAATTGCTCCTGCTGATAAATAATAAGATGATCAATTTTTTCATGAAGAGCTTTGATTTCAAGCTCGGCTTTTAGATTGATCATATAATCCTTTTTAGAACGTTCTCTGTCTTTTGTTTCTTTCCTGTTTTGACTCATAATGATGACAGGTGCCTGAATAGCTGCCAAACAAGACAAAATTAAATTTAGTAAGATGAATGGATAAGGATCAAATCCTTTGTTATAAAATACAAATGCATTGATGCAAATCCACACCAAAAGGAAAAGGCCAAAATAGCTGATAAATAGCCAACTTCCGCCAAAAGTAGCTACATGATCCGCCATCCGCTGACCAAAAGTGGGTACTTCAGTTTCGTCATTTTCAAGTTTGTCGGATATAGTAGTTCTTTCTTTAAACCTCGTCATTACTGTTTGTTCAAGGTTGGAAATTGCTATTAGTTCCTTAGCTAGATATTCAGAAATATAATGCTCTCTGAATTCATTTAGTTCGGTTATTGCTATTAAAGATCCTTCACCAAAATCCGGAAATGACTCTTTGATTTTATCAAGAATAGCTAGTCGAATAGACCCACCTGTCACCTGCTCTCTAAGTGGAAAGCTTTTTCCAGAAATATCGCTAATAAATTGTTTCATAAAAAAATATTTATTTAAAAGTTATTCTTCGACATTTTTCATCTTCATGAGTAGGGTATAAGCACCTTTAATTACTATTCTTCGGTTGTTGATGGCTTGGTCGTTGATGATTTGTGTCTTGCCTTTTTCCTTTTGACCTGGTTCGATTTCTACCATTTCAAAAGTCTGATCTCCATTTTCCACAAAAACATATTCTTTGGATTCAAAATTTATAATCGCCTCATCAGGGACAATCCAACCTTCTTTATTTTGTACTTCGATATCAGCATTCATGTACATACCGGGTATAATCTGACTGGTTTGGCCTTCTAAGTTACAAATGATGTTGGCAAATCCTTCGTCACCTACATTTCTGACGATGTATTCAATTTTGCCCATGAATTTTTTATCCATTTGGGCATTGGAGTAAGCTATGATTTTTTGTCCTTTATTGACGAAGGGTAGATCTTTTTCGAAAGCTTTTAATACCAATTTTGTACCTGTATTTGATATAATTTTGATCATGTCGTCACCTGGATGGACATATTTCCCGCTATTGACCATCACTTCTGTGACGGTACCTGAGGCTGGTGCGAATATTACAATTTGAGACGTCATATTCTCTGTGGTCAAATTTTTGGGGTTGATATTGATGAGTCTCAGTTTTTCCTCAAGAGATCTGACAATGATTTGATTTTGTTTTACTTTTTCATCTGCTGTTTGCAATATTTTATCACTTGCTGCTTGATTTTTTACAAGTTCTGTCTGTCGGTCATAATCCAATTTTGCAAAAGCCAGGGTATTTTTAGCTGATAAGTAATCTTGCTGAAGTTGGATATACTCTTTCTCTTCAAGTCGTATTAATACTTGTCCTTTAGAAACTGACATTCCTGCCATCAATTTGATCTGGCGAACAAATCCTGCCATCGGACTACTCACGGTGATGATATTCTCGGGCATTACTTCAGTATTACCATTGAGCGTGATGAGTTGATTGATGTTCGTCTTTTCTGGTAGCGCGAGTTCCAAATTCGCATTTTTATACTGCGCTTCGGTCAATTCTACCCTGTTAGTACCTTCTTGTACTGTATCTACTTCTTCTGTGGTTGGTCCTGTTGTTTCCTCCTTTTGCTTGCAACTTTGGAATAAAACGACGCTGAGCGTAAGGAATGTTATTGATGATATTTTAAGAAAATAATTCATACTAAATATTTTTATAGATTAATAATTGGTTGTCAAATAATGTAAATCAATAATGGTGTTGTTGAGATTTCGCATCAATTCTAGGTATTTACTTTCTATGTCGATCGCTTGATTAGTTAGCATCACGTATTCGAGATAGTTGATTTGACCGTTTGAAAATTGGTTTTGAGAGACAGACCTTATTGTTTTTGCATTTGGTAGAGCTTTTTGCTCATATTGCTGAAATTGATTTGAAGTCTCTGTGTAGAGGATATATTGTTGCTTGATTTTAGAATAGATTTCAGCCTTTTTGACCAACAATTCATTGTTTTTGACATCCTCCATCTTTTGTGCAGATTCGATCGATGCACGGATACCTTTGCGGAATAATGGAATGCCAACCCCAATTTGCAAATTGGTAAATCTATTAAACCCATTATAGACTTCATTGTCTGCCCCAGTACCTCTTATGCTCACATTATTTACGCCCACATTTATCACAGGAGATAGTGCTGTTTTTTCTACTTGTGTCATTGCTTTGGCTACTTCGATTTCTTGTTCTGCAACTTTGATCGCGGGGTGTTTTAGGGTGGTAAGGCTATCAAAATAAACGACATAATCCAAGATCTCAATTTCTCCGACTAGGGGTGTATATTTTTGACCATCATTGATCAAATATTCTAAGTTGACCAACAAATAATCTTTCATTTTTTCCACCATAGCCAGTTGATTAGCGATATTGAGTTGTTGTTGTTCAGCGGTAGTTTTTTCTAACACATCCGTTTCTCCATTTTGCCATCGAATAGTAGATTTTTGAACAAACCCATTATATAGACTATCTTGATATTTCAACAGTTTTTCATTGGATATCAAATAGCTGTATTCTAAAAACAAAAAATCCAATTGTTGTCTAATTTCTGTTTCACTCATCTTGAGATAAGCTTCTGCAGTTTTGACCTGCTGAAGATTGGCCTCAACACGTTTTTTAAAAACTTTTGGCAACGTAAAAGACTGAGAAATCCCAAAACCTGTATCAAAATAGGTGCTATTAAACTGACCTAATTGAGTACTTACTTGGGTGGGTTCATACGTGTAAGCAGTATTGACCAATGCCTGTCGATATTGGATCATCTTAGCCTCTGTGCGTAGTTTTGGGTTGTTATTCCTGCTTATTTTTACAGCCTCCGACAATGTGATAGGCGTTTGTGCTCCCATCATATATTGTAAAAGGACAAGTAAAATGATTAAACGATATTTTTTTAATACTTTCATTTCTTATTCAGTTTTGTTATGAATTATGCGTGCTCCGTTCGTTTTTTTGTTTTATCATTTTTTTCGAAAAAGGTATATAGAATGGGAAGCACGATGAGCGTCAAAAAAGTAGCCACCATCAAGCCCCCAATCACTACCGTGGCCAAAGGTCTTTGTACCTCAGCACCCGCACCATTGCTTATAGCCATAGGCAAAAATCCAAGGGAAGCTACAAAAGCTGTCATCAATACAGGTCTAAGTCGGATTTTGGTACCCATGATTACGATGCGTTTTAAATCATCATACCCTTCTGCTTTTAATCGGTTAAACTCTGCAATTAACACAATACCATTCAGTACCGCTACCCCAAATAGTGCAATAAACCCTACACCAGCACTGATACTGAATGGTAATCCTCTCCATGCTAAAAAGAAGATACCTCCGATAGCAGAGAGTGGAATGGCCGAATAGATCAGTAGACCTTGTTTTAAAGAGTTAAAAGCAAAATATAGGAGAATTAAAATAAGGATAAGTGAAATAGGCACAGCTACCATCAATCTATTTTTAGCTTGATTGAGATTTTCGAAAGCACCTCCATAAGTGATGAAATAGCCTGTTGGGAAATCAATATCTTTAGTGACTTTGTCTTGTAACTCTTGTACGATACTTTGCACATCCCTTCCACGCACATTAAAGCCTACGACAATCCTTCTTTTTGCATCTTCTCGTTGGATTTGATTGGGACCATCTTTTATAGCAACCTCTGCCAGTTTTGAGAGTGGTACTTGTTGTCCGCTTGGAGTAGGTATCAGTAAGTTTTGTGCATTTTCTAGACTCTCGCGGAATTCTTCTTTTAATCTTACCACCAAGTCAAATCTTTTCTCCCCTTCAAAGACCATTCCTGTACTTTGCCCAGCAAAAGCCATATTCACAGCTTTGTTCACGTCAGCTATATTCACATTATATTGAGCGATAGCATTTCTATCATATTTGATGATGACTTGTGGCACACCTGTTACCGCTTCGACGTACAAGTTTTGAGTGCCTTCCACAGAAGAGACCAATTTACCAACTTTCTCTGCATAATGAGCCAAAGTATCAAGGTCTTCTCCAAAAATCTTACACACTACATCTTGTCTTGCCCCCGTCATCAATTCATTAAACCTCATTTGTACCGGATATTGGAATCCGGCAGTGATACCTGGAACATCTTCTAGTTCTTTACTCATTTTCTCTGCCATTTCATCAAATGTTTTCGCAGTTTTCCACTCTTTTTTTGGTTTCATAATCACCATCATATCACTTGCCTCCATTGGCATAGGGTCTGTTGGGACTTCACCACTTCCTATTTTTGTGACGACCTTCTCAACTTCAGGAAAACGCGTCAACAAAATATGCGATGCTTTTTGTGTAAATTCTACCGTGGTATTAAGATTACTTCCTGTCAAAACTCTCGTATCTACCGCATAATCACCCTCCTCTAGCGCGGGAATAAACTCCCCACCTAATCGAGATAAAACCATAATGGCTACGACAAATAATGCAATGATTGCCGTAATGGTAATCTTTGGTATTTTAAGAAAAAATTCTAATGTCCTTTGAAAAATGATTTCTACACGAATCATCACTTTGTCAGATAGATTAAGTTTGTGATCTAGGTTTTTACTCAACACTAAAGTACTCATCATAGGTATATATGTCAAAGACAGTACAAATGCTCCTAATAAAGCAAACATGACAGTCTGGGCCATTGGCAAAAACATTTTACCTTCTATACCTTCTAATACTAACAATGGAAGATAAACAATCAATATGATGACCTGAGCAAAGACGGCACTATTCATCATTTTGCCAGAAGTATCTCTCACTTCTATATCCATTTGATCGGTCGTAAGTCTTTGTATACCAACATAATGTTTGCTATGTCTCAACTTATGCATGACTGCTTCGACAATGATCACAGCCCCATCTACTATCAGGCCAAAGTCAAGAGCTCCGAGGCTCATCAAGTTGCCACTGACACCAAAGATGTTCATCAGTATTATAGCAAAAAGCATAGCTAATGGTATAACAGATGCTACAAGCAACCCTGCTCTTAAATTACCCAAAAAGACAACCAATACAAATATAACAATCAATGCACCTTCCATCAAGTTGGTAGTTACGGTACTTATCGCATTATTGACCATTTTAGTACGGTCTAAAAACGGTTCTATTTCTACTCCTTCAGGAAGATTTTTTTTGATCTGTTCTATACGTTCTTTTACATTTTTGATTACCTCGGAGCTATTGGCCCCTTTAAGCATCATGACTACTGCACCGGCTACTTCACCTTGATCATTGTAGGTTACCGCACCATATCTGGTCGCGCTTCCTTCAGTCACCTCAGCAATATCTCTGATCAAAAGGGGTGTACCAGATACCGATTTTACCGGTATTTTGCCTATTTCGTCTTTTGACCCGATCAGTCCTTCGGTTCTGACATATAAGGCCGTTGCATTTTTTTCGATGTAGCCGCCCCCCGTATTTTGATTATTGGCTTCTAATGCATCGAAGACATCGTAGATCGTAACTCCAGAAGCGTTTAACTTGTTAGGATCTACAACTACTTGATATTGCTTTAGTTTACCTCCAAAAGAAGACACTTCTGCGATACCTTTCACCCCGAGCAGTTGACGTCTCACTATCCAATCTTGGATGGTCCTCAGTGAGGTAGCATCATATTTAGACTCATATCCTGGTTTTGGCTTGACTACATATTGATATATTTCGCCAAGACCTGTAGCTACCGGCCCGAGTTCAGGAGTTCCGATATCTTTGGGAATCTCCGTTTGTACTTTTTGCAACCGTTCTGCTACTTGTTGCCGAGCCCAATAGACATCGATATCATCATCAAAAACCATCGTTACTAATGACAGACCAAATCTCGAAAAACTACGAATCTCCGTAAGTCCCGAAATGTTGCTATTGGCTTGTTCTATAGGAAAGGTGACCAATCGCTCGATATCTGTGGCTCCATATGCGGGTGCTTGTGTGATGACAAGTACTTGATTATTGGTAATATCAGGTACTGCATCGATGGGTAATTTGGTAGCTTCATAGGCACCAATGGCTATAAGCGCAATGGTCATCAAACCTATGATAAGTTTATTATTAATAGAAAAAGCTATTATCTTATTGAGCATAATATAAAAAATTTAGAATAAATAGATGACCGAGTTTTGGCTCGATAATCAGATAATTGACAATTTGTTGTGTTTACAAACAAAAAAGACAGATTCAATAAATCCAGTGTATGAAAAACTTTAGTAAGCTTAATCGCAGAATATTTAGTTGTTAAAATCCTAGCATCATAAACGCGTGGATGGTAAATCCTTAAATAGAATATGCGAGTTTACATCTTAAAGTTACACCCCATAGACTTAACAAAAATTAAATCAATGGAAACATTAACACTTTAAAGAAATTGAATCAGATGTAGATTTAAAATTTGGGAGGGTGAAAGATACCCAATGACTTGACATCCTTTAATGGAAAATTATAGCTGGAATTGAGTTTATTGAAAAATTGAATTTCTGTAAGTTGAAAACTTTTAAAAACATCATTTAAACCGGTTAGTAAAAACATTGGAAGGTGTGTAAAATCCATCGTTTTGAATGGAAGTTGAAAGTCTTTCATAATGTCATCATCTACATGAAATCCTATGGTGTAGTGCATATAAAGGAACTGCTGTATTGTCATGTCTGGCATTTCTTCGAGATGCTCCATATAGTGTAGTAATAATAGAGGGGCCTTAACTAACTCCTTAATGGGTGTGAAGGATATTAGACAACTGAAGATTAGAATTTTTACTACCAACTGTTTCATTATTACAAAGATAAGAAATAAAATTGATATTGCATTTATTTTTTTCCTTGTGCTTTTTCAGTTGGTGGAATAGGTTGCAACTTGATTAATTTCGGTTTATTAATGTCATCTGCAATTTAGTCCAAATAAAAGGTAAAAGATTATTTCTAGCACCACTTATTGAGAAACAAAAATGATTGGGAATCCATTAATTCTTCTGAAAAAAAGCAGGCTATATTATGGAATTGAGTATTAACAGTCTGTTGAGGTAGAACTTGTTAAATGTCCGAAAATTGATAGAAAGAATGTAAAAAGCTTAAAAGAAATTATTAAAAGTCTAATTCATTTGATGGTAAAAAATGATTTTATCTTTTTACAAGGTTAAAGGAAAGATTACCAATAAAGGTCCAATAATATTTTTTTTAAGATCGAGCACTAACTGCTTATCTAAATGAATCTAAAATAAAAAGGATCAGCACTTTTTGTACTAACCCTCTTTTTTAACTAAGCTTCTGCCTTTTTCTTAGCAACAACTTTCTTAGTCTTAGGTCTTGAATTGCCGTATGAACTTGAGCTAATCTTACCTCTTTTTGTTTTTTTATCTCCTCTTCCCATGATATTTTATATTTTTCAGATTTTGAACCGCAAAGATACCATTCTTTTAGGTAATTGAATAAAATTATTAGATTTAGTTCATAATATATGATCTCAAATTTGAGAAAAGGTCAAAATAAGGTATGTTCTATTGTTATTTTTTCAAAATTGAAGATTTTTTGGGAGAAGATTTAAAAAAAAAGCTCCTCTGATTCACATCAAAGAAGCTTTTTATTTTATTCAGTCTTATCTATTCTAGACGGATAAAGCTGGTACTTGTACTAATAACGAAACTTCATTTTTAAGCACCTCAACAAAACCTTTGGTAATTTTAAACTCTTGGTTCTCTCCTTCTGAAGTTTTTATTCTTACGTTTCCACTTTGTAAAGATGAAACGATAGGAGCGTGACCTTTTAATATCTCAAATTGACCACTTGTACCTGGCACTTTTACTGATATGATATCTCCTTTGAATAATTCTTTGCCTGGAGTAAGTACGATTAGTTTCATTGTATTAATAATTTAGCTTTCTTAAAAATTATTTCTAGTGATTTGTCAAGACTAAGACTTAAGTAAAATGAGAACATTTAATTAAGTTTTTTATCATGACAGAACTTTAATTGTTTACTTCCATCAACATTTTCTCACCCGCTGCAATTACATCTTCTATAGTACCTTTAAGGTTGAAGGCTGCCTCAGGATATTTATCACAACTACCATCCATGATCATAGTAAATCCTTTGATGGTATCTTCAAGCTTCACATATACGCCCGGAATACCTGTAAACTGCTCCGCCACGTGGAAAGGTTGAGATAAGAATCTTTGTACCCTCCTTGCTCTGTGTACTACAAGTTTATCTTCTTCAGAAAGTTCTTCCATACCTAATATGGCAATGATATCAAGAAGCTCGTTATATCTCTGTAGAATATTTTTTACAGCCTGAGCGGTATTATAGTGCTCATCACCTATGATATTGGCATCCAGTATTCTTGAAGTAGAATCTAATGGATCTACAGCAGGGTAGATACCCAATGCTGCAATTTTTCTGCTTAATACTGTTGTTGCATCAAGGTGGGCAAATGTAGTAGCAGGTGCAGGGTCCGTCAAGTCATCCGCAGGCACGTAAACCGCTTGAACAGAAGTGATTGAACCTCTTTTAGTAGAAGTGATACGCTCTTGCATAAGACCCATCTCTGTTGCTAATGTAGGTTGGTAACCTACCGCAGATGGCATACGACCTAATAGTGCCGAAACCTCAGATCCCGCTTGTGTAAATCTAAATATATTATCAATAAAGAAAAGGATGTCTTTTCCTCCATTTGGATCACTCAAATCACCATCTCTATAAAATTCCGCAATAGAAAGACCAGAAAGCGCAACCCGTGCTCTTGCTCCCGGTGGCTCATTCATCTGACCAAATACAAACGTTGCTTTTGATGTTTTTAACTCTTCAAGATCAACTTTTGATAAGTCCCAACCACCTGCATGTAGAGATTTTAAAAATTCTGGTCCATAATTGATGATACCAGCCTCTAACATCTCACGCATAAGGTCGTTACCTTCTCTTGTTCGCTCACCTACACCAGCAAATACGGATATACCGTCATAACCTTTAGCGATATTATTGATCAACTCTTGGATTAGTACAGTTTTACCAACACCAGCTCCTCCAAAAAGACCAATTTTACCACCTTTTGCGTAAGGCTCTATCAAATCGATTACTTTTATACCCGTATAAAGAACTTCTGATTCTGTTGATAAATCTTCATATCTTGGCGGCTTACCATGGATAGATCTTGACTCAGTAGTTTTTATTGGTCCAATACCATCTATCGGCTGACCTACTACATTGAATAGTCTACCTTTGATTGCTTCTCCAATAGGCATAGAGATAGGCTTACCTAAATCCACAACTGTCAATCCTCTTACTAGACCATCTGTCGAGTCCATCGCAACAGCTCGTACAGAATCTTCTCCTAGATGCTGCTGTACTTCAAGAATCAAATCTTCTAAGCCTTCTCTTTTGATTGCAAGCGCATTGAATATCTCCGGAACTTTTGAACCTTGTTTATCAAAAATTACATCCACCACTGGGCCGATTACCGTCTTTACTTGACCAATATTTTCCATTTGAAAAATTTATATATTAAATATGAAGAATACTATTTTAAAATTTGCCGCAAAGATAAGACAACTTAATAGATTAAAATATTTTTTAAGCATTAAAATTATCTATTTTGCAATATTTAATTTTGTTAAAAAAGTCGGACTTTAATCAAATCTTCATTTTCCTCTTAACTTCATACCGCTAAAAGCTCCCAGCCAATTGCTAAAAGCTAGAATCAGACAAATTAATTTTCTCCAAAATCATACTAGTAGACCTATTCTTAACAAATGGAATCGTTAAGACCTGCCCTCCATTTTGAAGCACAATTGATCTTCCCACAATTTGTTCTAACTCATAATCCCCACCTTTAACAAGAAAATTGGGAATTATTTTTTCAATTAAAGCCAAAGGAGTTTCTTCACCAAACATGATTACTACATCCACACTTTGCAAACCGGCTAAGATAATCATACGATCATTTTCATCTTGGATAGGTCTACTTGGACCTTTTAAGCCAGCTACAGAATTATTACTATTGACACCTACAATCAGTATTTCGCCTAATCTTTTGGCCTCCTCTAGAAACAAGACATGACCAGCATGTAAGATGTCAAAGCACCCATTTGTGAAAACAATCTTCTTACCCAAGTCTTTCCAATTGTCCACTTGGTTTATAAGTGTCGAGATATCGTGGTATATTTTGGCAGATATCATTAAGATTTTTGCTTGACTTGATTGTAAATTGGTAAAAAAATGTACGATGATAAACCAAAAACAATTGTACTACAGATGGCAACGGCAAAGAAATGTAGATTTCCATAAGTAAAACCATTTACCGATGCTACACCATATATATTAAGCGATTGAGAAACTAACCATTGAAATGAGCCCATTCCAGCGGGAGAAGGTATAAACATGCCCAAACTTCCAAAAAGGAGAACTGCAAGTGCAGGTTTAAAACCTAGATGAGCCGTCGGTTCATATGCAAAGAAGGCCACATACACCATCAGAAAATAACAAACCCATATCGAAAAGCTATAGATGACAAATAATGATCTTTTTTGAAGTTTAGAAATGGAGGTCAAACCTTCTAATAGGCCATTGAAAAAAGTGGCTACTTTGTGACCAAATTTAGATCGAAGAATGGCCTTTCTAAAATATAAAATGATAAAAATTCCCAAAACTACAGCACCTAAAAGCAAAAGAATATTAGTAAGACTAAACAAACTCTCCCAACTCTTATCCGTGTATTTTTGAAAAACAGCAATTAAGTAAGAAGAAATATCTTTGTAAGCAACCAAAAAAACCAATAAGCCAACGATAGCAAAAATAATAACATCTACTACGCGCTCTAAAATCACGGTGCCAAAAGCTTTTTCAGATGGCATTTTTTCATATTTTGCCAAAACGCCTGCCCGCATAAATTCTCCAATCCTAGGTATTGCTAAACTGGTAAAGTAACCTATGAGTATGGCACCAAACGCATTAAAAAATCTAATTGGGTAACCCATTGGCTCCGTAAGTAGATTCCACCTCAAAGCTCTGAATACATTGCTCAATAAAGAAAATGTTATGGCCAATAACATAAAAAACCAATTGGCTTCAGAAAACTCCGACATTGTTTTTTTAACCAAACTACATCCGTTTGGATCTGTTTTGATATCACAGGTTGCTTCATAGACATTCTGTTGTTGTTGGAATACCAGATACAAAATGATGATGCCTAAACTTAAGCTAAGTGTAAAGCTTAATATGTTTTTTAAATTTGGCCTCACCGCATTAAACTATTTTATTCTGCTGATCTACAAATACAACTTTAGGTTTAAAGGTCTTTGCTTCTTCCGGAGTCATCAGAGCATAACAGATGATGATGACAATATCTCCAATTTGTGCCCGACGAGCAGCTGCCCCATTCAGACAGATCTCCCCAGAACCTCTCTTACCCTTAATAACATAGGTCTCTATACGTTCACCATTATTGTTGTTGACTATTTGTACTTTCTCCCCTTCATATAAACCAGCACCATCCATCAGATCTTCATCTATAGTAATACTCCCAACATAATTAAGATTGGCTTGTGTGATGGTGGCTCTATGTATTTTTCCTTTATGTATTGTAAGAAGCATTATTTTCGATTATTTATTTTTTTGTGAGTGATAATGTTTTTATAACTGATTTAGTTCTAATTTATTGAATATTTTTGAACTATTTCTATATTTATATTTTAGAAATAGCATATTCGATGTCAGCAATAATATCATCTATGTGTTCTAAACCCGTCGATATTCTGATCAAGCTTTTTGTTATCCCGACGTCTAATCTTTGTTGTTCTGTAAGTTTTGAATGGGTAGATGACGCTGGATGAGTGATGATTGATCTCGTATCGCCAAGATTAGGTGATATAGAAAATAAATTGGTATTGTCTATCAGTTTTACCGCTTCGGCATAATCTCCTACTACTTCAAATGCTACAATACCGCCCCCGGCTTTCATTTGTTTTTGAGCTACGTTTTTTTGCTTGTGTGAGTCTAAAAACGGGTAGTTTACGCGCTTTATTTTAGGTTGGGTTTCTAACCATTGAGCAAGACTTAATGCATTGTTACAATGTCGATCCATTCTTACTGCCAAAGTTTCAAGACTTTTTGACAATACCCAAGCATTAAAAGGAGCCAAGGTAGGTCCAGCATTGCGCATAAATGGTTCTATTTTTGACATATGTTCCTTACTACCTGCTATCACTCCACCCATCACCCGACCTTGACCGTCGATGTATTTTGTTGCACTATGTATGACGATATCTATGCCCCATTTGATAGGTTGTTGTATATAAGGCGTAGCAAAACAGTTGTCTACAACAGAAAGAATGTTATTTGACTTAAAAACAGTGGATAAACTTTCTAAATCAAAAACCTCTAATCCAGGATTGGAGGGAGTCTCTAAATAGGCTAATTTTGTATTTGGTTTGATGGCTTTTTCCCACTCCGTTGCCTCCGTACTATTGACCAATGTCCATGTCACACCCCATTTTTGGAAGTAGTTTTCCATCAGCTTAATCGTAGAGCCAAATACTGCTTGAGACATCAACACATGATCTCCACTAGATAAGAAACACGCAAATGTGGTAAATATCGCTGACATACCCGAAGCAGTAGCCCTCGCATCTTCAGCACCTTCGAGCAAAGTTATCTTTTCTTCAAATTCCTTTACGGAAGGATTAGAGTATCTACTATACACATTTCCAGATTGTTCTTCGGCAAATACTGCACGCATGTGTTCTGCATCATCAAAGACAAAACTAGATGTTGTAAAGATTGGTGTACTATGTTCTTTGTGTTGTGATCGTTCAGTTTGCTTTCGAATAGCAATGGTTTCAAATTTCACAAATCAATATTTAATGCTGTTTATTAATTTATTCTACCTCTTTAATGTCAAAAGAATAGGTAACTTCTGCTGTCTTTTCAAGCATAGTAAGTACGGAGCAATATTTTTTTACACTTTTATCGACGGCCTCCTCGACTTTTTTTTCTTTAAGATCATGACCATAAATTGTATAGTGCAAATGTATTTTTGTAAAGACTGCTGGAACTTGATCCTCTGCTCTTTTACCTTCTACTTCCACTTTTACGTCGGTAAAATCTTGTCTCATTTTGCGGAGAATGAGGTCGATGTCTATGCTGCTACATGCTGCTCCTGCAATAAGAACAGATTCCATAGGTCCAACACCTTCTTTTTCACCTGATAGATGTATGGTTTGGCCCCTTTCGTTGGTACCGATGTAGTTTTTTTGGCCGTTGATGGATGAGAGTGTAACTTTCAAAGTATTAAAGATTTTAATTCGAATTGCAAAGTTATGAATTTATTTTAATTAATCAGTTTCATAATATTTTATGTGTGTCTAAAAGGAGCCATAGGCCATGTTTTAAAATGTTTTTGATTGGTTTTCTCTTTTAACCCGAATTCCGCATTAGATTTTCATGTAGTTCATTTCTAATGCTGAATTCGGGTTTAAGGGAGTTAGTGGGTAAAATCAGAAACATTTTGTGCAATAAGTTAAACACACTATTTTATCGGAAAGTCTAGCAAGGAATTTATATGTTTGAAACAAAATATTAACTTTCCTTGTATATTTGATCAAATTTAAAAAATTACTACTAGAATGTCATCAAAAACTACATGTTTTTCTCTTGCTTTTATTTGTTTCATTTTGCTAATTTTTTCTTGTAAAAAGGATTCAAATAATGTTGATCCAGACAATAATCCGCCTGTAGGAAAATTTGCTGAAGACATCGGAACAAGTTCAATACCTTATATCATCATAGATACCAAAGGCATTTCTATCAATTATGAGCCTAAATCAAAAGCAACCCTCGAAATTTTTGAGAAAGGAAAAGCTAATCAAAAATACAATATAGGTATAGAATATAGAGGTAAAACATCTTTTAGGATCTCTGACAAAAAGCCATTTGGCTTCGAAATTTGGGACAACTCAGGTCAAGACATCAATGCATCATTATTTGGCATGCCTGAAGAATCAGATTGGATTCTGAATAATCATGTAGTCAACTTAAGAGAGAGATATATTTGGGATAGAACTTTGATGTTCAATTTTATAGGTTATGAAATATCGCGATCTATTGGTGTTTATGCAGCTCGTTGTAAATTTGTAGAATTGCAAATAGATAACAACTATCAAGGGGTATACGTTTTTATGGAACGCCTCAAGAGGGATAAAAATCGCATAAATATCAAGAGCTTAGACAAGGCTTCAACAGATATTACGGGGGGCTACATCATTAAAATTGATAAAATGTCTGCACCTCCTGAAGCTGTAGGTAAGCCATTAAGTTATTTTATTGATAATTGGGCTGATGATGCACGATATACTTCACAAAATAGCTTTAGGAGCAGATACGATATAAATGGTAACACATTATCTTCACCTCCTTTTGGCCCACCTTATCATGCCAATAAGTATCTCGAAACTTATTTTAACTATGATTATCCAAAACCAGAAGATATAACTCCACAACAAAAATCCTATATACAAAATTATATCGATCAATTCGAAACTGCATTAATAAATGATGATGTTGAGAAGGGTAAAAGAACCTATCAAAACTTTATCGAAACCAGTTCTTTTGTAGATTATTTTTTATTAAATGAATTATTTAGGAATGTTGATGCATTCAGATTAAGTACTTTTATCACAAAAGATCAAGGAGGTAAATTAAAAATGGGTCCAATTTGGGATCTCAATATCGGGTTTGATGAAGGAGGAAGAATACCCATGAATGATTGGATCATCAATTACAATAAGTATGTACAGAGAGATGCCTGGATGATGCCTTTTTGGTGGAATAAACTGCTGAAAGATCCGGTTTTTAAAGCAGAAATTAAGGTACGATGGACCACACTAAGATCTAGAGAATTGTCTACAGGCACGATGCACAAATTGGTAGACGACAATGCAAATTACCTAAAATCTAACGGAGCCGTGACAAGAAACTATAAAAAGTGGGATGTTGGTATAGGAGTCAATTACGATGTAAGTGTCAATAATCTAAAAAATTTCTTGAGAGATAGGGCAGCTTGGATGGACGCTCAGATAGCTAGCTTTTAATTCTCTTAACTTCCCATAACCTCCCTTAACCTTTTTAACATTCGGACAAACTGGTTGAGAAGGTTAAGTTTTCAAGTTAAGAAAGGTTAAGTTTTTACACTTCTGATCACACTTAACCTCTCTTATCCACCCTTAACCTTTTTAACATCCGGACAAACTGGTTGAGAAGGTTAAGTTTTCAAGTTAAGAAAGGTTAAGTTTTTACACTTCTGATCACACTTAACCTCCTTAACCTCCCTTAACCTCCCTTAACCACCCTTAACCACCCTTAACCTCCCTTAACCAACCTTAACCTCTCTTAATCCTATTAACTTCCTTTAATCTTAAAAGACAAAATCAATTACTGACATAATCAGTAAAAACACCTAGCCAAATGTTAAATAATCAAATTTCTAATAATTCTTTGCAACATTTGCTCGTATAAAGAATATCTAAAAGTAACTTTGCGGCAATACGTTTGCAGGTCTAGTCGTTATTAAAATTAATTAAGTTTCAACTTCAAATTTACCAAAAATTAAACTTATTCATTTTAGATAAATAATAATTGTAATACATTTGCAGCTTATTTTAAAGGGTCTATGAAATTTATGTGGGAAAGTATGACGAAAAGTCGATTGATAAGTAGTGCTAGAAGAATTATTGGTTTATTCTTTATTTTTGTTTTCGTACAGACGACTTACGGTCAAGGAGTAACGATAAGAACGGATTGTGTCAATAACCCAATGCAACGACAAGAAGGTAGCAGAATTTGTATACCATTTATAGTTGATGGATTTACTGGAGTACCAGCCATTCAACTGTCTTTTACATACAATAACCTAATTTTTAAGCCAGATACAGTTATTGCTCCAGCTAAGAACTTACTCGATATTGGCCCAGGATTCTTCAATCTGAGTGAACCAGGAATCATAACATTGCTTGCAATTACCAACAATGCTGTCACCTACAATGACGGTGACACCTTATTTGTATTATGTGGAACTTTTATTGGCAAACCAGGCAATGTACTAAATATCCAACCCGATGTAAGTAGGATAGACATTATACCCAAAGATATTAAAGATGTAAAAATAGATTTATGTCCTATTGAAATTTCACCAATTAATAATCGATTAACTCCAATCATAAAAAGATGTGGGACGTCAAGAGTGGGAGCAAATGATGGTACGATGAATATAAAAGCTGCTGGAGGGCGAGGACCTTATAATTTTCTTGTTACTTTAGCTGGAAATACGGTAGCCCAAGGAGTTATTACATCAGATACGACCTTAACGTCCCTTACTGCAGGTATTTATACAATTTCTTTAACTGATGCCAACGGTACAAATACTGTAGAAACGATAAGAGTTGGTGACAATGATAATATAAAATTAAGAAATTTTACTTTTGGCCCTTCTGCAAATGGAGTTTTAAATCCTTTGTGTAGCCTCGGTGTAGAAGGTACCCGTCATCAAACAGGTAGAATTTCTGTGATGTCTACTGTGGGTGATTATAGCTATAGTTGGAGTAATAATAGTTATAATTATGGTTCGGCAAGTACTCAATCTAGCTTGGAAGTTGGAAAATACACTTTGACCATTACAGATGATAATACGGGGTGTTCAATTGATACTACATTTACACTTACCGCTCCAAAATTTGAGGTTTCTTATAATGTCGTTGATAAATTTACTTGCTACGACATGGGTGTTACAGGAAGTATGAAATTGTTACCAATTGGAGGTACGGGATCTCAATATAGTTATAGGATTACCACTGACAGACCAGGTGCAAGAAGAACTTTAGCAAATGATGGCATATTACCTATTGGAACTGATATTCGTCAAATTTCGGTTTTTGACGCCAACTTCTGTGAGTTGAAAATAGATTTAAGAAATGAAAGGGGTGAATTATTACTTCCCAGAGATACCTATGCGTTAAGTCAAGACTCCTTATTACTTCCGTGTTTTGATAACATCGATACGACTTATAATTTAAGAGTAATTAATACAACAGGCCCAAGACAAGATTTGCGAATATACTCAATTACAAATCTTACAACTAATAGAATTGATGCTTTATCTATTCCCCGCCCATCCACTGACCCTAGAAAGTTTGAAGTTGGTAGGTACAAAATTGCAACTGCAACTTTTGATCAAACATGTCGTGACACCTTCGACTTGGAAGTAATCCGGCCTACAAAAATCATCCACTCTGTTGCAGTGAGCCAACCAACATGTTCTGACACCATTGGTTCAATAAACATCACATCTTCAGGTGGTACACCTCCATTCACCTACTCATGGGCCCATAATAGTAGCTTTCGAGCCTCTAGACTTGATAGTGTAGCTCGAGGTACTTATAGAGTTAGGGTTATAGATGCAAACAATTGTGCGGCATTTGATACTTCCATTACCATTATCCCATCAACTATCGTAAAATTAGATTCAGTTGTAGTAAGAAAGGATATATTGTGTGGGCAACCCGGTACGATCGGTGCATTTTCTTCAGACCCAAATACCACTTTTACTTGGAGTAATGGTCAAACAACTCAACTGATTAATCCAACCGTCCCAGGATTTTATACGGTTACCGCTAAAACTGGATCTTGCGAAATAAGTGACTCTGTAGAAATCAAGGAATTATCCAAAATAAACATTGTTCTTACAAATATAGTAGATGCACTATGCAGCACCGGACCAAACCGAAATTCAGGTAGTGTTCAGCTCGGCAACGTAACTGGAGCTGTAGGGGCATTTACTAGGGGATGGTTTAAAGAAGGCCAGCAAGCCGAAGTTGCTTTAAATGTGAATAGTATAAATAATCTCAGTGCAGGCAATTATCGACTAAAGATTACAGATGCGTCTGGCTGTGTAAAAGAAGAAAATTTTTCCATTGGCTCTACTGTTGATACGGTATTCGTAGCCTTAGATCGCGCAAGTATTACAACGATACAGTGCAAAGGTAGGAGTAATGGACAAGCTGTCGCAACGGCTAATGGAGGAAATAATAGTAATTATGCTATACGTTGGTCTACAGGTCAGATCGGTCAAAGGGTCACAAATCTAGCTGCGGGTAGAAATTGGGTTGTTGCTAGCAATCAAGGCTGTTTTTCCGACACTACTTTTTTTAGTGTGGTTGAAGCTGATACGGTCGAGGTATTAAAAAATATTGTAAATCCCTCATGTAGAGAGGCACCTGATGGTAAAGGGACTATAGAAATCGTTGGAAAACAAGGCAATTATGAAATAATTTGGCCATCGATCAATAAAAGAGGCCCTTCTTTTGACTCACTTAGAATTGGTTCATATCCAGTGGCGATTAGGAATATTGCGGATCCTACATGTGTAATTTTTGATACGATCAATGTAATACAGTCGGGAATTTTCCGCATAGCAATAGATTCGGCATTGACCAGTTTATCAGGTTGTAATTCAGGTCTTCCTTCAGGTCAAGTTACCTTGAAATTAGATCGAGGTACCGGCCCTGTAAATTATACACTCAATGGAAATAATTTATTAGGTGGTGTAGCAAGAGGTTTAGCAGGTGGTACGTATAATTTTATAGGAACAAATGCTAAGGGATGTATCGATACTATAAAATCATTCACGCTTGTTCAAAATGAACCTGTTAGCGCACAATTTGCTAAAATAGACAGCATACTTTGTAACGGGGGCAAAACATGTATTAGATTGAATAATGCTAGAGGCGGATCGGGTCGTGGTTATACCTATGCCGTCAACTTTAGTAGGAACATTCCATTAGATTCTTGTTTCGAAGTATTTAGTGGACGATATAAAATCAATGTCTTTGACTCAGATGGATGCAGTAGGGAGTTAGATTTAACCATAGGTCAACCTGAGAAATTTGAGATAGATCTTGATGACGAAATCGTTTATCAATTGGGAGGTGCGAAACCAACCATAGATATCAAGTCAAGTATTGGTTCAAATATTATTAAAGTAAATTGGTCAAATCCAGACTTAATAGATTGCAAGAGCGAAAACTGCCAACAAGTTCAAATTAAAGAATATACAACTGTAGAATTACTCGCAGACGCCGTCAATCAGAATGGATGTATTGCCCGAGGCAGAATCAAGTTAATATTGAATGAAAGAGAAAATGTATTTGTTCCTTCTGTCTTAAAACCAGATAATCAAGTTGTAGATTTTGAAAATGCTAGATGGAAAATAACAATCGGAGAAGGTATCGAAGCTATTAAAACACTAAAAATACTCGATAGGTGGGGTAACATCGTCCACATGGCTGAGAATATAAATAATGATTACGAAGGTTGGGATGGTCGTTGGAATGGTCAAGAATTACCTCCTGGTGTTTATGCTTATGTCGCAGAAATTCAATTTGTACCTGTAAATGACATATCTAAAAGTAAAGTTTATTCAGGCTCTATTACGTTGCTAAAATAGATTGATAATTCATAAATGTTTTCACTGATTAGATAATTTTAATTAGATCTTTTAGCTCGCTCGCTGAAGACTACCCATTACATGCTTCTTACTATTCCTATCAAAATTGTGAATACAAATAATAGAACAAAAAATATCAGAACAGAACTTATTGATAAAATAGTTGCATCTAAATCTTTTTCCTTTTTTTTAAAAATTTGATAAAGCATCCAAGATGTTAAGATATAAACTACAGGATTATAAAATAAAGGTGTCCTTAAGGAATAATATCCTATTAGTGCAATTAAAGTCGTCTGTCCAATAATAAAGGAATTTATTGCTAAATGCTCAGCAAAACTAAATTTTTTATAACAAAGTTTAGTAGCAAAACTCAACCACAAAACAGAGAGAATCCAAAAATATTTGAAATAACTTTCTATAAATTTACCTGCTTCAAATCCAACTGAATAAACCTTATTAGATTTCATTTTTTCGATCGTATTAGGATCCACTACCTTATCTACATGAAGAAAGGATTCACCGATAAGGTAAAAAGTAATACAGATTAGAAGGAAAGAAATGGGATTAAAAATGTTTTTTCTTTTGCCATTTAAGTAGTCGTTGACAATTCTTTTTGGGTCAAGCAATAAATTTTTAAGATTAAAAAGTAAGCCCTTATCCATATTGGTAATCCTAGAAAATCCTTCAGCAAAAATTGAGCTGAAAGTAATTTTGGGCACGTCTACTTTCTCCCCACATTCTGGGCAAAATTTATGGTTGTGTTCATTTTTACAATTTATACAAATCATCTTTTTTCATTATAAAAGCTAACAATTTACTCCGCCAATACAACGGCAAATGTAAACCATAGTCATTAAATATGTATGAAAAAATCTAACTTAAAAAAGAAACAGTATTCAAGCCCTACAGAGACCTCTGACTTAACTTAGGACACTCTATTCTTCCAAAATATTTCATTAGGCTTATTCCAAGTAATGTATAGGTATCATTATCTCGGCTATTACCTCGCTGTGTACCTGTACGAAGAATATCAGGATTCAAAGCACGTCTAGATAACCTTTGAGCTATATCGCCATTTGGTGCTCGAAGGGCTGCTAGGATAGCAGGGTCAGGGTATACAGTACTTACGTCATCTACATAATCTGTAAATAACCTCCTTACGGTAAATTCGACATTGATGCTTAAATCCCTGTTAATATCCCATTTAACACCGCCACCTATGGTCAGACCGGCTCCAAATCTTAAGTACTCTTCTCCTACTTCTTGACCTTCTGTGCCAAAGTCCCTTAAAGTATATGTTACATCATTTAATTTTGACTTTGGGTTAAACCTAAAAGCAGAAAATCCCGCTGCAAGATACGGAGTCCAAAAATCAAATTTTGATCCATGCACATATTCAAAAAAATTAAATTCTCCAGTTGCTGTAAAATCAAATGTATTGGAAAAGAAGTCCAAATTACGTTGTCTTTCGAAACCAACACTAGAAAAATCATCGTTAGCCCTTAATCGAGCATAACTTAAGCTGGATTTCACTGATGTTCGGGTATTGAAATTATATCGCGCATTGAGTCCTCCTGCTAGTCCTACTTGTGATATGTTTAGTTGAGTATTTAAGTCTCCGAAATAGTTGCTCACCCCTAGCCAACCACCAAGTTCATATCCTTTTTGTCCACTGAGTTGATGAATACTACAAAATCCTATTAAGGTTAAGATGATAAATTTAAAATATGTCATGAAAAATTTTGTTGAGAAAAGTCTACTGAATTGCCCTTGGATAACGAATCAACAATTTTTTTTGTTGTAAAATTTAAAATTTAATTTTTCAGTTTCTGATTTAAATAGCTTTCAATTGATATCCTTGTTCTTTCCAAAATTGGAGCATGATAGGCAATATTACTTTTAAATTTTTTTCTGCCTTTTTGCTATCGTGAAAAGTAACAATACTTCCTGATTTAGAATTTGTTTTCATTTTATTAATTGAATTTTGGATATCTAGTTCAGGATCGAAATCACCACTTAGCATATCCCACATCACTATTTTGTAATTTGTTTTAAGAATTTTGCTTTGATCGTATCTGATCTTACCATATGGTGGCCGAAATAAATTAGAGTTGATCCATTCCTTTGCTTTGGTTATATCCCTTATGTAATCAACAGATTTGGTTTTCCATCCATTTATATGCGAGAAGGTATGATTTCCTACACTGTGCCCTTCATCCAAAATCATCTGATACATATCTAAATTTTCCTTTACATTTTTTCCAATACAAAAGAAAGTTGCTTTAGCATCATAAGAGCGCAAAGTTTCTAATACCCAATTGGTTACCTCAAAAGTTGGCCCATCATCAAAAGTAAGATAGACCGTTTTGTCTGTATTAGGAATATCCCAAATCAAATCTTTAAAAAAAAATTTAAGAATTTGTGGTGTTTTAATAAAATACATTAGTAAAATTGCACCTTTGCAAAGGATTTTTTTGTTATCAAAAATACACAAATATAGACCAAAAAATCTCTTTAATTAATCAGATCAAAACATTTTTTTATATGAGCAACAATCTAATAAGTACCCTCCCTTCATTAAGTAATGAAAAAGTGCTGGATTATGCACCAGGTACACAAGGTAGAGTAGAACTTGAAAAGGTATTAAAGCAACTAAAAAGTAGTACTGTTGATCGTGGGTCGATCATCAATGGTCAAGAAATCAAAGTAGGAGCTAAGATTAGCATGCATCCCCCACATGAGAGGTCACACACTTTAGGCCATTTTTACAAAGGAGGTAAAGAGCTAGCTGAACAAGCCATTGAGGCGGCACTTGGAGCTAAAAAGTCTTGGATGTCTATGCCTTGGAAAGATAGAGCTGCTATATTTTTGAAAGCAGCAGATTTAATAGCTGGTCCATATAGGTACAAGGTGAATGCTACTACCATGTTGTGCCAATCAAAGAATGCTTATCAGGCTGAGATCGATGCAGTTGCTGAGTTGATTGATTTTCTAAGGTACAATGTTAAGTTTTTGGCAGACATATATGCTCAGCAACCTGAAAGTTCATCAGGTATATGGAATCGTACCGAATACAGACCACTTGAAGGCTTTGTGGTAGCTGTCACCCCATTTAATTTTACAGCGATCGCGGGTAATTTGCCAGCCGCACCAGCACTTTGTGGTAACACCGTAGTATGGAAAGCTGCAGAGAGCCAAGTGTATTCAGCCATGTTAATTATGGATATATTTAAAGAGGCAGGACTACCTGATGGGGTAATCAATTTAGTACATGTAGATGGTCCAGCATTTGGCGACGCTGTATTTAATCATAAGCTATTTGCAGGTCTTCACTTTACAGGAAGTACTGGAGTCTTCAATCATTTATGGAAAATGATTTCGGGTAATGTTGAAAAATATGTCTCTTATCCTAGAATTGTAGGGGAGACAGGTGGAAAAGATTTCGTATTCGTGCATCCTTCTGGTGATGCTTTACAAGCCGCTGTAGGGATGGTAAGAGGAGCTTATGAGTACCAAGGGCAGAAATGTTCTGCAGCATCACGGGCTTATGTGCCTGTATCTTTATGGCCTGAGATTCAAAAACACATGATCGGTATGTTGCAACAGATCAAGGTCGGAACAGTAGAGGACTTTAGTAATTTTGTTAATGCAGTCATTGATGAAAAATCGTTTGATAAAATAGTAGGGTATATAGAGAAGGTAAAACAAGATAAAGATTGTACCATTATTTTTGGTGGAAGTACGGATAAGCGTGTCGGATATTTTGTAGATCCAACTTTGATAGTGACAAAAAATGCAAAATCTACCACTATGTGCGAAGAGATTTTTGGTCCAGTCTTGACAGTATTTGTTTATGAAGATCATGAAATAGATCAAACCTTATCCCAATTAGATAGTACATCGATTTATGCACTTACAGGCGCTATTTTCGCTAAAGAAAGAGAAGTAATTAATGACTTGACAGAAAGACTTACTTACAATGCTGGTAATTTTTACATCAATGACAAACCCACTGGTGCTGTAGTAGGTCAGCAACCTTTTGGTGGAGGTAGAGGTAGTGGCACAAATGACAAGGCCGGTTCAGCCCTGAATCTACTAAGATGGTTAACGCCACGCACAATCAAGGAAACGTTTGCACCCCCTACAGACTTCAAATATCCCTTCATGGGGTAGCAACAAAAAAACCTCTTGGAGAATCAATGAGACTCTTCAAGAGGTTTATATTATTAAAACTATAAAAGTTTAGAAAAATTAATTTTTTTCTATTTCTCTTATATTCTGCTTAACTTCTGATTCAATATTTGCTTTCGCATTATTAAATTCTTTTATACCTTGACCAATACCTTTCATCAACTCAGGTATTTTCTTACCACCAAATAAAACGATAACAACTACTAAGATTACCGCTATTTCAGCTCCTCCAAGACCAAACATTAAAGATGACATTAACATTTTCTACGCTTTTGTATTAATTAAATAAGATTACAAAGATACATCATATAGACACAAAAGTCAACAGTTGATTAATATTTATATTTATATCATTCGTAAATACTTATTTGCTAATTTTTTATGATGTGAATTGTACTTTACAAAGATGATTGCCCACTTTCAGAAATTAGATTTTTTATCATCTTTCTTATCGTTTTACTGGAATAAAAATAACGATGACCAAAAATGGCAGAAAGAAATATCTCTTCATCTTTTTGCTTAGCAATTAGATGATTATGTACATTAGCTGACTGACTCTTACTACCAATCAGACCAAGTCTTTCATATTTTGTACGAAAATTTGCCAATTTTAGTGTAATATCATTAGGGCTGTAAAGGACATGTACTGTATCTTTTTTCTCAAGGCTTTCACTTACAAATTTGTCAAACATGTCTATCGACAAATCTGCTGCTGCAAAAATAAATGTATATTTTTGAGTTTCACCACGGCCCTTTATTACATTTTTAAATAGTTGAGTTGCTATCCTACAACCCATAGAATGGGCTAAAATCTTCATATCTGGTCTATTCAACAATTTATCAACCATGATCATCAATTTTGTGATTTTTGGAACAAAGTTGTCATCTATGAGATCATGATTGCTACTATATGTACTTTTGCCTTCCCAAACAATATGCAATACTAGTGGATAATCGGGTAAAATATCTTGAGACACTTTGTTGACCATCTTGTTGTAAACCTTCGTACGATCACCCCATAGTCCATGTATAAAAACAGGCAACTCCTTTACTTTACTTGCGTAAGCGTGGATATGCTCAACCCAGTCATTATGACTACGATGGTACACAAATTCTACCCTTTCTCCTATTGTTATTACACCACATCTTACTCCCTCTTCGTTCGCTCTAATTACAAACTCTCTACTTTCCATAAAATTATTATAAACCTTTTGTTTTTGTTTCTTTTATCCTTATATCTCTTTGTGGATAGGGTATCTCTATTCCATTATTCTTAAGTGCTTTAAAAAGCATTTTTCTTATATTACTCTTAACTCTTTCAATGTAAAAAAACTCATCAGAGAAAAACAGTAATTTGAAATCAACTGATGATTCTCCAAAATTAACCAATTGCACAGATGGTACTGGATAGGCTACGACATCTTCATCTTTTTTGACTACATCAAGGGCAATTCTTTCTACCTTATCAATATCACTATCATAAGACACCCCGAAGTCAATGGCAAATCGCGACGGAGACTCATTATGTGTCCAATTAATAGTGCTATGACCGACTAATTTGGAGTTTGGTATGATGATGGTAAAATCTTCTCTAGTTTTTACACTGCAGTTTCTTAATCCGATTCTTGTCACTTGACCAATTATACCATCAATATCCATAATATCCCCTACCTCAATATTTCCCTCTACCAATAAAATAATACCAGATATAAAATCTGAAAAAGTCTGTTGTAAGCCAATTCCTATGCCAACCAATAAGCCCGCTGAGCCCAATAAAAGCACAGAAAGTTGAACTCCTAAAGTTTTTAATATCAGAATAGCTGCAATAATATATACTAAATACTTAAAAATTGTTCGAACAGCATAGGATCTCCCATAGTCTATGTTCTTTTTTTGCAGATAGCGTTTTAGGATTCTATTGATACTAAATATAAATAATCTGGCAAATACAAAAATCAATATGATGACAAAAAGACTTCCAACAGTCAATTTGAACGTACCATACTTTATCAATGCAAAGTCTAAGATTTTCTCCATTCATTCATCAATTCAATGCAAAGGTATGAATTAACCAATTCATAACCTCAGTTGAATCTGATAAAACTAAATCAGCATGTGATAGTTTTTCTGCGGACACTGTATTTGCTACCCCTATGGTGAATAATCCCGCCGTTTTTGATGCAGTAACTCCAGAAATAGAGTCTTCCACCCCGATACACAATTGTGGTTCTAATTCGATAATTTGGCAAGCTTTTAAGTAGCAATCTGGGGCAGGTTTATGATTTTCGACGTCATTAGCCGTTACCAAGCCTCTTAAATATGGCATCACACCCGTACTATTCAATGATATGTTTGCCTCATGACTACTACTCATCGTTGCTACTACCATGGGTACCGATTTAAGTGCTTCCAGACCATCCATCACTCCTTTGATCGGTTGCACTGTAGGCAGACCTACCGTCCTGAAGTAATTTCTCTTTTCTTCTAAAAGCGTGTTTACTCCATCTAAGTATTTATCTGACAATTGTTGACTAATAATTATGTCTGACACGCCTATCCAATGATGGATATCTTCCTCTACCAACGGTAAATTGTATTTTTCAAAAACGTATTGCCACGAATGGATGTGTAGCATCTCACTATCTACCAATGTGCCATCCATATCGAAGATGATTCCTTTGTATTGCATATTTTGTCTTTAGCTGTTTGTCTTTAGTCTTTAACTAGCGTTTTAGTTGAGACTGTAAAATAAATTACTATCCACCAGAAATTAGATAATTTGAAAAATTTGAAAATTAGATCATTTGAACATTAATTTTTAATCACAAATCTCTTTAGCTCTACACCATCCTTATCCTTATACACCACTTCCACAATTCTTTCTTCTCCTTTTCCTTTTACCGTAATAACAGCGTAATTTCTTTTCCCATCTATTAAGCTGCCTTCGATACGATTGTTGTTGATTTCTTTGACATTAGTTGCAGCGCCTGCAGCGAGTGGGGAGGTGGTAATATCATATACTTCAAGCCCAGTTTCGAATTGTACTTTGCTAATTTCACTATGGTGTCGATCGCCTGTCAGGAAAATGACACCTTTTATATTGTATTTTTCTATTGCTTGGAGGAGTGCAGTTCGTTCGTTAGTGTAGTTGATATGGTTTTCTTTTGATTTTGAAGAATTAAGAACTTGACTACCAATAGCGACAAATTTAAATCTTGCCAAACTTGACCTTAATGACGTGATAAGCCAATCCATTTGCTGATTTCCGAGCATTTGGCCATCTTGACCTTGCGACGTGCGGTACCATCTATCATCCATCATGAAAAAGTCACAATCTGACCAGTCAAAAAATGAAGTGACGCCTTCTGAGTGTCCTGCTCCATAGGTATTACTAGGGAAGAAATCCATAAACGTTTGCTTAGCTTCATGCTTCAAAGGATACGTCCATTCTGAGTCATTCGGACCGTAATCGTGATCATCCCAAGTGGCATAATTGTGCATTTTTCGTAATAGGCTTTGCATTTCCGGTGTAGACCTGCTATGTGTAAATCTGTGCTGTATACCAGACTTGCTATCCCAATCAGATTCACGCAAGTAAGTATTATCTCCAAGCCATACCATAAATCTAGCATCTTCCTTAGCCATTGAGGTAAAAGTCTCGTAGTCTCCACCATAAGGTTTTCCAGGTCTATCATAAGCGGTCTCGTTGATGTATGAACAACTTCCAGCCAAAAAGCTAAAATCGGGTGCATCTGTCCTCCATTTCCAAAGTGATTTGGTGGTAAATTTTTGATCCGGAAAAGATTTGACAACTTTTCCATTAAGTAAAACTTCATAAAGGTAGGTAGTGCCCAAATCAAGACTATCTGCTACGAGTGTTGCAGTGAAGGCATGAGCTTTACTAGTTTTTATAGGTTCAGAATGGTATTTTTTATTTGGTGTGGTTGTAGACCAATATCGCAATTGAACATCTGATGATTGATGTGTCTGTACCCAGATAGCTGTTTCGCGCATAGCGAGGTAGGTGAGCATGGGACCGTTTTTGAGGGATTGGGCGAAAGTAGATGATAGGTTTAAAACCAACATCACTATTAATATAAGAGATCTTTTAATCATTTGAATTGAATTTTAATTTATACCTAATATCTTGAATGAATTATAAAGTGAGAATCAAAAGTACAATAAAATATTTATTTTTTTGACTACAATTCAAAGGACATTTCTATGGTTGATGACTGAATGTTGCTTTAGTAAAAGTTTGGCTCCAGCTCAATTTAATGAAGTAACCCTTAGTTAATCTGACAGCTAAAACATATTCTCTTTAGGACTTCTTATTTAATTTTAATTCGTACTAAGAAATTCATTTTAGATTTTTAGGTTATATAAAAAAGGCAGCCTTATTTTGGTAAAGCTGCCTTAATAAATTATATTTTATAAATTGACTAACTTAGTTAAATGTATATCTTACACCTAATTGAGCTTGCCATACATCTCCTAAAGAAGCTCTTTTCTCAAGAGTTTGAGTAGGCAATGAAGTTCCTCTATTAGTAAATTCATAAACTGGAACTCCTGCTGTTCTTGTTACAAACCTTAGTGGAGTTGAATTAATAACAGCGTTAGAGACACCCCAATCACTATTCAATAGGTTACCAGCATTAAAGATATCTGCTCTTAATTGTAATTTATTTCTTTTCCCACCTATAGTTGCAAAAATTTCTTGACTAAAACTAAAGTCTAAGCTAGAAATCATAGGCATTAGTTTGCCATTTCTTTCTGCATATTGTCCTCTTCTTGAATTTAAGTATTCGTCGTTACTTATAAATTGTTCAAAAGCTGCTTCTTGTTGAGCTATTGTATAAGTCACTCCTCCAGAAACATACTGTTGAAATCTTAAATCACTTGCTTTATTAGGAATAAATAGTAAGTCATTGGATACTAATTGATCTCCATTCAAATCTCCATTAATTCTATAAGATATTCTACCTTGATTTTGGTTTTGGTAAAATAAATTAAACGAAGTATTAAGTGCTTTAAACCATTCAAAGCTATAACCAAGATTGGCAATGATTCTATGTCTTAAATCATTATTAGAAAATGCTAGGTCAGGTAAGTTATTTCCCCTTACACTAGAGTTATCTCTCCAAGAAGAGAAAGCAATTGAACCTGCACTCATTAAGTCTCTAGTTTCACTAAAAGTATATGCAGCCATAGCAGTCAATCCATCATTTGCCAATCTTTCCAATTTAAAAGTTGCAGAATAACCATCTCCTTGGTCTGTATTCTTTAAAGTAGTTACATCTGTTACTTTTTGAACAAGTCTGTTACCTGCATTATTATAACCGTAAATTGGTCTTGTATCAGGTCCAACTAGGTTAGCGCTTGAAGCTTTAAGGTTCGCGTTGATATAAGTAACGTTATTAATGTCCTTGTTATATAAAAATTCACCTGTAGCAACGATGTTTAAAGGTAATTGAACATCGACAGCTAAGTTTGACCTCCATACTTGAGGAAATCTAAAGTCAGGATCTACCATTGCTAAACCATAAGATGGAGCAGGTCCACCTGGATTAGGAGTAGTATTATATTTATTTACATCAGGACTAAAATTGTATTTATTTTTGGTATTATCTTCATTTACTGAACCTGTTAAGATACCATTATTTCCAACCTGATTAGATAACCAAACAAAAGCAGGTCTACCTGTAAAAAACCCAGTTCCCCCTCTTATTTGTATAGATCTATCTCCTTTAGCTTTATAATTAAAACCAATTCTAGGTGAAATCAAAATATTAGTTTTAGGTAATTGTGCTGTATTTACTTTCAATGGTTTCCCAAATTCATCTTGGAATGTAAATTCATTCACTTCTCTATTTTCTAACGCTGTGTTATCAAATGAAGGTACGTCTGCTCTAACTCCTGCAGTAAGTTTTAGATTTTCTCCAACAGAAATTTCATCTTGGATATAAAATCCTATTTGTCTTGCTCTAGTTGTAGCTGTAGGAAGTGCTCCACCTGCAAGGTTTGATGAAGTTTTAACATATCTTCTTAATGTTGGGTTATTATTTTGATCAGTATCAATATCATTATAGAAATCTTGTAAAGAACTATAAACGAATTGTCCATAATACGTTGGAGTAAATGTATTTCTAAATTCAAATGCTTCAAAGTTGATACCTGCCGTAATTGTATGGTTCTTCATATAGTATGTGAAGTTGTTTTGTAATTGCCAAGTATCCGTATCCAATATATTGTTAGGAGTAAATGGTTCGTAACCAAAAGCAGTATAACCTCTACCCGCATCTAAGATATCAACTAGTGGAAAAATACCACCTTTACTACTTCTATAATCTCTATTTGATGTAAAACCACCTATTATTTTATTGGTAAATCCTTTACCAAGATAATTGTGCTCAGCAATAATAGAGTGAATATCATTATTAATAACGTAGTTAGAATTTTCGAAACCCAAAGAGAAACCATTGTTTGTTCTACCAGAGAATGCCCCACTTGCACTAGCTTCTACGTCTCTTGAAGATTTTAAGTAGTTGTATCTAACACTTAATCTGTTTTTAGAATCCATGTTGTAATCAAGCTTTAATGTCGCTTTATCACTTTGAGTTGCGAAGTCAAAGCCTTCGTATGCACCTGGATCGTAGTTAAACCTAGAAATTAAAGTTTCTCTTAACCGATCTAAATCGCTAGCTCTTACTCTTGAAATTGTGCCACCAACTGTTTGGCCATCTCTCAATGCTGTGAATTGTGTAGCTGGGTCTGTTCTTCTTTCTAATTCAGCATTTGCAAAGAAAAATAACTTGTTCTTGATAATTGGTCCACCTAATCTAAATCCATATTGCTTGATATCAAAATTTTGTGTAACAACATCTCTTTCGCCAGCTTTATCACCTACATAAGATTCATTTCTGGTATTTGCAAAAATAGAACCAGAAAATTCATTCGTTCCACTTTTAGTTACTACGTTGACTCCTGCTCCTGTAAAACCACCTTGACGAACATCAAAAGGAGCTATGTTAACTTGGATTTGTTCCACTGCATCTAATGAAAAAGGTGTTGAGTTTGTCTGACCTCCTGGTATATCAGAAAGACCAAAACTGTTGTTAAAAATTGAACCATCTAATGTGATGTTATTAAATCTTGCATCAGTTCCAGAGAAAGACCTCCCGTTAGCTTGCGGTGTCAGTCTTGTAAAATCTGAAATAGATCTGCTTAAAGTTGGTAAAGAATTAATTGCTTGAGATCCGATATTAGTACCAGTTCCATTTTTCTTGCTATTTAAGATTGAATTTCTTGCAGAAGTAATCACTACTTCATCAATCAATACGCCTTCTTCTGTTAGCATAGTATTGAAAACAAAATCTTGACCTAGGTTTAAGTAAACATTTTCTACAAAAAAGTCCTGAAAACCAACGTAACTGGCTGAAATCTTGTAAGGTCCTCCAACTCTTAATCCTGGAATAGCAAATCTTCCATCAGAATTGGTAGTGTTACCATACAGAGATCCTGATGGAACGTGTAAAGCTGTAACAGTCGCACCAATTAGTTCTTCACCTTTAGAATCTGTAATTTTCCCTGTTACAGATGCAGTTGTTACACCTTGTGCATTAATCGAAATGTAGGCAATAAATGCCATCATAAATAGTAAAATTCTTTTCATTATCATTATCTAGTTTGATTTGTGTGCAAAAGTAGTTAGGATTTAGGTAATATTACGAGGATTCATTGATTATTTAACAATTTGTTCATATTATTTTTCCACATAATATCATGATTTTCAACATTTGATGTAATTAATTTCTTACATATTTACTCAAATTATAGATATTATCTAATTTATCTTAATTTTATTGATTAAAATATATGAATTATTATAATTATTGAATATTATTTAATTTGTTAGATTAAATGAAAGGTGCACTCTAATTTGGTGAAACTCAATAATTTTTAAGATTGGCAGAATAATATTTTTATCTTTTACTTTTCAAAACTTTGCTCACCTGCATGGATGGCGATAGTTAGATGATTTTCCTTTGGTGGAATTGGACATTTGTACCCGTCTTTATACGCACAAAGTGGATTGTAAGACTTATTAAAATCTACAACTAATATTCCATTGTTGATGTCTTTTTCAAGTAAGTCAAGATACCTGCCACCACCGTATGTTGTATCACCATTTGTTATATCTTTGTATGGCAAAAATAGTTTTCCTATGTAAAGCGGTGATTGTGACAAAAGTTGATAAATAGTAAGGGCTATTTTTTCATTTTTTATGGTGCAAAATAATTTAGCAAAAGGACTGTATGGCGTTGTTGTGCCAGCATAAGTTGGGATTTGAATAGGCGAAGACGTTTCAAATCTTTCTATACTGCACTTGCAGTTGTACGTTGCATCTATTGGGTAATATTTTAATGCCGCGATTTGTGTTTGTTGGAGAGGTGCACGGTCTCCTATTATAAGGCTTTGGTGCCTGTTACTTCGATATTGATCGATAGTTTGGAGATAGTCAGCGGTCTTTTTATTACAAGAGAGCAAGCATATGAATAGCAGGAGTTGGAAAATAATTTTATTCATTAAAGCGTATTTACGACTACTATTTTATTGTCTTTTTTGGTCAATCTACTCAGGTTATTAATTTGTTGATTTTTTAGATCAATGATAAGATTCCAACTGCTTTTATCATTATCTCTTTTATATATGCCGCTACCTTTCGTAGCATAAAAATCCAAGTTGTCAATAATGAAATCTTGGCTAGGTAGCTCTTCTAGTATAAATGTCCTTTCTGTCTTGATTTCATAAGATACGAGCTTGTATGTACCATTGGTAGATACGGAATAGTAAATGATATCATTTGATTTATAAAACGCTCTTCCTATGTTTTCTCCTACCACCTTCTCTTGAGATGTCACCAAATTATGGATGACCAATTTATTTGGTCCAGGTGTCCCAACTGAAAAGTATACCAATTCGTCTTTATTAAGCCACTCAAAATATCCTGGTTGCTTCAATTCTGCAACTTTCTTTCCCACATTATCCCGAGTTCTCGGATAACTATACATTTTTTGTACAGTCCCTTCTTGTACAATACAATTGATGTTGAGCTTAGTTAAATCCAATTTGGGTGAAAACTCACTGATGCTTGCTGTATTGGTCACCTTATAATAAGACTTATCATTGAGATTCACTTCTATGATGTCTGTCATCCCATCTCTATCTTCATCTGCTGATACTAATATCCTCCTATCATCAATAAAAGATGGTTGATTCACATACGTATTGTTGGCAAATTGACTAATATAACTCAAATTTTTGACTGTGTAGTCAGAAGTGATATCAATTAGGTATATAGCATTCTTTATGTTAGCTTGACCAATAATGTTTGATGATGATAGTGCAATTATGGTTAACGCCTTTAAGTAAAGTCTCATGATTAGTTTTTTACATTTCTGCAAATATAACTTTTATAACCTTATCTAAGCAAATTTTGCATTCGGAAAATGTCTTAACGCTAAAACCTAATTTTCAATTTCTAAAACCTAACATCTAAAACCTAACATCTAGAATCTAAACCCTAACTATCTAACCAAACTAATCTTCTTAGTCAATTGAGTCGTCCCTGTGGTGATTTTAGCAAAATACACCCCATTTCTCAAACCATCTAAGACGATAGAGACTTGCTTACTGTTTTGCTCACTGTACTTTTTGATCAACTGTCCTGCCATGTCGTAGATTTCTACTTCTTTGATCTGATCTTGACCTTGCAATGCGATATAGAAGTCACCTTGTGTAGGATTTGGATAGATCATGACTTGATCTTCTACACTTACTTTTTGAGTTTTCTTTCTGTTTACTTTTATTTTTATCGGCTCAGCTATACCTGTGATTTGCTCACCTTTACTATTCTCTAGCACTACGCCTGATGGTATGATAGATTGATAATAATAATCAGCTTCATCATCGAAGAAACCTTGTGCTTCGTCTTTTACAACACCAAAAACGGTTCCTAAGATACCTGTTCCAGAAATCCCTTTTACATGCGTACGTGAGATAGCAGATGTGATCAATCCAGCCTCACTTTTTGTATAAAAATCGATAAGCGGAGATAAATGCCCTAACCATGAATCTTGATCAAATTTTACTTGTATGGTATTGTTGTGCAAAAATCCTGAGTTAATCCTTACATTAAAAGCCAATCCGTAGACATCTAATAAGGGCTCTACCTGATTACCCACCACAATATCAAAAGTGACTAAGTCACCCGAATCAACTTCTGTCTGATGTGGTACCAATTGAAAAGGGAAAGTTCTACCAGTACCGTATGGTGATGCCACCAAAGCTGATGTTCTACCTAAATTTTCAGCTACACCAAGTACATCGTTTCTATCTACTACACCATCACCGTTGGTGTCTGCATATTTAGTATTTATATTGGTAGCATTGTTAACCCAATCTTGTGCAGGTATACCATTCCAATTGATTGATGTAATATTTCTATTATTACCTAAGCTACCATAATTTTTACCTATGCCCAATATATCAAGCGGTGTGACTACTCCATCTTTATTCACATCACCCGGCCAAACACAATCCGTACCGCAATCACAATCAGCCTCTTGATTTATCACGGTGTACCTAAGCATATAATTTTTAGCGGGCTGTGTCCCTAATTTGTAAGACACTATCAAAGAGTCTTTCCCACTATAACCTGGCATAGGCACATATTCTACTACTGCTTTGCCTTGTATTTTTCCGCAATCCAGTCCAATAGGTTCTATCTGTTGGTACGCACTAGCTCCACCTCTTTTAGGTTGTGTAACGATGTTTATTTGATAACCATTGAGTGGTGTTTCATAAGAGAAAGTATGTCTACCATTTCTTTTTACATCAAAACTATAAAGATGATTGTTTGAAGGTTCAATATTTCCTACATGTAATGTTATGTTACCTACCTCTCTACTTAATCTACTACCCGCATCGTAAAACAATTTTAACGTTCCACTAAAGTTTTGAGCTGGTGTAAAAGAAAACAGCCCATTCCCTAAATACTTTAATTCTTTAGAAAAGTTATACACGGTCCCTTTACTTAAATCATTGTCAAATACATTAAATGTGATGCTTTGATTCACCCCGCCATATACCTCATCATCTTTTACTAAACCACCATCGACATCTTTAGCTTTGAGCGAAATATTATACGTAATTTTGTAGTTACCGACACTAAAGAGTACTCTATCTGTACCGTTACCTAGTTTTGTGTTGGTATATTTGTATGCTTGCTCATTTATTTTTGTTACTACACCATTAGCTGGAGGAGTGATGATACTATTCAATCTTGTAGGTAGCACAATCAAGTACTCACTTTTTTCACTTACTACGATAGATTGTATCTCGTCTTTGTTAACTTTTCTGTCCTTATATAGATAAATTGAAGCCTTACTTTGAGTTTTGGTTATATTCTCCACTGTATAGGTAATGATATCCTCTTCAAAATTATTTGGCACAGTATATTCTACCAAACCATTCTTCAATACTGCTTTCCCAAATTTAGTATCCGACACCACCAATCGTTTTGGAAAAGCATCGTTAAACACATCATTAACCAAAGGATCAATTTTGATAGTATTATTACCCTCTACCTTCACAAAGTCATCATTGGCAATAACTATTGACTGCACAACCGAAAAATTATATCTATGCTTAATACTTATTGTTGGAATCGCATCCAAAGTATTTAACTCAACCAATTTTGTCCCCTGAAATCCCGATTTTGAAAAATCAAAAGTTACTTCAAAATTTGTAGCAGTAATATTTTTAACCCTTACTTCCACATCCCCAAACGGATCCATAAGATTATTGATTGACCTTATATCTATAGACGAAAAAATAGTATCTTTAAAAGAAGACCCCACCAGCAAAGTGTGGTATTTATCAATAGCATTGAAAGACTGAGCACTCGAATAAGTACCAATAAAAAATGTAAAAAGAATCGCAAAGACAGCTATTAAATGCCTTGATCGATAATGTATCATGAGTTTTGAGTATTTCGGGGGTAAAGTTATGATTTTTATTGATATTACTACATCATTTGATGGAAAATTTTTCAAATTTTGAGAATGTTAAAATGTTCAAATGTTGAAAATGTTCAAATGTTGGAAATGTTGAAATGATGAAAATGTTCAAATTTTAAAATGTTGAGAATTTTCAAATGTTGTGAATGTTAAAATGTTGTAAAAAATAGCTATTGAACATTAGCCTAAAATAGCTAATTTAAACATTAATTATCAAATAATTTGAACTATAAATAAATAGATTCTACCTTTACAATAAGATAATTTGTAATATTTAAAAAAAATGAATGATGAAGGAAAACATAATTTTAAATAAAACATTTCAATTTGCTGTTCAGATAATAGATTTTTGTGAAATTTTAATAGAACAAAGAAAATTTGCAATTTCAAATCAATTATTAAGGTCTGGAACATCAATTGGTGCTAATGTTCGGGAGGCACAAAACCCACATAGTCGTGCAGTTTTCATTTCAAAAATGGTTATTGCAATGAAAGAGGCTGATGAAACAGGATATTGGTTACAACTTTGCAAAGCTGCAAAGAATTATCCCAATTCAGATTATCTAGAGCAAGAAATATGAGAAATAAAAAAACTAATTGGGTTAATCATTTCAACAAGTAAAAGAGGTTGAGAATGATCAAATGTTCAAATATTTAAATGTTGAGAATGTTGAAAATGTTCAAATATTCAAATTTTGAGAATGTTCAAATGTCGTAAAAATCAGATAATTTGAACAATTTTAAATCATTTCAAAAAAATATAATCTGAACATTATTAGATCATTCGAAAATCAGTAATTTGAAAATTTAACCACATTAATGATAGCATTTGAAAATTAGATAATTTGAACATTATTATAGCATTTGAAAATTAGATAATTTTAACATTAATTATAGCATTTGAAAATCAGATAATTTGAACATTTATAAGTGAAAGAACGAAAATCCATCTACATCCTCCGCCTCCTCGAACCCAACGAAATCATTCGCTTTCGAAAGTTTTTGGAATCGCCCTATTTTAATCTAAAACAAGAAATGATCACTTTCTTGGAAGTGGCAATGGAATACATCGGTGAAGGTAAGGAGGAAGTTTTTATAGAAAATGAAGTGTTTTGGAGTAAAATTTTTAAAGAAGTTTATGATGACTTAAAATTCAGGAAATTAAATTCTGATTTTAACCATTTGGTAGAGGAATTTATGGTACAAGAAGAGTTTGGAGCAGATAAACAAAATCGCAATTTGCTAAAGATACAGGCATTGAGTAAGAGAGGAGGGGAGAAGATGTACGAATCCTTGAAGCAAGATGTGGAGTTTGGAAGGAAGATAGATCCCAATCGCAATGCCAATTATTACCTACACTTATATAATATAGAGAAGTCCATTTTTAAGCTCATTCCAGATGAAGAAAGGAAAAAAGATTTTAAAGATATCAACATCGATAAAATATCAGAGAATTTGGATATCTACTTTATTGCTGAAAAGCTAAAATATTACTCAGACATATTAAGTTGGAACCAAATCTACAATACCTCGCTCAATATGCGCGGTATAGAGATAGTCATGAAGCTAGCCAATAATCCATTGTTTAGGGATGTACCCGTCATTGCTATTTTTATGAAAATCATATTAATCAAAACGCTTGAGGAAAATGAAGAACATTATTTTGAATTAAAAAATTTAATAGATCAGCACCTTTATTTATTCCCGAAGAATGAAGCAAAAGAAATTATTGATCAAGCATTAAACTATACAATAAAAAAAGTCAACCTTGGACTCAAAAGTTATCCTAAGGAATCCCTAGACTTATACAAAAAGGGACTAAGGAACGATTTATTGTTTATTAAAGGCGTTTTAGAAATTTCAGATTTTAGAAATATAGTGTTTATGGGATTAAGAGTTGGTGATATAAAATGGGTTGAGAACTTCATTTATGAATATAAGGAAAACCTGGAAGACAGATCTAAAGACAATGCTTTTTTCTTTTCATTAGCCAGATTGGAAACCTACAAAAAGAACTACAATAAAGTAATTGAATATCTTAACAAGATAAATTATGATGATATTTGGTATAATTTAAATGGCAGATCCCTACTAATAGCAGCTTATTATGAACTTTATGAATTTGATGCATTAGAATCATTATTCCAAAGTTACAAAACATATATCAATAGAGAAAAGCTACTTCTTAAACACAGAAAAAAAAATTACCTCGACTTCATAAAATACACCTCCAAACTTATGAAACTAACCAAATATGACCAAGACAAATTAAAAAAGCTCAAACAAGACTTACTTGATACACCTGGTGTAGTAAACAAACCTTGGCTTTTGGAAAAAATGGATGAACTCCTTATCCAGAAAAAGTAGTGAAGGAACTTACCCCTCCACTACCCCAATAGCTTACCTACCAGCCATTTATCTCATCCTTTACAACACCCAAAGCGGCTAGGATTACTGTGATGATTACGTCCATCTTTTCATAATTTATATGTTACAAAATAAAATATCGGAACAAAAAAAAAAAAACAAATTTTGTTTTACCAAGGAAATGAGGATATAATTTAAAAATAAATTGTTTTTATGTGCTGTTTGGACAATTAGGCAATGAGGTCAATGGACAATCATTTCAATTGGCTAAAGCCGCAATGAATTCAATAAGCAATGATTTCAATGAGGTAATTTGCTAAAGTCATAATGACTTCAATGGGCAATTTTTGCAAAAAGCAATTTGGTAAATAAGCAAAAGGAGCTAAATAGCATCTATAAATAGCATTAAATAAAAATGGCAGCCTAATTTTCTTAAACTGCCACAAACCCTTTTCTTTTAAATTGGGTTAATCAAATTCATGGGATAGCCTCTCGACTTACATCTTGAAATAAACAAACTCAATGGTGTATATACTAAAATCATGCCAAGATCAAAAAGTCTATAAGCCAAAAGTCATAAAGTCACAACAGGAGACCAACAGCTAAAGACGAATGAAGTAGTTATTTCGATGGGCAATGAAGCAATTTGCTGAAGCTACAATTAAGCAATGTGGTTAACGGGGAATGAAGTCAAAATGCAATTTGGCAAAACAGCAATTGCTAGGAGTTCAATTTCGAGCCAAAGACTAAAGACAAACAGCTAAAGACCTATTGTGTGACCTCAGTATATACTTCATTGTAAGCTCAAAACGTATTTTTATAAATTTAGAATTGTGACATCATAAAAAGTGGCTTGATGGTGATATAAAAGTGAACTACAATCCAATGTGGATAAAAAAATGCAACCTGAAGAAAAAAAATGAAAAAAAATAGTAAAAGTATTTTGAAATATCATAGAAAGCTGTACATTTGCACCACTTTTGAAGAAAAGTAGTATTAAGGTAGTTGGAAAAATATAAAATGCCGGTGTAGCTCAGTTGGCCAGAGCAGCTGATTTGTAATCAGCTGGTCGGGGGTTCGAATCCCTCCACCGGCTCAATTTTATAGAAAAAAATGACCTAATTAGGTTAATGGGGGTACGCCGAAGTTGGAGAGACGGGGCAGACTGTAAATCTGTTGCTTTTAGCTGAGTAGGTTCGAATCCCACTACCCCCACAATTTGAAATAAAGAGAAAGTGAAATATTAGGCGGGAGTAGCTCAGTTGGTAGAGCATCAGCCTTCCAAGCTGAGGGTCGCGAGTTCGAGTCTCGTCTCCCGCTCAACAATCACAAAAAAACAATGAAAAGGAAATTGGAAATTTCACGATTACTTTGCCGATGTAGCTCAGGGGTAGAGCACTTCCATGGTAAGGAAGGGGTCGGGGGTTCAATTCCCTTCATTGGCTCAAAATGAATATTATATTAACTATTATTTAAATATCGTAAAAACTTAGGCAATGGCTAAAGGAACGTTTCAGAGAACAAAACCACACGTAAACATAGGTACGATTGGTCACGTTGACCACGGTAAGACGACGCTTACTGCGGCAATTACATATGTCCTTTCAGAAGATGGATTCGCAGAGAAAAAAGATTATGATTCAATCGATGCTGCTCCAGAAGAGAAAGAAAGAGGTATTACAATTAATACTGCTCACGTTGAGTACGAAACTATTAACAGACACTACGCTCACGTTGACTGTCCAGGTCACGCGGATTATGTGAAAAACATGGTTACTGGTGCTGCTCAAATGGATGGTGCTATTCTTGTGGTTGCGGCTACAGATGGTCCTATGCCTCAAACTAGAGAGCACATTCTACTTGCTAAGCAAGTTGGTGTTCCTAATATAGTGGTATTCATGAATAAAGTTGATTTAGTAGACGATCCAGAAATGCTAGAACTAGTAGAAATGGAAGTTAGAGAATTACTTACTGCTTATGGATTTGATGGCGATAATGCTTCTGTTATTCAAGGTTCTGCTATCAAGGCACTTGAAGGAACTCCTGAAGGTAAAGCAGCTATCAAAGCACTTATGGCAGCAGTTGATGCTGAAATTCCTGAGCCAGTAAGAGAAGTTGATAAGCCTTTCCTTATGCCAGTAGAAGACGTATTCTCTATCACAGGTAGAGGTACAGTAGCAACGGGTAGAATAGAAAAAGGTGTTATCAACGTTGGTGATCCAGTTGAAATCATTGGTATGATGAAGGCAGATGAGAAGCCAATTGCTTCAGTTTGTACTGGAGTTGAGATGTTTAGAAAACTTCTTGATAGAGGAGAAGCTGGTGATAATGCTGGTATCTTACTTAGAGGTGTTGATAAAGAGCAGATCAAAAGAGGAATGGTTATTGTTAAGCCTAACTCTGTTAAGCCGCATTCTAAATTCCAGTGTGAAGTTTACGTATTAAGCAAAGAAGAAGGTGGTCGACATACTCCATTCTTTAATGGTTATAGACCTCAGTTTTACTTCAGAACAACTGACGTAACAGGTGATGTTAACTTACCGGAAAATGTTGAAATGGTTATGCCAGGAGATAACGTGACATTGACTGTACAATTAGTGAGCCCAATTGCAATGGAGAAAGGATTAAGATTTGCAATTAGAGAAGGTGGTAGAACTATTGGAGCAGGTCAGGTGACTGAAATCCTAGCATAGTACTAGATAAATTTTGAATAAATAAACAGAATTAAGTGCTTTTACCAAGCACTTAATTCTGTATTTATAGACAAAGGGGAGTAGCTCAATTGGTAGAGTGGCGGTCTCCAAAACCGTAGGCTGCAGGTTCGAGCCCTGTCTTCCCTGCAAAAACAAAAACTGAGAATGGAGAGTCTTAGATTATATATAAAAGAAAGTATTGACGAATTAGTGAATAATGTGACTTGGCCAACTTGGTCTGAGTTAGTACAAAGTACAGTGTTAGTACTTGTAGCTTCAGTTATATTCGCGATAGTCATTTTTGTAATGGATAGCGCATCTAATTTTGGGTTAGGCTTAATCTATAATTAATTTTTAATTCAAAAGAATGAGCGAAACTTCAAGGTGGTATTCATTAAGAGTAATTTCTGGAAAGGAAAAGAAAATCAAAGAAAAGATTGACTTAGAAATAGATAGAAATGGCTGGACTTCTGTAGTTTTACAGGTTGTTGTACCTATTGAGAAGGTATTTAAAATGATGAATGGTAAGAAAAGGACCTTAGAAAGGAATATTTTACCAGGCTACATTTTAGTGGAGGCAGAGCCTGATAAGTTTTCTGGAGAAATAGTACAAAGTATTAGTAACCTTACAAATGTTATGCATTTCTTGGGTAAAACAAACCCAATTCCTATGACTCAAGTAGAAGCTAATAGAATGTTAGGTAAAGTGGATGAGTCAACAGAAATGGGTGAAATGATGGTTGACCCATTCTTAGTGGATGAAACCATAAAGATAATCGATGGACCTTTCAAAGACTTCATAGGTGAAGTAAAAGAGGTAAATGAAGAAAGAAAGAAACTGAAAGTTATCGTTAAAATATTTGGACGAGGTACTGAAGTGGAATTAAATTTTGGACAAGTAGAAAAACAATCATAAGATACTATTGCTTCCATGGTATCAAATATATTTTAAATTAATAGAAAATGGCAAAAGAGGTAGATGTTTATGTTAAACTCCAAGTAAAGGGAGGAGCTGCTAACCCAGCACCACCAGTAGGACCTGCTTTAGGTTCGAAGGGAGTAAACATTATGGAGTTCTGTAAAAGGTTTAATGCTGCTACCCAAGATCAGATGGGTAAAATAGTACCAGTATTAATCTCGGTATACAAAGATAAATCATTTGATTTTGTAATAAAGACACCACCAGCGGCAGTTCAATTAATGGAAGCGGCTAAAATTAAATCTGGTTCAGCTGCACCAAATAGGGTAAAAGTTGGCTCTGTTTCATGGGATCAAGTAAGATTAATTGCGGAAGACAAAATGAAGGATTTAAATGCTTTCACTTTAGAGTCTGCGATGACAATGGTAGCTGGTACCGCAAGATCAATGGGTCTTACAGTAAGTGGTGATGCTCCATTTTAATAAGAAGTATTAACTAACAAGGGAGATTGATATCAATCGTTCGTACCTTAAAATTTTTTAAATATGGCAAAAATTTCTAAAAAAAGAAAAGCTGCTGAAGAAAAAGTAGACGCTAAAAAGTTCTACAATCTTACAGATGCAGTAACACTGGTAAAAGAAGTAAATACTACAAAATTTGATTCGTCTGTAGATTTGCACGTTAGACTTGGTGTTGACCCTAGAAAAGCTGATCAAGCTATCAGAGGTACAGTGACCCTTCCAAATGGAACAGGAAAATCGAAATCAGTATTGGTATTATGTAATCCGGACAAAGAAGAAGCTGCAAAAAATGCTGGTGCTGACTTTGTAGGTTTAGATGATTACATTGCAAAGATTAAAGGAGGTTGGACTGATGTTGACGTAATTATAGCAACTCCTGATGTCATGGCAAAATTAGGTCAAATAGGTAGAATACTTGGACCAAGAAATTTAATGCCAAATCCAAAAACTGGAACGGTAACAACTGATGTGGCTGGAGCAGTGACAGATGTGAAAAAAGGTAAAATATCTTTTAGAGTTGATAAATATGGTATTATTCACTCAACAGTTGGAAGAGTATCTTTCAAACCTGAACAATTGGCTGAAAATATCAAAGAGTTTGTTCAGACTTTAGAAAGAATGAAACCATCAACAGCAAAAGGTACTTACATGCGATCTGTAAGTGTGGCAAGTACGATGAGTCCAGGAATCAAGATTGATTCTAAGTCTATTTAATCATCATCAATAATAGAATAGTAATGAAAAAACAAGATAAAGGAGTATTGATAGAAGATTTAAAAGCAAAATTAGATCAAAACACTAATTTTTATTTAGCTGACTCTTCATCATTATCAGTAGCACAAATCAATAACTTCAGAAGGATATGCTTTGAAAAAGGAATAGAGGTTTTGGTAGTTAAAAACACTTTAGCTAGAAAGGCTATGGAATCATTTGATGAAAGCAAAAATTTTGCCGAATTGTATGATTCATTAGTTGGGCCAACAACACTTTTATTCGCAAATACTGCGAATTTACCAGCAAAAGTTATAAAAGACTTTAGAAAAGCAGCTGAAAAACCATTAATCAAAGCAGCATACATAGATACAAGTATATTTATTGGTGATAATCAGATTGATGCACTTGTCAGTTTGAAATCTAAAGAACAATTGGTTGGAGAAATCATTGGATTGTTACAATCACCAGCTAAAAATGTTATTAGTGCTCTTAAATCAGGAGGTAACACAATAGCAGGATTAGTTAAAACTCTTCAAGAAAGAGAAAATTAATACGGCTTCCAAGACAAACGCTCTATATAAATTATTTTACTAACAAATTAAAAACAAAAAAAAATGGCTGATATTAAGGCATTTGCAGAGCAGCTAGTTAATCTAACTGTAAAAGAAGTAAACGAACTAGCTCAAATATTAAAAGATGAGTATGGCATTGAGCCAGCTGCAGCAGCAGTAGCAGTAGCAGCACCATCTGCAGGGGGTGGAGAAGTTGCAGAAGTAGTTGAAAAAACTGAATTTGATGTAGTATTAACTTCTGGTGGAGCTAACAAGCTTGCTGTTGTTAAAGAAGTGAAAAATCTATTAGGTTTAGGCTTGAAAGAAGCTAAAGATTTAGTGGATGGTGCACCAGCTACATTGAAAGCAGGAGCTCCAAAAGGTGAAGCTGAAAGCATCAAAGCTGCTTTAGAAGGAGTGGGTGCTTCAGTAGAATTGAAGTAGTCAAGCATATGGGTTTGCTTTCGAGGGCAAGTCTATATAAAAATATAGCTTTCGGCTTAGACGGTTCTACTGTCTAAGCCTATTGCTATTTAACTCGAAAACTTTACAGTAGAAACTGTGTTATTAAATCATTTTAAACTTCCAAAATGGATTCTACAATAGCAAACAAAGTTTTATCAAACGAAAGAATAAATTTCGGAAAAATCAAATTGCCATCTTATTACCCGGAATTATTAGACATTCAATTAAAATCTTTTCAAGAGTTTTTTCAGCTAGAGACAACTCCTGAAAACAGAATGAATGAAGGACTTTACCGAGTATTTCAAGATAACTTTCCAATTACTGACACAAGAAATATATTTGTACTTGAATTCTTAGATTATTTTGTAGATCCACCAAGATATACAATAGACGAATGTGTACAAAGGGGTCTAACGTATAGTGTACCTTTAAAGGCAAAACTAAGGCTTTCTTGTAACGATGAAGAGCATGTTGATTTTCAAACTATCGTACAAGATGTATTTTTAGGGAACATCCCTTATATGACTTCTAAAGGAACTTTCCTTATCAATGGAGCTGAAAGAGTAGTAGTTTCTCAGTTACACAGATCTCCAGGTGTATTTTTTAGCCAAAGTTACCACCCTAATGGAACAAAGATATTCTCCGTAAGAGTAATTCCTTTTAAAGGGGCATGGATGGAGTTTGCAACGGACATCAACTCTGTAATGTATGCTTATATAGATAGAAAAAAGAAGTTTCCAGTTACCACGTTACTTAGAGCAATTGGATTTGATTCTGATAAAGATATTTTAAATCTTTTTGACCTTTCTGAAGAAATAGAGGTTAATGATAAAAGCTTAAAATCAGCAATTGGAAGAAGATTAGCTGCTAGAGTGTTAAGAAAATGGGTTGAAGACTTTGTTGATGAAGATACAGGCGAAGTTGTCACATTAGAGAGAAATGAAATCATCTTTGAAAGAGACGTAGTGCTCGATGAAGAGAACATTGGTCTTATAAAAGATGCAAACACTGATACGATAGTTCTTCAAAAGGAAGGATTGGATATTGACTATACCATTATATATAATACCCTTCAAAAAGACCCAACCTCTTCTGAAATGGAAGCGGTCACACATATTTATAGACAATTGAGAGGTACAGATCCACCAGACGAAGATACAGCTAGAGGTATAATTGAAAAATTGTTTTTCTCTGACAAAAGATATAATCTTGGTGAGGTTGGTAGATATAAAATCAATAATAAATTAGGTCTAACTACTTCAATGGACACTTTGGTACTAACCAAAGAAGATATCATTGAAATAGTAAAATACTTGGTTTCACTTGTAAACCAAAAAGCGGAACTCGACGATATTGATCACCTTAGTAATAGGAGAGTAAGAACTGTTGGGGAGCAATTGTATGCTCAATTTGGTGTAGGTCTTGCTAGAATGGCGAGGACTATTAGAGAAAGAATGAACGTAAGGGATAACGAAGTTTTTACTCCTGTTGATTTGATTAATGCAAGAACATTATCTTCCGTTATCAACTCTTTCTTTGGTACTAGTCAATTATCTCAATTTCTAGATCAAACAAATCCGCTTTCAGAAATCACTCACAAAAGAAGAATTTCTGCTTTAGGACCTGGTGGTCTTTCGAGAGAAAGGGCTGGTTTCGAGGTTAGGGACGTTCACTATTCTCATTATGGTCGATTATGTACGATCGAAACGCCTGAAGGACCTAATATCGGTCTAATATCTACGTTGTGCGTTCACGCTAAGGTAAATAAAATGGGATTTCTTGAAACTCCATATCGAAAGGTAAATGCAGGAATAGTAGACCTTGATGGGGGTGAAACATATCTATCAGCAGAAGAAGAGGACTCAAATAAGATTGCTCAGGCAAATGCCCTAGTAAAAGCAGACGGATCATTTATCGATGACAAAATTAAGTCAAGAGAACATGGTGAATTCCCAGTTTTAAGTCCTGAAGAGGTTGATTATATTGATATAGCACCAAATCAGATTGTAGGTGTCTCAGCATCTTTGATACCGTTTCTTGAAAATGATGATGCCAACAGGGCCTTGATGGGATCTAACATGCAACGTCAAGCAGTACCTTTGATAAAACCTTCTTCACCAATAGTTGGAACAGGAATTGAAGCAAAGGTTGCTCAAGATTCAAATATGCTAATTAATGCAGAAGGAGATGGTACCGTTGAAAGTGTAGATGCAAATTCAATAGTAATTAAGTATGACAGAACAGATGACGATAGATTAGTTTCTTTCGACAGTGATTTTAGAGAATATAAGCTTACGAAATTTGTAAGAACCAACCAAGCAACTTGTATAAACTTAAAACCTATTGTAAGAAAAGGTGATCGAGTTAAAAAAGGATCATTGCTTTGTGAAGGTTATGCAACAGATAAAGGAGAACTTGCATTAGGTCAAAACTTGATGGTTGCCTTTATGCCTTGGAAAGGTTATAACTTTGAGGATGCGATCGTTTTATCGGAAAGAGTAGTAAAGGAAGACATCTTCACATCGATACATATAGAAAGTTTTGATACTGACATTCGTGATACGAAATTAGGGGAAGAAGAGCTTACGGCAGATATTCCTAATGTGAGTGAAGAAGCAACTAAAGACTTAGACGAAAATGGTATTATCAGACTTGGTGCATGGGTAAATGAAGGCGATATTTTGATTGGTAAAATTACTCCTAAAGGAGAATCTGACCCAACTCCAGAGGAAAAGCTTCTAAGAGCTATCTTTGGAGATAAAGCAGGAGATGTCAAGGATGCTTCGCTCAAAGCGCCACCATCAACAAGTGGTGTGGTTATCAATAAGCAATTATTTGCAAGAGCTAAAAAGGATAAATTCCAGAAAGTACAGGAAAAGGATTTATTAGCTAGACTTGATGACGAACATGCTATTAATGTAAATGAGTTAAAAACTACACTTATTGATAAGTTGATGTTGTTATTAGACGACAATACATCTGAAGGAGTTTTTACAATTTATAAAGAAGAATTAATTTCAAAAGGTTCCAAATTTACTCCAAAGATTTTAAAAGATTTGGATTACTCTACTGTAGATTATTCTAATTGGACCAAAGATGCTTCCAAAAATGAACTGATTTCTAGGTTACTACACAATTTTAACCTAAAAATGAATGAAGAACTTGGAAGATATAAGAGAGAAAAATACAATATTTCAATTGGTGATGAATTACCAGCAGGTGTGTTAAAATTAGCAAAAGTTTATATTGCTAAAAAGAGAAAGCTGAAAGTAGGAGATAAACTTGCAGGACGTCATGGTAATAAGGGTATTGTATCCAGAATAGTTAGAGAAGAGGATATGCCATTCTTAGAAGATGGAACTCCAGTAGATATCGTATTAAATCCTTTAGGTGTACCTTCAAGGATGAATTTAGGTCAAATATTTGAAACGGTATTAGGTTGGGCTGGTAAAAAACTGGGAGTTAAGTTTGCGACACCTATTTTTGATGGTGCAACCCTTAATGAAATTGCAGACTATTGTGTAAAAGCTGAATTACCTAACTTAGGACAAACTTACTTAAGTGATGGCGAAACGGGAGATAGATTCCACCAACAAGCTACGGTTGGTGTAATATACATGTTAAAATTATCTCACATGGTTGATGATAAAATGCATGCAAGATCAATAGGACCATACTCATTGATTACTCAGCAACCTTTAGGGGGTAAAGCTCAGTTTGGTGGTCAAAGATTTGGTGAGATGGAAGTGTGGGCTCTCGAAGCATATGGTGCATCAAATATATTAAGAGAATTGCTTACTATAAAATCGGATGATATCATTGGAAGGGCCAAAGCTTACGAAGCAATTGTAAAAGGTGAAAATATTCCTGAACCGAATATTCCAGAGTCATTCAATGTATTGGTACATGAATTGAGAGGTTTAGCATTAGATGTAAAATTTGAGTAATCAAAAAAGTAAAGGAAAATGGCGTTTAAAAATAAAGTAAATAGGGTAGGAAAGGATTTTGAATCGATTACAATCAGTTTATCTTCTCCGGACGAAATTTTAGAAAGATCATATGGGGAGGTATTAAAGCCTGAAACTATAAACTATAGATCTTATAAGCCTGAAAGAGATGGTCTTTTTTGTGAAAGAATTTTTGGTCCTGTAAAGGATTATGAATGTTATTGCGGTAAATATAAGAGAATCAGGTACAAAGGCATCGTTTGTGATAGATGTGGGGTAGAAGTAACTGAAAAGAAGGTAAGAAGAGAAAGAATGGGGCATATCAAATTAGTTGTACCAGTGGTGCACATTTGGTTCTTCAAATCACTTCCTAATAAGATAGGTTATCTATTAGGAATGTCTTCTAAAAATTTGGAGTCTCTTGTATATTATGAAAAATACTCGGTAATCCAGCCAGGTGTAAAAGAAGGAGAAATTAGTAAGTACGACTTATTAACTGAGGAAGAATACTTCAGCATTCTTGATACCTTACCAAAGGAAAATGGAATGCTAGACGATAGCGACCCAAATAAGTTTATTGCTAAGATGGGGGCAGAAGCAGTTCTTGACTTGCTATCAAGGTTAAATTTACTTGAACTCTCCAACCAACTTAGACATCAAGCATCTGTAGAAACATCTCAGCAAAGGAAATCTGAAGCGCTCAAGAGATTGAGAGTAGTAGAAGCATTTAGAGAAGGTGTTGAAAAAGAAGCTAATAGACCGGAGTGGTCGATCATTCAGTATTTACCGGTAATACCACCTGAACTAAGACCTTTAGTTCCTTTAGATGGAGGTAGATTTGCATCTTCGGATTTAAATGATTTGTACCGTAGAGTCATAATAAGAAATAATAGACTCAAGAGATTATTAGAAATCAAAGCTCCTGAGGTAATTCTTAGAAATGAAAAAAGAATGCTTCAAGAAGCTGTAGATTCATTGTTTGACAACTCAAGAAAGTCAAATGCAGTGAAAGCTGAAGGAGGTAGAGCTTTAAAATCATTAAGTGATATTCTGAAAGGTAAGCAAGGTAGGTTCAGACAGAACCTTTTGGGTAAAAGGGTTGACTATTCAGGTAGATCAGTAATCGTTGTTGGTCCAACACTCAAATTACATGAGTGTGGATTGCCTAAAGCGATGGCTGCAGAACTTTTCAAGCCTTTTGTAATCAGAAAATTGATAGAAAGAGGTATTGTAAAAACGGTAAAGTCTGCCAAGAAACTTGTTGATAGAAAAGATCCGGTAATTTGGGAAATCTTAGAAAATATATTAAAAGGTCACCCTGTATTATTGAATAGGGCTCCTACTTTACACAGGTTGTCAATTCAAGCTTTTCAGCCTAGGTTGATAGAAGGAAAGGCAATCCAATTACACCCATTAGTTTGTGGAGCGTTTAATGCCGATTTTGATGGGGATCAGATGGCGGTCCACGTACCGTTAAGTAATGCGGCGATACTTGAAGCTCAAGTATTAATGTTGTCCTCACATAACATGTTAAACCCTCAAGATGGATCTCCTATATCACTTCCGTCACAGGACATGGTTTTAGGATTATATTATCTTACCAAGGCTAGAAAGTCCGATAAAAAAATTGGTACTTTCTACAGTCCTGAAGAAGTAATCATAGCATTTAATGAAGGAATATTATCACTCCATTCTCAAGTAAAGTTGAGAGTAAAAGGTAGAACGGAGGAGAATGTTGCTAATTTTGAATTTCTTGAAACAACGGTTGGTAGGGTGCTTTTCAATCAAGCCGTACCTAAGACTGTTGCTTATGTGAATGTAATATTGACAAAGAAAAACCTCAAAAAGGTAATTTCTAATATTATCACAGAAACGAGTTTTGCCGAAACTGCAAGATTTTTGGACGAAATCAAAGAGCTAGGATTTTTCTGGTCTTTCAAAGGTGGTTTATCCTTTAACTTGGGTGATTTAATTACACCATCTATAAAAGATATAACCCTTCAAAATGCTCAAGCAGAAGTTGATGAAGTTTGGGATAACTATAACATGGGTTTAATTACTCCAAACGAGCGTTATAACCAAGTTATTGATAAGTGGACTTATGCGGATAATTTGATAACTGAAAGTTTGATGAGAGAATTATCTCAACATAAGGATGGTTTTAATTCTGTATATATGATGTTAGACTCTGGTGCGAGAGGATCAAAACAACAAATCAAGCAGTTAGCTGGATTGAGGGGATTGATGGCAAAGCCAAGAAAGTCTGGTGACACAGGTGCTGCAATTATTGAAAACCCAATCTTATCTAATTTCCTTCAAGGACTATCCGTATTAGAGTATTTCATATCTACGCACGGTGCAAGAAAGGGGTTGGCCGATACGGCTTTAAAGACAGCGGATGCAGGATATCTTACAAGACGATTAGTGGATGTTGCTCAGGACGTAATCATTACAGAGGTAGATTGTGATACTTTAAGAGGTATAGAGACTACTTCTTTAAAAGATAATGAAAATGTTATTGAAACTTTAGCATCAAGGATAGTAGGTCGGTATACATTATACAACATTGTTGATCCAGTCACGGATGAAATAATTTTGGAAACTGGAGAGTATATATCTGATGAAATCGCTAAAAAAGTAGAGGATATAGGTATAGAAGCAGTAACCATCAGGTCAGTATTGACTTGTGAAACCAAAAATGGTGTTTGTGCTAAGTGTTATGGAAAAAATCTAGCATCTGGCAGAATTGCAGAAAATGGAGACGCTGTAGGTATCATAGCTGCTCAAAGTATTGGTGAGCCAGGTACACAGTTGACGCTTCGTACATTCCACGTGGGTGGTATAGCATCAGTTTCTAAGACGGAATCTGAGATTGTTTCAAAATTTGATGGTAGAGTCGAATTTGATAATATCAAAGTGACAGAAGAAAACAACGAAAATGTAGTTTTGTCAAGATCAGGAGAAGTAAGAATTGTAGATGTAGAAACAGGTAAAATATTTGGTACCAATCACATACCTTATGGTTCTTCTTTAAAAGTAAAAGATAAACAAAAGATATCTAAAAACGATGTGATTTGCGACTGGGATCCATTTAATAATATGATTATCACTGAATATTCGGGAATTGCTCAATTTGATTCAGTCGAGGAAGGGATCACATATAGAATAGAGAGGGATGACCAAACAGGATATGCAGATAAGGTTGTTATAGAATCTAAGAATAAGAAAAAGATTCCAGTAATTAATATCGTTTCTCCATCAGGTGAAGTCCTTAAATCGTATACATTGCCAGTAGGTTCGTATATCTCCATAGAGGATGGCCAAGAAGTATCTGCAGGTTTCAAGATAGTAAAAATACCTAGAAATTTAGGAAAAATCCAAGATATCACAGGTGGTCTTCCTAGAGTTACTGAATTGTTTGAAGCTAGAAACCCTTCTAACCCAGCAACTGTTGCGGAAATAGATGGTATCGTTTCTTTCGGTAAAATCAAAAGAGGCAATAGAGAAACCTTCATAGAAGACGAAAAAACTGGACAAATACGAAAATATTTAATAGGTTTATCTAAGCATATTTTAATACAGGAAGGTGATTTCGTGAGAGCGGGAATGCCGTTGACGGATGGTGCTGTAGCTCCTATAGATATTCTAAATATCAAAGGCCCATTTGCAGTTCAATATTATTTAGTAAACGGTGTTCAAGAAGTTTATCGATCTCAAGGTATAAATATCAACGATAAACATATAGAAGTGATCGTTCGACAAATGATGAGGGATGTAAATATTGTTGATCCAGGTGATTCATCCTTCTTAGAAGGAGAAGCGGTTAATAAAATTGAGTTTATGTCCGAAAATGAAGAGACATATGATAAAAAGATTGTTACGAACCCAGGTGAGTCTGTTAAATATCAATTAGGATCTAAAATTTCTGTAAGACAGTTAAGAGAAGAGAACTCTTTCTTAAAAAGAAATGATAAAAAACTTATTGAGGCAAGAGATGCAGTACCAGCTACATCGACGCCAATGCTTCAAGGTATTACGAGAGCATCTTTGGGAGTTTACAGTTGGATTTCAGCTGCTTCCTTCCAAGAGACTACCAAAGTATTGAGTACTGCTGCGATGAGTGGTAAGACTGACTACTTGAATGGACTGAAAGAAAATGTTATTATTGGTAAAAGAATACCTGCGGGAACAGGTCTCAAATCATATAATGATATGAAAATTCAGAGACATCAATTCGTACCTGAAAAATAAGTAATGGTTTTAAGGTAGAAATAAAAAAGGGGAGCAAATTTTAAGTTTGACTCCCCTTTTTATTTAATCTAAGCTTATATAAGCTATTAACTGTTATCGATTTAGCCATATTGAGGCTAATCGGTCTTTAGTCTTTTACACTAGACTTTAGCTAATTCATCTTTTAAATAATTGATGACATTGACTTCAATAGCATCAGCACCTCTTAACTGTGATAAATACCAAGTCACCCAATCACCTAAGTGAACTAGGTAGATAGATTTTTCTACAAGAGTTTGCCCTTTACTGAAAATTTCTACTATCGTATCTGTATATTTTGTATAAATTTCTTTATTAATATCCATTCTAATGGCGTTCCGTTTAAAATCATCTTTGTTTCTCAAGAAGATCACTGCTAGGTCATTATTTTTCTCTGTCCAACCTACTAACTCGTTGTGATTCATCTCTGGAATTACATGATGCCAACAAAGTGCTTTTGAGTTTTCGTTGATTTGTTGTCTCAATCGTACAGCTACGGACTCCATTCTGTCAGTGGTATAAATCACTGGAATTTTACCGAATATAATATTTGCTATCTTTTCTGCCTTATTCTTAATCTCATCTTGATCGTATTTAATAAGATCAATAGAGGTTTTAATTTCATTTATGGCAGTTTTGGAAATAAAGTCTAATTTGTATAATACATATAACTGTTGAACCAAAGAAAACCCTAAACAAGCTCTTGGAGAAGGCCAATCTCCAGGTACAATTATACAATCATAGTTTTTTTCTTTTGCTATTTGCACCAATTTTCCACCAGAGGCAATGATGATAATTTTACATCCTACTTTTTCTGCTTGTGCTAAAGAACTTAAAGTCTCCTCTGTATTTCCAGAATACGAAGAGGCAATATAGAGGGTATTTTTATCGATGTAGGCAGGAATATCATATCCTTTACCCACTAAATAAGGCACTTTACATTCATTCACTATGAATTCGGCAACAAAATCAGCGCCTATTCCAGAGCCTCCCATTCCAGCAACAAAAATTTTGTTAATAGGCTCTGTCGGTTGAGTTAGAACTGCATTTTCTCCAATTTCCAACGCCTCTGTGAGCTGTGCTGGAAAACGTTGAATTAATTGATCCATCATATTTGTATTATTTTTTTAAATTTGACTCCAAAAATACGATACTTTAAGATAATTGGGGCTAAAAATCGTATTATTAGATGTTTATTTTGTAATTTTCTACAAGAATGTATTTTATTGATATATTTTGGTTAATTTAGTTGTTTAGTATGTTAAAATGCCACACATAAAAAATGACCTAAAAATCTAAAATGGATTTCCTATTACAGCTCAAAATTGATTTCTATATGCTGCAAGAACGGGCTTGCAGTTCGCTCCTATTGTGTCACGAAGATAAGATAAAGCTATAAAGATAGCTTAGAATATATCTGTAATTGTAATTATGATGGTAGTAGGCCTACCGAATACGGCTTTTAGCAGCA